>NZ_CABFPH010000016.1 GCF_902141845.1 Methylobacterium symbioticum | reverse complement strand
GCATCCGGCACCCCGGCCGGCTCGACGGCGCGGGCCGGCGCGGCCGCGAGGAGGGCGGCGCAGGCGGCGCCCAGGAGGAGGCGGCGGGAACGGTCGGACACGGCGGGCCTCACGGGCGCGAAGACGGCACCCGGTGCGCGGAGCAGGGCCGGCGATCGGGATGCGACCGAGTGTACACCGGACCGTGCGGCGGAGTTACGGCGCCGCGCGGTCCAATGGCCGCACAGGTCAGACTTGGTGCCGAAATGCGACATCGCGCACCGCCTGCAACCCGGATCGCGCGCGAACGTTATGGTCGCACAAGCGAATTGAATTTCGGGACGCGGGTCATGAGCATCTTCCAGATCAGGCAGAAGTCGAGCGGCGCGGTTCTCTGGACCGGCTCGGCCGACGACGAGCAGACGGCCCTCGACGCCATGGCGCGCGAGGCCGGATACCGGGATTTCTCGGCCCTGCCCGACACGCTCCGCGCGAGCGGCATCGAGGCGGCCAAGCTCGATCTGATCTCGTAGGACAGACGGATCGCGGCGGGCGGAGCGCCTCGCCACCGAAAGGACCGGGCGCGGGGGCCCGCGCCTGATCCGGACAACGGTGGACCGCTAGAAGCGCGCGCTCCCTCCCCCCTCTGCGGGGGAGGGTGGCCCGCGAAGCGGGTCGGGAGAGGGGTGCGACGCGGCCGGATCGCGCTCGGCATTGACGCTGGGCTTCTTCCGGCAGCCGGGTTCCCCTCTCCCGCCTCGCATTCGCTCGGCACCCTCCCCCGCAGAGGGGGGAGGGAGGGCATCGCGGCAGGGCGAAAAGGCCTTCCTTAAGACAAAAAGCTTGACAGACGAGAACAAAACACGTACATCCCAGCCACGTGCTGTCCCGCGGCGCGACGGGTCCTGCAACCCGCCGCGCCGCGCGCAGGGAGCCCGGGCCGCATGACCACGGCCCGTGCCAGGACAGCGCGGCGGTTCCCGCGTCGCCGGCCGGTCAGCCGGCGCCCCGGGCGCCTCTGCGCGACACAGGGCCGTTCTCGGCGCCAGCCCGGATCAACAACGGGACAGCCCCGATAGTCCGGCCTGCACAGGTCGTTGGAACCGATGCCGGGCCCAATACGAGGTCCGGTGCACGACGCTTCAAGTCTGCCGGGGTGAGGCTGGGCGAGCCGGGCAACGGCGCTACGCAGTCCGCCACGATCGGGGTCGATGCAGGTGAGCAAGAGACCGCGACGCATAGACGGACGAGGCCGGCGGATCCCCGCCCCCTCGTCCGCGGGACGCCGGGGAACTCGGTATCCGTACGCACATGAGTTTGGGTTCCGCGGCGTCCCGCGTCTCCCTCCAGCCAGGCCTCCGGCGTCACAAGACGCGCGGAGCCGAAACCATGTGGGGGCCCGGCTCCGGCGCGGTGGCCGGCCGGCGCCGGATGGCGCTCAGCCGTGGATCGCGCTCAGACGTGGATGGCGCGCTTGGCGACCGCGAGGGCGGCTTCCTTGACGGCTTCGGTGAGGGTCGGATGCGCGTGGCAGGTGCGGGCGATGTCCTCGGAGCTCGCGCCGAACTCCATCGCCACCGCCACCTCGGCGATCAGGTTGCCGGCATCCGCGCCGACGATGTGCACGCCGAGCACCCGGTCGCTGGCCGCATCCGCCAGGATCTTCACGAAGCCGTCCGTGGTGCCGTTGGCCTTGGCGCGGCCGTTCGCCGTGAAGGGGAACTTGCCGGCATTGTAGGCGATGCCGTCCTTCTTCAGCTCCTCCTCGGTCTTGCCGACCGAGGCGACCTCCGGGAAGGTGTAGACCACGTTCGGGATCACCCCGTAATTCACGTGGCCCGACTGGCCCGCCAGGATCTCGGCCACGGCGACGCCCTCGTCCTCGGCCTTGTGGGCGAGCATCGGACCGGCGATCACGTCGCCGATGGCGTAGATGCCGGTCACGTTCGTGGCGAAGTGCGAATCGGTCTGGATCCGGCCCTTGTTGTCCATCTGCACGCCGACGGTCTCCAGGCCGAGCCCGGCCGTGTAGGGCACGCGGCCGATGGCGACGAGCACCACGTCGGCCTCCAGCACCTCGGCCTGGCCGCCGGCCGCCGGCTCCACGGTGACCTTGGCGCCCTTCTTGGCCACCTCGACGCCGGTGACCTTGGTGGACAGCCGGAAGGCGAGGCCCTGCTTGGTCAGGATGCGCTGGAACTGCTTGCCGACCTCGCCGTCCATCCCCGGCAGCACCCGGTCGAGATACTCGACCACGGTGACCTCGGCGCCGAGCCGCCGCCAGACCGAGCCGAGCTCGAGCCCGATCACGCCCGCGCCGATGACGAGGAGCTTCTTCGGGACCGCGCCGAGCGCGAGGGCGCCGGTGGAGGAGACCACGATCCGCTCGTCGATCGCGACGCCGGGCAGCGCGGCGACGTCCGAGCCCGTGGCGATGACGATGTTCTTCGTCTCCAGCATCCGGTTGCCGCCGTCCTCGGAGACGACCTCGACCCGGCCCGCGCCGGCGATGCGGCCGGTGCCCTGGTAGCTGTCGACCTTGTTCTTCTTCAGCAGGAACTCGACGCCCTTGGTGTTGCCGGCGACGCCCTCGTCCTTGAAGCCCATCATCTTCTTCAGATCGAGCTTCACCCCGCTCACCTCGATGCCGAGATCGGCGAAGTGATGGTTGGCCTCCTCGAAGGCCTCCGAGGCGTGGAGCAGGGCCTTGGACGGGATGCAGCCGACATTGAGGCAGGTGCCGCCATGGGTCGCCCGCTTCTCGACCACCGCGGTCCGCAGGCCGAGCTGGGCCGCGCGGATGGCGCAGACATAGCCCCCGGGGCCGGTGCCGATGACGACGAGATCGTAAGCGCTCATGGTCCGTTCGTTCCTAACCGTTGTTCGGCGATGCCCCGGTCCGCGGGGCGATCCTGGCGGGGCCGCACCTCAGCGGCCCCCGGTGACTTGCAGGACGGCGCCCGTGGTGTAGGCGGCCTCGTCGGAGAGCAGCCAGACGATGGGCGCGGCGACCTCCTCCGCCGTCCCGGGCCGCTTCATCGGGATCTGCGGCGCCAGCGCCCAAGCCCGGTCGGGCTGGCCGCCGCTCGCATGGATCTCGGTGTCGATGATGCCGGGCGCCACCGCGTTGACGCGGATGCCCTCCTCGGCGACCTCGCGGGCGAGGCCGAGGGTGGCGGTGTCGATCGCCCCCTTCGCGGCGGCGTAGTCGACATATTGCCCGGCCCCGCCGAGCCGGGCCGCCACGGAGGAGAGGTTGACGATCGCCCCGCCCCGGCCGCCGTTGCGGGTCGACATCCGCCGCACCGCCTCGCGGGCGCAGAGCAGGCTGCCGACCACGTTCACGCGCATCATCCGGTGGAGGCGCTCCGCCTCCATCGCCTCGACCCGGGCGGCGACATCGACCACGCCGGCATTGTTGACGAGGCCCGCCCCCGTGCCGAGCCGGTCGGCCGCCGCGAACAGCGCGACGACCTCCGCCTCCGCGCCGACATCGGCCCGCACCGCGCAGGCCTGGCCGCCCTCGGCCGCGATCGCGGCGACCACGCGCTCCGCGGAGGCCGCGTCCGAGACGTAGCTCAGGCAGACCCGCCAGCCGCGCCGGGCCGCCAGAAGCGCGACGGCGCGGCCGATGCCGCGGCTGCCGCCGGTGACGACGGCGACCTTGTCGGCGATCTCGGGCATGGCGCGGCCTTCGCGTTGCTCAGAGGTCCAGGACGAGGCGCGCCGGATCCTCCAGGGCCTCCTTCACCCGAACCAGGAAGGTCACGGCCTCCTTCCCGTCCACGATGCGGTGGTCGTAGGAGAGGGCGAGGTACATCATCGGCCGCGCCTCGATCTTGCCGCCCCGCACCACCGGCCGCTCCTCGATGCGGTGCATGCCGAGGATGCCCGATTGCGGCGCGTTGAGGATCGGCGTCGACATCAGCGAGCCGTAGATGCCGCCGTTGGTGATGGTGAAGGTGCCGCCCTGCATCTCCTCGATGGAGAGCTTGCCGTCGCGGGCCTTCTTGCCGAAGCCGGCGATCGTCTTCTCGATGCCGGCGATCGAGAGGTCGTCGGCGTCCCGCACCACCGGCACGACGAGGCCCTTGTCGGTGCCGACGGCGATGCCGATGTGGTAATAGTTCTTGTAGACGAGGTCCTGTCCGTCGATCTCGGCGTTGACCGCCGGCACGTCCTTGAGGGCGCCGATCACCGCCTTGGTGAAGAAGCCCATGAAGCCGAGCTTCGTGCCGTGCTTCTTCTCGAACACGTCCTTGTACTGCGTGCGCATCGCCATCACGGCCGACATGTCGACGTCGTTGAACGTCGTCAGCATCGCCGCGGTGTCCTGCGCGTCCTTGAGGCGGCGCGCGATGGTCTGGCGCAGCTTCGTCATGCGCACGCGCTCCTCGCGCGCGGCATCGTCCGGCGCGGAGGGCGCGCGCGGCAGGGTCGGGCGGGCCTCCTTCTGGGCGGGCTGCGACGCGCCGGCCGAGCCGCCCTTGGCGATGGCGCCGAGCATGTCGCCCTTGGTGACGCGGCCGTCCTTGCCGCTGCCGTTCACGCCCGCCGGGTCGATGCCGGATTCGCGGGCGAGCTTGGCCACCGCCGGGCCGTTATCGCCGACCGGGCGGCTCGGCGGAGCCGCGTCGCCGTGGCTGCCGTAGCTCGCCGAGGATTGCTTGGGCGCCTCGCTGCGGCTCTCGGCCTTGGTCTCGGCAGCCTGCTTCGGCGCCGGCTTGGCCTCGCTCTTCGTTTCACTCTTGGCGCCGCCGGCGCCCGCCTCGACGATCGAGCCGAGGATGGCGCCGGGCTCGACGGTCTCGCCGTCCTTCACCAGGATCTCGCCGAGCTGGCCGGCCGCGGGGGCATTCACCTCCAGCGTCACCTTGTCGGTCTCGAGCTCCACCAGGGGCTCGTCGGCGGTGACCGTGTCGCCGGGCTTCTTGAACCAGCGGCCGATCGTGGCCTCGCTCACGGATTCACCGAGCGTCGGGACGAGGATGTCGGTTGCCATGCTCTCACTGCCCCGCGCGGGGGCCTCCTCTGGCTATCGGGCCGCGGCTTACGGGCGCCGCAGGATCAGGGATGGAACGGGCGAGACGGTGTAGGCGAAGCCCGCCTGCGCCTCGATGACGGGATCGGCGGCGCCGAGTTCCTGGGCTCGGGCCTCGTCCTCCGCCTCGACGAGGGCGAGGCCCCAGGCGCCCCCGACCTCGAAGACGGGCCCGACCGCGATGGCCTCTCCCGCGGCGGCCCGCTCCAGCCAGTAGGCCGCATGCTCCGAGAACAGGGCCTTCTCGGCCTCCGTCGCGTCGAACGGGAAGGCCGGACGCGGCGGCGCGAGGCGCAGGAGGAAGTAGGCCATCGCCGTGAGGCTCTTCGTAACGGTCAGACCGCCAGTGCCTCGTTGAGGAAGGCCTGGAGCTGGGCCTGATGCTTCGACATCAGGCCGACCGCGGTCGAGGCCGAGGCCGGGCGGCCGACATAGCGCGGACGCTTCACCGAGGCGTTGGCCTGGCCCAGCACCCATTCGAGATAGGGCTCGACGAAGCTCCAGGCGCCCATGTTCTTGGGCTCCTCCTGGCACCAGATCACCTCGGCGTTGCGGAACCGGGCCATCTCGGTGGCGAGCGCCTTGAGCGGGAACGGGTAGAGCTGCTCGACGCGCAGGAGGTAGATGTCGTTGAGCCCCCGCTTCTCGCGCTCCTCCAGAAGGTCGTAATAGACCTTGCCCGAGCAGAGCACGACGCGGCGGATCTTGTCGTCGCGCACGAGCTTGATCTCGCTGCCCTCGTGCTCCGCGTCGTCCCACAGGATGCGGTGGAAGGTCGAGCCGTCGCTGAGCATGTCGAGGGGCGAGACCGCCCGCTTGTGGCGCAGCAGCGACTTCGGCGTCATCAGGATGAGGGGCTTGCGGAAGTCGCGCTTCAGCTGCCGGCGCAGGATGTGGAAGTAGTTGGCCGGCGTCGTGCAGTTGGCGACCTGCATGTTGTCCTCGGCGCAGCCCTGCAGGTAGCGCTCGAGGCGGGCGGAGGAGTGCTCCGGTCCCTGGCCCTCGTAGCCGTGCGGCAGCAGCATCACGAGGCCCGACATGCGCAGCCACTTGCGCTCGCCGGAGGCGATGAACTGGTCGATGACGACCTGCGCGCCGTTGGCGAAGTCGCCGAACTGCGCCTCCCAGAGCACCAGGGCGTTGGGCTCGGCCAGCGAGTAGCCGTACTCGAAGCCGAGCACCGCCTCCTCGGAGAGCATCGAATTGATGATCTCGATATTCGCCTGGCCCTCGCGGATCGAGTTCAGCGGCGTGTAGCGCTGCTCGTTCTCCTGATCGATCACCACGGCGTGACGCTGCGAGAAGGTGCCGCGCTCGACATCCTGGCCCGAGAGGCGGACCCGGTTGCCGTCGAGCAGGATCGAGCCGAAGGCCAGCGCCTCGGCGGTCGCCCAGTCGATGCCGACGCCCGTCTCCACCGCCTTGGCACGGTTGTCGAGGAAGCGCTGGATCGTGCGGTGCAGGTGGAAGCCGGGGGGCGACTGCGTGATCCGCTGCCCGATCTCGCGCAGCGTCTCGGCCGGCACGGCGGTGCGGCCGCGGCGGGGATCGTCCACGTCCTCGTGCACGGCCTTGAAGCCGGACCAGCGCCCGTCGAGCCAGTCGGCCTTGTTGGCCTTGTAGTTCGTGGCGATGTCGAGCTCGCTGTCGAGCATCTCGCGGAACTCGGCCTTGCGGGCGTCGAGCGCCTCCTGGCTCAGGGTGCCGTTCTCGACGAGCTTGCGGCCGTAGCTCTCCAGCGCGGTCGGGTGCTTGCGGATGCGCTGGTACATCTTCGGCTGGGTGAAGGCCGGCTCGTCGCCCTCGTTGTGCCCGAAGCGGCGGTAGCAGAGCATGTCGATCACGACCGGCTTGCCGAACTTCTGGCGGTACTCGACCGCGACCTTGGCCGCGAAGGTCACCGCCTCCGGATCGTCGCCGTTGCAGTGGAAGATCGGCGCCTCGACCATCTTCGCCACGTCGGACGGGTAGGGCGAAGAGCGCGAGAAGCGCGGATCGGTGGTGAAGCCGATCTGGTTGTTGATGATGAAGTGCACCGAGCCGCCGGTGCGGTGGCCCTTGAGGCCGGACAGGCCGAGGCACTCGGCCACCACGCCCTGGCCGGCGAAGGCCGCGTCGCCGTGGATGAGCAGCGGCAGCACCGTGCGGCGCTCGACATTGGGCTTGGCCCACTGGTCCTGCTTGGCGCGCACCTTCCCCAGCACGACGGGATCGACGATCTCCAGGTGCGAGGGGTTGGCGGTGAGCGAGAGGTGGACGTTGTTGCCGTCGAAGGCGCGGTCGGAGGACGCGCCGAGATGGTACTTCACGTCGCCCGAGCCCTCGACCTCGGCCGGCGAGGCCGAGCCGCCCTTGAACTCGTGGAAGACCGCCCGGAAGGGCTTGGCCATCACGTTCGTCAGAACGTTCAGCCGGCCGCGATGGGCCATGCCGAGCACGATCTCGCGGACGCCGAGCGCGCCGCCGCGCTTGATGATCTGTTCGAGAGCCGGGATCATCGCCTCGCCGCCGTCGAGGCCGAAGCGCTTGGTGCCGGTATATTTGAGGTCGAGAAACTTCTCGAAGCCCTCCGCCTCGATCAGCTTGTTCAGGATCGCCCGGCGCCCTTCCGGCGTGAAGGAGATCTCCTTGTCCTTGCCCTCGATGCGCTCCTGCAGCCACGCCTTCTCAGCCGGGTCCGAGATGTGCATGAACTCGACGCCGAGCGTCTGGCAGTAGGTCCGCTCCAGGATGTCCACGATCTCGCGGATCGTGCCGAATTCCAGGCCGAGCACGTTGTCGAGGAAGATCGGGCGGTCCCAGTCGGCTTCGGTGAAGCCGTAATGCTGCGGATGCAGCTCCTCGTGGTCGCCGCGCGGCGCCAGCCCCAGCGGATCGAGCTTGGCATGCAGGTGGCCGCGCATGCGGTAGGAGCGGATCAGCATGATCGCGCGGACGGAATCCTTGGTGGCCTGCTCGACCGAGACGCCGGTCTTGGCCACGACCGCGGCGCCGTCCACGGGCTTGCCGGGCTTGGCATCACGCGCCAGAATCTTGTCGCCGAGGCCCTTCTCCAGGGCCGCCCAGTTGCCGTCGAGTGCCGAGACGATCTCGCCGTTCAGCGGCACCGGCCAGTTGGGCTTGGTCCAGGAGGCGCCGGCGGCGTTCTTCTCCACCAGCGTCTCGTCCTCGCCGAGCGCCTTGAAGAAGTTCTGCCACTCGGGATCGACGGAGGCCGGGTTGCGCGCGTAGGCCGCCTGCAGCTCCTCAATATAGGTGGCGTTGCCGCCGTAGAGGAACGAGGTTTCGAGGAGCGCTTCGTTCAGGTCCTGGCGTGCCATGGTCCGTCCATCCTGCTCGGGTGTGCGGCCCGCATCGCGGGCGGACCGCCCTCAACCGTCGGGACGCGCCGACCCGCGCGGGGCGGGGGGCGCGTCCGTCATCAAAGAGATCCGGATCGGGATGCGCGGCCGGCGCCCATCCCGATCCATTCGACCGGAGCGCTGCCGTCCCGCGCCGGGCGGGACGGAACGCTTCAGCCCTTCAGCACCTCGACCAGGGTCGAGCCGAGCCGCGCCGGTGAGGGGGAGACGCGGATGCCTGCCGCCTCCATCGCCGCGATCTTGTCCTCGGCGCCGCCCTTGCCGCCCGAGATGATCGCGCCGGCATGGCCCATGCGGCGGCCCGGAGGCGCCGTGCGGCCGGCGATGAAGCCGACCATCGGTTTCTTGCGGCCGCGCTTGGCCTCGTCCTTCAGGAACTGCGCGGCCTCTTCCTCGGCCGAGCCGCCGATCTCGCCGATCATCACGATCGACTCGGTCTTCGGGTCGGCCAGGAACAGCTCCAGCACGTCGATGAACTCGGTGCCCTTGACCGGGTCGCCGCCGATGCCGACCGCTGTGGTCTGGCCGAGGCCCGCGTTCGAGGTCTGGAACACCGCCTCGTAGGTCAGCGTGCCGGAGCGCGACACGATGCCCACCGAGCCCGGACGGAAGATGTTGGCCGGCATGATGCCGATCTTCGATTCGCCGGCGGTGACGATGCCGGGGCAGTTCGGGCCGACGAGGCGCGACTTGGAGCCGGCGAGCGCCCGCTTCACCCGCACCATGTCGAGCACCGGAATGCCCTCGGTGATGCAGACGATGAGCGGGATCTCGGCCGAGATCGCCTCGCAGATCGCGTCCGCGGCGCCCGGCGGCGGCACGTAGACGACCGAGGCGTCGGCGCCGGTCTTCTCACGGGCCTCGGCCACCGTGTCGAACACGGGCAGGCCGAGATGGGTCGAGCCGCCTTTGCCGGGGCTCGTCCCGCCGACCATCTTGGTGCCGTAGGCGATGGCCTGCTCGGAGTGGAAGGTGCCGTTCTTGCCGGTGAAGCCCTGGCAGATGACCTTGGTGTTGGCGTCGATCATGACGGACATCGGATCAGGCTCCCTTCACCGCGGCGACGATCTTCTGGGCGGCGTCGTCGAGATCGTCGGCCGGGATGACGTTGAGGCCGGAACTCCGGATGATCTCCTTGCCTTCCTCGACGTTGGTGCCCTCAAGGCGCACCACCAGCGGAACCTCCAGGCCCACCGCCTTCACCGCCGCGATCACGCCGCGGGCGATGACGTCGCACTTCATGATCCCGCCGAAGATGTTGACCAGGATGCCCTTCACCTGCGGGTCGGCGGTGATGATCTTGAAGGCCGCCGTGACCTTCTCCTCGCTCGCGCCGCCGCCGACATCGAGGAAGTTCGCCGGCTCCTCGCCGTAGAGCTTGATGATGTCGAGGGTGGCCATGGCGAGGCCGGCGCCGTTGACCATGCAGCCGATCGTGCCGTCGAGCGCGATATAGGCGAGGTCGTACTTGGAGGCCTCGATCTCCTTGGCATCCTCCTCCGTCTCGTCGCGGAGCGCCACGATGTCGGGGTGGCGGTAGAGCGCGTTCGAGTCGAAGGAGATCTTGGCGTCGAGGCACTTGAGATGGCCGTCGCCGGTGAGCACCAGCGGGTTGATCTCGAGCATGCTCATGTCCTTGGCCGTGAAGGCCCGGTAGAGCTTCTCCGTCAGCTCGCCCGCTTCCTTGGCCTGGGCGCCGGAGAGGCCGAGCGCCTTGGCGACCGCGCGGCCGTGATGGGGCATGATGCCGGTGGCCGGATCGACCGAGAAGGTGACGATCTTCTCAGGCGTGTCGTGAGCGACCTGCTCGATATCCATGCCGCCTTCCGTCGAGACCACGAAGGCGACCTGCCCGGTGGCGCGGTCGACGAGCATCGACAGATAGAACTCGGCGGCGATCGCGGCGCCTTCCTCGATGTAGAGGCGGTTGACCTGCTTGCCGGCCTCGCCGGTCTGCACGGTCACCAGCGTCCCACCGAGCATCTCGGAGGCGAACTGCACCACCTCGTCCTTCGACTTGGTGACGCGCACGCCGCCCTTGGCGCCGGCGGGAGCCCCCTTGAAGGTGCCCTTGCCGCGGCCGCCCGCATGGATCTGGCTCTTCACCACCCAGACCGGCCCGCCGAGTTCGTCAGCCGCGGCCGCAGCCTCCTCGGGCTTGAAGATCGCGACACCACGCGAGACCGGCAGGCCGAACTCGCGCAGCACCCCCTTGGCTTGATATTCGTGGATGTTCATTGGCGTCCTCCTCGCGTCCGCAACGAAGGGCTTCAGCCCGAGTCAGGGTACGCGCGGCGCTGGGATACCAGAGCCGCGCGCGCCGCGCGAATGGCTCAGGCGAGGGCGCCGTTGATGCCCTTGCACGCCTCGATCAGCCCCTTCACCGAGGCAACCGACTTGTCGAACATCGCCTTCTCGTCGGCGTTGAACTCGACCTCGAGGACGCGCTCGACGCCCGCGGCGCCGATCACGATCGGCACGCCGATGAACAGGCCGTCGATGCCGTACTGGCCGGACAGGTGGGCGGCGCAGGGCAGGACGCGCTTCTTGTCGCGCAGGTAGCTCTCGGCCATCGCGATCGCGGACGCCGCAGGTGCGTAGAAGGCCGAGCCGGTCTTGAGCAGGTTGACGATCTCGCCGCCGCCCTTGCGGGTCCGCTCGACCATGGCGTCGAGCTTCTCCTGGGTGGTCCAGCCGAGCTTGACCAGATCGGGCAGCGGCACGCCGGCCACCGTCGAGTAGCGCACCAGCGGCACCATGTCGTCGCCATGGCCGCCGAGCACGAAGGCGGTGACGTCCTCGACCGAAACCTTGAACTCGTCGGCCAGGAAGTGGCGGAAGCGGGCGGAGTCGAGCACGCCGGCCATGCCGACGATCTTGTTGGCGGGCAGCCCCGAGAACTTCTGCAGCGCCCAGACCATCGCGTCGAGCGGGTTGGTGATGCAGATCACGAAGGCGTTCGGGGCATATTGCTTGATGCCCTGGCCGACCGACTCCATGACCTTGAGGTTGATGCCGATGAGGTCGTCGCGGCTCATGCCCGGCTTGCGCGGCACGCCGGCGGTCACGATGATCACGTCGGCGCCCTCGATCGCCGCGTAGTCGCTGGCGCCGGAGAATTTGGCGTCGAAGCCGTCGACGGGAGCGGACTCGGCGATGTCGAGGCCCTTGCCCTGCGGGACGCCGTCCGCGATGTCGAACAGCACGACATCGCCGAGCTCCTTCAGCCCGGCCAGATGCGCCAGCGTCCCTCCGATCTGGCCAGCCCCGATGAGCGCGATCTTGCTGCGTGCCATGTGGTCAGAACCTCTGCTGTGCCTGGATCGACGGTCAGTTGATGCGGGTACGCGGGGTACGCGACGCGTGCGGAGCGGGCGCGGGGTGCGTGCCCCGGGCGGCCGGTTCGTTCGGGCGGCTGTGTGGCCGAAAAGCACCTCTGCTTCAACCCGACGAAGGTCCAGCAAGCATGCATCAGGCCAGTGGCGCAGGCTCGGCGATGGCCGGCCGCTCATTCGAAAAGCTCAGCCGGTGGAGGCGCTTAAGTCTGATCAAACCGCCCGGGGTTGGGCGGCAAAGCTTTGATGACAGATTTTGGATGTTGTCATTTCGCTCTGCGCCGGCCTCGCGGAGCGATGCGGCCGGCAGGCTCGAACGGGAGGTTCGGCGGAGGGCGGAAGCGGGATTCGCGGACTGGCCGAGGGTTAGGGCCGGCCGTTGGTCGGACCTGTTCCCGTGTCAGAGCACGCCGGTGCGCAGCACGCGCTGAATAGCGTGGATCACCGCGCCGAAGCGGGCTTCGATCAGGTCCCGCGGCACGTCGGCATCGTGCTGGATCGCCAGGGGGTGCGTGAAGCGGTAGCTCGCGTCGAAGATGTAGGCGATCGCCCGTTCCCGGTCCCGCGCCGAGAAAGTCCCGCCGACGATCCCTTCCTCGACCACACGCTCGACCAAACTGCGCAGGCGCACCCGGTGGCGCCGGGCGATGGGCCGGGCTGCGACCGTGGCATCGAGATGGACGGCGAAGAGATTGGGCTCCTGCGCCAGGGCGTCCCGCTGCAGGGTCGCCAGCGCCGTCAGCAGCCGCTCGATCTTGTCGTCGGCGGGGTCGGGTGCATCCGCGATGTCGGCGAGATGCGCCTCGATGTCGCGCAGCCAGCGCCCGGCCACCGCGTCGAGGAGGGCGTCCTTCGACGGGAAGTAGCGATAGACATTGGCATGGGTCATGCCGGCTTCGGCAGCGACCGCGACCACCGTCACGCGCTTCGGGCCGAGACGCGCGAGATGCTCCGTAGCGATGCCCAGAAGGCGCACGTCCGCCGAGACGGGTGCGGGCCGAGGCCGCAGAGAGCCTGGCCGCGGAGCGGATTTGCCGCCGGCATGGAGGGCTGTGACCTCGTTGCCGGCTTGCTCAGCCTGACTGGCCGCTTCCTCCGACGCGTCGCGCGATCGTTCCGATTCCGGATGAACGAAAGGAAGGGGCAGGCGGGAAGTGGAAAGGTGGTAGGGCGAGACGAACCCCCATCTGACCGGTGAAGCGGGCCCGCGCTTCAGTGAATCTCAAGATCTCCCCCCGGGAGTCTCTTTGGAGGGGCCATTCAGACCCCTCAGGGTCCGTATGTTCATTTCTGTTTGAGAACGCAACAAATTTTTCTTGTCGTCACCGGTTCAGAAGCGGTTCTTCCACGCCCGAAGGGCGACGAACACCGTTTCGGGGTCGGTCCCGGCAGGCATATTGACCGATTCTGCAAGAGCTGCCTCCCCACTGCGCAGGAAGGGGTTCGTGGCCCGTTCCTGCTCCAGGGTGGACGGCACCAAGAAGCGGCCCTCGGCCTGGGCGCGCTCGGCCTCTGCGGCGCGGGCGCGCAGGGCGGCATTGCCGGGCTCGGCGGCGAGGGCGAAGCGCGCATTCGAGAGTACGTAGTCGTGCCCGCTGAAGATCTGTGTAGCGCCGGGCAGCCCCTCGAACCGGCGCAGCGAATGCCACAGGGTCTCGGGCGGGCTCTCCATTACCCGGCCGCAGCCGAGGGTGAACAGGGTGTCCCCCGCGAAGGCGAGGCCGGCCTCGGCGAAATGGTAGGTGACGTGGTCGAGGCAGTGCCCGGGCGTCTCCCAGACCTCCGCTTCGAGGTCGCCGACGCGCACACGGTCGCCTTCGCCGACATAGGTGTCGGCATCCGGCACTGCCTCCCGCGCCCTGGCCGGGGCGGTGAGGCGGGCGCCGGTCGTGCGCCGCACCTCAGGAATACCCTCGATATGGTCGATATGGCGATGGGTGACGAGGATGTCGGTGAGGCGCCAGCCGGTCTCGCCGAGAGCCCGCAGCACGGGGCCGGCCTCCGGCACGTCGATCGCCGCGCAGGCACCTGTCCGGGAATCGCGCAGCAGGACGCCGACATTGTCGCTGCGGCAGAGGAAGGTGCGGATCTCCGCGCTCAACCGGTCTCTCCCTGTCGGATCCGTCGCCGCGGGCTTCGGCAGACAACCGTAACGGGAACCCGTGGGTTCCGGCAACGATCACCGCCTCGGAACTTGCCGGGACGCGTCCGGCTCCCCATTGAAGCAGGGCGGGCGCCGGCGCGCGGGCCCGTCCGTCCCGAACCGAAGTCCCGCGAACCCTGATGCGCCTCGACGTTACCGACTTGCGGGCCTTCTACGCCAGCCCCCTCGGCGCGGTGACTCACCGCATTGTCGGCCGCGCGATCCACGGATTCCTCGGTTCCGTCTCGGGCCTGCGCGTGCTCGGGATCGGCTACGCCACGCCCTATCTCGGTCCCGTGCACTGCATCGCCGAGCGCACCCTCGCCTTCATGCCGGCGACGCAGGGGGTGGTGAACTGGCCCGGCGCCGGCCGCTCCTGCTCGGCGCTGGCCGACCCGACCATGATGCCGCTTCCGGAGGCTGCCGTGGACCGGGTCATCCTCGTCCACGCCCTTGAATCGGTGGAGAGTCCCACCGAGCTGCTGCAGGAGGTCTGGCGCACGCTGACGCCGGGCGGCCGGATGATCCTGGTGGTGCCGAACCGGCGAGGCGTCTGGGCCCGCCGCGAGGCCACGCCCTTCGGCCACGGCCAGCCCTATAGCCGCTCGCAGCTCGGCCGCCTGATGCGCGACACCCTGTTCTCGCCGGAGGGCTGGGCCGAGACCCTGTACATGCCTCCGGTCCGCTCCCGCCTGATGCTGCGCACGGCCCCCGCCTGGGAGCGCTTCGGCACCTCGCTCGCCATGCCGCTCGCCGGCCTGCACGTGGTGGATGCGACGAAGCAGCTCTACCGACCGGTCGCCGTGCAGCAGGTTCGCCGCGCCCGGCGGCTCGCCCCGGCGCGGGTGCTCGTGCCGGCGCCGGCACCGGGCTGAGCCAGGGTCCAGGGTCCCGCGCCGGCGACGGCACGTCCGTCGTCTTCCCGCGAGGCGCCGGTTGCGTTAGCCGCGTTCGACGCGGAGCGAACCATGCCCATCGAGTCGGCCCTCCAGAGCTTCCTGCTCGCGCTGTCGAGCCTGTTCTCCATCGTCAACCCGGTCGGCGGATCGTTGATCTTTGCGCAGGTGACGGCGGCCAACAGCCATGCCGAGCGCATCGAGCTGGCCCGCCGGATCGGGTTCTATGCGGCCCTGGTGATGGTCGCCGCGCTCTGGGCGGGCGCGCCGATCCTGAGCTTCTTCGGCGTCTCGCTCGGAGCACTGCGCATCGCGGGCGGCCTGGTGGTCGCGGCCTCCGCCTGGGGCCTGCTCAACCGGCCGGAGGCGCGGGAGGCCCGCAAACAGGCCGAGGTGGGGGCGGCCGGGGCCGGGCCGCCGGTCAGCACCGAATCCACGCGGCGAGGACGCGAGGCGCTGGCCGAGATCGCCTTCTTTCCGCTGACCCTGCCCTTCACCACCGGGCCCGGCACCATCGCGGTCGCGATCACACTCGGCTCGAACCGCCCCGCGCTGCCGGCCGACCGGATCGCCTTCTATGTCGGCGTCTCGGTCGCCGCGCTCTGCGTCGCGGTCACGGTGGTCCTGCTTTACGCCTCCGCCGACCGGGTGGTCAGCCTGATCGGGCCGGTGGGGGCCCGAGTGCTCGGGCGGCTCTTCGCCTTCCTGCTCCTCTGCGTCGGCACCCAGATCACCATCAGCGGGATCACCGACGTGTTCGGCCCGATGTTCGCGGGCCGCTGAGACCCCGCCGCCCTGCGGTGACGACGGGCGCGCCCTCTCAGATCACCGGCATGCCGGTGAGCTCGGCCGGGCCACCGAAGAGCAGGGCGTGGCCGACATAATAGAGGGCGAGGAAGCCGGCGAGCGCGGCGCCGTAATAGGCCGGGGCAAGCACCACCTGCCGGCGGCTGGCGGCGGCGCGGACATCGTCGGCGGCGATGGCGAGCAGGACCACGATGATGCCGGAATGGCCGATGGCGTCGACTTTGCCGAACTCGAAGACCGCCGAGACGAAGATGCCGGCCAGGATGATCGCACTCGTCCGCCGCACCAGCGGCGTCCAGATCAGGGCAAAGGCGAGGGTGAACTCGATGACGCCGGCCGCCTTCATGAACAGCTCGGGCGAGGCGCCCATCGTCATGGCGGGCTTGGCCGCGATCAGCGGGTCGGTCCAGTGGGGATAGGCCCATTTCTCGACCGAGGCCCACATCAGGGTGATCGCAGCGGTCCAGCGCACCACGTCGATCGGGCGCAGGCCGAGCACGCTGATGCCGAGGCCGGTCAGGATCAGATAGGCGGCCACGCCGAGGAAGACGGGATAGTCGGCGAGGTGGAAGGCGCCGTACTGCGCGGTGGCGTAGGCGAACAGGAAGACGATGCCGAAGCCGACGAGGGGCGTCGTGCGCGGCGAGATCAGCAGGCCGGCGAGGCCGAGCTGCAACCAGGGGATCCAGGCCGCGTCGGTCGTCAGCTCAGGCGTCAGGATGATGCCGCCGAGCGACCAGAGCGAGACGAAGAAGAAGCCAAGGGTGACCCGTACCAGGAGGTGGGTGTCGGTGCGGATGCGAGTGGTGACCCGGTCGAGGGCGTTGAGGAGCGCGATGCCGAGGGGCGTGCCTTCGGCGAGGCAGCCGAGCATCAGGCAGGCCAGCGCGAGGCCCGTGAGCCACTCGAAGTCGGCGCAGAGCACCTCTGCGAGTCCACGCGGTTGGCCGGCGACGTCGTAGGCGCAGAACCATTTGACGTGCGCGCTGGCCTCCGTCGCGAAGGCCGCGAGCGGGACGGCAAGAGCCGCCGCGGTGCCCAAACGCCCCTTGATACTCCGGACCGCCCGCATGGAAGCCTCGCCGAACTGCGGCTCTGTCTCGCCGACATCGGCATTTACGAACGGTTCACTTTGATCGACAAGGTTGCGTTAAGAGTTCTTTACCGAGACGGTTAACGCTGTGGGAACCGTGCAAAAAGGGGCCCCAGTCGCGCCCCGATGCGCACCGATCGAATTCGCAAAGTGAACTTAAGCCTCTGCTCAGGATTTCTTGCAATGACTCGACTGCGGTCGAGCTTGGAGGATCCTGAATGGTCGGCATCGCAAGCGTCGTGAGCCTCGGTCTCGGTATCGCCCTGGCGGCCGCCGCGCCGCGCGCGGGGCTGCGTGCCCAGGCTTGCGAGACCTGCGGTGGCTTGTTCCTCGTCTCGGGGCTCGCCCTTCTCGGCAGCTGCCTGCCGCTCTTCCGCTGATCGTCCGTGATCGTGGCTCGGCCGCGCCGGTGCGCCATCCGCCTCCGCGAAGCGATTCCTAATCAGGTCGGGATGTCTTAAGGCCGCGGCGGGGTTTCCGTCAGCTCGGCCACGACCGGCGCGGTCGAGGGGCCCGATGTCAGGGTCTGGAGGAAAGCGAGGAGATCCGCCTTCTCGTCCGGGCTGAGCGAGAGAGGCCTGATCTCGCGGGAGCGGCTCGGGCGGTCGATGCCACCGCGGTCGTAGAGGTCGATCACCGCCTCCAGGCTGCGGAGCGAGCCGTCATGCATGTAGCTGCCGCGCTCGTCGACATTGCGCAGGGTCGGCGTCTTGAAGGCGTAGCGCAGGGCCACCGAGTTCGGCTTCAGCCGCCCGCGCCCGAGGTCGTCGTCGCGTCCGACCCCGATGTCGTGGAACGAGCCGTCGCTGAAGGACCAGCCGCTGTGACAGGCCGCGCAGTTCGCCCGGCCGTTGAACAGGTCGAAGCCGCGCTTGGCCGATTCCGAGATCGCGCGCTCGTCCCCCGCGATCCAGCGGTCGAAGGAGGCGGGCGCGGCCACGATCAGGCGCTCGAAGGTGGCCAGCGCCGCCTCGATCCGCGGCCGCGTCACGGCGGCATCCGGGAAGGCGGCGGCGAAGGCCGAGGCGTAGCCGGGGTCGGCCGCGAGGCGGCGCACGGCCTCGGCCTCGCTCAGCCCCATATTGGCGGAGGCGGTGATCGGGCCGAAGGGCACCGATTCCAAGTTCTGGAACTTGCCGTCCCAGCCCATCGGGCCGTCCTGCCATGCCAGGTTGAGAAGGCTCGGCGTGTGCAGGTCGAGGTCGCCGCCGTGCCTCCCCTGCGCACGCGGGCGCCCGTCCGCCCAGGCGAGGTCGGGGACGTGGCAGGTGGCGCAGGAGCGGTTGCGGTCGATGGACAGGATCGGATCGAAGAACAGGCGGCGGCCGAGCTCGGCCTTGGCTGCGCTGTAGGGATTGTCCTCGGGGAAGGGGATCGCGGCGGGCGTGCGGTACTCCTCGCGCCAAGCGGCACGCTGGACCGGCGGCCCGGGCAAAGCCGAGCTCGCGACGCCTGCGATCACGAGGGCCACCGCGGCGGCGGTGCCGATCTTCCACGCCATCCGACCTCTCCAAGGAGGAGCACTAGGCGCAACCCATTGATGAAACGTGAATCTTGATAGACCTGTAGATTGTGATCCTCCGTCGCTGTCGCGAGTACCCGGGATTTTGAGGGACCCGTCGGTGGGTTGGGTGCCGGGTCGAAGTCCCGACCGGTTTCAAGGCTCCGCCCTGGACCCGCGAGAGGGGTACCCCTCTCGACACCCAGACTCCGCTCACTCGATGCGGACCACGACGCTGTCGCTGCCGCCGGCCGCGTCGAGCACGGAGATGCGCGCAAAGCCGGCCCCGTCCGGCCTCCATTCCGACTGGCGGCGGGCGCTCACCTCGACGGGCAGGCTGTTGACCATCCAAGTCAGCGGCGGCACCCCGCCGAGTGCCTTGAGCGCGAGGCCCGCGGCTCGGCCCTCGCCGAGGCCGAGGTCGATCCGGGCGCCGTCCGGCGGATAGGCGATCTTCAGGGGCTGCGCCGCGCCCGGGGGCGTCCGCTCGGCCCAGATGTGGCGCAGGGGCGGGGGCAGGGCGGCATTGGTCGCCGCGAGCACGCCCCCGGGACGGGGCACCGGGACAGGCTCGCCGCCGTAGCGGCTGAAGGCGTCGAACAGAATCGGCGCGGCGACGAGCCGTCCGACGAGGCCCGGCACCGCGGAGCCGTCCGCCCGGCCCACCCAGACAGCGACGGTGATGCGCCGATCGAAGCCCACCGCCCAGGCGTCGCGGTAGCCGAAGGAGGTGCCGGTCTTGTAGGCGATGCGGTTCGGCAGTGCGTTCTCGGGGGGCGGGGCCCCGCGCAGGGTATCGGCGACGTACCAGGCAGCCACCGGCTCGGCGATGCGCCGCTCGTCCTCCGCCGGCGGCTGGTCGATCCGGCGGGTCACGGGCGGCACCGCCCCGCCCCGGGCGAGGCCGGCATAGAGCCGCGCGAGGTCGGTGAGCGTGATGCCGAGGCCGCCGAGCGCCACCGGCAGGCCGGGGGCGGCGTCGCGTGGCAGCAGGATGTTCGCCCCGCCCGCGCGCAGGCGAGCGATGAAGCGGGCCGGACCCACCGCCTCCAGAAGCTCCACTGCGGGCACGTTCAGCGAGAGCTGCAGGGCGCGCCGGGCGGTCACCGTCCCCTGGTAGGTCAGGTCGAAATTCTCCGGCGCATAGGTCGCGGCGAAGCGGGCGGGCCGGTCCTCCAGCAGGGTCTCGGGATGGGCGAGCCCGGTCTCGAAGGCGAGCGCGTAGATGAAGGGTTTCAGCGCCGAGCCGGGCGAGCGCACGGCCTGGGTCATGTCGATGGCGCCGCGCCGGTCCGCGTCGAGATAGCCGGCGCTGCCGACCTGGGCGAGCACGGTGCCCGTCGCATTGTCGAGGACGAGGATGGCCGCCGACAGGCCGGGCCCTGCGGCCGCCGCGCGCTCGCCAGCCAGTGCTTCGAGGCTCGCCTGCAGGCGCGCGTCGAGGCCGAGGCGGATCACGCGCGCCTCCGGATCGGCGGCCAAAGCCGCCTCCGCGGCGTGGGCTGCCAGCATCGGGAAGGGCCGGCGCCGGGCCGGCACCGGCTCGGCCTTGGCCGCTTGGGCCTCCGCCTGGGTGATCAGGCCGCGGGCGGCGACGATGTCGAGCACCCGGTCGCGGGCCCGCCGCGCCCGTTCAGGGAAGCGGTCGGGCCGGCGCGCCTCGGGTGCCTGCGGCAGGGCGACGAGTAGGGCGGCCTCGGCAAAGGAGAGCCGAGCCGGCTCGCGGCCGAGATAGGCGAGCGACGCCGCCCGCACGCCCTCGACGGGCCCGCCATAGGGGGCGAGGGCCAAGTAGAGATCGAGCACGCCGTGTTTGCCGAGCCGCGCCTCCAGCGCGTGGGCGCGCAGCATCTGGCGCAGCTTCGCTGCCAGCGAGCGCTCGGCCCGCGGCTCCACGAGGCGGGCCACCTGCATCGACAGGGTCGACCCCCCCGACACGATGCGCCCGTGCCGCAGCCACTGGCCGGCTGCCCGCAGCAAAGCGGCGGGATCGACGCCGCCATGCTCGGCGAAGCGCCGGTCCTCGTAGGCGGTCAGCATGGCGATGAAGCGCGGATCGACGGATTCCATGCGTACCGGCAGGCGCCAGCGTCCGTCCGCGGTGGCGAAGGGGCGCAACAGGGTGCCCGAGCGGTCGGTGACGATGGTCGAGCGCAACTCGGCCTGCGCGAGGTCGAGGGGCGGCAGGGCGAAGAACGGGCGGAGGGCGAGCAGGCCCGCCGCCAGAGCCGGGACGGCGAGGACAAGGAGCCACCACGATCTCCCGCCCCCCACGGACCTCGGGCTTGTCCGAGGTCCGCTCTTCTCTGCCCAGGTCGGGCAGGCCCGACTTGGGATGGGGGAGGATGGCCCCCGCGTGAGCAGGGGTCGGGAGAGGGGTGTGGCGGTGCGGGAGGAAGCGGCGCCTGTCACGCCTGCTCCGCTTCCTCCGGAAACGGGGTTCCCCTCTCCCGACCCGCTTCGCGGGCCACCCTCCCCCGCAAAGGGGGGAGGGAGCGGAGGCAGCGGCCTGCCCACCGCCCTACCGCGCCGCCGTGATCTCGACCGCGCCGAAGGCGGTCCGGCCGAAGCGCTCGGGGCGGTACATGTCCTCCACCGTGGCGCCCGGATGCACGTAGCTGCCGGGCGAGACGGCGCGCACCGTGTAGGCCACGGTGAAGAACGCCGATTGCTCCGGTGTCCGGTCGTAGGCAGCCACGAAGCGGTCGTCGCGGAACTCGGTATGGGCCGGTGCGACGTCGGTCTTCACGAAGCTGAGGCCCTGGACGGCGTCCGCGTCGAGGAGCTTCGGGTTGTCGATCTCGAGGCCCGCGGGCAGACGGTCGACGAGGAGGAGGCGGGCGGCGCTCGCCTGCTTCTCGGTCACCTTGAGAACCACCACGAGGCGGTCGTTCTGGCGGATGCCCTGGGCCGGATCGACGGCGGTGCCGTCGAGGCGGTGATAGCTCCGCTCGATCGCGTAGCCGCGCGATTCCGCGGGCTCGGGCGCGATCGGATTCCCGTTGATGCCCAAAGCCACCTGAACCGGCGCCCGGCCGGTATTCACCAGCGTCACCGGCTTTGCCTCGAGGGCGGCGGCCCGATAGGTGCGGGCGAGCGGGCCCGTCAGCGGCGCGCCGTCGAGGCTGAAGGACAGGCTCTGGGCCTCCTTGGTCAGGCCGGCAGCGGCCAGCACCATCCAGGCATTCTCCTGCGTGCTGGTGGTGCGGCCCGAGGCGCGCTCCTCGGTCAGCACCGCGGCGACGGGGGTAAGGGCGTCGCGGGCGAGTCCCGACTCGGCGGCGAGCGCGAGCACGCCCGCCCCGTCGCGCAGGCGCGAGCCGTAATCGGCCCGGTAGCCCTGCCCGTCGCGCGCGCTCTTCAGCACGCCGAGGGCGGAATCGAGCGCCTTGGCGGCGCGGGTGCGGTCGCCCAGCAGCGCCAGCGCCGCGGCGATCTGCGCGCGGGCGAGTGGGGTCGTAAAGTCGCCGAGCTTGGTGTCGGCGAGGTAGCGCAGATCCCCGCTCACTGGCCGGCCGTTGCGGGCGAGAACGTAGGCCGCGTAGGCGAGGTCGAGGCCGCCCTCGCGCACCTCGGTGGTGTTGGCCACGGCGTTGCGCAGGCGGTCGAGGGCGAGGGTAAAGGCGGTCTGCGGCACCGCGAAGTTGCGTTCGCGAGCCCGCGTCAGGAAGTCGGTCACGTAGGCGTCGAGCCAGAGGTCGTTCGATCCCTGCGCCGACCACAGGCCGAAATCGCCGCTCGAATCCTGGCGCGACAGCACGCGGTCGATCGCTCCGCGGATCCGTTCATCCAGCCCGTCGTCGATGGCGAGCTTGTCGAGACTCGCCAAGCTGTTGACGTAGAGGAGCGGCATCGCCCGGCTCACCACCTGCTCGGAGCAGCCATAGGGGTAGCGGTCGAGGGCCTGCAGCAGCGCGGCCACGTCGAGCCCCGGCAGGGCGGAGGCCGAGACGGAGACCGTGCCGGTGCCGGGCAGGATGTCGGCGAGAAGGTCCGGCGTGATCTGCAGGCTGGCGCCGGGCTCCAGGTTGCGCAGGCTGCGTCGCACCAGGGCTCCGGTGCCGGGCGAGATGGGCAGGGTGAAGCTCTGGCCGACGCCCGCGGGCAGGCCGGGCCCCGAGAGGTTGAGGTCGAGCCGCGCCGTGCCTGGGCCGGCCGCGGTCAGCGGCACCACGAGCTGGCCCTTGGCCCCGGCAGCGAGCGTCAGCCGGCTCTGCGCCGCCTCGGCGCCGACGAGCACCGGCCCCGCCAGATCGAGATCGACCGTGTATTCGCCGGCCTGACCCTCGACATTGTCGAGGGCGACGAAGAATCGCGAGCGGTCGCCCGCATTGAGGAAGCGCGGCAGGGTACCGGTGAGCACCACCGGGTCGCGGATCACCACGTCGGCCTGGGCTTGGCCGGTGCGGCTGCCGCTCCAGGCGGTCACCATCACCCGACCGGTGCCGTTGAAGGCGGGGATCGGGAAGGTCACCGCGGCGCGCCCGTCCGGCCCGACCGTGACCACGCCCGAGTAGAGGGCGAGGGGCGCCTGGGTCGGGGGCGAGTCGGCAAGCTCCCCCGCGCCGGCATCGCCGCCGGAACGGATCGCGCCGAGCGTGCCCTGCATGCCGTCGATCAGGTATCCGTAGACGTCGCGGATCTGGGTCGAGAGGGCCTTCTGGCCGAAGAAGAACATCGTCGGGTCGGGCGCCTCGTAGCGGGTGAGGTTGAGGATGCCGACATCGACCATCGCCACGGTGATGCGCGCCTCCTCGCCGGGCTTCAGCCCGGTCAGGCGCACCGGCAGGGTGAGGTCCTGGCGCGGACGCACCTTCTGGGGCGCATCGACCGCCACCTCCAGGCCGCGCGCGCCGCGATCGACGGAGAACCAGGCGAGCCCGAGTGCCCGGCCCGGCAGGCGCTTGGCCGCCTGGTCGAGGGGGCGGTAGGCGGTGGCGATCAGATAGGCGCCCGCGCCCCATTCGGCCTTCACGGGGATGGCGACGGTGGCGCCGCCCTCCGGCACCGCCACGTCCAGGACCTCGTGCACCTTGTCGCTGACCACGGCGAGGGTCGCCCGGCCGCGGAATTTCGGCGCGAGTCGGGCCCGCAGGGTCTCGCCTGAAGCGTAGGCCGCCTTGTCGAGGGTCAGATCGAGGCGGTCGGGCACGTCGGCGGTCTCGGAGCCGCCCCAGCCGACCTCGAAGGTCACGCTGGCGGCCTGCGCCGCTTGGTGCGCGCCCTCGCCGGGCGCGGCGACCTCCAGGCGGTATCGGCCGAAGCTGAGCGGTGTCGCGATCCGCCCCGGCGCGTCGGGGGTCAGAGCGAGGCTGCCATCGGCGATCCGGCGCACCGACTTCACCGGCTCGAAGGACCAGCGCCCGTCCGCGCGGTACCATTGATAGGTCTGCTCGATCCGCGACAGGGTCCAGGTCACGCCGCCCTGCGCGAGGCGGCGGCCCTCGGGCGTCGCCATCGCCACGTCGAAGGTCGCGGTCGCGCCCTCGGCGAGGTCGCTTCCGAAACCCTTGCGGATGGCGAGGACCGGTCCGTCGGGCAGGATCGGCAGAGTGAGGCTGCGCGAGACCGCCCGGCCGCCCGGCTCGCCGACCGCCAGCGTGATCTTCGCTTCCAGCGGCCGCGGGCTCGCCGGGTTCGGCACCGGAACGGTCATCGCGGCGGAGCCCTTGGCGTCGGTGGTGCCGTGCCCCTCGATCTCCTGCGTGGTGGCTTCGAAGGATTCGTCGTCGAGTCCGACCGTGAAGCCCTCGAGCCCCGGGATGCCGCTGCCGGTTGCGGCCTGCACCGCGACGCTACCCGACACGTCGAGGCCGGAACCCGGTGCGCCGTAGAGGTAGCGCGCCGAGACCGCGATTTCGGCCGGCTCGCCCTTGCGGAGCGCGGCCTTGACCGGCTTCAGGTCGATCTCCATCCGCTCGGGGACATAGTCCTCCAAGAGGAAGCTCGCCTCGCCGAGGGCGGGCGCCTTCGGATCGGTATAGGCGGCGATCCGCCAGGTGCCGTGCATCGCGTTCGAGAGCAGGGGCAGCGACAGGCTGCGTCCGCCGAGGCCCTGGTCGGGAACCTGGACGCGCCGGTACTCGACGCCGTCCGGGCGCCGGATCACGAGGGTGAGCGGCAGGTTCGGCACAGTAGCGCCCTTCGCGTCGCGCAGGAGCGCGGTGAGCTGCACCGTCTCGCCGGAGCGATAGACCCCGCGCTCAGGGAAGAGGTAGGCCTCCACCGCGCCCGCATCGGGCCGGCCCTTCACGCCGCGGTCGGTGAGGTCGAAGGCCGAGAGGTCGAGGTCGAGGAAGCCGTAATCCTCGCCGCTCTGCGCGACCACGAGGCCCGGGGCGATGCCGCCCTCGCCGCGGGCGAGGCCCGGATCGAAAGCGGCATAGCCCCGCGCATCGGTCCTGCGGGTCGCCAGCACCTCGTTGTTGCGGGCGATCAGGCGGATCTCGGCATTCGCCACGGCCTCTGCGGAGGCCAGCGAGCGTAGGACGACATGCACCCCGTCGCGGCCCTTGAAGGCGGTGAGGCCGAGGTCGGAGACGACGAACCACTGCGTCGCCTTCTGCTCGTAGGAGACCTCCTCGCCCGCCGCGGCGAGGCCTGTGGGCGCGGCCTGCATGATGTAGATGCCGGGCTCCAGTCGCCCGACCGCCTGCAGCACGGGGAAGGCGGTCACGGCCTCCTGGTTCTGCTCGGCCTTGGCCGTCTCCAGGGTGCCCTTCCAGACGCGCACGCCCTTCTGCTCGGCGATGGTCTGCGCGGTGGCGCCGCTGAGCTGGCTCAGGAACTCCTCCGAGCGGAGGGCGGGCAGCAGGCCGCGATCGCCGATGCGCAGCACCTCCACGTCGAGCTTTGGCGCATTGACGGAGAGGAGCGGCACGCCGGCCTGGCCGGTACGCGGCAGGACGTAGTTGCGTCCCGTGAACCGCACCTGGGGCGAGCGGTCGCGGACGTAGATCTCGTAATCGGCGGCCTTCAGCAGGCTCTCGCCCACCGAGGAGGGCAGACCCTGGCGCAGAACCACGGCGTACTGGCCGCCATGCTTCAACCCGTCCACGCAGACCTGCGAGCCCTCCGCCGTCACGGCGGCGTTCGCCGCGCCCGAGACCGCGACGAAGGGCGTGAAGTCGGTCTTGGGCGCCAGCGTCTCCGAGAAGGTGAAGCAGGCCCGCGGCGCGGCGGCATCCGCATCGACCTTGTAGTCGAGGATGCGGAAGCCGTGTTCCTCGCGCAGCGCCTCGTAGGTCTCGCGCACGGGCTCGCGGTCGTCGAGGGCGAGGCTCGCGCGGTAGGCCTCCAGCGCCGGGCGCCACTCGGACTGGCGCGCCTGCGCCTCGCCGAGGAAGGCGAGCGCCCGGGCCTCCGCCTGGGGCGAGCCCGCCCGCAGGTAGGCTTGGTACGCCGCCGCGAGGGCGGCCTGACGGCGGCGGTAGCGGTCGTTGTAGCTGCCGGCCTTCTCGTCATTGCCGAGCGCGTCCGCGGCGCGCGCGTAGGCGAGCCAGTTCTGCGGATCGGCGGGATCCGCCGCCACCGCCGCCGCAAGGAGGGGTAGGGCAGCCGCGGGATGTCCGCTCTGAAACTGCGCCTCGCCGTCGCGCCGTGCCTGCGCGGCGCTCCGGCCGGGTGCGTTGGCCTCGGCCGCGAGCGCCGTCTCCAGGCGTGCGCCGGCGGAGGCCAGGGCCTCACGCTGGAAGGTCTTCCTCGTCGTGGGCTTGGTGGCGGGCTTCGTCAGCGCCTGTGCGGCGGGCGGTGACGCTGGCTGGGCGGCGGCAGGGCCTGCCAGCGCGAGGGCGCCTGCGAGCAGCGCCAGACGGCGCACGATACCCGACGAACCCGCCATCACCCGCTCCGCGGCTCTCCCCGGCCGGACGAATCCGGCGCGACGGAGCCGGACGGTAGCATCTGCCGCAGCCGCCGCAATCGGCCCATCGTGCCTGCCCGCACGTGATGGCGCACGCGGCAGCACGCGTGTCGGCGCGCGTCCCAGCCAGCGCTCTGGCTTTCGCCCGGCGGGCCTGCCACCTTCGCAGCGGATTTTCTGATGGGAATCAGCGCCCATGCCGCGCCGTCTCGGGCTCGCCCTCCTGCTCGCCGCTGGCTTCGCCGCGCCCACGGCGACGCAGATTCTCGCGCAGGGCCAAAGTCAGGTCCCGGCGCCGAAGCCGGCCGCGAAGACACCGGCTCCCGGATACGCGGCCGATCCGGCCTTCGAGGCGGCCAAGGCCGCGTTCGAGGCGCTGCCCGAGGCCGAGCGCAAGGCTCTACAGGACGCGCTGGTCTGGACCGGCGACTACAACAGCGTCCTCGCGGGAACCTTCGGCCGGCGCACCTTCGAGGCGCTGAACGCCTTCCAGGCCCGCAACGGAGGTGGCGACCCGCTCTCCCCGCCCGTGCGGGCGAGGATCCTCGCGGCCGGGGAGGGCGCGCGGAAGGCGGCGCGCTTCACCGTGAAGGCGGATCCGGCAAGCGGCACCGTGCTCGGCGTGCCGGAACGGCTCCTCGCGAAGCGCAGCCCACTGCCCGGGCCGCTGCCGGCCGGGACCCGCTGGCAGAGCGCGGACGGCCGGGTGACCCTGGAAAGCCGCGCCTTCCCGCCCGGCGCCGCCGATCTCGATGGCCTGTTCGAGCGCGCCACCGCGCCGATGCCGGAGCGCAGGGTCACCTACAAGCTGAAGCGGCCGGATTTCATCGTGGTCACTGCCGAGACGGCGGGCGGGCGCTCGTATGTCCGCTACGCCGCGGGGCCCGCGGGCGTGCGCGGCTTCACCCTCGGCTACGACCAGGCTCTTGCCGGCGAGGTGGACCGCCTCGTCATCGCGATCGCCAACAGCTTCGTTCCTTTCCCGGACGCGGTGGCGGCTCCCGTGGCCGCTGTGACCCCTGCAGCCCCCGCGCTCGCGCCGTCGCCAGCCGCGAGACCTCCGGCGGCGACTGTCCGGATTGCCGGGACCGGACTCGTGGTGGCGCCGAACCGTGTCCTGACGGCAGTCTCGGTGGTGGAGAGCTGTGCGCCGCGGATCGGCGGCGCCGCGGCCAAGCTCCTGCGCGGCGATCCCGCGAGTGGCCTGGCGTTGCTGGAGGCGTCGGGCCTGCCGGCGCCGGTGCCGCTCGCCGTGCGCGCGGAGCCCGTTGCGTCAGAAGAGACTCTCGTCGTGCTCGCGGCCGGCGCGGAGGGCGTCGCGGTCGCGCCCGGCACGGCTGGGCCGGGCGGGCTCGTCGCGCCCTTGCAGCCGGGGGCGGCCGGCGCACCGGTCCTTGATCGGGCCGGGCGCCTCGCCGGCCTCGTCGCGCGCTATCCCGCTGCGCCGCGGCTGGTCGCGGGCGTGGTGCCGCCGCTCGCGGTGCCGCTCGTTGTGGGCGCGCAGCTTCGGAATTTCCTCGGTGAAAACGGGGTGGCGCTGCGCGACGCGGCTGTGGGCGGCGCGGCGAGCCTCGGGGCCGTGGCCGGCCCGATCCGGCCGGCGATGGTGGCGGTGACCTGCGCCCGCTGAGAGCGGCGTCTCTCCCACCCTGCGGGGCTACCGCAGGGTGGGAGTGCGGGCCGTCAGATCCCACCTCTCACGAGCAGCACGATCAGGATGATCAGCAGGATACCGCCGAGGCCGAAGCCGGGACCACGATAGGCGCCACCGCCGTAGAACCCGCCGCCACCGAAGGCGAGGATGATCAGGATGATGAGCAGGATGGTGACGAGGGACATCAGGGCTCTCCGGTCCTCGCGCGGAGCGCGAGCTTGACCATTCAACGCCAAGCCCACCCGGACCGTTCAACCGGAAATCGATTTTAATCCGCTATACCACCTGCGTTTTCCGGCTCAGGCCCGCCAGTCGGGCAGTGGGTCCGGGCTCGCGCCGAGCCAGTCGGGCTGGGGCAGGCCGCGCTCGGCCAGGAAGGCTGGGTTGAACAGCTTCGAGGCGTAGCGGGCGGCGCCGTCGCAGAGGATGGTCGCGACGGTGTGGCCTGGTCCGAGCTCCCGGGCGAGCCGGATCGCCCCCGCCACGTTGATGCCGGACGAGCCGCCCAGGGAGAGCCCCTCCTCGCGCATCAGCCGGAAGACGATCTCCAGCGCCTCGGTATCGGGGATGCGGTAGGCGTAGTCGGGGGTGAAGCCGCCGAGGTTTCCGGTGATGCGGCCCTGACCGATGCCCTCGGTGATCGAGGAGCCCTCGGCCTTGAGCGTGCCGGTCGTATAATGCGCATAGAGGGCCGAGCCCTCGGGATCGGAGAGGGCGATCCGCACGCCGGGTTTGCGCGCCCGCAGCGCCTCGGCGACGCCGGCGAGCGTGCCCCCGGTGCCGGCGGCGCAGACGAAGCCGTCGACCGCGCCCGCCGTCGCCGCGTAGATCTCTGGGCCGGTCCCCTCGACATGGGCGCGGCGGTTGGCGACGTTGTCGAACTGGTCGGCGAAGAAGGCGCCTGCCGCCTCCGTCGCAGCAAGCCGCTCGGCGAGGCGGCGCGCCACATGCACGTAGTTGTTCGAGTTGGCGAAGGGCACGGCCGGCACCTCGACGAGGCGGGCGCCCGCGAGCCGCAGGGTCTGCTTCTTCTCCTCGGACTGGGTCTCGGGGATGACGATCACGGTGCGGTAGCCGCGCACCGCGGCGACGAGGGCCAGCCCAATGCCGGTATTGCCCGCCGTGCCCTCGACGATGGTGCCCCCCGGCCGGATCAGCCCGCGCGCCTCGGCATCCTGGACGATGGAGAGCGCAGCGCGGTCCTTCACCGAGAGGCCGGGATTGAGGAACTCCGCCTTGCCCAGGATGGTGCAGCCCGTCTCCTCGGAGGCACGGCGGAGCCGGATCAGCGGCGTGTCCCCGATGGCGGCGAGGATGTCGGGGCGAGGGGAGGAATCGGGGACGGCGAGGCTCATGGCATCCGTCATAGCGCATCGCCCGGAGAAAGGGGTGCCGGGATTTCGGGGCAAGCGTGGCCGGGTCTTTCCGGAGCGCGGCTTCGCAGAGAAGCCGCATCCCGTCAGGCCGGTGCGAGGGTCACCAGCGGCTTGTCCTTGTCGACCACGTAGGTGATCGCGAGGCGCAGGGGCTTCTCCACCTTGCGCACGCCATGCGGCACCTCCGGCGGGATCTGGAAGCCCTCGCCGGGACGAACCGGAACCGCCTCCTGTCCCTGCATGTAGAGCTCGGCCTCGCCCTCCAGCACGAAGGCTGATTCGATGCCCGGATGGGTGTGGCGCGGGACCTCGACGCCGGCCGGAACCTCGACCTCCATCAGCAGGGTCACGAGGTTGCCCGTCCCGGTCTCGGTCCGCTTCAGGAGCTTGCGCTTGATCTGACCCGCGGGCGCACCCTGCGCTGCCGCCTCCGTGGCGGCGAAGCCCCCGACGCCCGCGCAGATGAAGCAGGCTCCGAACCAGCGTCGCGTCAGCATCCCGCCCCCCGATATTTCGATTCTCGAACCGGATGCAGGTTAGGCTGCGCCACGCCGGGGCGAAAGTCAGCGTCCCGCGACCCGGTCCTGGTTAAGGGGCTCGCGATCAGTCGTTCGGCCGGGCCGGCGCGTCCTCGTCCGTGCTGTCGATGGTGCAGGAGACCGCCTGAACCGCCGCGTTGGCGGAGGGGCGCTGGCTCGGCAGGCCTGCGATCACCCGCACCACCACGAAGCCCTGGCGCTCAGGGGCGACGATGCGCACGTCGCGGCTCGGCTCGTTCTCGTCGTCGTTGGCGAGCGCCGCATCGTACTGGGCACGGGTGAGCACCACGAGGTCGAGGGCGCCGCGCACCGCGGCCTGGTCGGTCACGGCGTAGAAGGCGCCGCGGCGGCCGTGCACGGCGAGCGAAAGGGCCAGAGGCCCGGTGCGAGCCGAGACGCGGGTCGGGCCGTCGTCGAGATCGTAGGCGCAGACGCCGACCGCGACCGAGGGGTCGGGCGCCGGCAGCCACGCTTCGGCCGGGGCCGGGTTCTCGCCGGTGGCCAGCGTGTAGATCGGCAGCGGATGGTCGAGGCTCTCGCTGCTGCCGGCGCGCGAGAGGGCATCCGATTCCGAGAGGCGCGGGATCGCCAGCACCGTTGCGATGTGCACGAGCCCGGCCAGGACCAGGCCGCAGGCGGTGGCGTAGGCGAAGCGCAGATTCATGACCGGCACGCCACCCGCGTGATCGCCGGGACGGAATCCCGGTCGAGGGAGCCGGCGCTCGCCGCGACCGGCGTGTCGTAGAGGCGCAGCGCGAGGCGCAAGGGGCCCTCGGCGCGGGGGCTCGGCAACCAGTTGCCCGGCTCGGCCTCGGGACCCAGCGTGATGGCGAAGCGGCCGTCCCGCTCGCGCAGGACCTCCGTGGAGGTGAAGCTCTCGCGGATCGGCGGCCGGACGGGATCGGCCGCGCCGCGGCCGGTCACCGTCAGGGTCCAGGCCCGGGCCGGCGGGGTCGCGCCGGTGATGCTGTAGGTGCAGGCGGCATCGAGCGTCCGGCCGGCATCGTCGGCCGCGGCCGTCATCAGCAGGCCCTCGCCGACGGCGAGCGGGATCTCGCCGCGCCGGGCGTTGACGGCGCGGGTATAGGGGTCGGCTGCGGTCGAGCCGGCCCGTGGCCACAGGGTCCAGGCGCCGACCGTCACGCCGCCGAACGGGTATCCGCCCCGCGTCGCCCAATCCGCGCTGGCGAGCCCGAGCGCGCCGCCGAGCGCAAGCGCGTAGAGGGCAAGGCCGAGGCCGGCGCTGCGCCGCCACGCCGATCGCAGCGCCGATCGTAGTATCCGCAAGGCCGGGACACGTGCCGTCCCCTCCGCCTCGGCCTCTGCCATCCGCAGGGTCACGGGCGCCTCACCGAGTCTCGACGCGGGCGCGGGCCGGACGGCCGCCCTCGGCCACGCTGCCGGCGAGGTCGCGCAGGCCTTCCGCCTCGACGCGTGAGCCCGTCCTCGGTGCCGACTCGATTGCGCGGAACAGGCCGTTGACCCCGCTGATCACTTCGAAGGAGCGCCGCGAGAGCTTGCCGTAATTGCTCGCCGCCGGGTTGGTCGGGGCACTCGGCGCGGCCGCCTGGGCGCCGGCCTGCGGCGTCTTCAGGCCGGGCAGGGGCTTCAGCTCGATGCCCTGGTGGGCAGGTTCCATCACGTCGTGCCAGGTCTGGGCGGGCAGGGAGCCGCCGGTCATCTTGTTGGTCGAGGTGCTGTCGTCGTTGCCGTACCAGACGGCGGCGACGTAGTTGCCGGTATAGCCCACGAACCACGCGTCCTTGTAGCCGTTCGTGGTGCCAGTCTTGCCGGCGATCTTCACGCCCTCGATCTGGACGCGGCGGGCCGTACCCTCCTCGACCACCTTGTTGAGCATGTAGTTCATGTCGGCCACGACCTGGGTCGAGAGCACCTGCTCGGGCTTCTCGTCGGCGTGCCGGTAGATCACCTCGCCGGAGGAGTTCTTCACCTCCATGGCGGCGTAGGGCTTGGCGCGCTTGCCACCGTTGGCGAAGACCGCGTAGGCCGCCGCCTGGTCGATCACAGTGACCTCGGCCGAACCGATCGGCAGCGAGACCGAGTCGGTGAGCGGCGTGGTGATGCCCATGGCATGGGCGGTCTCGATGATCTTCTGGCGGCCCGCCTTGGCGGCCCGCGCCTCGTGGCTGATGCCCATCGCCTTGCCCAGCGCGATCGAGACCTTGATCGGGATGGTGTTGATGGACTTGGCCACCGCGAGCCACATGGGCTGTCGGCCCGAATAGGAGCGGCCGTAATTCTGTGGGCACCAGTTGCCGATGCAGACGGGGGAATCAACCACCGTGGTGTCCGGCCGAAACAGGCCCGAGGACAGGGCGGCGGCGTAGACGTAGGGCTTGAACGAGGAGCCGGGCTGACGCAGCGCGTCGGTGGCGCGGTTGAACTGGCTCTCGCCGTAATCGGAGCCGCCGACCATGGCGCGCAGGGCCCCGTCGGGGTCGAGGATGACCATCGCCGCCTCGTCCACGTCGTAGGCGTCGCCGGACTTGCGCAGCACGTTGGCCACCACCTCGTCGGCCCGCTTCTGGATCGCGACGTCGAGGGGCGTCTTCACGGTGAGCACGCGGTCGTTGCGGAACTTGCCCGCATCGGCCATCGACTTGATCTCGCCGAAGGCCCAGTCGAGGTAGTAGTCGGCGGTGATGTCGCGGGTGCGCGTCACCGGCGTCGCCGGGTTGCGCAGGGCCGTCTGGATCTGGCCCTCGGTGACGAAGCCCGCCTCCACCATGTTGTGCAGCACGTCGACGGCGCGGGAGCGGGCGGCGGGCAGGTTGACGTGGGGCGCATATTTCGTCGGCGCCTTGAACAGGCCGGCCAGCATGGCGGCCTCGGCGAGGCTGATATCCTTGAGCGGCTTGCCGAAATAGTAGTCCGCCGCCGCCACCGCACCGAAGGTGCCGCCGCCCATATAGGCGCGGTCGAGATAGAGCTTCAGGATCTCGTTCTTGGTGAGGTGGAACTCGAGCCAGAGGGCGAGAAAGGCCTCGTTGACCTTTCGCTCGAGGGAGCGCTCGTTCGTCAGGAAAAGATTCTTGGCGAGCTGCTGCGTGATCGACGAGCCGCCCTGGACGTTGCCGCCGCCGCGCGAGTTGTTCACCAGCGCGCGCATCGTCCCGATCGGGTCGATGCCCCAGTGCTCGTAGAAACGCCGGTCCTCGGTCGAGACCAACGCCTTGATCATGATTTCGGGAAACTCGTCGAGCTTCAGCGAGTCGTCGTGCTTGATGCCGCGGCGGCCCACCTCGACGCCGTAGCGGTCGAGGAAGGTGACGGCGAGGTCCTGCTGCTTCAGCCAGTTCTCGCTGGTCAGGTTGAAGGCGGGCTGGGCGAGCGCGAGCATCAGCAGGAGGCCGCCCGTGCCGATGGTGACGCCCTCGCTGGTGAGGTCGATCGCCGCACGCTTCCAGCCCCGCACCGAGAAGCGGTTCATCGCGGCCTGGAAGCGCCCATAGCCCTCGCCGGTCGAGCGGCCGCTGTCGTAGAGGGCGGCGTTCACCCAGGCGTCGAAGCCGAGGGCGGCATGCCGGATGCGGGTCCGGATCGCTTTGAGGTTCGGCAGGCGCACGATTCTGGGATCCGGCTTCTCGGGCACCACGCTTCGGCGAGGGAGCCGACCATCCTTGTACCAAGCCCGGCGCCCGTCCGCGAGGCCGGGCATCGCCCGGAGAATGCGGACGGGTCCCGGAGGCGGAACGCGCGAGATGGCATTCCGGCTTCAGGATCCGCGCCGAACGTTCCGGTGACCGTGGCGCGCGAATGGGGCGCGGCGGTGGCGGAGGCCGCCCCGCTTGCTCCCGCCCCCGCCTTGCGGCAGAGGGGAGCATCCCGCTCCCCGATCCGAGAGGCGTTCCCGATGGGAAGCCCCAAGGCCCCGCGCCAGCCCGGCGCGGTCGCCGCCGTTCCGTCCGAGCCATTCTGGCGCACCAAGTCCCTCGACGCGATGACGCCGGAGGAATGGGAGAGCCTGTGTGACGGCTGCGGGCGCTGCTGCCTGATCAAGCTGGAGGACGAGGATACGGGCGAGGTCCACCACACCGATATCGGCTGCACCCTCCTCGACGGGATCGGCTGCCGCTGCCGCGACTACGCCCGGCGCCAGAAGCGGGTGCCTGATTGCGTGCGGCTGACGCCGGAGGCGGTGCGGACCATCCCCTGGCTGCCCCCGACCTGCGCCTACCGGCTCATCCGCGACGGCGAACCCCTGTTCGACTGGCATCCGCTGGTCTCGGGCCGCGCGGCCAGCGTGCACGAGGCCGGCATCTCCGTGCGCGGCCGACTCTCTGGGAACGAGGAGGAGTTTGCGGACGAGGAGTACCCTGAGCGCATCGTCGACTGGCCGGGCCTGATGCCCGAGGACGAGGAGCGCTGACGGATCAGCCCCGGGCGAGCAGTCGCCCGCCCGCGAGTCCGTTGAGGGCGATCACCGCGAGCACCGTGGCGCCGTGGATCGCGATGTCGGTGGCCGTCGCCTCCTCCGGGTGGAAGGGCACGAGCAGCGTCGCCGCTGCGGCCGCCGCTGCCAGGCCGCCGAGCGCGGCCGTGAGGTTCGGCCGCAGGGGGCAGGCCCGGCGCAGCATCACCACCAGCAGGACGGAGAGCGGCAGCGACACTGCCGTCAGGAAGCCGAAGCAGCCGAGTCCCGTCTGCGCATGGGCCTCGGCGGCCGGGTCCAGGGCCGCTCTCAGGCATCCGAGGCCGCTCGCGCCGATCCAGAGGGTGGCGGCCGGCAGCGGCAGCAGCGCCCAGGCCGCCGGCCGCCCCGGCACGCTGGTGACGAAGGCGGCGTAGGCCGCCGTACCGGCAGTGAGGAGTGCGCCCAGGGCCGCCATCCGCAGGTCCGGCGTGGCGAGGCGCTGGCGCAGGTCCGCGGTCTCGGCGATGCAGGCGAGGGCGAGTCCGATGAGGGCGGCCGCAGCGAGCCACGTGAGCGCGCGCGCGCCGGCCGGCAGCAGGGGACGGATTGGGCGCAGATCCTGGACGAGGTCGCCGACGAGGTCGTCCACGGGGCGGGTATGGCGGGCGGCCATCGCTCACGCCCTCCCGTCCGGACCGCCGGCGAGGCTCGCCCGCAGAGCCTTGATCGCCCGGTGCAGGTTCACCTTCAGGGCGACCTTGCTGCGGCCGGTCGCGGCCGAGACCTCGTCGAGGGAGCGTTCGCGCAGCGCCAGCTCCTCGACCGCCTGGCGTTGGCCGGCGGGCAGGGCTGCGACGGCGCGGGCGAGCTCCGCCGCGCGCTCGCGCGCCTCAAGGCCCTGGCCCGGTGGGGGCCGGTCGTCGATCTCGGCCTCGTAGGCCACGGGATCGTGCACTTCCCGGGGCCGGCGCCCGGCCCGGCGGAGCGCGTCGATCGCCCGACGCTGCGCGATGGCGCGCAGCCAGGGGAGGAAGGGCCGCGCTGGATCGTAGCTCGCCCGGGCCCGGTGCAGAGTGATCAAAGTGTCCTGGACCGCGTCGTCCACCGCCTCGCCGCGCAGGCCCTGGGCCCGCACGCTCGCGGCGATCACTGGCAGGCAGTCGCGCAGCAGCGCGCCGTAGGCCGTGCCGTCGCCGCCCTGCGCGGCCCGCATCGCGGCCGCGAGCTTCTCCTCGAGCGCCATCGCCGCTCCGCCGCGTCCCTGGGCGGAGGATTCTAACGCCTTGGAGCGGATGGGGAAGTGCGGGGCTGGGGCGAGGGTGAGGAGCATGGCGATTCGCGGGTGCCAGCGCGGCGCGCGCCGCACGCCTGACCCTTCGCCGGCGATCCCGAAGGGTTACGCGGGCTCCATCTGCGCGGGCTCGACCTCAGCCGTCGAGGCGGAAACGGGCGACGTCCGCGAGCAGGGCGACGAAGGCCCGCGCACCGTGGTCGAGAGCGGCCCGCCCGGCGTCCGCCGTGCCGAGCCGCGCGTCGCCGAGGGCGCCGGCCGGGTTGAGGTCCTGCGTCTTCCAAGCGAAGGCCGCCGGACGGCCGGCGCGGAGATGGGTGAATTCCTGGCGCATCCGCCGCGCCCGGTTGGGAAAATCGGCGACTTGCGCCGTGCGCACGAGGTCGGGCCGAAGTGCCAGCATCAGCGCGGTCTCGATGCCACCGGCATGGATGCCGTCCGCGATCTCGTCGGCCGGGAACAGGCCCTGCGGATAGCCGAAGCGGGCCCAGGCGGTCGTCACCGCGACCATCCCGAACCGTCCGCGCAACTCTCCCGCCACCAGGTCGATCAGCGCGCTGTTGCCCCCGTGCGACGAGACGATGACGAGACGCCGGCAGCCCGCGCGATGGATCGAGGTCCCGATCTCGGTCCAGGCCCTCAGGGCGGTCTCGGCGGTGAGCGTGAGGGTGCCGGGGAAGGCGTCGTGCTCGTCCGACTTGCCGACCGCCTGGACCGGCAGGATCAGCGCGTCGAGATCGTCCGGGACCAGGGCGGCGACGCGGGCGAGATAGCCCTCGGCGATCACCGTGTCGGTGGCGAGCGGCAGGTGCGGCCCGTGCTGCTCCACGGCCGCGACCGGCAGCACGGCGACGGCGGACGCCATGTCGCGGGCGCGGATCTCCTCGGTGGTCAGGTCGGACCAGGGGCGCGCCGGCATGCTCGGACCCGTGTGGCTGGCGCGGTCGCCCGCGCGGGGCCCACCTCCTAGAGCCGATCCCGACCGCGTTGCAATCGGGATCGGTCGCGCGTCCTCGGTCCGTGCGCGCGTTCAGGCGAAGAGCGCGTCGATGTCGTCCTGGGCCACGGCCGGCCCGTTCGGCTGGGGGCCGTTGAGGAGCAGGCGCTCGGCCCGCTCCCGGCGCTCCGCCTCGGCGGGGTCGATGCCGCCCTCGTCGCGGGCGCGCACGGCGCTGGCGAAGCGGGCAAGCCTGAGTTCGAAGTTGCGCAGCGCCTCGACGACCTTCCCGATGCGCTGGCCGGTGATGTCTTGGAAGGCGCACGCCTCGAAGATCGTGTAGATCTGCGCCTCGACATTGGCGCGGTACTCCGCATCGTCGGGCAGGGCCAGCATCGCCTCGGCCGCCTCCATGATCGTGTTGGTGGCGCCGGCCGTCGCCTGGAGCACGTTGCCGAGCTCCTCGTGCGCCATCGGAATGCGGTCGCGCGTCATCTCGTTGGCGCGCAGAGCCGCGATCTCGGTGCGCATGTGGCTGATGTAGTCGGCAATCTCCATCAGCTCCGCGATCATGGATTGCGGGCACCGCATCTCGGCTTTGCCCGTGGGTTGCGTGGAGGCGTATCCCATCGTCGTGTCCTCGAAACCCAAGCGTCCGGCCCGCACTCTCGACACGTGCGCCTGGTCTGGCAGGCGCACCTCCGGTGCCGGTTCGGTGCGTGTTCGGTTGGCCGACCCGGTTGCACCGGCGAGGCCACCCTCTCCCCGGAATCCGGCGCTGCTCCGTCAGGAGCCCGGATCAGGCGCCGCAGACGGCCTCGATCTTGGACTTCAGCGTCGCCGCGTTGAAGGGCTTGACGATGTAGTTGTTCACGCCGGCCTTCTTGGCGGCGATGACGTTCTCGGTCTTCGATTCGGCGGTGACCATGATGAACGGCGTCGTGCGCAGCCCCTCGTCGGCGCGGACGTGGCGCAGCAGCTCGTAGCCCGTCATCGGCTCCATGTTCCAGTCGGAGATGACGAGGCCGTATTTGCGGTTCTTCAGCTTGGCCAGCGCCGCCGTGCCGTCCGAGGCGTCGTCGACCTCTTCGAAGCCGAGCTGCTTCAGCAGGTTGCGGATGATGCGGACCATCGTCTGGTAGTCGTCGACGACGAGGATCGGCATATTGAGGTCGAGGGCCATGGACGTAAAGACTCCGTGTATTCCGTTTGGGATTGGCCGTGAGGAGCGGCCGTCTCCCGTGCGATCCCATTGCGGTGAAGCGCCAATGCCCGACGGCGCCTCCTGTGCGCGAAAATAGGCTTGGCCGGATTGCGAACCGGTTAACCTGGGGCAGGAGCCGCGAAACCTGCGCAGCGTCTCCCGCAGGGCCGGCACGCGCCGCCGCACGCTTGACCCTGCCCCCGGTTTTCGACAGGGTCCGCGCCGGTCCGGGGCGCTCTCAGTCGCGCCCGTTCTCCCGCACGAGTGATCCGCAAAGCGAACGATGGCGTCAGGCGACGAGACGGCCGGGCGGCCTTTCACGATCTGCCGCGCGGACGAGGCGCTGCCGCCGGGGCTCCGGGGTGGAATCGCCGCGATCGGCAATTTCGACGGCGTCCATCGCGGTCATCGCGTCCTCGCCGAGGCCGTGCGGCACGAGGCGGGAGAGCGGCCGGCCCTTGTCCTCACCTTCGAGCCGCATCCGCGCGCCTTCTTCGCGCCGGACCTGCCGATGTTCCGACTCACCGGGCCGCGGGCGAAGGAGATCGTGTTCGCCCGTCTCGGCGGCGAGGGGCTCCTCGATGGGCTCGTGGTGCGCCGCTTCGACGCCGCGCTCGCCGGCACCGGCGCGCGCGCCTTCGTGGAGGGGCTACTCCGGTCGGATCTCGGCCTCGCCGGGGTGGTAATCGGCCACGATTTCCATTTCGGGCGGCGCCGGGAGGGGACGCCCGCGGTGCTGGCCGATCTCTGCCGCGAGATGGGCCTTTCCTGTCGCATCGTGGAGCCGGTAACCCTCGAGGCCGGGTCCGGGCCGATCTCCTCCTCGGGGATCCGGCGGGCGCTCTCGGAGGGCGCGATGGACCGCGCCAACGCGCTTCTCGGCTACCGCTGGTTCGTGTTGAGCAGCGTCCGCCACGGCGACAAGCGCGGGCGCACCCTCGGCTATCCCACCGCAAACCTGGCGCTCGCCGATTGCGACCTCGCCCACGGCATCTACGCGGTGCGGGTGCGCCTGCCCGACGGCGCCATGCGGGACGGGGTGGCGAGCTACGGCCGCCGCCCGACCTTCGACGACGGCGCGCCGCTCCTCGAGGTCAACCTGTTCGATTTCGCGGGCGACCTCTACGGGCAGGAGATCGCGGTCGAGTTCGTCGCCCATATCCGCGGCGAGGAGCGCTTCGCCAGCGCCGAGGCCCTGGTCGCCCGCATGGATATCGACGCGGCGGAATCCCGGCGCCTGCTCGCCGCCGACCGCACGCCCTCCATGCTGGGCTGAGCGGGCGGATCGGCCGCGCGCTTTCCTCCGCGCCGGAATGGTTTATGGAGGAGAGCGATCGAGCGAGGATGCGGGATGCTGGGCCGGTACGAGCGGGGGACCAACGGCGAGGCGGTCGTCGAGTACGGCGACGGCACCATGCGGGTGATCAAGCCCGGGTCCTTCGTGCGCTGCGCCGTGACCGGCGAGGCCATTCCCCTCGACGCCCTGCGCTACTGGAGCGCGGTGCGCCAGGAAGCCTACGCCTCCCCCGAGGCAGTGATGCAGCGCCTGAAGCAGACCGGGCGCCCCTGACCGCACGCGCCTGACTGGAATCCCGAAGGGGCCGAGTCCCTTCGGCAGGGAGCCGCGGCGAGGCCCTGACTCCCGGGCGATCAGTTGTCGAAGCCGACCTTGTCCACGAGCAGGCTCGCCGCCTTGCGGTTGCGGGCGATCTCGGCGAGCGGCGTCGGGTCGATGGTGAGCGGACCCATGGCGGTGAGCAGTGGGTCGACCGTGGCGCCGGCCTTGACCGGATACTCGTAGTTCATTTGCGCGTAGAGCCCCTGCGCCTCGTCGGAGACGAGGTATTCGAGGAGTTTCACCGCCTCGTCGCGGTTGGGCGCGTGCTTGGCCACCACCGCGCCCGAGACATTGACGTGGGTGCCGCCGCCCTCGAAGGCCGGTAGGACCACCGTGATGGCCTCACCCCACTTCACCTGCTCCGGGCCGCCCTTCCCCGAGCGCATCAGGCCGACATAATAGGAATTGCCCAGGCCCAGCTCGCAGCTCTCGGCAAGGATGTCGCGGGCCACGTCGCGGTCGCCGCCAGCGGGCTTGCGGGCGAGGTTCGCCTTCACGCCCTTGAGCCAAGCTTCCGCCTTCTCCGGCCCGTGCTTGACGAGGTAATGGGCGATCAGCGCCGTGTTGTAGGGGTGCTGACCCGCGCGCAGGCAGAGCTTGCCCTTCCATTTCGGGTCGGACAGGTCCTCGTAGGCGAGGCTTTTCAAGCTAGCGAGGTCCCGCGCATCGGCATAGGCGACTCGAGCGCGGGTCGACAGCGAGAACCAACGGCCCTCCGGATCGCGCAAGGGGGCCGGCACCGCGCTCTCCAGGGCGGCGGACTTCACCGGCTGAGCGAGCTCGCGGTCGACCAGCTCGATCAGGTTGCCGATGTCCACCGTCATCAGCACGTCGGCCTTGGCGCGCTCGCCCTCCGCGGCCACGCGCTCGGCCAAGCCCTTCTCCACGAAGACCGTGTTGACCGTGACCCCGGTCTTCGCGGTGTAGGCGTCGAGGATCGGCCGGATCAGGCCGGGCTCGCGGGTGGTGTAGAGGTTCACCTCCGCCGCCTCTGCGGCTCCCGCGGCCAGCACCGCGAGGGCGGCGAGGGCGGCATGGTTCGCGGATCGGTTCGGCATCGGTCTCTCCCCTTGGGTGGGGGAGCTTGAGCGGCCTCGGCGATACGAAATCAAGCTCTAAGTTTTTGATTTGAAACAGTTAAAAACTGAAAGACAGTGTCCTCGGCGGATCCGATTTTAATCCCCCCGATCGACGAAAATAAAGACGGCCTCGCGGTCGAGGCTGAGGCCCAGCGTCGAGCCGGGTCCGTAAGGCGCGTCCGGCGGCACGGGCAGGCGCAAGGGGGCCGGGATGCCCTCCACCACAAGGTCCAGACGCAACCAGGCGCCGAGATAGCTCCGGCGCAGCACGCGCGCCGGCACGCCGTCCGCGGCGAGGCTCAGAGCCTCGGGGCGAAAGGCGGCGCGGACGGGGGCGCCCTCGGAGAATCCCGGCACCGCGAAGGGCCCGAACGGCGTGTCGAGGACGCCGGCCCGGGCCGGGCCCGTCAGTTCCACCAGATGGCCGAGGAAGCGTGCCGCGAAGGGAGTCTCGGGCCGCCGGTAGAGATCCTCCCCGGTGCCCGTCTGCACGATGCGCCCGGCCCGCATCAGGGCGATCCGGTCGCAGACCTCGAGTGCCTCCTCTGGATCGTGGGTGACGAGGAGGGCGGTGGCGCCGGATTCCCGCAGCACCGCGAGGGTATCGGCCCGGACCCGGTCGCGGGTCCGCCGATCGAGGTTGGAGAAGGGCTCGTCGAGGAGGAGCAGCCGAGGCCTCGGCGCCAGCGCCCGGGCGAGGGCCACCCGCTGCGCCTCGCCGCCGGAGAGGGTATCGGGGTAGCGCCCAGCGCGGGGGCCGAGCCCGACCTGCGCGAGCCGCCCCTCGGCGATCGCCTCGGCCTCCCGGCGCGGCCGGCCGGAGAGGCCGAAGCGCACGTTCTCGGCGACCGTCAGGTGCGGGAACAGGGCATAGTCCTGGAACATCATGCCGATGCCGCGCGCCTCCGGCGGCACGCTCGCGCCGACCGGCCGCCCGTCGAGGCACAATACCCCCCGGTCCGGCGCCTCCAGGCCGGCCACGATCCGCAGGAGCGTGCTCTTGCCGCAGCCGGAATCGCCGAGAAGCCCGACGATCTCGCCCGGAGCCACCGCGAGGGACACGTCGTCGAGGGCGCGCACGGCACCGAAGCGGCAGCCGATGCCGGCGAGTTCGAGGCGGGGTGTCTCAGGCATGGATGAGGGAGGGATCTCGGCCGCGTGCTCCGCAGGACAGGCGCGTTCCTGAACGAACGCCCCGGCTGGCGCAATCCGGTGCTAGGGTGCCGGCCGGGAGAGGGCCGGGGAGGCGAGGTGGCGGCATCGCAGGGTTTCGCCCGCTTCCTCGCCCTGTTCGGGGGGCTCTACGGAGCCTATGGCTGCCTCTCGCCACTTCTGCCGAACGTGATGGCCGCCCGCGGCCTCGGCCCGGCCGAGATTGGCACCGTTCTGGGCACGGCGACGCTTGTGCGTCTCGCGGCCGGGCCGCTCGCCGGCCGCTACGCCGACGCGCACCGGGCCGCCCGCGCCGTGCTGGCGCTCGCTGCCGTTGGGGCGGGGCTCGCCGCCCTGGCGCACGGGCCGGTCGTGGGGTTCTGGCCGGTCCTCATGGTCGGCCTCGTCTATGCGATGGCGACCGCGCCGCTGGCGCCGCTGGCCGACGCGTTGGCGCTGGCCGCGGCGCGCGGGGGCGCCGCCTTCGCCTATGGCCACGTGCGGGGAGCGGGTTCGGCCGCCTTCATCGCGGCCTCGGCCGCGACCGGATGGCTGGTCGAGGCCGCCGGCCTCGGCGCGGCCCTCGTCGCCGGTGGCGTCCTCTTCCTCGCGACAGGCGCCCTGGCCCGCGCCGTGCCGCAGGCGAATGGCCCTCGGGACGGCTCTGCGGAAGATGCGGCAGGAGACGTCTCGGCGGAGGCACGCGGCCCGGACGGCTGGCGGCTGCTCCTGGCCAACGCTCCCTTCCGCCGCACGGTGCTCGTGGCCGCCCTGGTGATCGGTGCGCACGCGCTGCACGAGGCCTTCGCGATGATCCTGTGGCTGGGCGCCGGGATCGGAGCAGGCGCGGCCGGCCTGCTCTGGGCGGAATCCGTCGCTGCCGAGGTGCTGGTCTTCCTCCTGCTCGGGCCGCCCACCTTGCGCCGGATCGGCCCGGCCTACGCCCTGGCGCTGGCCGCGGGCGCGGGCGCCCTGCGCTGGGCGGTGATGGCGCAGACGGTGGCGATCCCCTGGCTCATGGCCGCGCAGGCGCTGCACGGCTTCAGCTTCGCGCTCCTGCACCTGGCCTGCCTCGGGCTGATCGAGGGCACCGTGCCGGGGACCCTCCGCGCCACGGCGCTCGCGCTCTACGGCAGCGTCGGGCTCGGGTTGGCCGGCGCCCTGGTGACGCTGGCGGCCGGGCCGCTCTTCGGGGCCTTCGGCGCCCGCGCCTTCTGGGGAATGGCACTCCTCAGCCTGTGCGCCCTGCCGCTCGCCCTGTCCCTGCGGCCGCGCTGACCGCGCGGGGCAGCCTATGGTACGGACCCGGAACGGGCCCCGCGCCCGGTGTCTGTCCCTGCCGGGGTTCCATGCCGGACGTCGCCGAGATCCTGATCCCGCTCGCCCTCGACACGGCCTACAGCTACGTCGTGCCCGAGGGGCTGGCGCTCGCCGAGGGCGACGTGGTGCAAGTGCCGCTCGGCCCCCGTGAGACGGTGGGCGTGGTCTGGGGGCTGTCGCACAGTCCCGGCGGCTCGAACCTGCGCCCGGTGACGGGCCGTGTCGCCGTGGCGCCGCTCACCGAGCCCCTGCGCCGGCTGGTCGACTGGATCGCCCGCTACACCCTCGCTCCGAAGGGATCGGCGCTGGCCCTGGTGCTGCGCCTGCCCGACGAGGCCGCCGCCCGCGAGACGGCGCGGGTCGCTGTGCGAGTCTCCGGCAAGCCGCCCGCCCGCCGCACGCCCGCCCGGGACAAGGTTCTGGAGACGGCGGCCGACGGGGCGCTCCACGGCAAGAGCGCGCTCGCCAAGCTCGCCGGCGTCTCGCTCAGCGTCGTGGACGGGCTGATCGACGACGGCGCTCTGGAGGCGGTGGCGGTCGAGCCCGAGCCGGTGGCGCCCGTGCCCGACCCGGACCATCCGCGGGTGCCGCTGTCGGAGGCGCAGGAGGCGGCGGCCCTGGCCCTCGTACAGCCGGCCGCGACCGCCCCGCTCGACGCACCGCATGCGGGGGCCGTCCTCCTTGAGGGCGTCACCGGTTCCGGCAAGACCGAGGTCTATTTCGAGGCTGTGGCCCATTGCGTCCGCGCCGGGCGCCAGGCCCTGATCCTGATGCCCGAGATCGCGCTCACCGCGCAGTTCCTCGACCGCTTCGCCGCCCGGTTCGGGGTGCGGCCGGCCGCCTGGCATTCCGGCATCGGGGGCAAGCGGCGCGAGCGCCTGCGCGCGGCGGTGGCAGCCGGCGAGGCTCGGGTCGTGGTCGGTGCCCGCTCCGCCCTGTTCCTGCCCTTCCGGAACCTCGGCCTCATCGTGGTCGATGAGGAGCACGAGGCCGCCTACAAGCAGGAGGACGGCGTCCACTATCACGCCCGCGACATGGCCGTGGTGCGCGGCCGCCTCGAAGGCTGTCCCGTGGTGCTCGCCTCCGCCACGCCCTCGATCGAGACCCGCGTCAATGCCGAGCGCGGCCGCTACCGCCACGTGCGCCTGCCCGAACGGTTCGGCGGACGGCGCCTGCCCGACATTCAGGCGATCGACATGCGCCTCGACGGGCCGGAGCGCGGCCGGTTCCTGAGCCCGCCGCTGATCAATGCCATCAAGGCCAATCTCGCGGCCGGCGAGCAGGCGCTGCTGTTCCTCAACCGCCGCGGCTATGCCCCGTTGACGCTCTGCCGGGCCTGCGGCCACCGCTACCGCTGCCGCAACTGCTCGACTTGGCTGGTGGAGCACCGCTTCCGCCGGGCGCTCGTCTGCCACCAGTGCGGCTATGCCGAGCCGCGCCCGCAGGCCTGCACCGAGTGCGGCACCTTCGACAACCTCACCGCCTGCGGCCCCGGCGTCGAGCGCATCGCCGAGGAGGTGGCCGAGCTGTTCCCCGACCGGCGCGTCATCGTGCTGTCGAGCGACTTCCCCGGTGGGGCCGAGCGGCTGCGCATGGAGCTGGAGGCCGTGGCGGCGGGCGAATGCGACATCGTGGTCGGCACACAACTGGTGGCCAAGGGCCACAATTTCCCGCACCTCACGCTGGTCGGCGTGCTCGACGCCGATATCGGCCTCACCTCGGGCGATCCGCGCGCGGCCGAGCGCACCTTCCAGCTCCTGCAGCAGGTGACGGGCCGCGCGGGCCGCGGCGAGCGGCCGGGCCGGGCCCTGGTCCAGACCTACCAGCCGACGCATCCGGTGATCGCGGCGCTGCTCTCGGGGGATGCCGAGCGCTTCTACGCCGAGGAGGTGATGGCGCGCGAGGCCGCTGGCCTGCCGCCCTTCGGGCGCCTCGCGGCCCTCGTCGTCTCGGCCGCGGAGCGCGAGGCGGCCGAGGCCCATGGCCAGGCGCTTGCGCGCGCCGCGGAGCCGCCGCCCGGCGTGATGGTGCTGGGCCCCGCCGAGGCGCCGCTCGCCCTGGTGCGTGGCCGCTACCGCTTCCGCCTGCTCGTGAAGACCGAGCGCAACATCGACCTGCAGGGCTACCTGCGCCACTGGCTGGCGCGCGCCCCGAAGCCCCGCGGGAGCCTGCGCGTCGCCGTCGATGTCGACCCGCAGAGCTTTTTGTAGGAGAGTGATCCCGGCAAACCGCCCCCGAGGAGCGTGATCAGTGCTCAGCTACGCCAAGAAGCCGGATTCCAACGTCGCCGAGATCGTGGTCGACGGGAAGATCACCGACGCCGAGATGGACGCGGCGATGACCGCGATGAAGGCCGACCTCGACAAGGGCGGCAAGCTCAAGCTCTTGGAGGATATCCGCGCCTTCGAGGGCATGGAGCCGGCGGCCTTCTTCAAGGACCCCCGCTTCGGCCTCTCGATGATGAAGAGCGTGAGCCACGTGGCGCTCGTCACCGACGCGCCCTGGCTCAAGGCGCTGGCCGAGACCTTCAACTTCGTCTCGCCCGCCCAGATCCGCGTCTTCGAGCGTGCCCGCATCGAGGAGGCGCGCTCCTGGCTCGCGGGAGCCTGAGACCCTTCCGGGTGTCGAGAGGGATCATCCCTCTCGCGGGTCCAGGGCAGAGCTCTGGGACTTCACGCCGGGGCGCCGTCCCGGCACCCCGCCGAAGGGACTTTTCCCTTCGGGATCTCCTTACTCCGCCTGGGCGGTGCGGGTGTTCGAGCGCCGCGCCGTCCAGCGCCCCGAGCAGAGGGCCGAGACTTTCCAAGTGCCGGAGCCGGTCTGGGCCTGGAGCCGACCCGAGGCGGTGCCGCTGGCGCTGCCGTTCGAGACGGTGAGGCCGACCGTGCCGTCGGCGCCGACGCGCCCGCTCATCCGCGCATTCGAATCCGTCGCGGAGGCGAGGCGCATCTGCCCCTCGGCGATGAAGACCGCGTAGTTGTAGCGGCTGTCGCAGATCCCGCTCTCGGTGACGAGTTCCACCCGCCAGGTCCCGTTGAAGTCGCCCGCCTGCGCTGGACCGGCCGGCAGCAGGATCGGGAGCGCGAGGCCGGCGGCGAGGGTGAGAGCGGTGATGGTCGACGTCATGAAGCCCCCAAGGCGCGAACAGTCTGGCTCGCCGCGAGGACAAGCGCGGCGGATGTCATTGTGAGACCCTTCGGGTCGATCGGCAGATGATGCGTTCAGGTAGATCTGCGAAGCGGCGAGATTATGACGCCGTAGTCTTGGATCCGAATGAAGCTGTGCCGTTCGGAAGCGTATCCGTAGAGTATCGTACAAGAGAGGTGACAGAGGGGAGCTGTACGGAACCTGAATCCGGCCCTCCGCTCAAGCGGGCTCGGCCGAGCGGAAGGTCGCACCCACCAGCCGCAGGACGGCCTCGGTGCGCGGCTCGTGAGGGCGGGCATGCAGTACCACCTCCGCGAGCGGCAGTGCGGGCAGGCCGAAGGCGGCGCCGACCTCGACCGCGCCGGTGGGTGCGACCCGGCGGGCGAGCGCCGCGATGCCGAGCCCGGCGCTGACCGCGGCGGCCACCGCCAACACGCCGCCGCCCACGAACACCTCCGTCCAGGGCAGACCGGCAGCGTCGAGGAGGCGGGCGGCGGTCTCGCGCACGCCGCAGGGCTCGGCCATGGTCGCGAGCCGCAAGGGTTCGCCCGTACGGTGACGGAAGCCGGGCGCCGCGAACCAGCCGAAGACCTCGCGGGCGAGCAGGCGCCCATCCTCGCGCCCGTCCTCGTTGCGGACGATCACGGCGTCGAAGCGGCCACGGTCATAGGCAGCGATCAGCTCCTGGGAGCGCGCCACCCGGACCTCGATGACGAGAGCTGGGTCCTGCGCGGCGATGCGGCCAATCAGGACAGGCAGTTCCGGCCCGGCGACATGGTCGCTGATGCCGAGGACGAGCCGGCGTGGGACGGTGGGCTCGACCTGCTGCCAAGCCCGCTCCTGCGCGAGCAGGAGGTCCCGCGCGGCCGGCAGGAAGGCCTCGCCCCGAGCCGAGAGACGGACTTGCCGGGGCGTGCGCTCGATGAGGCGGTGGCCGAGCCGATCCTCCAGGCGCTTCAGGCGCAGGCTGACCGCCGCCTGCGAGGTGCCGAGCGCCTCCGCGGCGCGGGTGAAGCTCGCGAGGTCGGCCACCAGGACGAAGGCCTGGATCGCATCGGCATCGAGGGTCCGGGACGACCCAATCATAACGAGCGCTCATTGCTGAAATATCAGACAATATCTTTGCATAATGATGGGCACACAGCAAAGTCCTGCTGCTTCCGGTGCGGAGCGTCGAACGGAGGACCCGCCCATGCCCCTGACCCGTATTTCCATTCTGAAAGGCAAGCCGCCGGCCTACCGGACGGCGCTGATGGCAGGCGTCTACGCCGCCATGCGTGAGACCTTCGCGGTGCCTGAGGACGACCGCTTCATGACGGTGCAGGAGCACGATCCCGCCGACTTCCTGTACGGGGCCGGCTATCTCGGCATCGCCCGCAGCGACGACCTTGCACTCATTCAGATCACGTGCACCGGCAGCCGGGACCTTGCGACGAAGCAGGCCCTCTATCGCGCGATCGTCGCGCATCTCGGACGGGACCCGGGCCTGCGTCCGGGGGACGTCTTTATCAACCTCGTCGAGGTGAAGGCGGAGAACTGGTCATTCGGTCATGGTCGGGCACAATACGCCGAACCGGCTTGAGCCAGGACGCGCGTTTCATCCAGCATGTTTCGGAAACGATGCCTTTCGATCGTTTCTATTTTCTGCGCTCTGGGCAGAAGGCATTCTGAGCCTGCCGAGACCGAGCCGGGCCAGACCGGGCGGCGGCGAGCGAGGCGGCCGGTGCCGCTCGGAAGCGGAGATCCCAGTGATGAGCAAGCCCTACAGTCGCCTCGACCTCGACCAGGCCGTCATCCTCCTGGTCGACCATCAGGCCGGCCTCCTGTCCCTGGTGCGCGACATCGAGCCGGACAAGTTCCGCAACAACGTGCTCGCGGTGGCCGACCTCGCGGCTTATTTTCGAGTGCCGACGATCCTCACCACGAGCTTCGAAGAGGGGCCGAACGGGCCGCTGATGCCGGAGCTGAAGGCGAAGTTCCCCGATGCACCGTTCATCGCCCGACCCGGCCAGATCAACGCCTGGGACCATGCCGATTTCGTCGCCGCGATCCGGGCGACGGGCCGCCGCCAGCTCGTCATCGCGGGCGTGGTCACCGAGGTCTGCGTTGCCTTTCCGGCCCTCTCGGCGATTGCGGAGGGGTTCGAGGTCTTCGCGATCACCGATGCGTCGGGCACCTTCGACCCACTGGTGCGGGACGCGGCCTGGAACCGGATGTCGGCGGCGGGCGTGCAACTGATGACGTGGTTCGCGGTCGCCTGCGAGTTGCACCGCGACTGGCGTCGCGACGTCGAGGGCCTGGCGAGCCTCCTCTCGGCCCATATCCCCGACTACCGCAACCTGATGACGAGCTACGCCGCGCTGAAGGGGGCGATCCCGAGCCGGGCGGCGTGAGGGGAGGGCAGGCCCCGCTGCCCTCGAGGCGGCGGGGCGCGTCGTCGGAACAGCCTAGTCGATCAGCGGGCGCGCCTCTTCCGGCAGCATGATCGGGATGCCGTCGCGGATCGGGTAGGCGAGCTTGGCCGAGCGGCTGATCAGCTCCTGCCGGGCGGAGTCGTATTCGAGCGTGCCCTTGGTCAGGGGGCAGACCAGGATCTCGAGGAGCTTGGGGTCGACGCGGGTCGCCTCGACAGGCGCGGTGAGGTCGTTGGCCATCGGTTCAGTCCCTGCGGTCTCTCGTCACTGCAGCGTCGGCTCGGGGCCGGATCCGCGCACCAGTTCCATCTGCGTGACCGCGATCAGGATCTCGGCCCGCGTCTTCAGGTCCGCCGCCTCCAGCATGGCCTGCTTCTCGCGCACGCCGAAGGGGCTCATCATGCAGAGGGCATTGACGAGGGCCTCGTTCGGCGCCTCCTCGATGCCCGCCCAGTCGACCTTGAGGTCGTTGGATTCCACGAAGTCGCGCAGCGCTTTCAGCACGCCCTCGCGGTCCACCTGCTCCTCGCCCGCCCGCGCCTCGAAGTCTACCGCGAAGTCGTCGTAGGAGACCTGACAGCGGCGATAGGCGCTGGCGGTGGCGAGCTCGCTCTCGACGCGGAAGCGCGCGATCCCGGTGAGCGAGATCAGGTAGCGGCCGTCGCCGGTCTCGGCGAACTGGGTCAGCCGCCCGAGGCAGCCGACCCGGTAGAGCTTCGGGTTCATCGGCGAGCCGCCGCCCTCCGGGTCCGGCTGGATCATGCCGATGACCCGCTCGGTGCGCAGGCAATCGTCCACCATCGCGAGATAGCGGGGCTCGAAGATGTTGAGCGGCATCTGGCCCCGCGGCAGCAGCAGGGCGCCGGGCAGAGGGAAGACCGGGATCACGGCCGGACAATCGGCCGGGCTCCTGTAGCCCGCATGGGTGCTCAATCGCGCCTCCCCTCCGGCGATGCCGACGCTACGAGAACAGCAGCGTCGACAGCTTGCGCCGTCCGCGGATCGTGTCCGGATCCATCACGCCCCAGGCCTCGAAGAACTGGAGCAGCTGCTTGCGGGCGCCATCCTCGTTCCAGTCGCGGTCGCGGCGCCGGATCTCGATGAGGTGGTCGACTGCCGCGGACCGGTCGCCGCGGGCGGCGAGGCCCAGTGCCAGGTCGAAGCGGGCCTGATGGTCGTCCGGATTCGCCTCCACCTGCGCCTGCAGCCCGGCGAGGTCGCCGAGTGAGGCCGCCTGCTCGGCCAAGTCCAGAGACGCGCGGACGCTGACGAGCGCCGGGTCGTTGGCCTTGGCCTCCGGCACCATGGCGAGAACCTGGCGCGCGCTCTCCAATTCGCCCGCGTCGAGCTGGATCTTGGCGAGCCCGGCCAGGGCCGTCACGTTGTCCGGCTCCTGCTCCAGCACGGCGGCGTAGAGTTCCGAGGCGCCGGCGAGATCACCCTCGCCGGCGAGGCGGCTCGCCTCCTCCAGAGCGGCCTCGACCGGGCTCGGGCCGCCGGGGCCGGCGATCCGGTCGATGAATTTCTTCACCTCGCCCTCAGGAAGCGCGCCCATGAAGCCGTCCACCGGCTGGCCGCGCTGGAAGGCGATCACGGCCGGGATCGACTGGATACCGAGCTGGCCGGCGATGGACGGGTGCTCGTCGATGTTCATCTTGACGAGCACGACCTTGCCGGCGGCGGCCGTGACCACCTTCTCCAGAACCGGCGTCAGCTGCTTGCAGGGGCCGCACCAGGGCGCCCAGAAATCGACCAGGACCGGGCGGTTCATCGATTCGGCGATGACGTCCTGGCGGAAGCCCGCCGTCGTGGTGTCCTTGACGAGGTCGGCCGCGCCGGACTTCGGCGCGTCGCCGGCGAGGGAGTCGTTCAGCATCGGGTCGTGCCTCGGAATCTGGACGTGACGGCCGGGGCGGCCGGCTCCGTTAAGCCGAGCCCTAACCCCGATCGCGCCCGCGCACAAAACGTTGCGGGCGCCTGGGTAAATGGGATTCGGGAGGCGGCCTGACCAGCCCGCCGCGCTCAGCGCGCGGCTGGAGCCGGTGCCTGAGCGGCCTTGGTCGCCGTCACGAAGGTGCCGGCATAGGCGGCGCCGCCCGGCGCGTTCGCCTCGCAGGTGATCGCGGTCTTGCCCGGCGCCGGCGTCGAGAAGCTGCAGGCGCCGATCGCCAGCGTCGGGGCGGCCCCGCTCCCGCCCTGGCCCGCGATGACGAGGTTGATCGGCTGGAGCGGGTCGGTCTCCTCGGTGCGCTCCTGCTGGGCGCCGTTGCCGGCAAAGCTCAGGGTGCGGCCGTCGGCGGCCGTGAAGTCGAAGCTCGTCCGGCTGCGCGAGACCGTGTTCATCAGCGTGCCCTGACAAGCGCTGCTGAGGTCCTGGTCCGCGATCACCAGCTTCTCGCAGGTGCCGTCGAGCTTCACCGCGGTCTGGGCCATGGCCGGACCGGCGAGGAATGCAAGGGCGAGAGGGGCGAGGCGCAGGAGCGCCATCGGCGGCGTCGGGGCGGGCAAAGTCATGGTGGGCAGATCTAGAAAGGATCGGGCGCGCGTCGAGGGGCAGGCCGTCAGGCGCCGAAGCGCAGGGCCCGATCGTTCGGCGCCGCGAAGTCGAGGGCCGGGCCGAGCGGCACGACTCGGGTCGGGTTGATGGTGGTGTGGCTCCAGTAATAGTGCCGCTTGATGTGGTCGAGGTTCACCGTCGCGGCGATTCCGGGCAGCGCGTAGAGGTCGCGCAGGTAGTTCGACAGGTTCGGGTAGTCGGCGATCCGCTGCCGGTTGCACTTGAAGTGCCCGACATAGACCGCGTCGAAGCGCACCAGCGTCGTGAACAGGCGGATATCGGCCTCGGTGAGCCGCTTCCCGCAGAGATAACGGCCGGTGCCGAGCCGGGCCTCCAGGGCGTCGAGTTCGGCGAACAGCGCCTCGTAGGCCTCGGCATAGGCCTCCTGCGTGGTGGCGAAGCCCGCGCGGTAGACGCCGTTGTTCACCCGCTCGTAGACGCGGGCGTTGGTCGCGTCGATCTCGCCGCGCAGCGCCTCGGGATAGAGGTCGGGATCCGACCCGCCGAAGGCGTCATTCAGCATGCGGATGATCTCGGCCGACTCGTTCGAGACGATGGTGCCGCGCGCCGTGTCCCACAGCACCGGCACCGTGACCCGGCCCGTATAGTGCGGGTCGGCCTTGAGATAGACCTCGTAGAGGCGCGTGGCGCCATGGAGCGGATCGGGCGTCGCGCCCGGCGTATCGCCGAAGACCCAGCCCTCCGCGCCCATATGCGGATCGACCACCGAGACGGAGATCGCCTCCTCCAAGCCCTTCAGCGCCCGCACGGCCAGGGTGCGGTGGGCCCAGGGACAGGCCAGCGAGACGTAGAGGTGGTAGCGCCCCGACTCGCCCCGGAAGCCGCCCTCGCCCGAGGGACCGGGGCTGCCGTCGGCGGTCACCCAGTTGCGGAAGGCCGAGGCCTTGCGCTCGAAGCGGCCGCCGGTCGACCCGGTATCGTACCACTGGTCCTGCCACACGCCATCGACCAGCAAGCCCATCGTCCGTCTCCCATCTTCGTCCACTCAGATGGATGCCGGCCCATGCACGGGAAGCCCCTCAGCTTTGCGGCGACCGCCGGAGCAGGAGGCCGTTTCCGCATTGTGCAATGCACGCGTGCATGGCACTGATCTTGTGCAACGCACAAAGCGGCCGCCGCGCTGGCGGCCTGGAGCCGGACATGTCCTTCGCGCTGACCCTTCCCGTCGCCGAGGCAGCCCTGTTCACCACGGGCTGCCTGATCATTCACCTGCTGCGCCGCCATGCCGAGGTGGTGACGGCGGTGCTCGCCTGCCTGCTGATGATGGTGGTGCTGGTTCTCGGCATCGCCGGTGCGCCGGAGCCCTTCCTGAAGGCGCAGGCCAACAGCCTCTACGCGGATGCCGACCTGATCCATCTCGTCAACTGACGACGGGCGACGCCTCCGCCTGAACCGGCCGGCCGCCGGCCCGGTGGCCCGCCTCCACGTCGAAATCGTCGGCCGGCAGCCGGGCCAGGAAACGCTCGGCCAGCTCGAAGAGCAGGATGTCGGGCCGCACCCGCTCGATGTAGCCCCAATCGAGGCTCGACGACCAGACGAAGTGCACCTCCGCAAAGCTCTCGGCGAGGTAGCCGGTCAGCAGGATCGGCGCGAAATGCGCGCACGAATCGCCGAACAGGACGAGCCGGCGCGGGTCCGGCGCCGCCGCGTTGCGATAGACGACGTGCGCGCCGACATGCAGGTCCTTCGCCCGCCCCGCCGCCTCGTAGGCCGCGAGCAGCCGCCCGGTCTCGACACGCACCGCGTCGCGCTGGATCTGCGGGCGGCGCAGCCGTTCGGTCGGCTTGTGCGGCAGCTTCTCGCCGAGATCGAGCACGCGCTCCTCGGCGTAGTCCGGCCGCTCGGCGATATCGGCGGGTGGCACGGCGGCGAGGGCCCGCATGATCTCGCGATAGGCGAGCAGGCAGCCCTCGATCGTCCAGTGCGTATCGGTGCGCAGATAGAGCGGCACCGGCCCATCGCGGGCGGCGCGGAAGGGGCTCAGGAGGTCGAGATAGAAGGGCTTGCCGGCGAGCCGCCGGGCGAGCCGGCGCGTCGAGGCCGCGGCGGGATCGTAGGGCAGGTCGCGGGTATGATTCTCGTAGACCGAGAGCTTCTCCGGCACGATCACATGCAGGCAGCGGATGCCGAGCCGGCCGGCGCGGGCGGCGCGGGCCTCCATCAGGCGGGCCCAGGCGCGCAGATGCCACCCGTGGCGCAAGCCGCCCACGACGCCGCGCGCGTAGCGGTCCATGACGCGGTTGCTGCCGCCCGTCAGGAACAGCCAGCCGTCGCGGCCCTCGTGGACGATGTCCCATTTCCTGCCGAGCATGGCCGTGCTTTAGCGGCGCTGCGCCGCGGGCGATAGGGCGGACCCGGCAGAGGGAGCCGGCGTTGCCCGGGCATGGACCTCGCCCGCGCGGACGCGCCCCAGAGCCCGAACCTCCGGCCGGCCCGGCTCTGGCGCCCGCGCCGGGTTCTCGTCACGCCCGCCGCCCTGGAGCACGCGCATGGGCGCGCCATGGTCGCGCGGGCCGAAGCGCTCGGCCTGCCCGTCGAGCGGCTGCGGGCGAACCGCCTCACGGGCCTCGGGGGCGGCGATCCGCGCCGGGCCTACGCCGAGGCCAAGGCGACCCTTGCCCTGGTGGCGGCGCCGCCCACCAAGCTCAGGCTCCAGCCCATCCCGCCCTCCGCAGACTGGCGCTTCGACCTGGCCGAGGGCTGCCCCGCCCATTGCCAATACTGCTACCTGGCGGGCTCCCTGTCGGGGCCGCCGGTGACGCGGGTCTACGCCAATCTCGACGCGATCCTCGGCGCTCTCGCGGATTATGCCGGGCGCGGCGCCGTCACCTCGACCACGGAGGCGCGGGCGGGGGAAGGCACCACCTTCGAGGCCTCCTGCTACACCGATCCCCTCGGCATCGAGCACCTCACCGGCTCGCTCTCGGCGGCGATCCGGCATTTCGGTGCCTGGGACGCGCCCGTGCAGCTGCGCTTCACCACCAAGTTCGCGGCCGTCGCGCCGCTGCTCGGGCTCGACCATGGCCGACGCACGCGCATCCGCATCTCGGTGAACGCCCAGGGAGCCGCCCGCTACGAGGGCGGCACCGATCCCCTCGAGGCGCGCCTCGCGGCACTCGGCGCCGTGGCCCGTGCCGGCTACCCGGTGGGGCTGACGATCGCGCCGATCCTGCCGCTGCCGGGCTGGCGCGACGCTTATGCCGGGCTGATCCGCGAGGCGGCGCGGACCCTCGATGGCGTGCCCGACCTCGATCTCACGGCGGAGCTGATCACCCACCGCTTCACGCCCGGCTCGAAGACCGTCCTGCAGGGCTGGTATCCGGGCTCCGACCTGCCTCTCGACGAGAGCGCGCGCACGCGGAAGCTCACCAAGTTCGGCTCGGTGAAATACGTGCTCCCGAAGGACCTGATGGCGGAGATGCGTGAGGCGCTGACCGGGATGCTCGCCCGCGATCTGCCGGCCGCGCGCATCCTCTACTGGACCTGACGGGGGACCTGCGCCATCTGGCGCAGGCGATGCCCGACGCCCCCCTCATCCTGACCCTCGCCTTCGACGAGGCCACCTTCGCCCGCTTCGACGGTCTGCGGCGGCGCCATTTTCCGGAAGACCTGAATGTCATCCCGGCCCATGCCACCCTGTTCCATCACCTGCCCGGCGACCGGGAAGCGGCGGTGATCGAGACCGTGGCGAGCCTCGCCCGCGCGGAAGCCCCGCCCGAAGTGGCGGTGACCGGCCTGCGCTTCACAGGCAGGGGCGTCGCCTACAATCTCGAATCGGCGCGGCTCGAGGCATTCCGCGCCCGGCTGGCCCAGGCCTTCGCGGCGGAGCTGACGGCGCAGGACCGGCAGGGCTGGCGCCCGCACGTCACCGTCCAGAACAAGGTGCGGCCGGACGTGGCGCGCGCGCTGCACGCCGACCTCGCGGCAGGGTTCGAGCCGTACCGCTTCACCGCGCCGGCCACTCTGCTCTGGCGCTATCTCGGCGGCCCCTGGGAGGCGATCGCCCGCCTGAACTTCGGAGAGAATGCGTGAGGTCGGTCCGGTGAGTACCTACGAGCGCCTGCGCGGCAACCCGCTCACCGGCCGGGCCATGGCGGTCTGGCTGCGGCTGCGCCTCAACGAGGTCGGGCCGCTCGTGGCGCTGCTCACCGTCAGCGGCCTCGGCTACGGCTTCTTCGCCCTGGCCCACGAAGTCGGCGAGGGCTCGACCGAGGCGCTCGACCGCAGGATCCTGCTGGCGCTGCGCAACCCCGCCGACCTGTCCGACCCGATCGGGCCGCGCTGGCTCGAGGAGACCATGCGCGACATCACCGGGCTCGGCAGCGTCTTCACCATCGTGTTCCTCACCGGCGCGGTCGCCGCCTATCTGGCGCTCTCGGGCAAGATCCGGATCGGCGCCTTCGTGATTGCGGCGGTGGGCGGCGGCGAGATCGTCTCGACGATCCTGAAGCTGTTCTACCACCGACCGCGGCCGGACCTCGTGCCCCACGGCATGGAGGTGTTCACGGCGAGCTTCCCGTCGGGCCATGCCATGATGTCGGCCATCGCCTACCTCACGCTGGCGACGCTGCTCGCCCGCGTCGACCGGCACCGGCGGGTCAAGGCGCTGGTGCTGTTCCTCGGCGTGAGCATGACGCTGCTGGTGGGCATCAGCCGGATCTATCTCGGCGTGCACTGGCCGAGCGACGTGCTGGCCGGCTGGTGCGTAGGCGCCGCCTGGGCGGCCCTGTGCTGGTTCGTCGCCCTGCAACTCCAGCGCCGCGGCGAGGTCGAGGCGCCGGACCCGCCGCCGCCGGCGTGAGGATCCGGGGCGCCGCGCCGCAGGAACTCGGCCGCCGCGCTCCTCATTGGCCGGGCGAGACCATCCCTCGCAGAGGCAGCGGCACTTTTCATGGCAGACGATTTCGGGCTCTCCCGGCGCACCCTCCTGGCGGCGGGAGCCGCGCTTTCCGGTGCGATCGGCCTCGGCGGCGGAGCGGAGGCGGCCTCTCCGCCTGGCCCAAAGGTCCCGGCCGATACCGGGGCTGTGCAGGGCGAGCGGGTGATGTTCCCGAACTGGCGCGGCGAGGGTGACCGGCCGCCCGCACCGATCCCGGCGCCGCAGCCGCCGGGAAGCCGCGTCGGCTATTGTATCGTCGGCCTTGGGCGGCTCAGCCTCGAGGAGATCCTGCCGGCCCTCGGGGAGACGAAGCGCGCGCGCCTCGCCGCCGTGATGTCGGGCTCGCCCGACAAGGCGCGGCTCGTCGCCCGGCAATACGGGATCCCCGAGGACGCGGTCTACGGCTACGGCGACTGGGACAGGCTGAAGGCCAATCCGGAGGTCCAGGCCGTCTACATCGTCACCCCGAACGCCGTGCACCGGGACAACGTGATGGCGGCCGCGCGGGCGGGCAAGCACGTGCTCTGCGAGAAGCCGATGGCGGCCAATTCGGCCGAGGCCCGCGAGATGATCGCGGCCTGCGAGGCGGCGAAGGTCCGTCTGATGATCGCCTATCGCTGCCAGTACGAGCCCTTCAACCGCGAGGTGGTGCGGATCAGCCGCTCCGCCGAGTTCGGCCGCCCCCGCCTCATCCAGGCCTTCAACGGCCAGACCACCGGCCTACCCGAGCAGTGGCGCCTGCGCCGGGCGCTGGCGGGCGGCGGTGCGCTGCCCGATATCGGCCTCTACTGCCTGAACGGCGTGCGCGCGCTCCTCGGCGAGGAGCCGGCCCAGGTCACCGCGCAGATCGTCTCACCGCCGGATGACGGCAAGTTCGCCGAGGTCGAGGAGAGCGTGAGCTTCACTCTGGCCTTCCCTTCCGGCGTGATCGCCCAGTGCATGACGAGCTACGGCGTGCACGAATCGCGGCGCCTGACCGTGCATAGCGCGGGCGCCGAGATCGACCTGGAGAACGCCTTCGCCTATCGCGGGCAGCGCCTGTTCGTGACGCATCGCAGCGGCAAGATCGTCTCCCGCGACGAGCGTCAGCTCACGCAGAAGAATCAGTTCGCCCTGGAGATGGACCACTTCGCCCGCTGCCTCCAGGAAGGCCGCCGGCCCCGCACGCCCGGCGAGGAGGGGCTTCAGGATCACGTGCTGATGGAGGCGATCTACGAAGCGGCCCGCAGCGGCGCGCCCGTCAAGGTCGGCCCGCCGGCGGGTGCCGGGGACGGGCTCGACGTCACCCGCGGGCCCGAGCCGGAAGAGGCCGGCTGAGGGGTCGGCAACCGGTCTCACACGTATAGGGCGTTCCTTTAATCCCGGACATTCTGGCGTTCACGCAAAAATTTCGTGCGTGTTCTGCAAGAAAATTCCGATTGCAAACTCCCCTGTCATTACAAATACTGCATACCAGCGATCCGGCAGGCTCATAGCTGAGCTATGTCGGGCGCGGGCAAGCATCGACCGGAGGCGTGCGTGATCTTGCGAAGATCGCGCACCAACTCGCTGCCGGCAAGGGAGAAGGAGACGCCCATGACATCCTCAGCCGCGATACGCAGCGAGGCCAAACCCGCGACCGGACGCTGGCTTCAACTGGGCCTCGGCGTGGTCTGCATGGTGGCAGCCGCGAACATCCAGTACGCCTGGACCCTGTTCGTGCCCGAGATTCAGAAGACCTTCGGCTGGGATCGCGCCGCGATCCAGGTCGCGTTCACGATCTTCGTCATCGTCCAGACCTGGCTGACCCCGATCGAGGGTTACTTCATCGACAAGTACGGCCCGAGCAAGGTCGTGATGTTCGGCGGCCTGATGACCGGCCTCGCCTGGATTACCAACTCCTATGCCGGCTCCATCTGGGGCTTCTATCTCGGTGCGGTGATCGGCGGCATCGGTGTCGGCTGCGTCTACGCAACCTGCATCAACAATGCGCTCAAGTGGTTCCCGGACCGACGCGGCCTCGCGGTTGGCCTGACGGCCGGCGGCTACGGCGCGGGCTCGGCGCTGACCATCCTGCCGATCGCCAAGATGATCGATGCCGGCAGCTACGCGCAGGCGTTCTTCACCTTCGGCCTGATCCAGGGCTCGATCATCATCCTGGCGGCGATCTTCATGCGCGGCCCGGGCAAGGGCGAGATCAAGTTCTCGACCACCGTGCTGCAGAGCCGGCGCGACTACACCCTGCAGGAGGCGCTCTCGACGCCGGTCTTCTGGGTGATGCTGCTGATGTTCACCTGCACGGTGACCGGCGGCCTGATGGCGGTGGCCCAGCTCGGTGTGATCGCGCAGGACCTCGGCGTGAAGAACTTCCAGGTCAACCTGTACTTCTTCGCCATGGCGGCGCTGCCCTTCGCCCTGATGCTCGACCGCATCATGAACGGCATCTCGCGGCCCCTCTTCGGCTGGGTCTCGGACAAGATCGGCCGCGAGAAGACGATGTTCATCGCCTTCTCGATGGAGGGCATCGGCATCGTGGCGCTGGGCTACTTCGGCTCGAACCCCTGGGCCTTCGTGATCCTCTCGGGCATTGTGTTCCTGGCCTGGGGCGAGGTGTACTCCCTGTTCAGCGCGACCGCGGCGGACACCTTCGGCTCGAAGCACATCGGCAAGATCTACGGCGTGCTCTACTGCGCCAAGGGCCTGGCCGCGCTGTTCGTTCCCGTCGGCAACCTGCTGATGCAGGCCACCGGCACCTGGGCGACGGTGCTCTACACGGTGGCGGCCCTGGACCTCATCGCCGCGACGCTCGCCATTACCATGCTGCGGCCGATGCTGAAGCGGCACCATGCCAGCAACGGCGTGCTGAACCCGGTCGCCGTCGGCCACTGATCCCCGACGACGGACACGAAGATCGGGCGGACCGGGAGACCGGTCCGCCCTTTCCCGTTTCGAGGCGCCGCAGGTGCATCCGGGAATCCTGATCGGGAGACGGGCTCCGGGTTCCCGAGAGGACGCGCCCTCTCCGAGAGCCCGGGTGGAGAAGCTCGAGCATTTTCCGTGGAAGTGGTTGCCGGTTCCGCGAAAGAAAATGCGGTCCACTCAATCAGTTAGAGCATTTTCTGTGATCCTTGGATCACGGAAAATGCTCTCGGCGCGTCCGGTCACTTCACCTGCACGCTGTCGACCACCTCGCGGAACTTGGAGAGCGTCTCGCTGCGCTGGTCCTCGCGCACCACGCCGACGGCGCGCAGGTAGCCGTCTGGGGCGAAGCGGATGGTCTGGGCCACCACCACCGCCTTGTTCGTCGGCACGTCGACGGCGCGGGCAACGATCTCGTGCCAGTCGATGCCGTTCTGGCGGTAGCTCTGCGCCCGCTCAATCACGAAATCCTTCATGGTCTGGTTGGCGTAGAGCGCCGCGCGGGCGAAGGCGTCGCGCTGCTCCGCGGCCGGCGGCTGCTGCACCGCCTGGGCCAGAACCAGGATCGGCTGCTCCATGTCGAGCATCTGGTCCTTCGGACCGGCCGTCATCAGCACCGAATTGCCCGCGAGCACCCGCACCGGACGGAAGCCGGCCAGATCGGCGATGCGGAAGGGCAGCGCATCGACCTGCTGGGTGAGGCTGAGCGCCGGCCGCACCTTCACCCCGGCGAGCACGGCGCGCATGGTCGCCTCGGTCTCGGCATCGGGCAGGAACTGCGCGATGATCAGCCCGGTCACGGTCGAGTCGCCGACGAGCAGCAGGAGCTTGCGCACGGCCGGCATGCGCCCGGCCGGATCGGCCGGCTGCTCGCCGCTGTAGAGCATCGCCTCGGCCTCGCCGAGCTTCAGCGGCTCGCGCTTCTCCACCGCGAGGCCCTGGGTCAGCAGGTTGGCGTCGGTGAAGCTGGTGACGAGTTCCGCGAAGGCGTTCGACGGCAATTCCACCACGGAGATGGTCGCCCCGCCCTCGCGCCGTTCGAAGCCGGTGAAGCGGCGGGATGGCACCATGTCACTCGGCGGCTCGAAGCCGAAGCGGGAGCCCGGCGGGTAGACGGTCTCGGCCGCCCACGCCTCGGACAGGAGGGTGGCCCGCACCGTCGGGACGAGCGCAGCCGTCGTGGCGACGAGCCCGAGAGAGAGACCGAGAGACTGCGCAACCTGCCGCAACGACATCGGATCCGACTTTCCGCACGCGGGCACGAGCCTGGCGCCCTACTCCGCCTGCGATGGGTCGGCCGGCGCGGGGAGGCTGTCAAGCGGGTGAGTTTGCGGTCGTTCGGCCCACGCGCCGGATCGTGAGGTTGCAGCGCCAACCCGCTGGCAGGCTGGGGAGCGCCGGTTCGGATGCGAGCAGGTCCGCCTCCGGCAGGATGCGGTCGATGCCGTGGAAGGCGAGCCGCGCGGCGCCTCCCAGCACCAGGGCGTCGCCCGGCTGCAGCCGCACCGAGCGGGTCGGGTCGCCTCGCCGCGTCCCGCCGTAGCGGAACAGGGCCGGGGCGCCGAGGGAGAGTGAGACCACGGGCGCGGCGAGGTCGGCCTCGTCCCGGTCCTGGTGCAGGCCCATGCGGGCGTCGGGGGCGTAGAGGTTGATCAGGCAGGCTTCCGGCGGGTGCGGGTAGCCGGCGAGCTCGGCCCAGGCGCGCAGCACGGTCGGCGGCAGGGATGGCCAGGGCGCGCCGGTCTCGGGATGCTCCGGCTGGTAGCGGTAGCCCCGCGCGTCGGAGACCCAGCCGAGTGGCCCGGCATTGGTCATCCGCACCGAGAAGGGCTTTCCCGTGCGCGGCATGCGGGGAGTGTAGGGCGGGGCGGCCGCGAGCACGGCCGCGACCTCTCCGGCCAGCCCGGCCCGGGCGTCCGCATCGAGCCAGCCGGGGTGGTGGATCAGCCCCGGCGCGAGTTCGAACCCGGTGGTCAGACGTCGATGTCCCGCTCCAGCACCGACTTGGTCAGCACCGTGGTGTCGGCCTTGAGCCGATAGACCAGCGGCACGCCGGTGGCGATCTCCAGACCCGCGATGGTCTGGGTCGTCATGTGGTCGAGCACCATCACGAGGGCGCGCAGCGAGTTGCCATGGGCGGCCACCAGGACCCGGTCGCCCGCCATCACGCGGGGCAGGATGCGCTCGATGTAGAAGGGCAGCACGCGCGCGGCCGTGTCCTTCAGGCTCTCGCCGCCGGGCGGCGGCACGTCGTAGGAGCGGCGCCAGAGATGGACCTGCTCGGCGCCCCAGCGCTCGCGGGCATCGTCCTTGTTGAGGCCGGACAACTCGCCGTAGTCGCGCTCGTTCAGGGCCTCGGAGCGGATCGTCTCGATATCGGAGAGATCCATCTCGCCCAGCATCAGCGCGCAGGTGCGCTGCGCCCGGCCGAGGCTCGAGGTGAAGGCCACGTCGAAGCCGTAGCCCTCGCTCTTCAGCCAGCGCCCGGCCTTGCGGGCCTCCTCGACGCCCAGCGCGGTCAGGTCCGGGTTGCGCCAGCCCGTGAACAGGTTCTTGAGGTTCCACTCGCTCTGGCCGTGGCGAGCGAGGACGAGCAGGCGCTCCATCGAGGGGTCCGATCCTTGAGATGCCGCCGGGCTCCGATCCCGGCTTCGATGGCACGGCCTCTAGCAGAGCCGGTGCCCCGCCCCCAAGCCGGGAAAAGGCCGCGCTTACAGCCCGAGCACGTCTGTCATGCTGTAGAGGCCCGGCGGCTTCGGGTTGGCCCAGAGCGCCGCCCTGACCGCGCCGGAGGCGAAGAGGGCTCGGTCCTCGGCGTGGTGGCTGATGGTGATGCGCTCGGCCGGACCGGCGAAGACCACGCTGTGATCGCCGATCACGCTGCCGCCGCGCAGGGTCGCGAAGCCGATATCGCCCGGCCGGCGCGCGCCGGTATGGCCGTCGCGCGTCGAGACGCGGGTCTCGGCGAGATCGACGCCGCGCCCCTCCGCCGCCGCCTCGCCCAGCAGCAGCGCGGTGCCGGACGGTGCATCGACCTTGTGCCGGTGGTGCATCTCGAGGATCTCGATGTCGAAGTCGGGCCCGAGCGAGGCCGCGACCCGGCGCACCAGCGCGGCCACGAGGTTGACGCCGAGCGACATGTTGCCCGAGCGCACGATGCGGGCGTGGTAGGCCGCGGCCCGGAGCTTGGCGAGGTCGTCCTCCGACAGGCCCGTCGTGCCGACCACGTGGACGATGCGGGCCTGGGCCGCCAGCTCGGCGTAGAACACGGTCGCGGCCGGTGCCGTGAAGTCGAGCACGCCGTCGGTGGCGGCGAAGGCCGCGAGCGGGTCGTCGGTGACGGGGACGCCGAGCGCCGGCAGGCCGGCGAGCACGCCGGCATCCTGCCCGAGCACCTCCGCCCCTTCCCGCTCGATCGCACCGGTCAGGGTGCAGCCCTCGGCCTGCGCCACCGCGCGGATCAGCATTCGTCCCATGCGCCCGCCGGCGCCGACCACCACGAGTCGCATCTGTCGGAATTCCCCGGTGTCCGGTTTCCTCTGGCCGGAGGTGGGGTTACAGGCTCCGCCCGGGGCTGCCAAGCAGCCGGCCGGCTCGGTCAGCGGTTCGCCGCCGGCCTGGGCCGGATTCCGCGAGGGGGAAGCGTGAGGGTGCCGAACACCAGTCTGCATGCCGGTGGCCCGGCCGGGACGGGGTTCGGCAAGGGCCTTTCAGCGCGCCTCGCACCCCGGATCGGGGCGGGGGCCTGCGCGCTCGCCATCCTCCTCGTCGTCGCCGTGGTGCTGAGTCCGCTGGTCTCGCTGGCGCTGTCCGCCCTCCAGGGCACGGGCGAGCTCTGGCCGCACCTGATGGCCTACGTGCTGCCGCAGGCTCTCTGGCAGACCGGGGCCCTCCTTCTCGGCGTCGGGCTGATGGTGACGGCGATCGGGACCGGTGCCGCCTGGCTGGTCTCGGCCTACGCGTTTCCGGGACGGCGCCTGCTCGAGATCGGCCTGCTCCTGCCGCTCGCGGTGCCGACCTACATCGTGGCCTATGCCTATCTCGACCTGCTGCATCCGCTGGGGCCGGTGCAATCGACCTTGCGCGGCCTCCTCGGCCTGACGCGCCCGCGCGACCTCGCCTTCCCGGAGATCCGTTCGCTGCCGGGCTGCATCCTGCTCCTCGGCTTCGTGCTCTACCCCTACGTCTACCTGCCGACCCGGGCGCTGTTCCGGATGCAGGCGGCCAACCTCATGGAGGCGGCCCGCACCCTCGGCGGGCGGCCGCCCGCCACCTTCGCCCGCATCGCCCTGCCGCTCGCGCGGCCCGCCATCGTGCTCGGCGCGAGCCTCGCCTTGATGGAGGCGCTCAACGACATCGGCGCGGCCGAGTTCCTGGGCGTGCGCACCCTGACGGTGCAGGTCTACGCCACCTGGATCAACCGCTCGGACCTCGCGGGCGCGGCCCAGATCGCCCTGGTGATGCTGGCCCTCGTCATGCTGCTGGTCGCCGCCGAGCGCCGGGCGCGCCGGGGCCGCAGCTTCGCGGGATCCGCGCAGCGCCCGCGCCGGATGGCGCGGATTCCGCTCGGGCGCGGCGCCGGCCTGCTCGCGCTGGCCCTCGGCCTCGTGCCGGTGGCCGCGGGCTTCCTGATCCCGGCGGGCTTCCTTGCCAGCGGGGCCGTCGCGCGGATCGCCCGCAGCGGCTTGCCCGCGACCCTGCCGGCCGAGATCGCCAGCACCGTGCTCTATGCCGGCATCGCCACGCTGATCGCGGGCGCGGTCGGCGTCCTCGTGGCGGCGAGCCCGCGGCTGCTCGCCTATCGCAGCTGGGGCCCGGCCCTGATCCGGCTCGCCGGCCTCGGCTACGCGCTGCCGGGCACGATCCTGGCCATCGGCCTGCTCGGCCCGCTGGCGCTGGCCGACGGGGCACTCAGCGAGGCGACCCAGGCCCTGTTCGGTGCGGCGCCGGCCCTGATCGGGCTCGGCACCGGAGGAGCCCTCGTCACCGCCTATCTCGTGCGCTTCCTCGGCATCGCGGTGGGCACCAGCGAGGCGGGGCTGGCCCGGCTCCCCGCGACCCTGCCGGATGCGAGCCGGCTCCTCGGGCGCGGCCCCTTCGGAACGCTGGCGCGGGTCCAGCTCCCCCTGGCCTGGCCGGCCGTCCTGAGCGGCGCGCTCCTCGTCTTCGTCGATTGTGCCAAGGAACTGCCGGCGACGCTCCTGCTACGGCCCCTCAACGTCGAGACCCTGGCGACTCATCTCTACGGCGAGGCCGCCCGCGGCACCTACGAGGACGGCACCGTCGCGGCCCTGCTCATCGTGCTCGTCGGCCTGATCCCGGTGGCGCTGCTGCTCCGGGTCGATCAGGGGTCCGGGTTTCGAAAGGGATCATCCCTTTCGCGGGTCCGGGCAGAGCCCGGAAAGACACCGGGGCTTTGCCCCGGCGCCCCAGCAAAGGGATGATCCCTTTGCGATCCCTGTCCTCGGAGACGTCACCCGTGCGCTGACGTCAGCGCCGCGTCAAGGTCGGCGTAGAGGTCGGCCGGATCCTCGATGCCGGTGGACAGGCGCAGCAGGTCGGCCGGGCAGGGTGTCCCCGGCCCCTCCACCGAGGCGCGGTGCTCGATCAGGCTCTCGACGCCGCCGAGGGAGGTCGCCCGCTTCCACAGCCGCACCCGCGCGGCGGTGGCGATGGCCGCCGCCTCGCCGCCCGCGACGCGGATCGAGAGCATGTAGCCGAAGCCGCCCTCCATCTGCCGCGCCGCGACCGCGTGGCCGGGATCGTCGGGCAGCCCCGGATAGAGCACCCGCGCCACGTTGGGATGGGCCGTCAGCCGCCTCGCCAGGTCCAGGGCGGCCGCGGCCTGGGCCGTAGCGCGCAGGTGCAGCGTGCGCAGCGAGCGCGTGAGCAGATAGGCCTCGAAGGGGCCGAGGATCGCGCCGCCGCTCGCGCGGAGGGCGCCGATCCGGGCCCAGAAGGCGTCGGCCTTGCGCGTCGCGAGCACGCCTGCCACCACGTCCGAGTGGCCGTTCAGGATCTTGGTGCCCGAATGCATCACGAGGTCGGCCCCGAGGGCGAGCGGCCGCGTATGGACCGGCGAGGCGGCGGTGGAATCGACAGCGAGCCGGGCGCCGGCCGCGTGCGCGATCTCGGCGGCGGCCGCAATGTCGGTGACGGTCCAGAGCGGGTTGCCCGGCGTCTCGATCCAGACGAGCTTCGTCCGGCCGGGCCGCACCGCGCCGCGGAGCGCCTCCGGCCTGTCCGCATCCACGAAATCGGCGCTCAGGCCCCGGCGCGGGCCCTCCTCGCGCAACCAGCGCTTCAGCGCCCAGTACATGACGTTGGGCGCGACGACGTGGTCGCCCGGCTCCAGCGCGCCGAACAGGGCGGTGGCCGCCGCCATGCCGGAGCCGAACAGCAGGGCGCCGGCCGCCTCTTCCAGCATGGCGAGCACGGCTTCCGCTTCCCGCACGGTCGCGTTGTCCGGCCGCGCGTAGACGAAGCCGGAGGAATAGGCATTGTCGGGATCGCGGATGAAGGTCGTCGCGACGTGGAGTGGCGGCACCACGCCCTTCGTGATCGGGTCGACGCGGCCGAGAGCCTGCGCCGCGAGGCTGCGCCGCGAGACGCCGCCCGCATCCCGAGGCGCCTCCGGCGCGTTGCCCTGGGACCCATCCGTCCGTGACATGGCGGTCTCCCGATTCGGCGCGGGCCCTGATCGTCGGGCCGCCGTGCGCTAGGTGCCTGGGGAGCGCGTGACACGATCCGCGCCGGCCCCGCAAGGCGTCCGTCCGCCGGACGGGACTGCACCCCGCGAGCGAGTGAGATGAGCACCGTCACCCATGTCCCCGAACGGCCGGCGCTCGGCCCCGTGCTCCGGATCGCGGCGGCCGTGCTCCCGGTGGCGGCCACCGCGATCGTCGGCTCGGTCTCCACGCAGGGCGAGATCCCCGGCTGGTATGCGGGGCTGAACAAGCCCGCCTTCAACCCGCCGAACTGGATCTTCCCGGTCGCCTGGACGATCCTCTATACGATGATCGCCTACGCGGCCTGGCGGCTGCTCGGGGCCATGCCGCGCACGGGGCCCTCGCGCCAGGGCTGGTGGCTCGCCATCCTCGCCTTCGCGGTGCAGCTCGCGCTCAACGCCGCCTGGAGCCCGGTCTTCTTCACCGCCCATGCGGTCGGCCCCGCCCTCGTCGTGGTGGTGGCCCTCCTCGTGATGGTGCTCTGGACCATCCGGCTGTCCTGGCGCTTCGACCGTCCCGCCGCCTGGCTCCTCGTGCCCTACGCCGCCTGGGTCGCCTTCGCGACCCTCTTGAACGCCGCGATCCTGCGCCTGAACTGATCCCGCCTTGACGCTCCTCGCCCGCGGATCCACACCGCCGCGGCTCGACAGGGGGAGACGGCATGACCGGCATCAACGCGCGCATCGCAGGTGAGCTCGGCGTGGCCGAGACGCAGGTGGCGGCGGCGGTGGACCTCCTCGACGGCGGCGCCACCGTGCCCTTCATCGCCCGCTACCGGAAGGAGGCGACGGGCGCCCTCGACGATGCCCAGCTGCGCACGCTCGAGGAGCGCCTCGCCTATCTGCGGGACCTCGAGGGGCGCCGCAGCGCGATCCTCGACAGCATCCGCGCCCAGGGCAAGCTCGATGCGGGCCTCGCCGCGCAGATCGCCCGGGCCGAGACCAAGGCGCGGCTGGAGGATCTCTACCTGCCGTTCCGGCCCAAGCGCCGCAACAAGGCGCAGGCCGCCCGCGAGGCCGGGCTGGAGCCTCTGGCCGAGGCGCTGCTCGCCCGGCCCGACCTCGACCCCGTCCGTCAGGCCAGTCCATATGCCGGCAAAAACGATGTGCCCGACGCCGAGGCCGCGCTGGAGGGCGCCCGCGCCATCCTGATCGAACGGGCCTGCGACGACGCGGAACTCGTCGGCTCCCTGCGCGAGACCGGCTGGCAGCGCGGGCGCATGGCGGCGCGCGTGCGCAAGGGCAAGCGCCTGGAGGGTGAGAAGTTTGCCGACTATTTCGACTTCTCCGAGCCCCTGGCCAAGCTGCCCTCGCACCGCATCCTCGCCCTGTTCCGCGGCGAGAAGGAAGAGATCCTCGACCTCGACATCGCCGATGCTGAGGAGCCGCGCCCCGGCACCTTGCCCTGGCAGGAGGCGCGGATCGCGCAGCGGCTCGGCATCGCGGAACGCGGCCGGCCGGGCGACGCCTTCCTGATGGAGACGGTGCGGCAGGCTTGGCGCAAGCGCTTGAAGCCCGCCACCGAGACGGACCTGCGCGCCCGTCTCTGGACGGTGGCGGAGGAGGGCGCCGTCACCGTCTTCGCGCGCAACCTGCGCGACCTGCTGCTCGCCGCCCCCGCGGGGGCGCGGCCGACGCTCGGCCTCGATCCGGGCTACCGCACCGGGGTGAAGGTCGCAGCGGTGGATGCCACCGGCAAGGTGGTCGCCACCGACACGATCTACCCGCACGAGCCACGGCGCGACTGGAACGGGGCCCTGATGACCCTGGCGAAGCTCGTCCGGGCGCACGGGATCGAGCTGATCGCCATCGGCAACGGCACCGCCTCGCGCGAGACCGACCGGCTTGCGGCCGAGCTCGTCGCCAAGATGCCCGAGCAGAGCCTCACCAAGGTGCTGGTCTCGGAGGCCGGTGCCTCGGTCTACTCGGCCTCGGCCTATGCGTCGGCCGAGTTGCCGAACCTCGACGTGACCCTGCGCGGCGCCGTCTCGATCGCGCGGCGGCTGCAGGATCCGCTGGCCGAGCTCGTGAAGATCGAGCCGAAGGCGATCGGCGTCGGGCAGTATCAGCACGATCTCGGCGAGGGGAAGCTCGCCCGCTCCCTCGACGCGGTGGTGGAGGATTGCGTGAACAGCGTCGGCGTCGACGTGAACAGCGCCTCGGCGCCGCTGCTCGCCCGGGTCTCGGGCCTCACGGAGCGGGTGGCGGGCAACATCGTCGTCCACCGCGACGCCAATGGCCCGTTCCCGAAGCGGGCGGCGCTGCGCAAGGTGCCGGGTCTCGGGCCCAAGGCCTACGAACTCGCCGCCGGCTTCCTGCGCATCCGCGGCGGTGAGGACCCCCTCGACGCCTCCGGCGTGCATCCGGAGGCCTACCCGGTCGTCAAGAAGATCCTGAAGGCCACGGGCCGGCCGATCGAGGCGCTGATCGGCGACGGCGCCACCCTGCGCGGCCTCTCGCCCAAGGCCTTCGCGGATGACAGCTTCGGCCTGCCCACCGTCACCGACATCATCGCCGAGTTGGAGAAGCCCGGTCGCGACCCGCGCCCGAGCTTCCGCACCGCCGCCTTCGCCGAGGGCGTCGAGACCATCAAGGACGTGAAGCCCGGCATGCGGCTTGAGGGCGTGGTGACCAATGTCGCGGCCTTCGGCGCCTTCGTCGATATCGGCGTGCATCAGGACGGGCTCGTCCATGTCTCGATGCTGGCCGACCGCTTCGTGAAGGACCCGCGCGAGGTGGTGAAGCCCGGCGACGTGGTGCAGGTGCGGGTGATCGAGGTCGATGCCGCCCGCAAGCGCATCGCCCTCTCGATGCGCTCGAGCGAGGCGCCCGCGCGCCAGGGTCAGGAGCGCCGCGATGCGGGCCCGCGGCCGGGCGCGCGCCCGAAAGCGCCTGCCAAGCCCTCCAGCAGGCCCGCCGCGGAGCCGGTCGGAGCCCTCGCCGAGGCCCTGTGCCGGGCGGCCGAGGCCAAGGGGCCGGGCGGGCGGAAGAGCTGACCCTCAGCCCCTCAGCGGGTCGTTCTCCAGGCGGATCGGCTGGCCGTGGGGCGTCGCGGCGGCGGCCCGGAGCCAAGCGTCGCGGCGCTCCGCCACACCGTCCGCCAGGGCAATGCCGCGCTCGGCGAGCAATCCTTCGAGGGCCGCGAGCCAGCGCCCGTAATCGGCGGGCGCCTCGGCATCGTCCTCCGGGCGGATCGCCCGGCCGAGCGCCTGCGCCCATTCGGGCCAGGTGAACAGCCCGGCATCGCGCAGGGAGACGACGAGGGCGAAGACCTGCGCCTCCCAGGGCGCGGCGAAGGGGCCGGGATCGGCGAGGCTCACGCGGCCTCCGGATCGAGATAGGGCTCGAAGGCTTCGACCATCACGCGCTGGTTCGGGTCGCCGTCGGGCCCCCACAGCTCGGTCGCGGAGAAGCCCACCGTGTAGAGCCAGTGCGGGTTCTCGCCGGCGCCCGTTGCGTTGGTGTCCGGCAGGACGAAGGCGCCGTGCACGTGCTCGACCCGTCCGACGCGCCCGCGGACGTAGCGCGGCAGCCGGGTATGGCCCCGCGGGTGGAGATTGCGGGCGCGGACCGTGTCGCCGATCGCGAAGCGGGCGGGGCCTTGCGCCGGCCGGTCGCTCGGGAAGCCGGCGCGGAAGCGGGGTTCAAGGATGTCGGCGGTGAGAATCCGCGCCACCGCCTTGCCCGGCCCCGACGAGACGCCGCTTTGCATCTCCTCGGGCGTCGCGAGCCCGTGCTGGGCGACCTGGGCCTCCAGGGCCTTCAGCCAGATCGCGTAGTAGCTCGACGCGAGGTACTCGGCCGGCGGCAGCGATTCGCGGGCGGCGCGCGAGCCGTCGAGGTTCCAAGTCCCGGTGAAGCCCATGGCGAGCGCCAGGGCGAAGACGCGCCGCTCCCAGTCCGCGTGGAAGACCGGCTCGTCGGCCTCCGGCCGGACCGGCCCGAAGCCGTGCATGCCGCCGAGATCCTGCGCGCCGTTCATGCCGCCACCGCGTCCGGCGTCCGGGGCAGGCCGGTGCCGATCATCGCGTCGCGGGTGACGAGGGCGGCGAGCGCCGCCTCGTCCCAGCCTTCGGTGCCGGCCGGCCGCATCGGCAGGACCATGTAGCGGGTCTCTGCGGTGGAATCCCACACCGCGATGCGGGTCGCCTCCGGCAGGCTCACCCCGAACTCGGCGAGCACCCCGCGCGGGTCGCTCACCGCCCGAGCCCGGTAGGGGGGGGCCTTGTACCAGACCGGCGGCAGGCCGAGGACCGGCCAGGGGTAGCAGGAGCACAGGGTGCAGACGACGAGGTTGTGCGTGTCCGGCGTGTTGGCGACCACCACCATGTGCTCGCCGCCGCGCCCGCCGATATCGAGTTCGGCGATGGCCGGCGTCGCGTCGGCCAGGAGCCGCGCGCGGTAATCCGGGTCGGTCCAGGCGCGGGCGACGACGCGGGCGCCGTTATGGGGGCCGACCTTGGTCTCGTACATCTCGACCAGCGCGTCGAGGGCGGCCGGATCGACATAGCCCTTCTCGACCAGGATCGATTCGAGCGCCCGCACCCGCGCCTCGATCGGCGAGAGCTCGCTGCCGTGGGCGTGGTCGTGCGCGTGACCGTGCGCATGGCCATGCGGGTGGCCGTGATGATCGTCGTGCGCCATGGGCAACACCTTCCTGCGTCAGCCCGGAATACCCGGCGGCAGGCGCAGGTGCCAGTCGGTCGCCGTCTGGAAGGCCTGGCCGATGCGCAAGGCCATGGCCTCGTCGTAACCGCGGCAGACGATCTGCAGGGAGAGCGGCAGGCCGCCCTCCGTGTAGCCGTTCGGCAGGGCGAGGGCGCAGAGGTCGAGCAGGTTGCCGAACCGGCAGAAGCGCGAGGGCAGGTGGGCCTCGTCCACGGCGTCGAGGGGGATCGCCGGGGTCTCGGTGGTCGGCGTCAGCAGGGCGTCGCAATCCGCCCAGGCCTCGGCGAGCGCCCGCTTCATGGCGTCGCGCCGGTTGAGCGTAGCGAGATAGTCCTGGGCCGAGAGCTTGGCGCCGGCCAGGATCCGCGCCCGCACCGCCTCGCCGAGGGGGCTCGCCGGATCCTCGGCGAGCGTCCCGTTGGTGAAATAGGCCTCCGCATTGGTGATCGCGCTCAAGGCGAACAGGTCGGCGAAGCGGAAGGGCAGGCGGATCTCGACGATCTCGGCGCCGAGCCGGGCGAGTTCGTCGAGGGCGCGGTCGTAGGCCGCGAGCATCGGCGCATCGACGCCGTCGCGCTCCGTCTCCGGCATGCGCGCGAGGCGCAGGCCCCGCACGCCGCGGTTCAGGGTCGGGAACGGGTCGACAGGCTCGATGCCGCGCGTCGCCGGATCGAGCGGATCGGGGCCGGACAGGGCCCGGTAGAGCAGGGCGGCGTCCTCCACGCTGCGGGCCATCGGACCGGGCGTGTCGAGGGTGGCCGAGAGCGGGACGATGCCGTGGGTGGAGATGCGCCCGACCGTCACCTTCAGGCCGGTCAGCCCGCAGAACGAGGCCGGCAGTCGCACGGAGCCGCCGGTATCGGTGCCGAGACCCCAGGGCGCCATGCGCGCGGCGACCGCGACGCCCGTGCCGCTGCTCGACCCGCCGGGCGTGCGCGGCAGGTCCGCGTCCCAGGGGTTCCACGGCACGCCGAGATGCGGGTTGGTGCCCCAGCCCCCATAGGCGAATTCCACCGTGTGGGTCTTGCCCAGCACGATCATGCCCTGCGCGATCAGGCGGCGGGCGACGGTGGCGGTGCGGGTCGCCCGGCGCGCCCGGTGCGCGGCCGAGCCGCCCATGGTGATGCGCCCGTCGAGGTCCACGAGATCCTTCAGCGCGACCGGCACGCCGTGCAGCGGCCCGACCGCGTGGCCGGAGCGGATCGCCTTCTCGGCACCCTCGGCCGCGAGTCGGGCATCGGCGGCGAAGATCTCTGTGAAGGCCTGGAGCTTCGGCTCCTGCGCCGCGATGCGTGCGAGCAGCGCCTCGACCGCGTCCACGGGGGAGATCCGCCGTGCGGCGATGCCCTCGGCCAGGGCCCTGGCGGTGAGGAGGGAGAGGTCGTGGCTGTCGGTCATCGGAGGATGCTTTCAAGCGCCGGGCCGGGGAGGCCGGCGGTCGCCTCGCCGCGCACCGGCCGGTGCGCGGGGAAGAGGCATGGAGGTTCAAGCGTAGATTGCAGACGCCGGCTTGGCCGCAAGTCCCACGCCAGACTCCCTGCGGGCGGCGCAGGGCTCGGCCGGCACCTGGGGCTTGTCGGCGGGGCCGTCCGCGTCACCATCAGATCTCGTCCGGGATGGTTTTCAGGGAGAGGATCCGTCGTGTCAGACCCGATGAACGGCGCCGAGAGCCTCGTCCGCACCCTGGTGGCGGGGGGCGTCGAGGTCTGCTTCACCAATCCCGGCACCTCGGAGATGCATTTCGTGGCCGCCCTCGACCGGGTCGAGGGCATGGCCTGCGCGCTGTTTCTGTTCGAGGGCGGCGCCACCGGCGCCGCGGACGGCTATGCCCGCATGGCCGACAAGCCCGCCTCGACCCTGCTCCATCTCGGCCCCGGTCTCGCCAACGGGCTGGCCAACCTTCACAACGCCCGGCGCGCCCGCTCGATGATGGTCAACATCGTCGGCGAGCACGCCACCTACCACCGCTCGTACGATGCGCCCCTGACCTCGGACATCGAGGCGCTCGCCGGCACCGTCTCGGCCTGGACCCGCCCCGGCCCCAGCGCCGCCGAGATCGGCCGGGACGGGGCGGCGGCGATCGCGGCGTCCCGCACGGCGCCGGGCGGCATCGCCACCCTGATCCTGCCCGCCGACACCGCCTGGGAGCCGGGCGGCGGCATCGCGCCCGTGCCGGTGATCCCGGACCGGGCGCGGGCGGCGGACATGGCGGTGCGGCAGGCGGCGGAGGCGCTGGCGAGCGGCGAGCCGGCGCTGCTGTTCCTCGGCGACCGTGCCGTGCGCGGGGAGGGCAAGCGCATCGCGGCGCGGATCGCGGCGAAGACGGGCGCCAGGCTCATGGCCATGCAGGCCAATGCCCGGATCGACCGCGGTGCCGGGTCGGTGCCGATCGAGCGGCTGCCCTACCCGATCGACCAAGCCATCGCGGCGCTCGCGCCCTACCGCCGGGTGATCCTCGTCGGCGCCACCCGGCCGGTCGGCTTCTTCGCCTATCCCGGCAAGCCGAGCGTGCTGACGCACGAACAGGCCGAGACGCTGACCCTCGCCACACCCGAGGAGGACCAGATCGAGGCGCTGGAGCGGCTCGCCGAGGCGGTCGGCGCCCCGGCGACGGTCGAGATGCCCATCCCGCCGCGCCCGACGCTGCCGGATTCCGGCCCCCTGGCGGACGACGCGATCGGGCCGGTGCTCGGCGCCCTGATCCCCGAGGGGGCGGTGATCTGCGACGAATCGCTGACCACGGGACGCAACTTCTTCGCCGCCACCCACGGGGCCGCGCCGCATAGCTGGCTCCAGCTCTCCGGCGGCGCCATCGGCGTCGGCATCCCGCTCGCGACCGGCGCGGCGATCGCGGCCCGCGACCGCAAGGTCGTCAACCTGCAGGCCGATGGCAGCGCCCTCTACACGGCCCAGGCCCTCTGGACCCAGGCGCGTGAGCGCCTCGACGTGGTGACGCTGATCTGGTCGAACCGCGCCTATGCCATCCTGCGCGGCGAACTCGCCAATGTCGGCGCGCGGAATCCGGGCCCGAAGGCGCTCGGCATGCTCTCCCTCGACGATCCGCCGGTGGACTGGGTCAGCCTCGCCCGCGGCTACGGCGTCGAGGCGCGCCGCGTCGAGACGTTGCCCGCCTTCATCGACGTGTTCCGCCACGCGCTCGCCCGACCTGGGCCGTTCCTGATCGAGGTCGCCCTGTAGATATCCGCGGGACCGCGCCGGGCCATCGGAGCGCCGCGTATGCACAGCGGCGCGTCCACGCCCGTTGTGAAGACGGAAAAGCCGTCATTCAGCCCGCGCAAAGATAGCATTCAATGCGGCGGACCCTGCGCTGCGATGCAATGCAAATACTTAGGTAGGGAGCGGCAACGCCCCTTGCGTTGGGCATCCGTTCAGTTAACGTCCCGAACTCGCAGCCCATGTTTCGAGCAGATTCGAGCAGAAAGGAAGACTCTCGCCTCAAGGCACGGCGTCTTAGAAAGATAAACTCCGCATCCCAACGACAATCAACACAGGATGGCTCCGATGTCCGAGACGATTCGCGTCACCCCGACCCAGGACGGAACCTACACTGTCTACCGCGGAACGATTGCCTTGATCTCCGGCCTCACCCGGCTCCAGGCGGAGCGCTACGAGGCCAGCATCGCCCGCCAGCAGCAGGGCCTACTCGCGGCTGGCTCTTAAGCCGCCGCCGGGCCGACGGCCCGGCTCAGACCAGTGCCAGCGCGCCGAGATCGGCGACAGTCCCGTCGGGATCCAGCCCGCGCTGGCGCGCCGTGATGACGTGGCGCTCCCCCTCCCGCACGAAGCTGAAGAGCAGATAGGCCGCCCGCCGCGCCGGCGAGGGACCGTGCGCGCCGGGCCGGGCCGAGGCTGAGGACGCGCCGACCACCGGCACCGGCGCCCCGTTCGGGCCCGGGAGCGCGGCGAGGCTGGTGACGTGGTTGTGCCCGTGCAGGATCAGCTCCGCCCCGGTGCGGGCGATCATCGCGGCGAGCGCCTTCGCATCGGTCAGGTCGCGTCCCGGCAGGGCGCCGCCCGGATGGGGCGGGTGGTGGATCAGCACCACCCGGCAGGGCCGGCCGGGCTCGGTGGCCAGCGCCCGCAGCAGCGCCTCGGCGGCGGCGATCTGCGCCGGCCCGAGGCGTCCGCTCGCCACGAAGGGCTTGGTCGGGATCGCGGTCGAGAGGCCGACCAGGGCGAGGGGCCCCCGCCGCCGCAGATAGGGGAAGCAGCCGCCGAGCCCGCCATCGTCCGCGGTCCAGCCGTCGCAGGCGGCGAGCAGCCCTTCGAGCGAGCCGCGCACATACGCGTCGTGGTTGCCCGGCACGAAGCTGACCGCCCCGGGCGCGCCGAGCGCCTCCAGGAAGACCCGGGCGGTCTCCCACTCGCTCGGCAGGCCGATATTGCAGAGGTCGCCGGTGCAGGCGATGTGATCGGGCGCCTGGGCCCGGAGATCCGCCACCAGCGCCGCAAGCACCTCCATGTCGTGGCTGCGCGAGCGGCCGCGGCGCCAGTTGGCGTAGCCCGTGGCCCGCTTGCCGAGGAGCTGGCGCAGACGCGGGCGCGAGAGCGGCCCCACATGCGGGTCGCTGAGATGGGCGAGGCGGAAGGGCGTGGCCGTCATCGGGCCCAGCGCATCGCGGCTCGGGGCCCGCGCGTCAAGCGGGGCGCCGCATCCCCGCCCTCACGCGCTCCCGATCAGCATCCCCGTGGCGAGCACCAGCGCCCCGCCGACCAGCACCTGCAGCGCGGCCCGCCCGAATGGGGTCGCCATGTAGCGGGTGCGGATGGCGGCGATCGCCACCAGCTCCACCGCCACCACCAGGATCGCGAGGCTGGTGGCGAGCCAGAAGGCGTTCGGCCAGGAATCGGGGATCGCGTAGGGCAGGGTATGGCCGAGGCCGCCGAGCGCCGTCATCGCGCCGCAGACGAGGCCGCGCATCCGGGGATCGCCGCGGCCCGTCACTTGGCCGTCGTCGGAGAGGGCCTCGGTCAGCCCCATGCTGATGCCGGCGCCGATCGAGGCGGCGAGCCCGACGAGGAGGGTCGGCCCGTTCGCCTGGGTGGCGAAGGCGGCGGCGAAGATCGGCGCCAGGGTGGAGACCGACCCGTCGATCAGCCCGGCGAGCCCCGGCTGCACGTAGCGCAGCACGAAGGCGCGGTGCCGCTCCGCCGCATCGTTCAGGGCGATGCCCCCGTCCAATCCTGCCGCCATGGCCGTCACCTCGTCTGGAACAATTCCAATCTATACATTGGAATTGTTCCAGGCAAGCGGACTCTCACCGAGCCGAGCGCCCGGCGTCGGTTGCGCCCCGGCCGCGGGCAGGGGTAGACAGCCCCGCCGACGCGCCGCCCGCAGCGGACCGACCCGCCCCGAGGTCCGGACGGTGCGAGCCGCCGGTCCAGGCCCACAGACGCGCCCGATGAGCCTCGCCAAACGCATCAGCCGCCTACCGGCGGTCCAGGATCTGCTCGGCACCCTCGCGGCCGGCTATCTCGGACTGGTCCGACGCACCAACCGGTTCACGGTGGAGCCCGCCGAGGCGGACGACGGCTGGCTCGACGGGCAGACCCCCTTCATCGCCGGCATGTGGCACGGCCAGCATATCATGGTGCCCTTCGCCCGCCGCCCGCAGGACCGCATCGCCACGATCATCTCGCGCAACCCCGACGGCAACATCAACACGATCGCCCTGACCCGGATGGGCGTCCGGGTGATCCGCGCCTCCGGGGCGCGCGGGCGGCGGCGGGAGAGCGACACCCGCGCCAAGGGCGGGGCCGAGGGCCTGCGCGCCATGCTGAAGGCCCTCAAGGCCGGCGAGACCGTGGCCTTCAGCGCCGACGTGCCGAAGGTGTCCCGCCGCGCCGATGCCGGCATCCTCACGCTCGCCCGCTTCTCCGGCCGCCCGATCGTGCCGGTGGCGGTGGTGACGAGCCGGCACCTGCGCTTCAACTCCTGGGACAGGGCCTGCCTCGGCCTGCCCTTCGGCCGGGGCGCCGTGGTGTTCGGCGAGCCGATCACCGTGCCCCGCGAGGTCGAGCCGGAGGCCTTCGAGGGCCTGCGCCTGCGCCTGGAGGCCGAGATGAACCGCGTGCACGACCGCGCCTACACCCTGGTCGGCCGGCCCGACCGGGTCGGTGCCCGCTGGCGCGAGGCCGCGGCGTGAGGGCGCCGCCCCTGACCTTGCCGCTCCGGGCCTACCGGGCGACGTTACGCCTCGGCGAGCCGGCGGTGGCGGGGCTCCTCGCCTGGCGCGCCCGCCGCGGCAAGGAGGATCCGCGCCGCCTGTCCGAGCGTCGCGGCCTGCCGGGCCGCGCCCGGCCGGTGGGGCCCCTCGTCTGGATGCATGGCGCGAGCGTCGGCGAGGTGCTCTCCCTGGTGGGGCTGGTGGAGGGCATGATCGCCCGCGGCTTCTCGGTTCTGGTCACCACGGGCACGCGCACCGCGGCCGAGCTGATCGGCACTCGCCTGCCGGCGGGCGCCGTGCACCAGTACATGCCCCTCGACGCGCCGCGCTGGGTCGGGCGCTTCCTCGACCATTGGCAGCCGGATCTCGCGCTGGTGGCCGAATCCGAGATCTGGCCCAACGTGATCCTCGGCCTGCACGATCGCGGGATCCCGCTGATCCTGGTGAATGGCCGGATGTCGGAGCGTTCGCTGCGGGGCTGGGAGCGCTCGCCGCGCACGGCCGAGGCCCTGCTCGCGCGCATCGCGATCTGCCTCGCGCAGACGCGGGACGACGCGGCGCGTTTCGCCCGTCTCGGCGCGCCGCGGGTGAGTGTGGCCGGCAACCTCAAATACGACTCTGCCGTGCCCCCGGCCGACCGGCAGCAACTGGCCTATCTCGGCGAGATGATCGGGGCGCGGCCCGTCTGGATCGCGGCGAGTACGCATCCCGGCGAGGAGGCGGCGGCGGTCTTCGCCCATGCGCAGCTCAAGAGCCGCTTTCCCGATCTCCTGACCCTGATCGCCCCGCGCCATCCAGGCCGCGGGCCGGAGGCGGCGGCGCACGCCACGGAAGCGGGCCTGCGCAGTGCGCGCCGCGCCGCGGGCGGGCGCCCGCATCCGGGCGTCGACGTCTACGTCGCCGACACGGTGGGCGAGCTCGGCCTGTTCTACCGCCTGAGCCCTGTCGCCTTCCTCGGCGGCTCCCTTGTCGCGCGCGGCGGCCAGAACCCGATCGAGCCCCTGCGCCTCGATGCGGCGGTGCTGCACGGGCCGCACATCCAGAACTTCGCCGAGGTCTACCGTGCCCTCGACGCGGCCGGCGGCGCGCTGGCGGTGAGCGACGGGCGCGAACTCGCCGCGAGCCTCGGCGATCTCCTCGCCGACCCCGCCCGCGCCCGTGCCGTCGCCGAGGCTGGGCAGCGGGCGCTCGCGCCCTTCGAGGGAGCGGTGACCCGGACGCTCGCCGTGCTCGACCCGTTCGTGGCGCAGATGAAGCTCGCGGCCTTGCAGGGCTGATGGCAGGGCTGATGCGCCCGCCCGCCTTCTGGGACGGCTCCCCGAATCACCCCGCCGCCCTGGCTCTGGCCCCGCTCGGCGCGCTCTACGGCCGGATGACGGCCGCGCGGATGGCCCGGCCCGGCCGGCCCGGCCCCTGCCCGGTCCTCTGCCTCGGCAACTTCACCCTGGGTGGGGCCGGCAAGACCCCCACCGCCCTGGCGCTGGCGGAGATCCTGCGCGGCCTTGGCCGGGCGCCGGCCTTCCTCAGCCGCGGCTATGGCGGCCGGCTCGCCGGCCCGGTTCAGGTCGATCCGGCCCGCCACGGCTTCGCCGATGTGGGCGACGAAGCGCTGCTGCTCGCCCGCTTCGCCCCCGCGGTGGTCGCCCGCGACCGCGCGGCCGGGGCGGCGCTTTGTGCCGCCTGCGGCGCCGACGTGGTGGTGATGGATGACGGCCTGCAGAATCCCGGCCTTGCCAAGGACCTGGCTCTGGTCGTGGTCGATGCCGGCAGCGGAATCGGCAACGGGCGCCCCTTCCCGGCGGGGCCCCTGCGGGCGCCCCTGGCGCGCCAGTGGCGCCACGTCGCCGGGCTGATCCTCGTCGGCTCGGGCGAGCCGGGCGCGCGGGTCGCCGGGGCGGCGCAGGCGCCTGCTCGCGCGAGGGGGACGGGGCGCGCAGGTCGCCCGGTCGTCGTCCGCCGAGGAGGGCCCGCGCGACGCCCCGCCCACCAAGCCCCGTGCTCACGCCGCATCGGCATGCCCGGCCGCCG
>NZ_CABFPH010000015.1 GCF_902141845.1 Methylobacterium symbioticum | reverse complement strand
GGGCGTGGACCTCTAGCCTCCCCCCAGGACAATCTCAGCGGGGCCGGGGCGGGGGCCCCTCCGCCCCGCAGGTGGCCGCCCGCCCCGCCACACACGACGCCCGCAAAACCACGCCCGGCCGTCCCCCCCCCCCCCGCGGCCGCCCCCTGCCCGACCTCGCCCTGCCCTACGCCGCCCCGGCCGCGCGCGCCGCCGGGCGGGCGATGGACGAGGCGACGCGCTACGTGCGCGACCGCGCCGCCGCGGTGACCGGCACGGTGGGCGGCACCGTCCGCGGCTCGGTCTCGGTGCTGGTCGAGGCGATGCGCTGAGCCTGACGGCCGGACGCGCCGGGAGGTCTGCCGAGCGCCGCGCCCCCTCTGGACCCGGGCGGCCTGCCGTCCTAGGTGCAGCGCATCGGAGGGCGCCGCCCGCGCCCACCGCCACGGATTCCAGGGCATGGCGGCTCGCATCGAGGATTACGCGCTCGTCGGCGACGGGCGCACCGCGGCTCTGATCAGCCGCGCCGGCAGCGTCGACTGGCTCTGCTTCCCCCGCTTCGACGCCTCCGCGCTGTTCGCGGGCCTGCTCGGCACCGAGGAGCACGGCTTCTGGCAGCTCGGGCCGGTCTCGGACCATGCCGAGACGCGGCGGGCCTATCGCGACGGCACCCTGATCCTGGAGACCTGCCACCGCACCCGCGAGGGCGAGGTCCGGGTCACCGACTTCATGCCGGCCGGCGACGGCTCGCACCTGATTCGCATGGTGGAGGGCCTGTCCGGGCGCGTCGCCATGCGGATGGAGATCGCGGTGCGCTTCGATTACGGCTCGGCCGTGCCCTGGGTCTCGCGCAGCGAGCTCGAGGACCTGCGCATGATCTCGGGGCCCCACAAGGTGGTGCTGCGCACCAACGTGCCGCTCCACGGCTCGAAGGCCCAGACCACGGTCTCCGAGTTCACGGTGCATGCCGGCGAGACCGCCCGCTTCGTGCTCAGCTACGGCGCCTCGCACGAGGACGATCCGCCGCCGATCGAGCCGCGCCGGGTGCTCGCCGCCACCGACCGGGCCTGGCGCGACTGGTCGGACCATTGCGCGACGGGCACGCCCTGGGACGACATCCTGAAGCGTTCGCTCCTCACCCTCAAGGCGCTGATCTACCGCCCGACCGGCGGGATCGTGGCCGCGCCGACCACCTCGCTGCCCGAGCAGCTCGGCGGCGTGCGCAACTGGGATTACCGCTTCTGCTGGCTGCGCGACTCGACCTTCACGCTGCTGGCGCTGATGGATTCCGGCTATATCGACGAGGCCCGCGCTTGGCGCGACTGGCTGACCCGGGCGGTGGCCGGCAATCCCGAGCAGGCGCATATCCTCTACGGCATCGCCGGCGAGCGCCTGCTGCCCGAGATCGAGCTCGACTGGCTGCCGGGCTACGAGGGCGCGCGGCCGGTGCGGGTCGGCAATGCGGCGGTGAGCCAGTTCCAGCTCGACGTCTACGGCGAGGTCTTCGACGCCCTCTATCAGGCCCGCCAGCGCGGCATGCCGGAGGACCGGGAGGGGTTCCGCGTCGGCCGCGCGCTGATGAACCATCTCGACCGCGCTTGGCGCGAGCCCGACGAGGGCATCTGGGAGGTGCGCGGCGGGCGCAAGCACTTCGTGCACTCGAAGATCATGGCCTGGGTCGCCTACGACCGCGCCATCCGCAGCTGGGAGCAGATCCTCGAATCGGGGGTGTCCACCCATCGCCATGGCGGGCGTGCCCTGCCCGAGCCGCCGCTTGCCGCCTGGCGCGCCACCCGCGACGAGATCCATGCCGAGGTCTGCGCCAAGGGCTTCGATGCCGAGCAGAACAGCTTCGTGCAGTTCTACGGCTCGAAAGATCTCGATGCGAGCCTGCTCCTCGCCGCCCATATGGGCTTCCTGCCGCAGGACGACCCGCGCGTGGTCGGCACCGTGGAGGCGATCGGCCGCCGGCTGATGCGCGACGGCTTCATCCTGCGCTACGAGACTCACGACCAGACCACGGACGGCCTGCCCGGTGGCGAAGGCGCCTTCCTGCCCTGCAGTTTCTGGTACGCGGATAACCTGATCGGCCTCGGCCGGCGGGAAGAGGCGCGCGCGCTGATCGAGCGGCTGATCGGCATCTGCAACGACGTCGGACTGGTCTCCGAGGAGTACGACGTCTCCGCCCAGCGCATGGTGGGCAACTTCCCGCAAGCGTTCACCCACGTTGCGCTCGTCAACACCATCCTCAATTACAGCCGCACGGAAGGCCCCGCGAAGGAACGTAGCGGGGGCGACGACCCGGGGCCGGCCCGGGACCCCGCGGCGACGGCGCGCATCGCCGCCGCGGCGGCGCTCTAGAGCGCTCTCCGCCGAAGTGGATACCGGTTCGGTGAGAGAGGGCGCGCCAAAACAACGACGTGGAGCCGATCACGATTGCAACGCGATCGGGAACGGCTCTAGAGCGCTCTCCGCCGAGGCGAACGCCGGTTCGGCGTGAGGGAGCGCGTCAGATGCAGAGGCCTGGAGCCGTCCGCGATCGCCGAGCGGTCGGGAACGGCGCCACGCCTCCGGAACAGAGAGACGAGATCACGATGAGCGGAGCAGACACGGTCGCGAAGGCGGCCCTCGGCGAGACGGAGAAGCTGGCGGTCGACACGATCCGCACGCTCGCCATCGACGCCGTGCAGAAGGCCAATTCCGGCCATGCCGGCGCACCGATGGCCCTCGCGCCCGTCGCCTACACCCTGTGGAACCGCTACCTGCGCTACGATCCGGCGCACCCGCACTGGCCGAACCGCGACCGGTTCGTGCTCTCGGCCGGCCATGCCTCGATGCTGCTCTACGCCCTCCTCCACCTCGCCGAGGTGGCGGAGAAGGACGGCGGCAACGCCCCGGCCGTCACACTCGACGACATCAAGAAGTTCCGCCAGCTCGACAGCCGCACGCCGGGCCATCCCGAGTACCACTTCACCACCGGCGTCGAGACCACCACCGGCCCCCTCGGCCAGGGTGTGGCGAACTCCGTCGGCATGGCGATGGGCGGCCGCTTCCTCGGCGAGCGCCTGAACCGCGAGGGCCTGCCGCTCTTCGACTACAACGTCTACGCGATCTGCTCGGACGGCGACCTGATGGAGGGCGTCGCCTCCGAGGCCGCCTCCATCGCCGGCCATCTGCGCCTGTCGAACCTGTGCTGGATCTACGACAACAACACCATCACCATCGAGGGCCATACCGAACTCGCCTTCGGCGAGGAGGTCGCGACCCGCTTCCTGGCCTATGGCTGGCAGGTGCTGCGCGTCGCCGATGCCAACGACGTCCACGCGATCTCGGCCGCGATCGAGACCTTCCTGCAATCGGGCGACCGGCCGACGCTGATCGTCGTCAACTCGGTGATCGGCTACGGCGCCCCGAAGAAGCAGGGCACCGCCAAGGCCCATTCGGACGCCCTCGGCGAGGACGAGGTGAAGGGCGCCAAGCGCGCCTATGGCTGGCCCGAGGACGCGCAGTTCCTGGTGCCCGACGGCGTGAAGGAGGTCTTCCGCGACGGCATCGGCAAGCGCGGCGCGGCTTTGCACGACCAGTGGCAGGGCTTCCTCAAGGCCGCCAAGGAGGCCGATGCCCAGCACGCCGAGGATCTGGACGCCTTCTTCGAGGGCCGCCTGCCGGAGGGCTGGGACAAGGACATCCCGGTCTTCGAGGCCGACGCCAAGGGACTCGCCACCCGCGAATCCTCGGGCAAGGTGCTCAACGCCATCGCGCAGCACGTGCCCTTCCTCCTCGGCGGCTCGGCCGATCTCGCGCCGTCCAACAAGTCGAACCTCACCTTCGAGGGGGCCGGCTCGCTGACCCCCTTCGAGCCGGGCGGGCGCAACATCCATTTCGGCGTGCGCGAGCACGCGATGGGCTCGATCGTGAACGGCCTCGGCCTCGTGGGCCTGCGGGCCTACGGCGCGACCTTCCTGGTCTTCGCCGACTACATGCGCCCGCCGATCCGGCTCGCCTCGCTGATGGAGCTGCCGGTCTTCCACATCTTCACCCACGACTCGATCGGCGTGGGCGAGGACGGACCGACCCACCAGCCCGTCGAGCAGATCCTCTCCCTGCGCGCGATCCCGGGCCTCGTGACGATCCGCCCGGCCGACGCCAACGAGGTGGCCGAGGCCTACCGCGTGATCTTCACGCTGCGGAACCAGCCGGCCGTGCTCGCGCTCTCGCGCCAGCCGCTGCCGACCCTCGACCGCACGACCTACGGCTCGGCCGCGGGCACCGCGAAGGGCGCCTACGTGCTCGCCGATTGCGAGGGCACGCCGGAGGTGATCCTGATCGGCACCGGCTCCGAGGTGCAGCTCTGCGTCGGCGCCTACGAGGCGCTCAAGGGCGAGGGCGTGAAGGCCCGCGTCGTCTCGATGCCCTCCTGGGACCTGTTCGAGCGGCAGGACGAGGCCTACCGCAACAGCGTGCTCCCGCCGGAGGTGCTGGCGCGCGTCGCCGTCGAGCAGGGCTCGGTCATCGGCTGGGACCGCTACGCGGGCTCGTCGGGTGCCATCATCGGCATGCACACCTTCGGCGCCTCGGCGCCGATCAAGGACCTGCAGACGAAGTTCGGCTTCACCCCGGACAAGGTGCTCCAGGCTGCCCGCGACCAGATCGCCAAGCACAAGAAGTAGGCCGAAGTCGCCGGGATCGGCCGGTCACCCATGGGAGCGGGCGACCGGCGCCCCTACATCGTCCCTGAACACCTCCGGGGCGGCCCGCCGTGATGCGGGCCGTCTCCCAAGCTTCCCGAGGGATCGACATGAACGCGCTCAAGGCCCTGCACGACGAACAGGATCAGGCGGTCTGGCTCGATTTCGTGGCGCGCGGCTTCATCGAGAAGGGCGAACTGAAGGCGCTGGTGGAAGGGGACGGCCTGCGCGGCGTCACCTCGAACCCGGCGATCTTCGAGAAGGCGATCGGCCACTCGGACGAGTACGATGCCAGCCTGAAGCGCGTGATGGAGGGCGGGGATTCCCGCGTCATCGATCTCTACGAGGGCCTTGCCGTCGAGGATATCCAGAACGCGGCCGACGTGCTGCGCCCGGTCTACGAGGCGAGCGACGGCGCGGACGGCTATGTGAGCCTCGAGGTCTCGCCCTACCTCGCCCTCGACACCGAGGCGACGCTGGCCGAGGCGCGCCGCCTGCACGGCATGGTCCAGCGCGACAACCTGATGGTGAAGGTGCCCGCCACCCCGGAGGGCATCCCGGCGATCCGCCAGCTCACCGCCGAGGGCATCTCGATCAACGTCACCCTGCTCTTCTCGCAAGGGGAATACGAGAAGGTCGCCCGCGCCTTCGTCGAGGGGCTCGCGGAGCGCGCGAAGGCCGGCCACGACGTCTCGCGGATCGCGAGCGTGGCGAGCTTCTTCATCAGCCGCATCGACAGCCTGGTCGACAAGCTGATCGACGAGAAGGCCGCGACGCTGAACGACCCCGTGGCCAAGGCGGCGCTCGAATCCCTGAAGGGCAAGGTCGCGATCGCCAACGCCAAGCTCGCCTATCAGAGCTACAAGGCGATCTTCGCCGAACCGGCCTGGCAGGCCCTCCGGGAGAAGGGCGCCAAGGCGCAGCGCCTGCTCTGGGCCTCCACGGGCACCAAGAACAAGGCCTATTCCGACGTGCTCTACGTCGAGGAGCTGATCGGGCCGAACACCGTCAACACCATGCCGCCGGCCACCATGGACGCCTTCCGCGACCACGGGCAGGTCCGTCCCACCATCGAGGAAGACCTCGACGGGGCCCGCGCCGTGATGAACGCCCTCGCCAAGGCCGGCATCGACATCGAGGCGGTCGCCCGCCAGCTCGTCGAGGAGGGCGTCCAGCTCTTCATCGACGCCGCCGACAAGCTGCTCGGCGCGGTCGCCGGCAAGCGCGCCGCGCTCCTCGGGCACCGGCTGAACAGCCAGAGCTTCGCGAGCGCGGAGGATCTGGAGAAGAAGACCGCGGAGGTGGTCGAGTCCTGGCGCGCGAGCGGCGCGATCCGCCGGCTCTGGGCGCATGACAAGACCGTCTGGTCGGATGCCGACGAGGATCGCTGGCTCGGCTGGCTCCGCATCGTCGAGGACGAGCGGGCGAAGGCCGCCGACTACGCCGCCTTCGCGGATTGGGTGAAGGCCCGCGGCTTCCGCGACGCGGTGGTGCTCGGGATGGGCGGGTCCAGCCTCGGGCCGGAGGTGCTGAGCCTCACCTTCGGCAGCCGCGAGGGATTCCCGAAGCTCCGCATTCTCGATTCGACCCATCCGGACGAGGTCCGCGCCGTCGAGGCGGCGATCGATCTGCCGAACACCTTGTTCATCGTGGCCTCGAAGTCCGGCTCTACGCTGGAGCCCAACGTCTTCCGCGACTACTTCCTCGGCCGGATGAAAGAGGTGGTCGGCGCGAAGGCGGGCTCGCACTTCGTCGCGATCACCGATCCGGGCTCCGCCATGGAAACGGCGGCGCGGGACGACGGCTTCGAGAAGATCTTCTTCGGCGTGCCGCAGATCGGCGGGCGCTACTCGGTGCTCTCGGCCTTCGGGCTGGTGCCGGCGGCGGCCATCGGCATCGACATCGCCGAGTTCCTCGACTGCGCCCGCGCCATGGTGCGCTCCTGCGGACCGGCGGTGCCGCCCTCCGAGAATCCGGGCGTGCGCCTCGGCGCCTTCCTCGGCGCCGCCGCGCTCCAGGGCCGCGACAAGGTCACCCTGGTGGCCTCGCCCGATATCGCGAGCTTCGGCGGCTGGGCCGAGCAGCTCATCGCCGAATCGACCGGCAAGCAGGGCAAGGGCCTGATCCCGATCGACGGCGAGCCCGTGGACGTGCCGGCGGCCTACGGCCACGACCGCGTCTTCGTCTATCTCCGTCTGGCGCGGCACGCGGTGGAGGCGCAGGACGAGGCCCTGCGCGCCCTGGAGCGGGAAGGCCATCCGGTGGTGCGCATCGGCCTGGAGACGGTCGAGCAGCTGCCGCAGGAATTCTTCCGCTTCGAGATGGCCACCGCGGTGGCGGGCGCGGTGATCGGCATCAACCCGTTCGACCAGCCGGACGTGGAGGCCAGCAAGGTCGAGACGAAGAAGCTGTTCGCGGCGGCCGAGGCGAGCGGCGCCCTGCCTGCCGAGACGCCGGTCTTCACCGACGAGACGGTGGCGCTCTACGCCGACCCGGCCAATGCCGAGGCCCTGCCGCAGGCGGGCGAGGGGCTGGAGGCGGCGCTCAAGGCCCATCTCGGCCGGATCAAGGCCGGCGACTACCTCGCGCTCCTCGCCTATGTGCCGCGCGATGCGGACCATCAGGCGGTGCTTCAGGAGGCGCGCCTCGCGGTGCGCGACGCCCGCCACGTGGCGACCTGCCTCGAATTCGGTCCGCGCTTCCTGCACTCCACCGGCCAGGCCTACAAGGGCGGGCCCGATACCGGCGTCTTCGTCCAGATCACGGCCGACCCCACCGCCGACCTCGCCATCCCCGGCCGCAAGCTCGGCTTCGCCACCGTGGTCGCGGCGCAGGCGCGCGGCGACTTCGCCGTGCTGGCCGAGCGCGGGCGCCGGGCGCTCAGGGTCCACATCACGGGCGACCTCGAGGCCGGGCTGACGCGCGTTGCCGCTGCGCTGAAGGCGGCCGTGGGCTGAGCGGCAGACGGCAGGCCTGAACGGTTTCGCGGGGGCGATCTGTAAGGAAGGGCAGCGATGCAACTCGGCATGATCGGTCTCGGCCGGATGGGCGGCAACATCGTCCGCCGCCTGCTGAAGGATGGGCACACGGCCGTGGTCTACGACCGCGACCCGAAGGCGGTGGCGGCCCTCGTCGAGGCGGGCGCCACCCGCGCCGACAGCCTGGAGGATCTCGTCGCCGAGCTGGCGGCGCCGCGCGCCGCCTGGGGGATGCTGCCGGCGGGCGCCATCACCGAGGAGACGGTGGCGGCGCTCTCCGGCCTGATGCAGGCCGACGACACCATCATCGACGGCGGCAACTCCTTCTACGGCGACGATGTGCGCCGCGCCGCGGAGCTGCGGCCCAAGGGCATCCACTACGTCGATGTGGGCACCTCCGGCGGCGTCTGGGGCCTGGAGCGCGGCTACTGCATGATGATCGGCGGCGATACGGAGGCCGTCGACCGGCTCGACCCGATCTTCCGGACGCTGGCCCCCGGGATGGGCGAGATCCCGCGCACCCCCGGACGCGAGGGCCGCGACCCGCGGGCGGAGCTCGGCTACATCCATGCCGGCCCCTGCGGCGCCGGGCATTTCGTGAAGATGATCCACAACGGCATCGAGTACGGCCTGATGCAGGCCTATGCCGAGGGGTTCGACATCCTCCGCCATGCCGGCTCGAAGGACCTGCCGGAGGCGCGGCGCTACGACCTGAACCTCGGTGACATCGCCGAGGTCTGGCGCCGCGGCAGCGTGGTCTCCTCCTGGCTCCTCGACCTGACGGCGAGCGCGCTCGCGGGCGACGAGCATCTGGAGGATTATTCGGGCTTCGTGGAGGATTCCGGGGAAGGCCGCTGGACCATCAACGCGGCCGTCGAGGAGGCCGTGCCGGCCACCGTGCTCTCGAGCGCCCTCTACCGCCGCTTCCGCTCCCGCGAGCACGAGAGCTACGCCGACAAGCTGCTCTCCGCCATGCGCCGCGGCTTCGGCGGCCATCTGGAGCCGAAGCAGCCGAAGATGTGAGGCGACACCCCATGCCGACACCCCTGCCCCCGGGCGCACAAGTCCTGCCCGATGCCGATGCGGTGGCGCGCGCGGCCGCCGAGCGCCTTCTCGCAGCCTGCGCCGGGTCCGAGCGCGTCGCAATCTGCCTGTCCGGCGGCTCGACGCCGAGGCGCCTCTATCAGCTCCTCGCCGGGCCGGACTACGCGGGCCGCCTGCCGTGGGAGCGGATCCACTGGTTCTTCGGCGACGACCGGGCCGTGCCCTGGGACGATCCGCGCAGCAATGTCCACATGGTGCGCGAGGCCTTCGGCCACGGCGCGGCCATCCCGCCGAGCCACCTCCACTTCATCCCGACCGATCTCGGGCCCGAGGCGGCGGCGGCCGAATACGACCGGACGCTCCGCGCCTTCTATGGGGCGGAGCGCCTCGATCCGGAGCGGCCGCTCTTCGACCTCGTCCTGCTCGGGCTCGGCGAGGACGGACACACAGCCTCGCTCTTCCCCGGCAAGCCGGAGCTCGGCGCGACGGGCAGGCTCGCCGTCGCCGTGCCCGAGGCCGGGCTCGCGCCCTTCGTGCCGCGGGTGAGCCTGACCTTCGAGGCCCTGGCCTCGGCCCGCGAGATCCTCTTCCTCGTCACCGGCGCGGGCAAGCGCGACGCGCTGACCCGCCTCGATGCCGGCGAGGACCTGCCGGCCGGCCGCGTGGCGAGCCGGGGGACCCTCGTCTGGCTGCTCGACGCGGAGGCGGCCGGCCTCTGAGACCGGATGGCGGCTCATTTTTCCGGATCGGCCTCGCGGCGGCCTTGATTCCGCCGCGAGGCCGGATTCTGCTCGTGCCGTTTCGATCTGGTCCGCGATCCCGACCGTGATGCACGAAGACCTCGCGCGTTCCGTGCGCCCGACCGCGCGCGGCGGCTGGCTCCGCCCGCGCAGCCGCTTCGCGCCCGGGCCCCTGCGTCCGGGCAGGCTGCGGCACCCCGCGCCGGGAATCGTCCGCGGCATGATCACCGGCGCCCTGCTGGCCATCGGCGTGCTCACCGCCTTCACACTGCCCTTCCTGCGCGACGGGTCCAACACTGCGGCGCCCGCGGCGATCGCTGCGTCCCTCGCCCCGACCGCAGCGCCGGTCCAGGCCGTCGCCACCCGTCCGTGACGCACGCTCTCTGATCCGCGGACCGCGGATCCCCGTTCCGATCCAGAGAGCCGCAGGTCCGGTCGCGGGACCGGTCCACCCGGCCCCGCCGGTGCGCCGCAGGACGGTCGCGCACGCCCCTCTGTCGCGCTTAAGTTGTACTATGGATCGCTCTGCATTCTACGATGCCCAGAGCCGGCCCATTGCAGGCCCATAACCGGCACAAAGCCGGCCCGTGACCGCGTTCAGTTTGAAATCGCGGCTTCCGACCCGCGGATAGTTCAGACCGTGCAATAACCGACCTGAAAGGTTGCTCCGCCATGCTGCAGAGCATCTGGTCCGCGCGGCCGGGGCGGCACAGTGGGGTCCAGGTCGGGCGACGAGCTCGGCTCTGTCCGCCGGAGCCGCCTCGGTCGGCCTCAGACCACACCGACGACCTGGGCGCTTGATACGGGCATGCTCGTCCTCCTGACCGACCGTCCAGACCGCAGCATCGGGCTGTCGCAGCTTCTCGAGCAGATCGCCCCCTGCCGGGTCGTGACCCCGCAGAACCGCATCGCGGAGTTCGGCGAGGCGCCGCTCGGCCTCGTGGCCGACGTGGACCTCCTGCAGCCGACCGCCGCGCGCAGCCTGCGCAGCCTGATCGCGAGCGTCGGCGGCGCGGGCACCCCGCTCGTCTGCCTGATGCGCACCATGGGCGAGCGCAGCATGGCCGAGGCCCGCGCCCTCGGGGCCGGCCTCTGCCTGCCCGGAAGCACCCCGGCCCGCACGGTGGCGCAGGCGGTGCTCGCCCATCTGCGGCCCACCGCCGCCGTCGAGGCCGTGGTCGCGCACGCCGCCAACCAAGCGGGCACGGTCATCACCGGGCTGCTCGACGTCGCCCGCAGCGGTGGCCCGGTGGATGCGGCATCGGTCGACGAGGGTCTCGCGCCCGTGCTCACCGCCGTCGAGATGGGCGGCCTCGAGCGCTGGCTCGCCAAGGTGCGCAGCTACGACGACGCCACCTACCAGCACTGCCTTCTGGTCACCGGCCTCGCCGCCACCTTCGCGATCGATCTGGGCTTCTCCGAGCGCGACCGGCAGCAGCTCGTGCGCGCCGCCCTGGTGCACGATGTGGGCAAGGCCCGCATCCCCCTGGCCGTCCTGAACAAGCCGGGCCGCCTGAATGCCGAGGAGACCGAGGTGATGCGCACCCATGCGGCCGTGGGGCATCAGATCCTGGTCCAGGCCGGCGGCTTCGACGAGACCACGCTGACGGTGGTGCGCCACCACCACGAGGCCCTGGACGGCTCCGGCTATCCCGACGGCCTCGCAGGCTCGCAGATCTCCGATCCGGTGCGGCTCGTCACGATCTGCGACATCTACGCGGCCCTGGTCGAGAGCCGCCCCTACCGGGCGCCGATGCCGAGCGGGCAGGCCATCGACATCCTCCTCGGCATGACGACCAAGCTCGACATCCCGCTGGTCCACGCCTTCGCACGCAGCGTCTCCGGAACCTGAGCGGCCGCGCGCGGCCGACCGATCCCGTCCCGACATCCGATTGCAACCTCCGGGGGATGCCACCGGGGGCGCACCCGCGCGGCAGGCCTGCCAGGCGGTGCTCTGAGATTTTAAGTTGTATTTAATCGAAGAAAAACTATTGGTTGTAAATAAATCCTTGCCACAAGCGCGGCGAATTAGGGGTTTGATTACCAATTGGCGGCACAACTTTCGAGCGAAATGTGCGCCCGTTCGGCCGGTGCGCCTCGCACATCCGTCGAAGGTCATCCGTCACCGAAGGTTCGTCCTCCCATGACTTGGTTTGCCCGTCTTCGCCTCGTCGCGAAGCTCGCGATCGTCTTCGCCGTGCTGATCCTCGCGGCCGCCGCCTCGGCGCTGGTGACATGGCGCAATCTCGCCTCCATGCGCGAGGCCGCCGCGTGGAACGACCATACCCGCCTCGTGATGGAGCAGGTCCAGGGACTGACCACCGCCATGGTCAACCAAGAGACGGGCCTGCGCGGCTACCTCCTCTCCGCCGACGAGGCCTTCCTCGAACCCTATCGCGGCGGCGCCAAGACCTATGCCCAGGCGATGGAGCGGCTGCGCACGCTCGTCGCCGACAATCCGCAGCAGGTCGCGCGCCTCGACCGGATCGACGCCCTCGCCCGCCAGTGGCGCGGTGAGGTCGCCGAGCGCGCCATCGGGCTGATGCGCGAGCCGGAGACGCGCGCCCAGGCGCGACAGATCGAGGTCTCGGGCCAGGGCAAGAGCGCGATGGACGCCCTGCGGGCCAAGGCCGTCGAGGTCGACGGCGTCGAGCGTGGCCTGCTCGAGACCCGCAACGTCGCCGCGGCCGAGGCCGCCTCGGCCACCCGTACCGCCGTGGTCGCCGGCCTGGCCGCCATGGTGCTGACGGCCCTCGCCGGCATTCTCCTGCTCAACCGGACCGTCTCGCAGCCCCTCCGGCGGATGTGCGCCCTGATGGGCCGGCTCGCCGCGGGCGACGTGACCACGGAGGTCGCAGACCGCGAACGCCGGGACGAGATCGGCGCCATCGCCGGGGCGGTGCAGGTGTTCAAGGAGAACCTGATCCGCACCCGGGCTCTGGAGGCCGAGACGGAGACCGCGCGCGCGGGCGCCGAGGCGCAGCGGCGGGCCGCCACCCGCGACATGGCGGACCGCTTCGAGCAGGCGGTGGGCGGCGTCATCGGCATGGTCTCGGCCTCGGCGACCGAGCTGCAGGCCACCGCCGAAACCCTGTCGAACGCCGCCGGGCAGGCGAGCAGCCGGTCGGGCACCGTCGCCGCCGCAGCCGAGGAAGCCTCCACCAATGTCGGCACGGTGGCCGCGGCGGCGGAGGAGCTCGGCTCGTCGGTGGCCGAGATCGCGCGGCAGGTTGCGGGCTCGGCGAGCCTCGCCCAGGCCGCCGTCGCGGAGGCGGACCAGACGGGCGTCCTGGTGCAGGACCTCACCGCCGCGGCGGCGCGCATCGGCGACGTGGTCGCGATGATCTCGCAGATCGCCGGACAGACCAACCTGCTCGCCCTGAACGCCACCATCGAGGCGGCCCGTGCCGGCGATGCCGGCCGCGGCTTCGCGGTGGTCGCCGCCGAGGTCAAGGAACTCGCCGGGCAGACCGCCAAGGCCACCGAGGAGATCGGGCAGCAGATCGCCCGCATCCAGGGCTCGACCGGGCAGGTCGTCTCGGCCATCGGCGGCATCAGCGACCGCATCCGCGAGCTGAGCGGCGTCGCCAGCGCCATCGCGGCGGCGGTCGAGGAGCAGGGCGCGGCGACCCATGAGATCGTGCGCAACGTGTCCGAGGCGGCGAGCGGGGCGAGCGCCGTCACCGCGAACATCACGGAGGTGGCCACCGCCTCCGCCGAGACCGGAGCCTCCGCCGCCCAGGTCCTGTCGGCGGCCTCGGAGCTGTCGCGCCAGTCCGAGCAGCTTCAGAGCGAGGTCGGCCGCTTCCTGGCCACCGTACGGGCCGCCTGAGCCGGCTGCCGAGAGCCTGCCGCTGCGCCGGCAGGACGACACTTGGCTCCCCTTCCCGACCGGGAGAGGGACCCGGCAGTTCGGGTTCCTACGGGGTGCGGAGTGTCAGGGTGATGGCCGGCTCGCGCTTCCGGAGCCTGCACTTTATCGCTAGATTGCCCCTCTGAGACGGCCGGCAGCAGATCGGCTGCTCCGGAGGGACAAGGCCCGTGAACAGAGTCGCGATCCGCGAAGCGGCCCCGCCGCGCGAGATCTGGCAATCCGTGCCGATCGAGTGCTTCGTCAGCGCCGCCCTCGTCATCCTGGCCGCGGGGCTGACGCTCTGCGGCGTGATGCCCTGAACCGCGCATGCCCGAGACCGCGTCCGAGGATCCGCGCGGCGACCTCACGGTGCGCACCATCGCCATGCCCGCCGACACCAACGCCAACGGCGACATCTTCGGCGGCTGGGTGCTCTCGCAGATGGATCAGGCCGGCGGCATCGCGGGCGTGGACCGGACGCAGGGGCGCGTCGTCACCGTCGCCCTCGACGCGATGACCTTCATCCGCCCGGTGCGGGTCGGCGACGTGCTCTGCGTCTATACCCGCGTGGCCCATGTCGGGCGCACCTCGATGAAGATCGAGGTGGAGGCCTGGGCCCGCCGCTTCCGCACCCGCATCCGCGAGAAGGTGACCGAGGCGACCTTCACCTTCGTGGCCATCGACGACGAGGGCCGCCCGCGTCCGATTCCGCCCCTCGACGCGGTGCCGCCGCTCCGGCCCTGACCGCCGACCGGGTGCGGCCGCATCCGGCCGATTGTCGTCGGGCGAGCGGATCAGGCCGCCTCGGGCGGCCCGTCCGGCTCCGGATCGTCGGCCGAGTTCAGGATGTCCTCCAACTCGTCCACCAGCCGGTCGACCTGATCGGGGGTGGCGAGCACCTTCACCACCTCGCCGCCCTGCATCGCCAGGGCGAGTTCGATATGCGGGCCGACCCGGGTGGTGAGGATCCGGGCGAGAATCTTGGCGGCGCTCATGCATCCTCCGGGGCGGCTGGATCGGTGACGGCGAGGAGGCCGACGGCCACGGCCGGGCCGCAGGTGGAGGCCCAGGCCGGATCCCCGGCGATCTGCTCCGCGATCACGTCGGTGAAGGCCAGGGATTGCCGGCCGAGGCGGCGGGCGAGCCCCTCGGCGAGGAAGGCGCCGGCCCCGCAGACCACGACGGGGGCCGCCTCCGGGAGGTCGGGCCGCGAGAGCAGCGTCGCGGCCGCGTCGTGGAGGAGCCGCATCTGCGCCTCGGCGAAGTGGCGGGCGAGCAGGAGCCAGTCGCGCGCGCTGCCCTCCCCGCGGTCGCGGCCGATCATGCGGGCGAGCCGGGCCTCGCTCTCCGCCCGCGACTTGCCCTTGAGGTCGCCGGTCGGCTGCTGGTCGGCCTGCGCGGCGAGGTCGCCGGTGATGCGGTAGACGTCGCCCGCATGCGCGAAGGTCTCGGCCATCAGCCGGGTGCGGCGCCCGCGGAAGGGCGCGTGGTCGGCGAGCGCCAGGAGCGGCGTGCGCACCGCGCCGGTATAGACGAGCTCCCCCGTCTCCAGGCGCTCGGCGTCGCTGTAGCCGGTCGCGGCGGGGCGCCCGCCGACGATCGGGATCAGGTCGGCCGTGGTCGAGCCGATATCGACGAGGAGTGCGTCCGCGACGCTGCGGCCGATGAGGGCGGCGGTGGCGTGCCAGTTGGCGGAGGCGATCGAGGCCGCCCGCCCCGCCGCCTCGCCCGGCGCGCGGAAGCCGTCGCGGCCGGCATAGATCCGCACCCGGCCGGGCAGCGCGCGGGCCGCCCAGGCGGAGAGCTGCGCCACGCCGTCGGTGCGGTCGGCAAAGCAGTCGGTCAGCTCGCCCGTCATGGTGACGGCGTGGTCGGCCGGCTGACGCGCCCAGTCGGGCAGGCCGGCGAGCGCCGTATCGAGGGCGGGCAGGCCGCGCCAGAGCGGGCAGGCCGCCTGCACCACGTCGCGGACCCGGCCGTCCTCGACGAGGGCCGCCTTGACGTGCACCCCCCCGAGATCCCACCCGATAATCTTGTGGCTCGACGGCGTTGCTGCGGGCACGGGCTGACTCGAAAAAGGGGCGGGCGCGTATGGTCGCGGTGATTCCGGTGCTCGACCTCAGGCACGGCCGGGTGGTGCGGGCGCGCCGGGGCGAGCGCGCCTCCTATGCCCCGATCGAGACGCCCTTGGCAAAGGGGTCGGCACCGGAGGCGGTCGCCGCCGGCCTGCTCGCCGCCCTCCCCGCTCCGATCCTCTACGTCGCCGACCTCGACGCCATCGTGGACGGCGCCGCACCCGATCTCACCAGCCTGGAGGCGATCGCCCGCGCCTGCCCGGGCCTTGCGCTCTGGGTGGATGCCGGATTCGCGGAGCCTTCCGCTACTCGGGCCTTCCTCGCCAGCGGCCTCGGCCGGCCGGTGATCGGCAGCGAGAGCCAGCGGGATCTGGGCCTCGTGGCGGAGCTCGGCGACCGCGCGGTGCTCTCCCTCGACAGCCGCGGCGGCGAGCGCCTCGGGCCGGCTGCGCTGCACGCGGATCCATCGCTCTGGCCGGACGACGTGATCGTGATGACGCTCGCCCGGATCGGCGCCGGGGCCGGGCCGGATCTCGACGGTCTCGCCGCGGCGCGCCGCCTCGCGCCCGCCGCCCGGATCTATGCGGCCGGCGGCGTGCGCGGGCCGGACGACCTGCACGCGCTGGCGAGAGCCGGCGTGGCGGGTGCGCTGGTGGCGAGCGCGATCCACGACGGCGCCCTGCGCGCGGAGCATCTGCGGGACCTGCCCTGACGAACTTCCGGCCGGGGGGCGCCGCTGCTATATCGCCGCCTCGGAAACGTGGGCCGACGGCGAGACCATGGACAAGTTCACCACCCTGGAGGGCGTCGCGGCGCCCATGCGGATCATCAATATCGACACCGACCGCATCATCCCGAAGCAGTATCTGAAGACGATCAAGCGCACCGGTCTCGGCAAGGGCCTGTTCGCCGAGATGCGCTACAACGACGACGGCTCGGAGAAGCCCGACTTCGTGCTCAACCAGCCGGCCTATCGCAACGCCAAGATCCTGGTGGCGGGCGACAATTTCGGCTGCGGCTCGTCGCGCGAGCACGCGCCCTGGGCGCTGGCCGATTTCGGCATCCGCTGCGTGATCTCCACGAGCTTCGCGGACATCTTCTTCAACAACTGCGCGAAGAACGGCATCCTGGCGATCGTGGTCTCGCCGGAGGATCTGGAGAAGCTGTTCGAGGATGCCGAGCGCGGCGCCAACGCGACGCTCTCGATCGACCTCGCGGCGCAGACCATCCGCGGCCCCGACGGGGGCACGCTGCATTTCGACATCGAGCCCGCCCGCAAGCACAGCCTGCTGAACGGCCTCGACGAGATCGGCCTGACCCTGGAGCGGGCGCCGGCCATCGACGCCTACGAGGCGAAGCTCGCCGCGCGCGGCTGGGCCTGAAGGCCGGAGCCGCTCACGGTTCCTTTACCTTGATGCCGCCTTGAATGTGCGGCACCGGGCACGACCGCAAGGAGCCGCAGACATGACGCCGCGCGCCACCCTCCTCCCGCTTCTCGGCCTCGCCGGGATGATCGCCGCAGGACCGGCGCGCGCCGACTTCCAGGGCTGCCTCGCCGGCATCCAGGCCCAGGCGGCCTCGGCCGGCGTCTCGGCCCAGACCTTCCGGGCGGCGACCAGCGGCATCACCTACGACGACAAGGTGATCGAGCTCTCCCAGGCCCAGCCCGAGTTCAAGACGCCGATCTGGGACTACATGGCCGCCCTCGTCGATGACGAGCGCGTCGAGGACGGGCGCGCCGCCATGCGCCAGCACGCCGCCGCGCTCGCCCAGGCCGAGGCGCGCTACGGCGTCGACCGGCACACCATCGCGGCGGTCTGGGGCGTCGAGTCGAATTTCGGCAAGAACCTCGGCAAGATGCCGCTGGTGCAGTCGCTGGCGACGCTGGCCTGCTCGGGCAACCGGCGGCGCGACTTCTTCCGTGGCGAGCTGATCGCCACCCTCAAGATCATCGAGCGCGGCGACATCGAGGCCTCGCGGCTGACCGGCTCCTGGGCCGGCGCCTTCGGCCAGACCCAGTTCATGCCGACCACCTACCAGCGGCTCGCGGTCGATCTCGACGGCGACGGGCGCCGCGACGTGGTCGATTCGGTGGCCGACGCGGTCGGCTCCACCGCCAATTTCCTGCGCGTGGCCAAGTGGCAGAACGGCACGCCCTGGGGCTACGAGGTGCGGTTGCCGCGCGGCTTCAACGTCGCGGCGGCGGGGCGCAAGAACAAGCGCCCGGTCGGCCACTGGACCTCGCTCGGCGTCACCCGGATCGACGGCCGCCCGCTCACGGGCGAGGGCCCGGCCGGGATCATCGCGCCGGCCGGCATCGACGGCCCGGCCTTCCTGGTGACGAAGAACTTCGACGCGATCTACTCCTACAACGCCGCCGAATCCTATGGGCTGGCCATCGCCGTGCTCTCGGACCGGCTGCGCGGCCGGCCCGGCGTCCAGGCCGAGTGGCCGACCGACGATCCGCCGCTCTCCCGCGCCGAGCGCCGCGACCTGCAATCCCGTCTGATCCGCCGCGGCTACGATGTCGGCGAGCCGGACGGCAAGGTCGGCCAGAAGACCCGCGACGCGATCAAGGCGGTGGAGCGCGAGCTCGGCATGCCCCAGACCGGCCGCCCGGGCGGCAAGGTGCTGGAGGCCCTGCGGCGGGGGTGAACGCGCCTCATCCGGCCGACGCGGCGTGTGAGATTCGGAGGCCGTCGCGGCGGATCGCCTCGATCAGCGCGGGATTGCTGAACCTGTCCGGATGCGCGAACTCGCCGGTCCAGAACGGCAGCGGCTGGATCAGCACCTCCGTCTCCATCAGCACGTCGACGGCCACCTCGGCCATGTCGAGGGTGACCGTCATGCGGTCGCCCCGCTCCCCGTCGAGGACCAGAGCGAGATCCGCGTCGCTCTCCGCCGTATGGGTCTGCCGGGCGCGGTTGCCGAACAGGATCGCCTCGCGGATCGGATAGCGGCCGTCGAGGTGGCGCAGGAAGGCCTGGACGGCCCGGCGGGTCTGCGCGTCCACGCCGTCCGGCGCCGTCTCGGCCTCGCCGGCATGGGCGAGCACGAGGCGCGCGATCTCGTCCTGCTTCGCGGCGGGCCGCCGCCGCGCCCGCGCCATCGCCCGATCGAGCAGCGCCGTCATTCCTCGCTCCGAAAGCTGGCCCGCAACCTGTGTATCGTACAGGCGATTCGCCGGGAGACCATGGCCCGAGGCGTCCATGAAAAAGCCCGCCCCGGACGGCCCGGAACGGGCTTCTTGCGCAGGAGCGGCCGCGTCGGCGGCCGAACCGTCGAACTTACTCGGCGGCGGCGGGGGCCGCAGCGGCCTTCGGGGCCTTGGCGGTGCGGTCGCTGCGCTCGACGATACGGGCCGACTTACCGCGGCGGTCGCGCAGGTAGTACAGCTTGGCGCGGCGCACCTTGCCGCGACGGACCACCTTGATCGAATCGATCAGCGGGCCGTGCACGGGGAACACGCGCTCGACGCCCTCGCCGTAGGAGATCTTGCGGACCGTGAAGCTCTCGTTGAGGCCGCCGCCCGAGCGGGCGATGCAGACGCCCTCATAGGCCTGGACGCGGGTGCGCTCGCCTTCCTTCACGCGGACGTTCACGATCACCGTGTCGCCGGGCTCGAAATCGGGAATGGTCTTGTTGAGGCGCGCGACTTCCTCGCGCTCCAGCTGCTCGATGATGTTCATGGCAATGCTCCAGCCGTCGCGTCCCTGATCCCCGGATGGGATCGGCACGCCAGGATTTCGGCGATCCTGTTGTGAGTTGGCGGCGCCATTACAGGATCGTGACGGCTTTGTCGATGCTTGAAGGCTCGCCTCAGGCGCCGGCAGCCGCGTCCGCGGCTTTGGCTTCCGCTTCGCTCGACGCCCGGCCGGCTCCGCGCGGCGCTCTCCGCGCCGGCAGGCTCCGCCTGCGTCGGCGGCCCACGCGCCCGGTCTCGGCGTCGGTCTTGCGGTTGAGAAAATCCGCTTCCCGGGCCACATGGAGGGTGGCGCGTCGCGCGCCGTTCCCGGCCGGCCTTGAACCGGCGCAGCGGACGAGGATCCCTTCATGTTCATCCAGACCGAAGCCACGCCGAATCCCGCCACCCTCAAGTTCCTGCCGGGCCGCGTGGTGCTGCCCGAGGGCACCTTCGAGGCGAAGGACGCCGAATCCGCCGCGCGCTCGCCGCTTGCCGCCCGCCTGTTCGACGTGGCGGGCGTCTCCGGCGTCTATGTCGGGCACGATTTCATCTCGGTGACCAAGGCCGAGGGCGGCGATGGCTGGCCCCAGGTCAAGCCCGCCGTGCTCGGTGCCATCATGGAGCATTTCCAGTCCGGCGCGCCGGTGCTGGAGGACGGTGTGGACGCCGCGGACGACACCTCCGAGGAGTTCTACGACGAAGCCGACCACGACACCGTCGTCACCATCAAGGACCTGCTCGAGACCCGGGTGCGCCCGGCGGTGGCGGGCGATGGCGGCGACATCACCTTCCGCGGCTACAAGGAGGGCGTGGTCTACCTGGAGATGAAGGGCGCCTGCTCGGGCTGCCCGTCCTCCACGGCGACGCTCCGGCAGGGCGTGCAGAACCTGTTCCGCCACTTCCTGCCGCAGGTGCGGGAAGTCCAGGCGGTCTGAGGAGCGCCTCGGCGCACAGACGCAGCCGGGCCACACCCCCGGCCCAACAGCACGGGATCACGGCCGCTCCGCCTGACGGGGCGGCCGTTTTGCCGTAGTTTCGCCATCGAAGGACATGGGCCGGCACGGATGCCGGCGGACGGGAGTGAGCGTGCGGATCCTGGCCATCGACACGGCGCTCGACCTCTGCTCGGCCTGCGTCGTCGACGACGCCGCGGCCGGCGCGGTCGCGCAGGAGAGCATGGTGCTGTCCCGCGGCCACGCGGAGGCGCTGCTGCCCCTGGTGGAACGGGTGATGGCCCGGGTCGAGGGGGGCTTCGAGAGCCTGGAGCGCGTCGCCGTCACGGTCGGCCCCGGCAGCTATACGGGCCTGCGCGTCGGCCTCTCGGCGGCCCGTGCGCTCGGCCTCGCCCTGGAAACGCCCGTCGTCGGCGTCACCACCCTGTCGGCGCTCCTGGCGCCGCTGCTCGCCGCCGGGCACGAGGGCACCCTCGCCGCCGTGATCGATGCGCGGCACGGCGCCGTCTACCTGCTCGCCCTGCACGCCACCGACGGCATCGTGGTGCCGCCGACCCATATTCCCCTCGACGCGGCAGCCGACCGCCTCGGACCCGGCCCCGTTACGCTCACCGGCTCCGGCGCGCCGCTCCTCGCTGCGGCCCTCGAGGCGCGCGGCGTCGCCGTGACCGTCTCCGGCACGGGCGGGCCCGACATCCTCTCGGTCGCCTCGCTGGGTCAGGTCGCCGACCCGGCCCAGGCGCTGCCGCGGCCGATGTATCTGCGCGGGGCCGATGCGAAGCCCCAGGACCATGCGAGGCTCGCCCGCCGATGAGCCGCCACGCCTCCAGCTTCTGGCCTCTCGATTGGTGGCTCGCTTGGTGGGACGCCTTCCTGCCCGAGCCCTATGTGGCGCCCCTGACCGATGCCGGACAGGCGTCGGCGCTGGCGCGGCTCCACGCCACCGCCTTCGCGCGGCCCTGGGACGCGCACGAGTTCGAGCGCCTGCTCTGCGAGCGCTCCACCCATGCCCACGCCCTCTGGCGGGCCGGCACGCTCCAGGGCTTCATCCTCTCGCGCAAGGCCGCCGACGAGGCCGAGATCCTCACCGTGGTGCTGTCGCCGGCCGCGCGCGGCGGCGGGCTGAGCCACCGGCTGCTGCGCACCCATCTCGCCGATCTCGCCCGCGCCGGCATCGCCCATGTCCATCTGGAGGTGGACGAGGGCAACGCGCCCGCGCTGAAGCTCTACGCCCGGCACGGCTTCGCCCGGATCGGCGCCCGCACCGGCTACTACCTCAAGGCGGATGGCAGCCGCGCCACCGCCCTGACCATGCGCGCCGACCTCGCGTGACGGGGCGGCCGTGACCCGCCTCGGCATCGCCGCCCGCCTCCTCGTGCTGGCGGCGGGGTTCCTCGTCCTCGTCGGGCCGCACTGGCTGGCGCTCCGCCTCGGGCGGTCCTCGGGCCTGGCGCCGATGCTGTTCCACCGCTTGTTCCTGCGCCTGTTCGCGGTGCGGGTGACGCAGAGCGGCACGCCGCCGGGCCCCGGCGAGGCGGCGCTCGTTCTCGCCAACCACGTCTCCTGGCTCGACATCATCGCGCTCGGTTCGCTGCGGCCTCTCTCCTTCGTGGCGAAGTCCGAGATCGCCGGCTGGCCGGTGATCGGCTGGTTCGCCGTGCTGCAGCGGACGATCTTCATCGACCGGGCCCGGCGCGCCGCCACCGCGGAGGTCAACGCGACGCTGGGCTCGCGCCTCGCCGCGGGCGAGCTCGTGGTGCTCTTCGCCGAGGGCACCACGGGGGACGGGACCCGCCTTCTGCCCTTCCGCTCCTCCCTGGTCGGGGCGGCGCGCACGGCCATCGAGGCGGAGCGCGAGGCCTCGGCCGGCCGGCTCGACCGCATCCGCCTGCAGCCCCTGGCGCTGAGCTACCCGCGCCGCAACGGCCTGCCGGTCACCCGCGCCGAGCGGCCCGACGTGGCCTGGTACGGCGACATGGACCTCGCGCCCCATCTCGTCACCTTCCTGCGCGAGGGGCCCCTCGACCTCCACGTCACCTGGGGGGCGCCCATCGCCTTCGAGGCCGGCACCGACCGCAAGCGCGCCACAGCCCAGGCGGAGGCCTCGGTGCGCGCCGCCCTGCGCGCGGTGCGCGCCGGCCGCGAGCCGGGCCGGATCCCGGACCCGGCCCCACAGCAGGCGGGCGATTTGCCCGGCATGCCGGATGCCGGGATGGCGGGGATCTGACCGGGCGGCGCGTTTGTGGTGGGCCTCCGGGCTTGACAATGTTCCTGTTTTGTGCTCATTTGCTCGCACCTGCCGCCCGGCATCGCAGGGGTGATCCTGCGCTGCCTTTCGGGGGCTCGTCCCGGGGACCGACCGGGAGGGGCGCGGACGGCGGGGCGGTGCCCGCGTCATCGGCCTCGGATCCGGCCGGTGCCCCGGGCGGCGTGCCGACGCAAGGTCTGCTCGGATCCGGGCGGTGAGGCGGGCTGAGGAAATGCGCCCGTCCCGACCCGGTTCTGGGGGATCGCCAGAGACTCGCCGGCCCGACCCACTACGAGGCGGGCCTCGCGCCGGACGGGCGGATGTCAGCGTGCACGGGGTTCCCGTCCCGACAGGGACCGGACCCGGCCAGCGGCAGTCGCGAGGTCGGAGGACGCCGGGACAGACACCGCGACGACAAGACGGCAGGCGCGAGCGGGCCTTGGCCCAGGAGCTTCTGCCGCGGGACGCCGGGGAGCCGGCTTGTGCAACGTTGCGTTTCGGGCTCCGCGGCGTCCCGCGTCACCCCGACCGCGCCAGCCATACCCCCGGCGGAGCATCCGCGCGGGGCCGAAAGCACGTGCGCTGTCTTCCTCGTATTCGCAGGATCCGCGACAGGCCCCTCTCCCGTTCGGGAGAGGGCTGGGGTGAGGGATGAGAACTGTCCGGAGTCGTCGCGACGGCGAAGCGGCTCGTGCGGAGCCCCATCCTGATAATTCTCGACCCTCACCCTGTCCCTCTCCCGAACGGGAGAGGGGACCCGCGCCCCGTCCGGAACCCTTGCTCCCCTTTCCCGACCCTCGCTCACGCGAGGGCCACCCTCTCCCGCAGAGGGGAGAGGGAAGAGAGTCGCGCCCCGTCCCGCCCCTCCCCGCAGCGATGGGGAGGACGGTGCGGGTCTCGCGCGATCGGGCCACATGACCCCGCCGCGACGCGGGGCGAAATCTGTGGTAGAGGCCGCCGCCCGGCCTTGGATGGGGACTTGAGCGGCCGGGGGACGGACAAGCGGGACGGGACGCGTTGAAGAAAGCCTTCGTCAAATCCTACGGTTGCCAGATGAACGCCTACGACGCCGCCCGCATGGCGGATGTCCTCGGCGCCGAGGGCTTCGTGCCGACCGAGTCGGTGGAGGAGGCGGATGTCGTCGTCCTCAACACCTGCCACATCCGTGAGAAGGCGGCCGAGAAGGTCTATTCCGAGCTCGGGCGCCTGCGCGAGCTGAAGGGCGAGCGCAAGCGCGCCGGCCTCGACACCCGCATCGTGGTGGCGGGCTGCGTGGCGCAGGCGGAGGGGGCGGAGATCGTCGCGCGCCAGCCCGCGGTCGACGTGGTGGTCGGCCCCCAGAGCTACCACCGCCTGCCGGAACTGCTGGCCCGCTCCCGCGAGCGCCGCGTGGTCGATACCGAGTTCCCGGCCGAGGACAAGTTCGACCACCTGCCCGCGCGCCGCAACCGCGGGGTGACCGCCTTCCTCACCGTGCAGGAGGGCTGCGACAAGTTCTGCGCCTTCTGCGTGGTGCCCTATACCCGCGGCGCCGAGGTCTCCCGCCCCGTCCCCGCGGTGCTGGCCGAGGCCGAGCGGCTCGTGGCCGAGGGCGTGCGCGAGATCACCCTGATCGGCCAGAACGTGAATGCCTATCACGGGCTGGGCGCGGATGGCGCGGCGGCGAGCCTGCCCGACCTGATGCGCGCCGTTGCCGCGATCCCGGGCGTCGCCCGGATCCGCTACACCACCAGCCATCCCAACGACATGGCCGACGACCTGATCCGGGCCCATGCCGAGATCCCGGCCCTGATGCCCTATCTGCACCTGCCGGTGCAGTCGGGCTCGGACCGGATCCTCAAGGCGATGAACCGCAAGCACACGGGCGACCAGTACCGCCGCCTGATCGAGCGGGTGCGGGCGGCCCGGCCGGACATCGCCCTGTCCTCCGACTTCATCGTCGGCTTTCCCGGCGAGACCGATGCGGATTTCGCCGAGACGATGCGGCTCGTGGCGGATGTGGGCTTCGAGAGCGCCTTCTCCTTCAAGTACAGCCCCCGCCCCGGCACGCCCGCGGCCGAGCGAGCCGACGCGGTGCCCGAGCCGGTGAAGTCCGAGCGCCTCGCCGCGCTCCAGGCCCTGCTCGACGCGCAGCGCCACGCCTATCAGCGCGCGGCCGAGGGGCAACGGGTCGAGGTGCTGGTCGAGAAGGCCGGACGCCATCCCGGCCAGGTCGCGGGCAAGACGCCGCACATGCTGGCGGTCCATTTCGAGGCCCCCACATCGACGATCGGCAGCGTGGTGCCCGTGCGCATCCGCGAGGCGGGGGCGAACAGCCTCTACGGCGAGCTGGCGACCCGGGCCGAGGCCGCGTGAACCGATGCAGCGTCACCCCCTCCCCCACAGTGGCGGGAGGGCGACGGCTGCGCCCCCAATCGAAGGACATCGTTCGTGACGCCAGCTGACGGATCGGCCGGTCGCGGCACGCCGCGCCCGCGGGGCGGCAATCCCCGCAGCGGCCCCTACGAGACTGCCGAGATCTCGCTGACCTTCGACGACAACCGCCTCGCGAGCCTCGTCTTCGGCCAGTACGACCAGAACGTCGCCCATCTTGAGCGCAAGCTCGGTGTGACCGCGACGGCCCTCGGCAACCACCTCGTGGTCAAGGGGCCGCCGGACGGGGCCGAGCTGGCGCGGCGGGTGTTCGAGAAGCTCTACGACCGCGCCCGCGAGGGTGGCCCGCTGACCCTCGGCGAGGTGGACGGGGCGATCCAGGAGGCGACGCTCCAGGGCAACCTGTTCCCGCAGGCCGAGATCCCGGCCGAGAGCCCGGCTGACAGCAACGGCAATCCGCGCTTCGAGCAGATCGCCACCCGCCGCCGCGGCGCGGTCCGCGCCCGCAACGCCGCGCAGGACGCCTACATCAAGCTGCTGCGCACCAACGAGCTGGTCTTCGCGGAGGGGCCGGCCGGCACCGGCAAGACCTGGCTCGCGGTGGGCCACGCGGTCTCGCTTCTGGAGCAGGGCCATGCCGAGCGGCTGATCCTGTCGCGCCCCGCCGTCGAGGCCGGCGAACGCCTCGGCTTCCTGCCGGGCGACATGCGCGAGAAGGTCGATCCCTATCTGAGGCCGATCTACGACGCCCTCTACGATTTCATGGAGGCGCGCCACGTCGACCGCGGGCTGCAGACCGGCATCATCGAGATCGCGCCGCTCGCCTTCATGCGCGGGCGGACGCTGACCAACGCCGTGGTGCTGCTGGACGAGGCGCAGAACACCACCTCGATGCAGATGAAGATGTTCCTCACCCGCCTCGGCGAGGGCTCCCGCATGATCGTCACCGGCGATCCGAGCCAGATCGACCTGCCGCCGGGGCAGAAATCCGGACTCGTCGAGGCGGTGCAGGTGCTCGACGGCGTCGAGGGCATCGGCCGCGTCACCTTCAAGGACGTGGACGTGGTCCGCCACGACCTCGTGCGCCGCATCGTCACCGCCTACGAGCGCGCCGCCCACGGCGAATCGGAGGCCGACCGTAACCCGAACCCGCGGCGGAGGCCGCTCGCCTGACCATGCCGCGCATCGTGCCGCCCGAGATCGACATCGCCGTCGAGGATCCGCGCTGGGAACAGGCGGTCGCGGATCTGGAGGCCCTGGTGATTCGCGCCGTCGAGGCGGGGCTCGCCGCCGCGCCCGAGCCGCCAGCCGGCCCGGTGGCGGTGAGCGTGCTCTTGGCCGACGACGACACGGTGCAGGAGCTGAACCGGACCTGGCGGGGCAAGGACAAGCCGACCAACGTGCTGTCCTTCCCGGCCGCGCCGCAGCCGAGCCATGCGGGCGTCGCGATGCCGTTGGGCGACCTCGTTCTTGCGTATGACACGTTGGTGCGCGAGAGTGGGGAGCAGTCGAAGCCCCTCGGCCATCACCTCGCGCACCTGCTCGTTCATGGCACCCTGCACCTGCTCGGCCAGGACCACGAGACCGGCGAGGCCGAGGCCGACGCCATGGAAGCGCTGGAGATCGCGGCGCTGGCCGGGCTCGGCATCCCGAACCCCTACGCCGACGAGCCCGAGCCCCTGCAGGGCTGAGCGGTCCTTTTCACCTCGAACCCGGACGACATGACCAACGACCGAAGTCGCGGCGCGGCCCAGGCCGCGCCCACCCCAGAGGCCGAGGCGAATCCGCCGCGCGAGCCCTGGTACGACCGCCTGCTGCAGGCTCTGCACCTCAAGCCGCGCGAATCGCTGCGCGGCGAGATCGAAGAGGCGCTCGCCGAGCCCGATACGGGCGATAACGGCTTCTCGCCCTACGAGCGGGCGATGCTCAAGAACGTGCTCGGCCTGCACAAGGTCCGCGTCGACGACGTGATGATCCCGCGCGCCGACATCGTGGCGGTCTCGAGCGAGACCAGCCTCGGCGACCTGCTGCGGGTGTTCCGCACCGCCGGCCACTCGCGCCTGCCGATCTACGACGAGACGCTCGATAACCCTCGGGGTATGGTCCACATCCGCGACTTCGTGGACCACATCGCCTCGCGGGGCGAGGCCGCACCGCGCAGCAGGGCCGCGCCGGCGAGCGGCGCGGATCCCGAGCGGCCGGCGCCCCGCCTCCGGCGCAGCCCCGCCCGAGCGTTGCGCGCCTTCAACCTCGGCAACGTCGACCTCTCGGCCTCGCTCGCCTCCACCAAGATCCTGCGCCCGGTCCTGTTCGTGCCGCCCTCCATGCCGGCCATCGACCTGCTGGTGCGGATGCAGGCGACGCGCACCCATATGGCGCTGGTCATCGACGAGTATGGCGGCACCGACGGTCTGATCTCCATCGAGGACCTGATCGAGATGGTGGTCGGCGACATCGAGGACGAGCACGACGTGGCCGAGGGCCAGCTCGTCCAGCGGGTCGACGGCGAGCCTGAGGTCTTCGTGGCCGACGCCCGCGCGCCGCTCTCCGAGGTCTCCCAGGCGACCGGCGTCGACCTCGTGGCGGCGGTGGGCGAGATGGCCGAGGAGATCGACACCCTGGGCGGCATGGTGGTGACGCTGGCCGGCCGTGTGCCCGCCCGCGGCGAGATGATCGAGGGTCCGGGCGAACTCGCCTTCGAGGTGCTCGACGCCGATCCGCGCCGTCTCAAGCGCCTGCGTGTCCAGCGCGGGCCCGCCCGGATCGAGGCAGTGGTGCCCCTCGCTCTCCCGCCACCGGCGACGCCGCCCGCGGCGTGAGATCCGCTCCGGGCATGAACCCTTCGGGCCGCTCCGGCGTTCTTGCCTGCACAATAGGCAACCCGGAGGAACACTCATGCGCATGCGCACTCTCGTGCCGCTTCTCGGCCTGCTCGCACTGACCGCCTGCAAGGACGAGAAGAAGGCCGAGGCTCCCCCGCCGCCACCTGCGCCGAGCACCACCGCGCCGACGACCCCGGCGCCGCCCTCGGCCAATCCGAACCCCGCGCCCGCCAACAAGCCGGCCGGCCAATAGGTCCGGTTCTCGCGAACGCCCGGGGATAGGCCGCGCCATCGCTGGCCGAACCACCCGGGCGTCACGGTTTCGACGCCTTCCCCCGGTCATGGGATCCCGCTACGGGTCCCGGACCGATGCAGCTCAGCCTTCCTCTCCCTCACCCCCGCGCCGCGGCGCATCCCGGTGAGCCGCCCCGCGGCGCCGCAGGTGGCGTCACGCCCGTCCTGCGCCTGACCGGCTGGCGCCGGCTCGGGCTGGCCTGGCTCGCAGGCGCCTTCGGCGCGCTGGCGATGCCGCCCTTCGGCTGGCTTCCGGCGCTCGCCGTCTCGCTGTCCGTGGCGGTCTGGCTCATGGACGGGGCGGTCGCGGACCGCTCGACCCTGCGCCGCCTGCTGCCCTGCCTCCTCGTCGGCTGGGCCTGGGGCTTCGGCTACCTGACCGCCGGCCTGTGGTGGCTGGGCTCGGCCTTCCTGGTGGAGGCCGAGGACTTCGCCTGGGCGCTGCCGCTCGGCGTCGTCGGCCTGCCCTTCGCGCTCGGGCTGTTCTACGGAGCCGGCTTTGCCGCCGCTGGCCTGCTCTGGCTGCGGGGGCCGGGCCGCATCGCGGCCTTCGCCTTCGGGATCGCCGGGGCCGAATGGCTGCGTGGGCACCTCTTCACGGGCTTTCCCTGGAACACCCTCGGCATGGCGCTCGGCCAGAATCTCTGGCTGATGCAGGCGGCGAGCCTCGTCGGGCTCTATGGGCTGACCCTGCTCGCGGTGCTGATCTGCGCGGCGCCCGCCACGCTGCTCACCGGCTCGAACCCGCGCAGCCGGTTCGGGCCGAGCGCCGCCGCGCTGATCGTGCTCACGGCGCTCGCCCTTTACGGCTCCGCCCGCGTCGGACCGGCGCCGGATCACGTCGTGGCCGGCGTGCGCCTGCGCCTCGTCCAGCCGAACCTGCCTCAGGATGCCAAGTTCCGGCCCGAGAACCGTGAGGACATCGTCGACCGCTATGTCGAGCTGACCCGGCGCGCGCCCGAGCCCGGCGAGCCCCGCCCGACTCATATCATCTGGCCGGAATCCGCCTTTCCGTTCCTGATCCAGCGCGATCCGGCCTCCCTTGCCAAGGTCGGGGCCGGGCTCGAACCGGGCCAGATCCTGCTCACCGGCGCGGCCCGTGCCGAGGAGCCGCTGCCCGGCGAGCGCCTGCGCTACTACAACGCGATCATGACGATCGAGCCGGGCGGTCGGATCGCCGACACCTACGACAAGGTCCACCTCGTCCCCTTCGGCGAGTACCTGCCGGCGCCTCTCGACTGGGCCCTGCGCGCGGTCGGCCTGCGCCAGTTCGTGGCGATCCCCGGTGGCTTCACCGCCGGCAACCGGGCTGCGCAGCGCATCCTCACCGTGGCCGGCCTGCCGCCGGTCGCCGCCACCATCTGCTACGAGGCGATCTTCCCCGGCGCGATCCTGCCGCCCGGCGCGGCCGATGTTTCGGGCGAGCCTCCGGGTCTCATCCTGAACCTGACCAACGACGCGTGGTTCGGTGACACGCCGGGTCCGCGCCAGCACCTCGCCCAGGCGCGGCTACGCGCCGTGGAGGAAGGCTTGCCGCTCGTGCGGGACGCCAATACCGGAATTTCGGCGGTGATCGACGCCCATGGCCGCGTCACCGCGAGCCTGCCCCTCGACAGGGAACGCATCCTCGACGCGGACCTGCCCAGCCGGATCGTCGGCGGTACGCCCTACGCGAAGCTCGGCGACTGGTCGTTCGCGCTGATGCTCGCCGCCTGCCTCGGCGGCGCGTTGCGCGCACGGATCCGGGCCGCGCGGCGCGTCCCGACCGCGATTCGCGGATGACGGCTGCGAGTCCGCGGATACCGAGCCCGCTCCTGCTCGGCGTCGGCCTGATGCTGGTCGCCTTCAACCTGCGCCCGGCGCTGACCACCGTAGGGCCGCTCCTCGCGGCGATCCGCATGGGCACCGGTCTCGGCACCACGGGCGCGGCGGTGCTGACCATGCTGCCGGTGCTGTTCCTCGGCATTGCCAGCGTGCTCGGGCCGCGCGTCAGCCGCTGGATCGGTCCCGACCGCGGCATCCTGCTCGCGAGCGCCGTGGTCGCGGCCGGCCTGTCGCTCCGCGCCCTCGGAGGGCTGGTGCCGCTCTTTGCCGGGGCCTGCGTCGCCGCCCTCGGGATCGGGTTGGCGGGCGTGCTCATCCCAGGTCTCGTGAAGCGCGAGTTCCCCGGTCAGGCCGGCCTGATGACCGGCCTCTACACCATGACGCTCTGCCTCGGGGCGGCCGCAGGAGCCGGCCTTACCGTGCCGCTGCAGGACCTGTTCGGCGGCAGCTGGGCCCTGGCGCTCGCTGCCTGGGCCCTGCCTGCCGTGCTCGGCACCCTCGCCTGGGCGCCTTTCGCGCGCCCGAGTCGGGCTCCGGTCGCCGCGCGTTCCGAGGTGACGCGCCCGGTGGTCTGGCGCTCGCCGCTCGCCTGGCAGGTCACCGGCTTCATGGGGCTTCAGTCCTCTCTCGCCTACATCATGTTCGGTTGGGTGCCCCTCATCCTGCACGATCGCGGACTCAGCGCCGTCGATGCTGGCTTCGTCGCGGCTCTGATGAGCGTCGGTCAGGCTCCTGCCGCCCTGCTCGTGCCGACCTTCGCCGCGCGCCTCAGAGATCAGCGCGGTGCCGCCCTCGCCATCATCGGGCTGACGCTCGCGACCTATCTCCTCGTCGTCTTCGGCCCCCTCTGGCTGGTGGTGCCGGCGACGTTGGGGCACGGTTTCGGCCTCGGCGGCTGCTTCGGGCTCGGCCTGACCATCATCGTTCTGCGGGTCCGCGATGCGGCCGGTGCCGCGGCGCTCTCGGCGATGGCCCAGGGGGTGGGCTACACCATCGCCTCCCTCGGCCCCCTCGGGTTCGGCCTCGCTCACGAGATCGGCGGCGGCTGGGTGCTGCCCTCGACCCTGTTCTGCGCGCTGAGTCTGGGGGCGGCTGCGTTCAGCCTCGGCGCCGGGCGCAACCGGCAGGTGTAAGGATCGCCGGCGCGGGTTCCGTTCCCGCCCTGGGCTGCATAGAAGGATCCCTCGTCCAAAGCCCGCGGAGGGGTCCTGCCGGTGTCACAATCCTCATCCGCCGAGGGCGCGCCCCGGTCCCGGAACCTGACGTGGCAGACGCTGCAGCCACGCGAGGCGCGTTGGCGGGCGCTCGGCCAGCGGCCGGCCATCGCTTGGTTCACCGGCCTCTCGGGCGCCGGCAAGTCGAGCATCGCCAACGCGGTGGACCGCTCCCTGATGGAGGCCGGCCGTCACACCATGGTGCTTGACGGGGACAACCTGCGCCACGGCCTCAACCGCGATCTCGGCTTCAGCGCCGCCGACCGCACCGAAAACATTCGCCGCGCCGCCGAGACCGCCCGCCTGATGGCCGAGGCCGGGCTGGTTGTGATCGTCTCGCTGATCTCGCCCTTCCGCGAGGAGCGCGCCATGGCTCGGCGCATCGCGGGCGACGTGTCCTTCCGCGAGGTCTTCATCGACACCCCGCTCTCGGTCTGCGAGGCGCGCGATCCGAAGGGGCTCTACGACCGGGCGCGGGCGGGCAAGATCCCAGACTTCACCGGAATCTCCGCGCCCTATGAGGCGCCCGATGCGCCCGACCTCGTGCTCCGCACGCAGGGGCTCACGGTGGAGGATTCGGCCGCCAGCCTGACCGCGGAACTCCTGCGCCTCAGCGCGCAGGACTGACCCCTTCGATATCCCGGTCTCGGCAGGATCACTCTGCGGCGAAGAGCTGCCAGCTCGGATCCGCCTCCGCCGCCCCGTCCTGGGTGGCTGGGGCTTCGGCCTTAGGATCGCCCGGCGCCGTCTCGCAGGACAGGCCCGGCAGGGCGATGACCCGGTTGCCGCGGAAATCCGTGCGGCAGACCACGGCGCCCCGGCTCTCCATGTAGCCGAGGAGCCGGCGGGCGCGGCCTGGAGACCGGCTGCCGATGGCCTTCGCGAGCGCCGCGTCGCCCGGGCAGGCCTCGCCGGCAAGCGCCGCACGGGCGAGGAGCAGGAATACCCCCTGGACCTCTTCGGGCATGGTCGCCGCGATCTGCTGAGCCTCCGACCAGCTCTCGCCACCTGCGCCGGCTTCGGGAGCCGCCTCGATTCCGGCCCGGGCGACGCTGAGCGCCCGGCGGAAGGCCGGCAGTCCAAAGCTCTCGCCGTCGAGCCCGCGCATCCGGCAGCGCACCAGGAAGTCCTGGTAGATCACCGCGACCGGCTGGCGCCCGGCATCCACATCCGTCACGAGCCCCTGCAGCACGGCCTCGCAGCCGGCCCGGTTCTCGGCCGGATCGAGGGCGGGCGGTGCAGAGACCGGCTCAGGGCGGTGCGCGGCGAGCTCACGCAGCAGATCGGCCGGTGTCACGCGCGGCGTCGGCGCAGGCCGGCTGCGCGTCGGCAGAACGAAGCCGTCCTCCTCGGCGGGGGCCAGGATCCTGGCGCGAAGATCGTCGTCCGCGGCCTGCGGCAGCGGGATCAGTCCGGGCGCCACCGCCCGCGAGCCGGTTGTCACCGTGCCGATCCGCAGCGCGATCGGCCGGCGGCTCAGCGCAGGCCCGAGCGCCACGAACTCGCCGCGGCCGAGATCGCGGAAGCGCTCGGCGCCACGCCGGTCGAGGCCGAGCAGGTCTGCGGCGCGCGCCATGTCGATATCGAGGAAGGTGCGGCCCATCAGGAAGTTGGTGGCTTCCGCCGCCACGTTCTTGGCCAGCTTGGCAAGCCGCTGCGTCGCGATCACGCCGGCGAGACCCCGCTTGCGGCCTCGGCACATCAGGTTCGTCATCGCGCCGAGTGCGATCTTGCGCGCCTCGTCCGAGACGTCGCCGGCTGCGGCGGGCGCGAAGATCTGGGCTTCGTCCACGACGACGAGGCAGGGATACCAGTGCGTCCGCTCGGCCTCGAACAGGCCGCCGAGAAAGGCGGCCGCCGCGCGCATCTGCGCTTCCATGTCGAGGCTTTCGAGGTTGAGCACCACGGAGACTCGATGCGCCCGCACCCGGGCGGCGATGGCCTGGAGGTCCGTCTCGCCATGGGCGCCATCGACCACGAGGTGGCCATGCGCCTCGCTCAGGGTGACGAAGTCGCCTTCCGGATCGATCACCACCTGCTGCACCAGGGCGCCGCTCTGCTCCAGAAGGCGGCGCAGCAGGTGCGACTTGCCGGAGCCGGAATTGCCCTGGACGAGGAGGCGCGTGGCGAGAAGCTCCTCCAGATCGAGCCCGACTGGTCGGCCCTGTCCGGGGCCGTCGAGGCCCACGCCCATCTCGATCGTGCCGTCTCTGCCGAGCGCCATCGCTGGTCCGGTTGCCGCTTGAAGGAACGCTCTGGCTAACACGGGCGGCCGGGTCCGGGTGCCGCCGCGGCGCCACCCATCCACAGGGTTCGCGTAGCTCCCCCCGCTCGGCGCCGAAGCCGCGGCCGACCCGGAACCGTCCTATCTCGGCTTCATCAGCTCCCAGCCGATCTTGGTCTCGCCGACGAAGCCCCAGATGCTCTTGTAGCCGCCCGCATCGTCATCGACGAGAAGCGCGGTTCCGGCGGAGCCGTCGCTTGTGAAACTCACGGCCATGATGCGGGCATCGCCGATGCCGTGACCAGTATACTTGTCGCCGTTGATGGTCCAGGCGAGCTTGAAGGTGTCCTTGCTGGTCTGGGTGATCACCACCGTGCCGGAATAGTCGGTGCCGGCCTCGCCGTTGTTGCCCTTGACCGTATAGGTGCCGGCCCCGCCCGCCACCGCCGGCAGGCCGAAGCCGAGGCCAAGCCCGACGAGGACCAGCCGAAGGAATGTCTTCATCATTGCAGACCCCCTGCCCGGCCGGTCCGGGCGCTCTCGTTCCGGCGCCGGCAGCCTCGCAGGCCAGCCCGCATCCGACAACGACCTGGCGTCCGACGTCCTTGATCGAGCGTTCGAATCCCGCACGTTCCATGGCATGGTGGCCCCATGGCGAGTCGCATCACCGATATTCCTGGGATTCTCGTCGGCCATGCGACCGACCTGCGCGTCGCGAGCGGCGTGACGGCGTTGCTTTTCGAGCGCCCCTGCGTTGCCGCGGTCGATGTGCGCGGCGGTGGACCCGGTACCCGCGAGACCGACCTGCTCGATCCTGAGCGCACGGTGACGGGGATCGACGCCCTCTTCCTCTCGGGCGGATCAGCCTACGGGCTCGACGCGGCCGCGGGCCTCGTCGCATGGCTCGCGGAGAACGAGCGGGGCTTTCCCGTCGGCAGCATGCGCGTGCCGATCGTGCCGGGCGCGATCCTGTTCGACCTGCTCAACGGCGGCGACAAGGCATGGGGCCGCTTTCCCCCCTACCGCGACCTTGGCTACGCGGCTGCGCAGGCAGCCTCCCGCGACTTCGCGCTTGGCTCTGTCGGCGCCGGCACGGGCGCAAGGGCCGGTAACCTCAAAGGCGGCATCGGCTCGGCATCGGCGGCGGTTTCCGAGACCGGCTTCACGGTCGGCGCGATCGCCGCCGTGAACGCCTTCGGCCGGGTCACGGTCGGCGACGGGCCTCATTTCTGGGCGGCCCCGTTTGAGTGCGAGGCGGAGTTCGGCGGCCTCGGCTGGCCCGCCCGCATGCCGGAGGATGCCCTCGCCTTTCCGGCTCGCCGCCTGCCGGGAGCGGCGACCACCCTCGCGGTGGTCGCGACCGATGCCTGTCTCACGAAAGCCCAGGCGAAGCGCCTTGCGGTTGCCGCACAGGGCGGTCTCGTCCGATCGATCCAGCCGGTGCATACGCCCCTCGACGGCGACGTGGTCTTTGCGGTGGCGACCGGAGCCGTCCCGCTCAGCGACCCGGTGGTCGACCTCGCCCGCCTCGGCGATGTGGCGGCACAGGTGCTTGCCCGTGCCGTCGCGGTCGGCGTCCATGCCGCGACGAGCCTTCCGGGAACGGAACCGGTGGGCGCCGATTCCATCGAAGGCCTGCCGCCGGCGTGGCGGGAGCGCTTCGGAGCGGCGCGCGATTGATCAAAGTCATGGGTAGCCCTCCGACCTTGGTCCAATGCTGGATCGACTGAGCCGTATGAACTGCGACACTTAACTCGGTTTGTATTGCGCTCAATCTAAATGGTGGCCGAACGGCCGCTTGCGGCCCGTGCGCCAGCAAGGCATGACACTGGGAAAAGCCCGTCGCATGCGCGGATGGACCGTGCCGACGATCGGGCGCAGTCAGGGATGAAGCGTTATGGACGAGAAGGTCGTCGCAGTGCAGGACGCGTGGCGCCAGGGCGCTCACGTTGACGACGCCAAGTACCAAGAGATGTATAAGGCATCCGTCTCCGATCCGGATGCTTTCTGGGCCGAGCACGGCAAGCGCATCGACTGGACGACGCCGTTCTCTAAGGTCAAGAATACCAGCTTCGCCCCGGGCAACGTCTCGATCAAGTGGTACGAGGACGGCAAGACCAACGTTGCCTACAACTGCATCGACCGTCATCTCGAGCGCCGCGGCGACCAGACCGCGATCATCTGGGAGGGCGACGATCCGAACGAGTCAAAGCATATCAGCTACAAGGAGCTGCACGCCCAGGTCTGCCGTATGGCGAATGTCCTGCGCAACCGCGGCGTGGGCAAAGGCGACCGGGTCATCCTCTACCTGCCGATGATCCCGGAGGCGGCCTACGCCATGCTGGCCTGCGCCCGGCTCGGCGCGATCCACGCCATCGTCTTCGGCGGCTTCTCGCCCGACTCCCTCGCCCAGCGCATCGAGGGCTGCGGCGCAAAGCTGGTGATCACGGCCGACGAAGGCCTGCGCGGCGGCCGCAAGGTGCCGCTCAAGGCGAACGTGGACGCCGCCATCGGCCGGCTTGGCAAGGACGCCGTCGACCATGTCGTCGTGGTGCGCCGCACAGGCGGCCAAGTGACGATGGAGCCCGGCCGGGACGTCTATTACGACGAGGCGGCCGCGCAGGTGACCGACGAGTGCCCTGCCGAGGCTGTGGAGGCCGAGCACCCGCTCTTCATCCTCTACACCTCGGGCTCGACCGGCCAGCCCAAAGGCGTCGTCCACACGACGGGTGGCTACCTCGTCTACGCCTCGATGACCCACGAATACGTCTTCGATTACCGGGAGGGCGAGGTCTACTGGTGCACGGCGGATGTCGGCTGGGTCACGGGCCACAGCTACATCGTCTACGGGCCGCTCGCCAACGGCGCGACGACGCTGATGTTCGAGGGCATCCCGACCTATCCGTCCAATTCGCGTTTCTGGGACGTCGTGGACAAGCACAAGGTCAACATCTTCTACACCGCCCCGACCGCGATCCGCTCGCTGATGGGTGGTGGCGAAGGCCCGGTGAAGAAGACCTCGCGCGCCTCGCTGCGCGTGCTCGGCTCGGTCGGCGAGCCGATCAATCCGGAAGCCTGGGAATGGTACTACCGCGTCGTCGGCGACTCGCGTTGCGCCATCGTCGACACGTGGTGGCAGACCGAGACCGGCGGCATCCTGATCACCCCGCTGCCCGGCGCGACCGCGCTGAAGCCGGGCTCGGCCACGCGCCCCTTCTTCGGCGTGCAGCCGGTGATGGTCGATGCCGAGGGCAAGGAACTGGACGGCCCCTGCGAGGGCAATCTCTGCATCAAGGATTCCTGGCCCGGTCAGATGCGCACGGTCTACGGCGACCACGAGCGCTTCGAGCAGACCTACTTCTCGACCTACAAGAACCTCTACTTCACCGGTGATGGCGCCCGCCGCGACGCGGACGGCTATTACTGGATCACCGGCCGCGTCGACGACGTGATCAACGTCTCCGGCCACCGCATGGGCACGGCCGAGGTCGAGTCGTCCCTCGTTGCCCATCCGAAGGTCGCGGAGGCCGCCGTTGTGGGCTACCCGCACAACCTCAAGGGCCAGGGTATCTACGCTTACGTCACCCTCAACGAGGGCGAGGAGGGCGATGACGCGTTGCGTAAGGAGCTGGTTGGCTGGGTCCGCAAGGACATCGGCCCGATCGCCTCGCCGGACCTGATCCAGTTTGCTCCGGGCCTGCCCAAGACTCGATCCGGCAAGATCATGCGCCGCATCCTGCGCAAGATCGCCGAGGATGACTTCTCCTCGCTCGGCGACACCTCGACCTTGGCCGACCCAGCCGTCGTCGACGACCTGATCGAGCACCGCCAGAACCGGGCAAGCTGAGCGATCACCGCCAGCCCCCATGAACCGAAAAGTCTTGTGTTAACGAGCCCGGCTCCGGACATGATCCGGAGCCGGAACTACGCTTTTGTTTTGAGATTTTTCGAGATGAATAGAAAACCTCCGTTGGAGTGAGTCTGTAACGATTCTGTAATTCTCGCGCTGACGTGATTGTCGCTTTAGCGTGAGCCGCGGCAGAACAGCGTCGCGAAGTCTGCGGAGCCGGGTCGGTCCGGATCGGTTGCTCCCCGTCTCGCAGGAGTGGGCAGACGGGTGCCGGTGCGGTGCCCGCGCCGAACTATCAAACAAGAAGAACGATCCACGTCATCGACCGGAGGGCCGCGGCGTCGCGCGTCCTCATGGAGGAACGCCCCATGAGTAGAGGTACAACAGTCGGTGCCGCTGGGACGCAGCCTGCGCCCGCTGCTCCGCGTCCCGCTCGCGCCGATACCGGGTCGGCCATCGGCCGCATCGCCCACAGTCCCCAGTTCCGGCAACTCGTCGCCGAGCGCACCCGTTTCGGCTGGATCCTCACCGGGCTGATGCTGGTGGTCTATTTCGGCTTCATCGGCCTCATCGCCTTCGACAAGGCGCTGCTCGCCGTGAAGGTGGGCAGCACCAGTTCGCTCGGCCTCGTTCTCGGCGTCGGCGTGATCCTGTTCGCCTTCATTCTCACCGGCATCTATGTCGGCCGCGCCAACACCCGCTACGACGCGCTGAGCGCGGATTTGAAGCGGAGCCTTGGCCAATGATCCGCCGGTTCCTCGTTCTCGCCGTCCTTCTCGCGGCCGGCCCGGCGCTCGCCGCCGGCCCCGATCTCGGCGCCGTGCAGCAGCAGGCCACGAACTGGCCCGCCATCGGCATGTTCCTATTCTTCGTGCTGTTTACCCTCGGCATCACCTACAAGGCGGCCATGGGTTCGAAGTCGGCGGCCGACTTCTACGCCGCGGGCGGAGGGATCTCGGCCGGCACCAACTCCCTGGCGATCGCTGGCGACTACATGTCGGCGGCATCCTTCCTCGGCATCTCAGGGCTCGTCTACACCTCGGGCTTCGATGGTCTCATCTACTCGACGGGATTCCTCGTCGGCTGGCCGATCGTGCTGTTCCTGATCGCCGAGCGTCTGCGGAACCTCGGCAAGTTCACCTTCGCGGACGTGGCGAGCTTTCGGCTTGACCAGACCGCGATCCGCATCATCTCGGCGACCGGCACGCTGGTGGTGGTGGCCTTCTACCTGATCGCCCAGATGGTCGGTGCGGGCAAGCTGATCCAGCTCCTGTTCGGTCTGCCCTATCTCTACGCCGTGGTGCTCGTCGGCATCCTGATGATCGTCTACGTCGCCTTCGGTGGCATGAAGGCGACGACCTGGGTGCAGGTGATCAAGGCCTGCCTGCTGCTCGGTGGCGCCACCTTCATGGCAGGCGCCGTGCTCTACCGCTACGGCTTCAATCCCGAGACGCTGTTCGCCAAGGCCGTCGAAGTGCACCCGAAGGGCGACGCCATCATGGCACCGGGCGGCCTCGTCTCGAATCCGGTCGAGGCGATCTCGCTTGGCGTCGGATTGATGTTCGGCACGGCGGGCCTGCCGCACATCCTGATGCGCTTCTTCACCGTGTCAGACGCCCAGGCTGCGCGCAAATCCGTGTTCTACGCCACCGGTCTGATCGGATACTTCTACATCCTGACCTTCATCATCGGCTTCGGCGGCATCGCCCTGCTGATGTCTGACCCTGACTACTTCAAGCTTGGGGCGGGCGGTACGTTCGACAAGCTGAAGGACATGGTCGGCGGCACCAACATGGTCGCCGTGAACCTCGCCAACGCGGTCGCCGGGCCGTACTTCCTCGGCTTCATCTCGGCGGTGGCCTTCGCCACCATCCTCGCGGTGGTGGCGGGCCTGACGCTCGCAGGCGCCTCGGCGGTCAGCCACGATCTCTATGCTCAGGTGATCGCCCGCGGGCGCACCACCGAGGCCGCGGAAGTCCGCCTCTCGAAGCTTTCTGCTGTGGTGATCGGCATCGTGGCGATTGCGCTCGGCTACATCTTCGAGAACCAGAACGTCGCCTTCATGGTGGGCCTCGCCTTCTCCGTGGCGGCGTCCTGCAACTTCCCCGTGCTGGCCATGTCGATCCTGTGGCGCGGAACCACCACCTGGGGGGCGCTCTCGGGCGGCCTCGTCGGCCTCGTGGCGGCGGTCGTGATGGTGGTCCTGTCGAAGGCCGTATGGGTGACGACGCTGGGCAACGCAGCGCCGATCTTTCCGTACGATAACCCTGCCCTGTTCTCGATGCCGCTCGCCTTCGCGACGATCTGGATCGTCTCGCTCCTCGACCGCTCACGGCGGGCAGCGCGCGAACGCGCCGCGTTCGAGGCGCAGTACGTGCGCTCCGAGACCGGCATCGGCGCGTCCGCCGCGCACGCGCACTGACGCATCACCGGCACGGATCTCCGGAGGGCGCGGGCTCCGACGAGCCCGCGCCCCCTTTTTATGCCCGGCTCTCGGCAGCAGAACTTCGATCCCGTGACAGAGGCCAAATCTCTGTAAATCGCGGCGTTTTACCTATTGGGCCACATTGGGGCATGCGGTAACGATCTCGTGCGTGCCTGCGCCCGCACGGCGCCGCGATATGGGACCCGCAAAATCGGGCCCTCAAGAACAAATTGGAGGATCGAGAGAAATGGCTGTGGCAACCGCAGTACCGCGGTCCGGAGAGGCGGTCAGGCCGATGACCGCCGGCGAGAAGAAGGTCATCCTGGCCTCTTCACTGGGCACCGTCTTCGAGTGGTACGATTTCTACCTCTACGGGTCGCTCGCGGCGATCATCGGCGCGCAGTTCTTCTCGGCCTATCCTGAGGCGACGCGCAACATTTTCGCCCTGCTTGCCTTCGCGGCGGGCTTCCTGGTGCGCCCCTTCGGCGCCCTGGTCTTCGGCCGGCTCGGCGACATGGTCGGCCGCAAATACACCTTCCTCGTCACCATTCTGATCATGGGCATCTCGACCTTCGCGGTCGGCCTGCTGCCCTCCTACACCACGCTCAACGCCTACGGCATCGGCTGGGTCGCCCCGGTGACGCTGCTGGTCCTGCGCATGCTCCAGGGCCTCGCGCTGGGCGGCGAGTACGGCGGCGCGGCCGTCTACGTGGCCGAGCACGCCCCGGCCGGCCGCCGCGGCTTCTACACGGCCTTCATTCAGACGACGGCGACGCTGGGATTGCTGCTCTCGCTGATCATCATCCTGTCGACGCAGGGCTACGTGAACAGCGCCTATCCGGGCACCACGGTCACCAACCCGGACGGGACCACGACCACGCTCACGGCCTTCCAGGTCTGGGGCTGGCGCATCCCCTTCCTCGTCTCGGTGGCGCTGCTCGCGATCTCGGTGTGGATCCGGCTGCAGATGCAGGAAAGCCCGGCCTTCAAGAAGATGAAGGAGGAAGGCACCCACTCCAAGGCACCCCTCTCCGAGGCCTTCGGCCAGTGGAAGAACGCCAAGTGGGCGCTGCTGGCCCTGCTCGGTCTCACCGCCGGCCAAGCGGTGGTCTGGTACACCGGCCAGTTCTACGCACTGTTCTTCCTGCAGAGCATCCTGAAGGTCGACCAGTTCACCGCGAACGTCATGATCGCTTGGTCGCTGATCCTCGGCACGGCGGGCTTCCTGATCTTCGGCAGCCTCTCGGACCGGATCGGCCGCAAGCCGATCATCCTCGGCGGCTGCCTGATCGCGGCGCTCACCTACTTCCCGCTGTTCAACATGCTGACTGCCAACGCCAACCCGGCGCTGCACGCAGCCCAGGCGAGCGTGCCGGTGGTGGTGAAGACGAACCCGGACGATTGCTCGTTCCAGTTCAACCCGGTCGGCACGGCCAAGTTCACCAAGGAGTGCGACGTCGCCAAGGCGCTGCTCGCCCGCTCCGCCGTCGCCTACCGCACCGATCCGCAGCCCAAGGGCACACCGACCGTGGTGAGCATCAACGGCAAGGACTTCGCGGTGGCCGACCCGGCCTTCGCCAAGGCGGTGCCGGCCGCGCTGACCGAGGCCGGCTATCCCCCGGCCTCGGGGAACCCGACGGTGATCAAGGCCGCGAACCCGATCGACATCTTCACGGGTCAGAAGCTCGCGGTGATCGGTATCCTGACGATCCTCGTCGTCTATGTGACGATGGTCTACGGCCCGATCGCGGCGGCGCTGGTGGAGCTGTTCCCGACGCGGATCCGCTACACCTCGATGTCGCTGCCCTACCATATCGGCAATGGCTGGTTCGGCGGATTGCTGCCCGCGACCTCGTTCGCCATGGTGGCCCAGACCGGCGACATCTATTACGGCCTCTGGTACCCGATCGTGATCGCGCTCTTCACCTTCGTGGTGGGCCTGATCTTCATCCCCGAGACCAAGGACCGGGACATCCTGGCCTGATCGACGCCGCCCGGCGCCCGCGCGCCGGGCTCACGATGTCAAAGAACGAAGAGGGGCGGCCCCGCCGGGGCCGCCCCTTTACCTGTGTGCTCTACACGAAGCGAGAGCGCGCTCCGAAGGCGCGAAGACCGGTGTCGAGCCGAGGCTCCGGAGCCGCCCTCAGTGCCGGAAGTGGCGTACGCCCGTGAACACCATGGCGAGCCCGGCGGCGTCCGCCGCGGCGATCACCTCGGCGTCGCGCATCGAGCCGCCGGGCTGGATCACGGCGGTGGCGCCGGCCTCGGCCGCTGCGAGCAGGCCGTCGGCGAAGGGGAAGAAGGCGTCGGAGGCCACCGCCGCGCCCTTGGCCAGCGTCTCGGGCAGGCCGAGGCGCTGGGCGTTCTCGGCAGCCTTCCAGGCGGCGATGCGCGAGGAATCGACCCGCGACATCTGCCCGGCGCCAATGCCGACCGTGGCGCCGTCCTTGGCGTAGACGATGGCGTTCGACTTCACGTGCTTGGCCACACGGTAGGCGAAGCGCATGTCGGCGAACTCGGAGTCGGTCGGCTGGCGCTGCGTCACCACCTTGAGGGCCATGTCGTCGACGACGGCGCTGTCGCGGCCCTGTACGAGGAGGCCGCCCGAGAGGGTGCGCACGGTCTCGCCGGCCGCGCGCGGGTCGGGCAGGCCGCCGGCCAGCAGCAGGCGCAGGTTCTTCTTGGCGGCGACGATCGCGACCGCCTCCTCCGTGGCGTCGGGCGCAATGATAACCTCGGTGAAGATCTCGACGATCCGGGCGGCGGCCTCGGCGTCGAGGGTGCGGTTCAGCGCCACGATGCCGCCGAAGGCCGAGGTCGGATCGCAGGCGAGCGCGCGCTCGTAGGCCTCGCGCAGCGAGGCGCCTTCCGCCACGCCGCAGGGATTGGCGTGCTTGATGATCGCCACCGCCGCGGCGCGGGCGGGATCGAACTCGGCCACGCACTCGTAGGCGGCGTCGGTGTCGTTGAAATTGTTGAAGGACAGCTCCTTGCCCTGGAGCTGGCGCGCGGTGGCGACGCCGCGGCGGACCAAGCCGGGCGCGCGGTAGAAGGCGGCCGTCTGGTGGGGGTTCTCGCCGTAGCGCAGGGGCTGGCCGAGGCTGCCGCCGAAGGCCCGGAACGGGGCCGGGGCGGCCTCCTCCGCATCGAGCTGCCCGGCGAGCCAGTTGGCGATGGCCGCGTCGTAGGCCGCGGTGCGGGCATAGGCCTTCTGGGCGAGGCTCCGGCGCAAAGCCGTGGTCAGGGCGCCGTTGCCGGCCTCCAAAGCGTCGAGCACGGTCGCGTAGTCGGACACGTCGGTGACGACGGCGACATCGCGGTGATTCTTGGCCGCCGCGCGGATCATGGCCGGGCCGCCGACATCGATGTTCTCGATGCAGTCGTCGTAGGCGCGGCCCGCGCCGATCGTCGCCTCGAACGGGTAGAGATTGACCACGAGGAGGTCGATCGCCCCGATGCCGTGGGCGGCGAGCGCGGCCTGGTGCTCGGGGTTGTCGCGCACGGCGAGCAGGCCGCCATGCACGGCCGGGTGCAGGGTCTTCACCCGCCCGTCCATCATCTCGGGGAAGCCGGTCAGGTCGGCGACCTCGGTGACCGGCAGGCCCGCCTCCTTGAGCGCCTTGTGGGTGCCCCCGGTCGAGACGAGGTCGATGCCGCGGGCGGCGAGCGCCCGGGCGAAGTCGACGAGGCCCGTCTTGTCGGAGACGGAGAGAAGTGCGCGAGAGACGCGGACCTGATCGTGCGCCATGGGATCGTCTATGGGATCGTCTTGAGAGAGGTGGCTTTTCGGGGCCGGTAGCACGGAACGGGTCCGCCCGGCCAGCGAGGGCTCGGACCTAGGCGGCCGGGCGCCCGGGCGCGGCGGCGAGCCGGGTGAAGGACCACGTCACCGCGGTGTCCGCGGCGACGCGCAGATGCAGGGCGATCTGGTCTGTGCGGCGCGCGCCGGTGAGACCGGCGAAGTAGACGCTCTCCTCGATCGTGGTGCTGGCGCCCTCGGCGGCGAAGAGCCAGACCTCGCCGAGGGGACTGGCGAGTTCCAGCCCCTCGGGGACGGCGCGCACCGCGATGGCCGGGTGGAGGTGGAAGCGCACGGCGACCTCCTGTGGGCGCAGGCGCGTGCCCTCGCGGCCGGGGCTGCGCAGGAAGTTGTCGAGGCCGTCGAGCCGGGCTCCGTCCGCCTGAAGCGTCCAGCGGCGCTCGTGCACGATGCCGAAATCCGGCCCGTAGCCGTCGTGCCGGCCGGCCAGGACGAGGGCCTCCTCCGTCTCGGTGCGCTGGCTGTTCACCGTGCGGGGGCCGCGCAGCACGGCGGGCCCGAGGCGGCGGATCAGCCAGTCGGCGGCGACATCCTCGGCCCACCAGCCGCCGGGACCCAGGAACCGGCAGGAGGAGGCCTCGGCGATGGTGGCGGTGGAATGGGCGGCGGTGGAGCGGGCGATCCGGCGCAGATCCGGCCCGCTCGCGGGCAGGCCGCAATTGACGACGATGCGCAGCGGCCCGCTCGACATCTCGAAGGAGAGGCAGCCCGCCCCGGCATTCAGCGAGTAGGGCAGCGGCGGGCTCGGGCCGACATCGGCCACCACCACCACGCGGCCGGCCTCCAGGCGCTCGTAGCCCGAGTTCGGCGCGTGCATGAGCGGCCGGGCGAGCGCCCCGTCATAGACGAGGAGCGTGGCGAGCTGGTCGGCGGCGGTGGCGCCCATGCCGTTGAAATGGCTGAGCGAGGCGTCGGCGTGGCGCAGCAGCCGCAGCAGCGGCAGCATCCGGTCGATGGCGCCGATCAGGGCGGCCGGCGGCTCGACGTTGCGGCTGAGATAGCTCTGGCGCAGCGGCAGCAGGTCGAGGAGCAGCTCCATCGCGAAATGCGGATCGCGGGAGCGGTGGCCGCCATCGGCCAGGATCTGCCGGTCGAGCTCGCGCGACAGGATGCGGGTCGCCCGCCGCAGGATCGGCTGGATGCCCTCGCAGCAGAGCCCGGCATAGCAGAGCGCCACGGCGGCCAGGAGGCGCCATTGCGGCGGCACGCCGCGACGCAGGTCCCGCTCGAGCTGCTGCGCCCCGCGGGCGACCGCCTTGAGGAAGGCCTGGTAGAAGGCGTGGTCGGCCCCCTCCAGCACCAGGGGCGACTGGCACAGGAAGGAGATCAGCCGCCGCGCCGCCACCGGCGTGCGGCGGGCGAGGACGGGGTCGCCGCGGCCGGCCATGAAGTCGGCGACGAAGGCGCGGGCATTGGCGCGGGCCAGAGCCGTGTCGGCGGCGCGCAGGTGGCGCAACCAGCCGAAGCCGTAGAGCACCTCGGCCCATTCCGGCGAGGGCGGCGCGTAGTCGAAGGGCGAGCCGCCGCTGGCCGCGAGCGAGCGCCCGGCGAAGACGAACAGCCCGGCATACATGTCGTCGGCGAAGGTGGCGTCGGCGGTGCGCAGGTCGTGCGGCGCGATGACGAGGCCCGTGACCTTGACCCGCGCCAGCACGTCCGGCGGCGCGGTCAGCCGCGCGCTCGCGGCGCGCGCCACCCGCGCGACCTCGCGCCCGACGAGCCGGTAGAAGCGCCAGCGATCAGGCCCCCACGCCATCAGGCCCCCAGCCACGGACTCTCCTCAAGCCTATCCGCCGAAGCGCCCCCAAGGTTCGGCGAGGGGCATGCGATCGAGGGCCCGGCCGGTCTCCCTGATCAAGCTAGAGCGGGCCTCTTAACCATCGGTTTACGCTGTGTCATGGGTGCGCCGGCCTCTGTCCCGTCGCATTCCGCCCGGTCCCGGCCTATGCTGCGGCCCGAAGGAGAGTTGCCATGCCCTACACCGTGCACTGGACGACCCCATCGGGCGCGAGCTCGGAAGCGCACCCGCTCGGCCTGCGGGCCGCCGAGCGGGCCATGACCTTCGCGAATCTCGGCGCCGCGAACGTCTATGTCGAGACGAGCGACGGCCGCGTCTTCCGGGCGCCGGCCGAGATGTCCGAGCTGGTCCGGCAGGCGGAGGACGCGGATAGCTGCGGCCACGCCTGAGCTTCGGGTGGGAACCGCCCACGCGGTTTCGGCTCCGCGCGTCTTGCGGACGCCAGAGGCATGGCTGGAGGGAGACGCGGGACGCCGCGGAACCCAAACTCATGTGCGTACGGATACCGAGTTCCCCGGCGTCCCGCGGACGAGGGGGCGGGGATCCGCCGGCCTCGTCCGTCTATGCGTCGCGGTCTCTTGCTCACCTGCATCGACCCCGATCGTGGCGGACTGCGTAGCGCCGTTGCCCGGCTCGCCCAGCCTCACCCCGGCAGACTTGAAGCGTCGTGCACCGGACCTCGTATTGGGCCCGGCATCGGTTCCAACGACCTGTGCAGGCCGGACTATCGGGGCTGTCCCGTTGTTGATCCGGGCTGGCGCCGAGAACGGCCCTGTGTCGCGCAGAGGCGCCCGGGGCGCCGGCTGACCGGCCGGCGACGCGGGAACCGCCGCGCTGTCCTGGCACGGGCCGTGGTCATGCGGCCCGGGCTCCCTGCGCGCGGCGCGGCGGGTTGCAGGACCCGTCGCGCCGCGGGACAGCGCGTGGCTGGGATGTACGTGTTTTGTTCTCGCGTGTCAAGCTTTCTGTCTTACGGCAGGCCTTTTCGCCCTGCCGCTGCGCTTTCCCTCCCCTCTCTGCCGGGGAGGGTGCCGAACGGAGTGAGGCGGGAGAGGGGAGCCCGGCTTCCGGATGAGGCTGCGCAGATGTGACGGCCACCGCCTCCGCTTGCACCGTCGCACCCCTCTCCCGACCCCTGCTGACGCAGGGGCCACCCTCACCCGCAGAGGGGGGAGGGAGGGCGCGGTTCCAGCTCTCCATCGGTGTCTGGATCAGGCGCGGGTCCCCTCTCCCGGTCGGGCCTGCAAGCGAAACCCGGGCAAGCCCGACCGTCGTGGGAGGAGAGCGCGGGTCCGGCCCTACTCCGACCCGAGCGCCGCGCGGAACGCGCCGAGATTGGTGCGCATCATGTCCAGATAGGTCGGGGCCGGGCCGTCCGGCGGGGAGAGCGAGTCGGAATAGACCTTGCCGCCGATCCGGGCGCCGCTCTCGCGGGCGATCTGCTGCATCAGGCGCGGGTCGGCGATCGTCTCGAGGAAGACGGCCGGGACCTTGTCGCGGCGGATCTGGCGGATGATCCGTGCCACGTCCCGCGGGCTCGCCTCGCTCGCCGTCGAGACTCCCTGCGGGGCCAGGAAGGCGAGGCCGTAGGCGGCGCTGAAATAGCCGAAGGAATCGTGCGTGGTGATGATGCGGCGGTGCGCCGGAGGGATCGCCGCGATGGTCGCGCGGATCTCGTCCTCCAGCCGGTCGAGGCTGGCCGTGTAGGCGTCCGCGTTGCGGGCATAATCCTCCGCATGGGCCGGATCCGCCGCGGCGAGTCCCGCGCGGATATTGGCGATGTAGGTCTTCACGTTCGCCACGCTCTGCCAGGCATGCGGATCGATCTCGGAGGGGTGGTCGGCCCCATGCGCGGGCCCCTCCCCGTGATCGTGCTCCGGATTGCCGGCGAGGCTGCGCACGCCGGCCGAGGCCACGACCACCGGCGCCTTCGCCCCGGAGGCGCGGATCAGGCGGTCGATCCAGCCCTCGAAGCCGAGCCCGTTCACCACGATCACCTGGGCCTGGGCGAGCGCGCGCGAATCGGCCGGGGCCGGGCTGTAGCCGTGGGCGTCCGCGCCCGGCGCCACGAGGCTCGTCACGCTCACATGCGTACCCCCGACCTGCCGCACGAGGTCGGCCAGGATCGAGAAGGTCGCCACCGCCCGCAGGGGCTCGGCGGCGGCCGGCAGGGCGAGCCCGACGAGAAGCAGGAACGCGCCGATGCCGCCCGCTGCCCGCCGCATCCAGAACCTCACCCGCAAGCCCGCCTCCCCGCTCCGACCGATCCGTCCGGGTCGAGGTAGTGTAACAATGTTGCAGACACAAGCGCGATACAGCCCTCCTCTCACATGACGGAGTTGTCATGCGCCGGACAGGACCGGGCCATGCGAGCGCGGCCATTCTGGCATCGCGCGCAGGACCCTCCGCAGGTCCTTCCCCGGCGCTCACGATTGGAGACCATCATGTCCCGACGCGTCATCTCGGGTATCATCCTGGCGGGCGTGGCCGCCGTCTCGCTCGCGGGCGTCGCCGCGGCGCGTGACGAGCGGGCCGATCCGTTCGGCCCCAAGCGCTGGAGCCACTTCTCGAAGGAGGACCGCGCCGCCTTCGCCGATGCCCGCATAGCGGCCCTGCATGCCGGCCTGCGCCTGACCCCTGATCAGGAGAAGCTGTGGCCGCCCGTCGAGGGCGCGATCCGCGATCTCTCCCGCCTGCGCCAGGACCAGCGCGAGGCGCGCCGCGAGCGCGGCCGCATGATCGACGACGCGCCCGCGGCCTTGCGCGCCATGGCGGATGCCGCGAGCGCCCGGGCGGACGCCCTGCGCCGCCTCGCCGACGCCTCGGCGCCGCTCTACGCCACCCTGGATCAGGACCAGAAGCGCCGCGCCATGATGCTGTCGCGCCCCCTGCGCGGGCCGGGCTTCTGGCATCGCGGGCACGGGCGGCATGGCGGCCGGGACGACGGTCCGCAGGGTGGCCCCGGCGGTCCGTACTGACCCGGACTGAGACGCCTCCCTTGATCCGCGGGGGTCCCGGCGGTTAACCCCGCCCACCTCCGCGGATTCGGAAGACAGCCATGGCGCGCCTGAAGGGCGACACGATCCCGCTCCTCGCCCGCCTCTGGCGCGAGTGGCTCTCGCCGCATCGGGCCACGCTCGGCCTGGTGCTGGTGCTGATCGCCGTGGTCGGCGCCGCCACCGGCCTCTACCCGGCCCTGATCAAGGCGGCCTTCGACGCCTTCGACCACAAGGACGAGGCGGCGCTCGCCTACGGGCCGGTCGTCGTCATCGTGGTCACTGCCGTGCGCGGCTTCGCGCTGCTCGGCCAGACCGTGCTGACGAACCGCGTCGTCACGCGCGTCGAGGCGGACATGCAGGCCGCGCTCTACGGCCACCTGATCGAGGCCGACCTCGCCCAGCTCGGCCGCGAGAGCCCGGCCGCCTTCACCCAGCGCTTCACCACCGATTTCGCCTTCATCAAGGAGGCGCTGACCCGCATCTCCACCGTGCTCCTGCGCGACGTGGCGATGCTGGTCGGGCTCGTGGCGGCGCTGATCTGGATGGATCCGGTGCTGACGCTGGTGGCGGCCGTCACCGTGCCCTTCGTGGCCGGGCCGATCGGACGGATCGGCCGCAAGCTGCGCCGCGTCTCCACCACAACCCAGGAGCAGATGGGCGCGACCGCGAGCCTGATCTCGGAGAGCCTCACGGGCGTGCGCGTCGCCAAGACCTACGCCATGGAGGGCTATCTCAAGGAGCGCGCCCGCACCGCCCTGGACGAGGTGCGCCGCCTCAAGATGAAGGCGGCCAATGCCCGCGGCCGGCTCGACCCGCTGCTGGAGATCGGCGGCGGCCTCGCGGTGGCCGGCGTGCTGGTGCTGGTGGGCAACCGGGTGATGTCCGGCGAGCGCACGGTCGGCGACTTCACCGGCTACGTGGCCGCCCTCCTGCTCGCCGCCCAGCCGGCCCGGGCGCTCGGCACCCTCAACGCGATCCTGCAGGAGGCGGCCGCCGCCCTCAACCGCTACTTCGCCCTGATGGACGAGGCCCCGACCATCCGCGAGCGGCCCGACGCCGTGCCGCTGCGCGTCGCGGCCGGCGCGATCCGCTTCGCCGATGTGCGCTTCCGCTACCGCCCGGACGCGCCGGCCCTCGAAGGGATCGACCTCGACGTGGCCGCCGGCACCACCACGGCGCTGGTCGGCCGCTCGGGCTCGGGCAAGTCGAGCCTGCTCAACCTGGTGCCGCGCCTCTACGACGTGACCGGGGGCGCCGTGTCCATCGACGGGCAGGACGTCCGCGCCGTGACCCTGTCCTCCCTGCGCGCCGCGGTCGCCGTGGTCTCGCAGGAGGTCACGCTGTTCGACGACACGGTGGCCGCCAATATCGGCTTCGGCCGGCCCGGCGCGACCCAGGCCGAGATCGAGGCGGCGGCGCGGGCGGCCGCGGCCCACGATTTCATCGCCCGCCTGCCCGAAGCCTACGCGTTCCGCGTCGGGCCCGCGGGGCAGCGCCTCTCGGGGGGCGAGCGCCAGCGCATCGCGCTGGCCCGCGCCTTCCTGAAGGACGCGCCGATCCTGCTCCTCGACGAGGCGACCTCGGCGCTCGATGCGGAGAGCGAGCGGCTGGTGCAGGAGGCGCTGACCCGGCTGATGTCCGGGCGCACCACCCTCGTCATCGCCCATCGCCTCTCCACCATCCGCGCCGCCGACCGGATCGTGGTGATGGAGGCCGGCCGCATCGCCGAGACCGGCCGGCACGAGGACCTGCTCGCGGCGGACGGCACCTATGCCCACCTGCACCGCATCCAGCGCGACGAGCCCGGGATCCTGGCGGGGGCCTGATCGGGGCCCGATCGGAGCCCTCCGCGTCCCCTTCCGCGGAAGCCGCCCTAGGATTCCTGCCGGAGGCTCGCGGCGGGCCTCGAGGGGGCGGCGATGGCGGGCGAGGCTTTCGGACGGACGCGGGACGGCGAGCCCGTCACCCGCTACACCCTCGCCCGCGGCCCCCTGCGCCTGCAGGTGATCGATTACGGCGCGATCGTCCCCCGCCTCGAAGTGCCGGACCGTGCCGGCCGCCCCGCCAACGTCGTGCTCGGCCTCGACGCGCTTCACGGCTACGAGACGGTGAGCCCGCATTTCGGGGCCGTGGCGGGCCGCTTCGCCAACCGGATCGCGGGCGGCCGCTTCCCCCTCGACGGGCGCATCGTGACGCTGCCCGTCAACGACCCGCCGAACACGCTGCATGGCGGCCGGGAGGGCTTCGCCAGGCGGCTCTGGCGGGCGGAGGGGGCGGAGGAGACCCGCCTCGTCCTGACCCGGCGCTCCCGCGACGGCGAGATGGGGTTTCCCGGCAATCTCGACGTGCGCGTCACCTACAGCCTGCCCGAGGACGGCGTGGTGCGGATCGACTACGCCGCCGCGACCGACCGGCCGACGGTCCTGAACCTCACGAACCACAGCTATTTCAACCTCGCCGGCGAGGGGGCGGGCGACGTGCTCGGCCACGAGGTCCGGCTCTTCGCCGACGCCTTCACGCCGACCGACGCGGTGCAGATCCCCACCGGCGAGATCCGGCCGGTCGCCGGCACGCCCTTCGACTTCCGCGAGGCCGTGCCGCTCGGCGCGCGGATCCGCGAGGCCGATCCGCAGCTCGTGCGGGCCAAGGGCTACGACCATAATGTCGTGCTGCGGGGCACGGCCGGGACGCTCCGGCCCGCCGCCCTCTGCCGCGATCCGGGCAGCGGGCGCGTCCTGGAGGTCGCGACCACGCAGCCGGGCCTGCAACTCTATACCGGCAACACCCTCGACGGCACCCTGGTCGGCCCGTCGGGGCGGATCTATCGCTCGGGCGACGGGGTCTGCTTCGAGGCGCAGGGCTTTCCCGACGCCCCGAACCGTCCGGGCTTCCCCTCCACCGTGCTGCGGCCGGGCGAGCGCTTCGCCGCGGTGACGACCTGGCGCTTCAGCGTGGGCTGAGGCGCGTGCTCATTCCGCCGGGGGGCGCGCCGCCTCGCGGAAGGGGTGGGCGGGATAGGTGCCGATGATCTTCAACTCGCGCGAGAAATAGGCGAGCTCGTCGAGCGCCCGGGCCAGCGCCGGGTCGTCGGGGTGGCCGTCCACCTCGGCGTAGAACTGCGTCGCGGTGAACTGGCCCTCGACCATGTAGCTCTCGAGCTTCGACATGTTGATGCCGTTGGTCGCGAAGCCGCCGAGCCCCTTGTAGAGCGCGGCCGGGATGTTGCGCACCTTGAAGATGAAGCTCGTGACGAAGGGCCCGTCGGATTGCGGCACCGGCTCGGCCTGGGGGGCGAAGACCACGAAGCGGGTGGTGTTGTGGGCCTCGTCCTCGACGTCGCGGGCCAGGATGTCGAGGCCGTAGACGCCCGCCGCCATGGCCGGCGCCAGCGCCCCCCGGCTCGGATCGCCGCCCTCGGCCACCTCGCGGGCGGCCCCAGCCGTGTCGCTCGCCACCACGGCCCGGAGCCCCAGGCGCCGGATGATGCGGCGGCACTGGCCGAGCGCGTGGACGTGGCTGTGCACGCTGCGCAGGTCCTCGACCTTGGTGCCGGGCAGCGCCATGAGCTGGAAATGGATCGGCAGGAAGTGCTCGGCCACGATGTGCAGCGGGGAGGTCGGGATCAGGTGGTGGATGTCGGCCACCCGCCCGGCGATCGAGTTCTCGATCGGGATCATGGCGCGCGCCGCCCGCCCCTCCGTCACCGCCGCGAGGGCGTCCTCGAAGGTCGGGCAGGGCAGATAGGTCCAGCCGGGAAAGGCCTCGGCCGAGATGATGTGCGAGTTGGCCCCGGGCTCGCCCTGGTAGGAGATCGTGGTGTTCATGCTGTTCCGTCCTCGTGCGGAAGGCCGGTCCGGTCCTTCCGCGGCGCGGGCCGGCGCGCGGTCGCTGTCCGCCGGCACGGCGCTGTCAGGTGAGCGGGCGGCCGGCCATGACGGCGCGGGCGCGTTCGAGATCGGCGGGGGTGTCGACGCCGAGCGGCAGGGCGTCGACGATCACGGCGTCGATGCGCATCCCGGCCTCGAGCGCCCGCAGCTGCTCCAGCTTCTCGCGGGTCTCCAGCGTGCCCGGCGGCAGCGCCATGAACCGGGCGAGCGCGGTCCGGCGGTAGGCGTAGAGGCCGATATGGTGGAAGAGCGGGCCCTCGCCCCAGGGCGCGCGGGCCCGGGTGAAGTAGAGCGCGCGCAGGCGCCGCGGGCCGACCGGATGGCCGACGAGCTTGACCACGTTCGGGTCGTCGGCCTCTTCCGCGCGCGTGATCTCGGCGCAGAGGGTGGCGATGTCGACCGCCCGATCGGCGAGCGGCGCCACCGCCGCACCGATCGCGGCCGGATCGATGGTCGGCAGGTCGCCCTGCACGTTGACCACCACGTCGTGGCGGCCCTCCGGGTCGAGCGTCTCCAGCGCCTCGGCGAGGCGGTCGGAGCCGGACGGGTGGTCGGCCCGGGTCATCACCGCGAGGCCGCCCGCCGCCAGCACGGCCTGCGCGATCGCGTCGGTGTCGGTGGCGACCACCACGGGGCCGATGCCCGCCTCGACGGCCCGGCGCCAGACATGCACGATCATCGGCTCGCCCGCGATGTCGGCGAGCGGCTTGTTCGGCAGGCGCGTCGCGGCGAGGCGCGCGGGGATCAGGACGAGGGGATCGGACACGGGGATGCGGCACCGGCTCTGCGACGGCCGCGTGCCTTAACAGGCCCTCCCCGCCTTGTCATGGCGGGCGGTCGTTCCGGGGGGCTGAGGCATGGTCACGGCGGTGGCCGCTTGATCCCGCCGCGGGCCGAACGCCGCAGGATCCGATACGCGGATGCGACAGTTGTGCCCTGCAACCAAGCGACAGGGCGATCCGGCATTGTCAAGATCGCCCCGGAGCGGCTAAGGCACCCTCGAAATCTTCCAATGTCCGGTGCCCCTGTCCGCGGCGCCCGTGGAGTTGAGAGAGCATGGATTCGTTCGAGCTGAACAAGGTGGCCGGCGCGGTTCTCGGCGCCCTGCTGTTCGCGGCCGGATCCGGCTTCGTCGCCGAGCTGATCTACCATCCCAAGCCCGCAGGCAAGGCCGGCTACGATCTGCCCGAGCCGGCGGCCGAGAGCGCCGCCGCCGGCGCGCCCGCGGCCAAGGCCGAGCCGATCGCGGTGCGGCTCGCCAGCGCCAATGCCGAGAAGGGACAGGGCGGCACCAAGGCCTGCCAGGCCTGCCACAGCTTCGAGAAGGGCGGCCCGAACAAGGTCGGCCCCGATCTCTGGGACGTGGTCGAGCGGCCGAAGGGCGGCCATGGCGGCTTCGACTACTCGGCCGGCATCAAGGAGAAGGGCGGCACCTGGACCTACGAGGATCTCGACCACTTCCTCGAGAGCCCGAAGGGCTTCATCAAGGGCACCAAGATGGCCTTCGCCGGCATCGCCGCGCCGCAGGATCGTGCCAACGTGATCGCCTATCTGCGCACGCTCTCGGACAGCCCGAAGCCGCTGCCTGCCGCCGAGAAGGCCGCCGAGGCCAAGGGCGGCGAGGCGAAGGCCGGTGACGCCAAGGCGGATGGGGCCAAGCCTGCGGAGACGAAGCCCGCCGACAAGCCGACCGCCGACAAGCCCGCCGCCGGCAAGGCGTCCGAGGGCAAGGACAGCCCGGCCAAGCCCGCTGATACCAAGATCGACCAGCCCGTGACCGAGAAGGCGCCCGGCAGCCCGAAGCCGAACACGGCGACCGAGAACCGCAACGAGACCGCGCCGAAGCCGGCGCCCGAGAGCAGCGGCCCGACCCCGAACGCGCCGGTCCAGGCCGAGCCCGCCGCACCTCCGGCCGCCCCCGCCAAGGAGGCCCCGGCCAAGGCCGATCCGGCCGCCGAGGAGAAGGCCAAGGCTCTGGAGAGCCAGGGCTCGGTCGGCGGCGAGCCCGCCAAGTAGGAGCGCCGACGGCTCGATCGACGCGACGGCCCCGATCCGGACGGATCGGGGCCGTTTCCGTTCGGGGTTGGGTCGGCGGCGCCCAGCCTTTCAAGCGATCGAAAGAGCCATGCCGCACCCCCTCTCCCCGCCCGAAGTCGGGTCTACCCGACTTCGGCTTCTCGGTGTCGATCCCGGGCAGGCCCGGGATCGATGCGGGGAGAGGCCCACAGGGATCTCGTCGTCCCTGTGGGAAGCGGAGGCGCAAGCCGGAGCGGCGGTGAGGGGGCGATTCCGGAAGTGACGCCTTCGGAACCGCCCCCTCACCCTCGGCGGCCGCCTTGCCGCGCCGACGACGAGGTCGTCGCGGCCCTCTCCCCGCGCGCGGGGAGAGGGGGAAGCCCGCCCCATCCTGGTCGGTCGCGCTCCGCTCAGTCGGCCACGCCGCCGACGACACCTGAGACCCGCGCGGAAAAGCCCTCGGCGAGTTCGAGCCAGAGGAAGCGGCCCGGATCGACCGGTCCCGGCAGGCCGAGCCGGCCGGGCGGCACCGGTGCGAAGCCGAAGCGCGCGTAGAACGGCAGGTCCCCGACGAGGATCACCAGCCCCTCGCCCGCCGCGCGGGCGGCGTCGAGGGCGGCCTGCATGAGGGCGGAGCCGATGCCGCGGCCCTCGAAGCTCGGATCGACGGCGAGCGGGCCCAGCGCGAGGAAGGCGGGCCCCTTCGCCCGCACCGCGTTCATCCGCACCGATCCGGCGAGGAAGCTGCCGACCGAGGCGGTGACGCTGAGATCGGCCCGGTGCGGGCCGCCCTCGCGCAGGCGATAGGCCGTGCGGGCATAGCGCCCCGGCCCGAAGGCGCGGGCATGGAGCCGCGCCACGGCGGGCTCGTCGTCGGGATGTTCGGGGCGGATGACGAGGGAGAGAGCGGGCACGGGGCGCGAAAATCCCGGGGCGGAAGGCCGCTCGCGAAGCCCTCCGCCGGAGAGGGGACCGGTTCGCGGGGAGCGCCGCGACGACAGGCCCGGGCCGGGCCTGCGGCGACGTGATCGGCCGGGGCTCTAGCAGCGGGCGCGCCTTGCCGCAATCGCGCGCGGCCGGATGGCCGCGGGGCCGCCGTCCCGGACAGGACTTGGACGCCGCAGGCCCGAGCCCGGCCTCCCGCGCCCTGTCAGCCGGGCAAGGTTACGACCAGGGCACCGTTGCGCGTGGCGACGACGGTGTGCTCGTACTGGACGGTCGGTGTCTTCGGATCGCCGAGCAGGGTCCAGCCGTCGTCGCCGCTCTCGGCGAACTCGCTGCCCATCGACAGGAAGGGTTCGATGGTGAAGACGAGGCCCTCGTTGATCGTCCGCCGCTCCGAGCGGTCGGGCCAGGTGGCGATCTCCTTCGGCTCCTCGTGGAGCGAGCGGCCGACCCCGTGGCTCGCGAGATTCCGGATCAGCGTGTAGCGGTTGCGCCGCGCGAATTCGCCGATCGCCTGTCCGATGCCGCCGAGCGGCCGGTTGGCGCCGACCTGCCGGATGCCGGTCCACATGGCCCTGCGCCCGTCCCGGCACAGGCGTTCGATGGATTTCGAGACGGGCGGCACGGCGAAGGAGGCGCCCGTATCGGCGAAGATGCCGTTCTTCTCCGCCGAGACGTCGATATTGACGAGATCGCCCGCGCGGATCCGGCGCTCGCCCGGCACGCCGTGGGCGATCTCCTCGTTGACGCTGATGCAGGTCGCGCCCGGAAACCCGTAGCAGAGCTCGGGACCGGACCGTGCGCCAGAGGATTCCAGGATGTCGCGGCCGATCCGATCCAGCTCCTGCGTCGTCATCCCCGGCTCGATCGCCGCGCCCATGGCCTTGAGCGCATTGGCGACGATCCGCCCGATCTCCTCGAGCTGGGCGAGCTCGCCGTCATTCGAGATGGTCATTCAGGATCCGGGAAGGTGTTGGACACCGGGCGCGTCGGGGACAGGAGCGGAAATTACCCGGGGCGTCCGGCCTCGGCAATGGCGGGCGGCGGGTTCGGCCAGGCCGAACCGCAGCGCGTCCCGAGGGGCCTTCCGGCTTGGCGCCCGCGGCGGGGGCCGTGGATCAGGATCCCGGACGCGTGCGGCGCAGGAACCGCCGGTGCGGTGGAATACCTGCTCTGCTCGTGCATCTTCCGGTGTGATGCGATAGGTATCGGGTGGATTGGAGTGTCAGGAGGGGCCGCCGGTGCGGGTGCGGACGACCAAGGCAGGCGCGGACCGCTTCGAGGGGCTGCAGGCCGCGCTCGATGCGTCGGGCGTGGTCGGGACCTGGGACTGGTGGCTCGCCACCGGCATCGTGATCTACGATGCGGGCGGCGCGGAGTTCCTGGCGGGCGACGCCGACCTCGCGGGTCGCGAGCTGCGCCGGCCCGAGGCCATCGCCACCATCCATCCCGACGACGTCGAGTGGGTGACCGGCGAGATGCAGCGCTCGGTGGCCGCCGGCGGCATGATCCTCGCCGAGTACCGCGTCGTGCACCCGGTGCGCGGCATCCGCTGGATCCTGAGCCGGGGCCGCGTGCACCGTGGCGAGTCCGGCCAGCCCCTGCGGGCCCACGGCATCCTGCTCGACATCACCGAGCACCGCGAGGACGGCCAGCGCTACTGCGCGCAGGCGCCGCTCCCCGAGGAAGGGGCGCTGGAGCGGATGGTCGGCTACTGTGCCGGCCTGCGCATCGAGGCCGAACAGGTCGGCTCCTCGAAGCTGCGTCTCCTGGTCGATATGCTGCTTCTCGAGGTCGGGCAGCAGATCGCCCGCCGCTCGCAGAACTGAGCCGTCCGGCCGGTGGCGCGACGCCCTGCACCTTGGCGCGGGGGCCCGCGGCGTCCTAAGTAGCCCGGTCGCGGGCCGGCACGGCCCCCCTCCCCTCGGATGGCGGCCCCCGGGCTGCCATGCACGAACCGGAGATTGCTCAGACGTGATCGGACGCCTCCTCGCCGCCGCGCTCCTCCTCGGCGGTCTCAGCGCCACGGCGACAGCCCAGGAGCCCGCCGCCTCGGTGGCCATCGCCACCGGAGCCGGGACCGGCCAGTGGGCCCACGCTGTCACCCTGATGGGCGAACCGAAATACGGCGCCGACTTCAAGCATTTCGAGTACGCCAACCCGGACGCACCCAAGGGCGGCCTCGTCCGCCTGGGGACGCAGGGGGGCTTCGACAATTTCAACGTCGTGGTCGCCGGCCTCAAGGGCGATGTCGAGGGCGGCATCGCGCAGATCTACGACACGCTGACCCTCGAATCCCAGGACGAGCCCTTCACCTCCTACGGGCTGCTCGCCGAGGCGATCCGCGTCGCGCCCGATCTCGGCTCTGTCTCCTACCGGCTGCGCGAGGGCGCCCGCTGGCACGACGGCAAGCCGATCACGCCCGAGGACGTGGTCTGGTCGTTCGAGGCCTTCAAGGCGAACAGCCCGCTCTACGCGGCCTATTACCAGAACGTGTCCAAGGCCGAGGCCACCGGCCCGCGCGAGGTGACCTTCACCTTCTCGGAGGCCGGCAACCGCGAATTGCCGCAGATCGTCGGACAGCTGCGCGTGCTGCCCAAGCACTGGTGGACGGGCAAGGACGCGGCCGGAAAGCCCCGCTCCGTCACCGAGACCACGCTGGAGCCGCCGCTGGGCTCCGGCCCCTACCGCCTCGCCCGTTTCGAGGCCGGGCGCACCGCCACCTACGAGCGCGTGGCCGATTACTGGGGCAAGGACATCGCGGTGAATGCCGGCCGCTTCAACTTCGGCACCGTGCGCTACGAGTATTTCCGCGATTCCTCCGTGCTGGTCGAGGCCCTGAAGGGCGACCTCTACGATTTCCGCGCCGAGAACGTCGCCCGCAACTGGGCGACCGCCTACGACGACTTCCCCGCCGTGAAGGACGGTCGCCTCATCAAGGAGGAGTTCCCCGACCGCGGCAACGGCATCATGCAGGCCTTTGTGTTCAACCTGCGCAAGCCGATGTTCCAGGACGAGCGCGTGCGGCGGGCCTTCAACCTCGCCATGAACTTCGAGGAGATGAACCGGGCCCTGTTCTACGGGCTCTACAAGCGCATCGACTCGTATTTCTACGGCTCCGAGCTTGCCGCCTCCGGCCTCCCCGAGGGCGAGGAGCGCATGATCCTCGAGGGCGTGAAGGACAAGATCCCGGCCTCCGTCTTCACCGAGCCCTACCGGAACCCCGTCAACGACAGCGCCGAGGCCGTGCGCGCCAACCTGCGCGAGGCGGTGCGGCTGCTGCGCGAGGCGGGCTACGAGCTGCGCGACGGGCGCATGGTCAGCAAGGCCACCGGCCAGCCGCTTGCCGTCGAGATCCTCGAATCGCAGCCCGTCTTCGAGCGCGTGATCCTGCCCTACGTCGCCTCGCTGAAGCTGATCGGCATCACGGCGACGCCCCGGATCATCGACCAGGCGCAGTACCAGAACCGCAAGCGCGCCTTCGACTTCGACATCGTCATCAATTCCTGGCCGGAATCGCTCTCGCCCGGCAACGAGCAGCGCGACTACTGGGGCTCGGCCGCGGCCGGCCGGCAGGGCTCGGGCAATGTCGCGGGCATCCAGGATCCCGGGATCGACGCGCTGATCGAGCGGGTCGTCTTCGCCAAGGACCGGCCCGGCCTCGTCTCGGCGACGCGGGCGCTCGACCGGGTGCTGCTGGCCCACAACTACGTGGTGCCGCAATGGGCCTCGAACGTCACGCGGACCCTGCGCTGGAACCGCTTCGCCCATCCGGCCACGCTGCCGCGCTACGGCGGACCCGGCTTCCCCACCACCTGGTGGTACGATCAGGCCGCCGCGGCGAAGACCGGGGCGCCGCGTTGAGCGGCCCCACCCGTGGGCGGAGCCCCACCCGTGGGCCGGGCCCGACCCGTGGGCGGGACCCGAGCCGCCGCCTCGTTCTCGGCGCCGGCGCGCTGGCGCTGCTGCCGGGGCACCTGCGCGCCGGGGAGCTTGCGGGGGAGCGCCACGGCCTGTCGAGCTTCGGCGAGCTGAAATACCCGGCCGATTTCCCGTTCTTCGACTACGTGAACCCGGAGGCGCCGAAAGGCGGCCGCTTCTCCACCCAGATCAGCCAGACCTTCGGCAACCAGTCGGGCAACACCTTCAACACGCTCAACCCTTATGTCCTGCGCGGCGATGGGGCGGGCGGCATGAACCTGACCTTCGACAGCCTGATGGTGCGGGCCTTCGACGAGCCGGACGCGCTCTACGGCCTGATCGCCCGCGCGGTCGCCGCGAGCGACGACGGGCTCACCTACACCTTCCGGCTGCGGCCGCAGGCCCGCTTCCACGACGGCACCCGGCTGACGGCACGCGACGCCGCCTTCTCCCTCACGGTGCTGCGCGACAAGGGCCACCCGGAGATCTCCCAGGTGATCCGCGACCTGAGCGAGGCGGTGGCCGAGGGCGACGACACCCTGGTCGTGCGTTTCCGGGCGGGCCGCGCCCGCGACCTGCCGCTCATCGTGGCGCAGCTGCCGATCTTCTCCGCCGCCTACTGGCAGACGCGCGATTTCGAGGCCTCGACCCTGGAGCCGCCGCTCGGCTCCGGGCCCTACCGCGTCGCCCGCGTCGACACCGGCCGCTCGATCAGCTTCGAGCGGGTGCCCGATTACTGGGCCGCCGACCTGCCCGTGACGGTGGGGCACAACAATTTCGACGAGGTCCGGTTCGAGTATTTCCGCGATCGCAACGTGGCGATGGAGGCGTTCAAGGGCCGGGCCTACACCTTCCGCGAGGAGTTCACCGCGCGGGTCTGGGCCAACGGCTACGACTTCCCGGCGGTGGCCGAGGGGCGCGTGCAGCGCTTCACCGTGCCCGATGCGCGGCCCTCGGGCACGCAAGGCTGGTGGCTCAACACCCGCCGGCCCCAGTTCCGCGACCCGAAGATCCGTGAGGCGGTGAACCTTTGCTTCGACTTCGCCTGGACCAACAAGAACCTGATGTTCGGCGCCTATACGCGCACGGCCTCGTTCTTCGAGAACTCGGACCTGAAGGCCGAGGGGCCGCCCGCCCCGGCCGAGATGGCGCTCCTGGAGCCGCTCCGCGACCGGCTGCCGGCCGAGGTGTTCGGCGAGCCCTGGAGCCCGCCGGTCTCGGACGGGTCGGGCCAGGACCGGGTGCTGCTGCGCCGGGCCGATGCGCTGCTGCGCGAGGCCGGCTGCACCCGCGCCGGGAGCGGCCTCAGGCTGCCGGACGGCAAGCCCTTCGAGATCGAGTTCCTGGATTTCGACCCGAGCCTGGAGCCGCACACCCAGGCCTTCATCCGCAATCTCGGCCTGGTCGGCATCCGCGCCGCGATCCGCAACGTGGACGCGTCGCAGTACCAGGCCCGGGTCAACGACTTCGACTACGACGTGGTGAGCCGCCGCTTCGCCTTCGGGCCGACGCCCGGGGCGGAGCTGCGCCAGTCCTACGGCTCGGCCGCGGCGGTCGTGAAGGGCTCGGCCAACCTCTCCGGGATCAGCGACCCGGCGGTCGACGCCCTCCTCGACCGGGTCGCCGACGCGACCTCCCGCGATGCCCTGCGCACCGCCTGCCGGGCCCTCGACCGGGTGCTGCGGGCCGGCCGCTACTGGGTGCCGATGTGGTATTCGGGCAGCCACCGCCTCGCGGTCTGGGACGTGTTCGGCCGCCCGGCCAAGGGGCCGACCTACGATCTCGGCGCGCCCGAGATCTGGTGGTTCGACGCCGAGCGCGCCCGGCGCAGCGGCGGGTAGGAGACAGCGCCATGCTCGCCTACATCCTGCGCCGCATCGCCCTGATGGTGCCGACCGTGCTCGGCATCCTGCTGATCACCTTCGTGATCGTGCAGTTCGCCCCCGGCGGTCCCGTCGAGCGCGTGATCGCCCAGCTCCAGGGCCAGGGCGACGCCGCGATGGGGCGCGTCACCGGCGGCGCCGGCGATCTCGGCGGGGCCCGGCCGATGAACGCCGAGACGAACTCGAAGTACCGCGGCGCGCAAGGCCTGAGCCCCGACTTCATCGCCAAGCTCGAGAAGCAGTACGGCTTCGACAAGCCGGCCTACGAGCGCTTCCTGAAGATGATCTGGGACTATGCCCGGTTCGATTTCGGGCGCAGCTATTTCCGCGACGTGACCGTGATCGAGCTGATCCGCGAGCGCCTGCCCGTATCGATCTCGCTCGGCCTGTGGATGACGCTGCTGTCCTACGCGATCTCGATCCCGCTCGGCATCCGCAAGGCCGTGCGCGACGGGACGCGGTTCGACCGCTGGACCTCCTTCGTGGTGATCATCGGCTACTCGGTGCCGGGCTTCATGTTCGGGCTGATGCTGATCATCCTGTTCGCGGGCGGCTCGTTCTTCCAGTGGTTCCCGCTGCGCGGGCTGACCAGCGAGGGCTGGGAGCACTTCTCCACCTGGCACAAGGTGACCGACTACGCCTGGCACATGGTGCTGCCGCTCACCGCCCTGGTGATCGGCGCCTTCGCCACCTCCACGCTCCTGACCAAGAACTCCTTCCTCGACGAGATCCGCAAGCAATACGTGCTGACCGCGCGGATGAAGGGCCTCTCGGAATCCAGGGTGCTCTACGGCCACGTCTTCCGCAACGCGATGCTGATCGTGATCGCCGGCTTTCCGGGCGCCTTCATCTCGGCCTTCTTCACCGGCTCGCTCCTCATCGAGACGATCTTCAGCCTCGACGGGCTCGGCGAACTCTCCTTCCGTTCGATCACCGGCCGCGACTACCCGGTCGTGTTCGCGACCCTGTACATCTTCTCCCTGCTCGGGCTGGCCGTGAACCTGCTCTCGGACCTGATCTACGTCTGGATCGACCCGCGCATCGACTTCTCGGCGCGGGCCACCTGAGGAACGCCCGGCCGCCCCACAGCTTGTCGCCCCGAACGGGCGCGGCAGGCAGCGAGGCGGCATGCGGCACGACACGATCCCTCTGAACGGCATCGACCTCCACGTCGCCACCCTCGGCGCGGGGCCGCCGCTGGTGCTGCTGCACGGCTGGCCCGAATTCTGGCTGACCTGGGAGCCGGTGATGCGGCGCCTCGCCGACCGCTTCACCTGCATCGCACCGGATCTGCGCGGCTTCGGCCTCTCGGCCGACCGGGAGCCGGGGCCGAGCGACCGGGTCGGCCCGGAGGTCCATGCCGGCGACGTCACCGCCCTTCTCGATGCCCTCGGGATCGAGCGGGCGGGCTTCGTCGCGCATGATGTCGGCGCCTACGTGGCGCAGGTGCTGGGGCGGCAGAGCCCGGAGCGCTGCACCGGCCTGTTCTTCTTCGACTGTCCCTATCCCGGCATCGGCCCGCGCCTCGCCCGGCCCGACCATCTCGCCGAGATCTGGTACCAGTCCTTCCACCTGAAGCCCTTCGCGGCCGAGCTGGCGGCCGCGTCGCGCCAGGCCTGCCGCCTGTATATCGGCCATTTCCTGCGCCACTGGGCCGGGCCGAACCCGCACGCGTTCGACGACGTGCTGGAGGCGTTCGTCGATGCGTTCCTCCGCCCCGGCATCATGCAGGGCGGCTTCAACTGGTATCTCAGCCAGCAGGAGGCCCGCCTCGCCATGCTGAAGGGCGAGGCGCCGCCGCCTGACCCGATCGCGGTGCCGGCTTGTATCCGCTGGCCGGAGGCCGACCCGCTCTTCCCCTATGCCTGGACCGACCGGCTGCCCGCGTTCTTCTCGGATCTCGACCTCGCGCCGATGCCGGGCGCCGGGCATTTCCCGCACCGTGAGAAGCCGGACGCAGCCGCCGCCGAGATCGCCCGGTTCTTCGGCCGCGTGCACGCCGCCTGACCGGGGCGCGGGGCGGCCGTGACCGCCTCGCGCCGTTCACGCCGCTCAGTTGCCGGCGGCGGTCTTGCGGGAGATCGTGTAGCTGCCGGACTTTTCGCCGATGAACTGCACGACGCCCTCGGTGAGCGCGTTCACGCGCCGGGTCTTGATGGTGAGCTGCCCGGAGAGTCCGGTGAACTTGCCCGTCCCGCCGATCCACTCGCCCGTGCCCTGGGTGGCCGCGGCGAGAGGCTGGACGGGATAGTCCCACTTCTCGAAGACGTGGTCGCCATCCGCATCGACGTAGTCGCAGAAGCCGTGGTTCTCCACCGTCTTCGCCTGGTTGTCGATGGTCGCCATGCCGTTGCAGCGGCCGGTCATGTCGTGCAGGAGGCCGCTGCCGCCGGCATTGACCGCTGTCATGATGCTGAGGGACGTCGAGACGGTGCGCTGCGGCCCGATCATCACCGGCTTCATCGGCGCCGGATTCACGCCGGTATAGGTGATGCGATACTCGCCCTGGGGCGGGAGCTCTCCGGCGAGGGCCGTGGCCGGCGCGCTGATCAGCAATCCTGTGGCGACAATGGTGAAGATCGAGGGGCGCCCGATCTCGGTTCTCGGCGATGTCATCCCAACCTCCCAGGCTTTCTTCGACACGCGTTCGGCGGAGAAGCAATCAGGAAAGAGGACGGCGTTGTTGTGCTCCAGTTCTCATGGTCCGACAGTGTGGAGCGTTCTCGACCTGTGAGCGCATCTCCGTGCCGATGTCAGTATTCGCTCGTCGAGACGCGTCGGCTATCGGAAATTCGTCTTGGGAGTCGCGATTGCATTCAAAACTTCGTGTATGTCCTGGCGCGAGGGCACAGGCTGGGCTCCGCGGCCCAGCGGCCGTTCGGAGCCGCCGGTTCAGCCGGCTTCCGGTCCGCGGAATCCTGTGCCGGATCCCCGCGGAGGAGTATCCGCCGCGAGGATTCCGAGAGCAGCGGACGGGTCTTATTTCGTCAACGTGAAATAGAACTCGATGCCGTCCGGCAGGACGTCGTGCGACCAAATCTCGGTGAAAGGAACGGCGTTCTTGTCGATCCACGCGACCATCGCGCCGAACGTCTCATAGGTCCAGGTGTGGAAGTGGATCGAGTATCCCTTCTTCCATTCCTGGAACCACTTTTCCTCCTCCCCGTCTTCGGGATCGGAAAAGCCGTCAGCCTTGGAGAAAAATTCCTTGTAATGCTCCTGATCCCGATCGACATGGACGCCTCGATAATCGTCGATCAGATGATCGAGCGTGGTCAAGGATCGGTTCCGGTCGAACGTATGCGGTTTCGACGGTATGACGAGGACGATCTTTCCACCGGGCCGCAATTTCTTCCACGCCTGGTGGATCGCTCCGATCGGATCGCGCGTATGCTCGATCACATGGCAAGCGACGATGAAATCCAGGCTTTCGTCGAGGATGTTATCCAATCGGTCCAGGCTGGTCTTCACCGTTGGAGCAACGATGTCGTATAGATGCTGATCCGTATAGGCGTGTCTTATCAGATCTTCGTACGAATACATATCGCCGTATTGAACTTGGCAATGCAATGGAACCGGAAAGGGACTGCTGCCCGCGCCGATCTCGAGTCCGCTGCCCCGACACTGCGATGCGGCTGCCTCGCGCGCCTCGCTGACATTCGTGATCGAAACGGTGCGCAGATCGACTGCTCGCGTGGCAGGCTGGCCCGGCAGGAACGAGAGGATCACCTCGTCTGGAAGTTGAAGGACGTCGTCCGGAAAATGGAAATCGTTTTCCTCGATCCAATCCTTGCTCAAGACCCAATGTCTTTTGCCGCGATTCAGATAAAATACTTTACCGGAGAACGAAGAATTTGCGGATTGTGCAAGGACTCCACTCTTGCCCATGAGGCTCCTCCAGTGCCGATCTTTGTAACGATTGTTAAGATACCTGTAAAAGATTGGCTTTTTCAGAGCAAGCCTCATCCGGCCATTGACTTGTGCGATGGACGGGGCGGCGCAACCTTGGCGATCTTCGGGCTGCGTCGGGCTGCATGACGGACCGGGTAGCTCGATCAGTACGGAGCGCGCCGCTGAGCCGCGATGGCGCGCGCTCCGGCGCGCATCCGCCGAAGGGCATGCCGGTTCGGCCACAGAGAGCATGTCAAGCCGAGGGCTATGGCCTCGGCCCCGTGCCGCGACGGCGCAAGGTCGGGGCGGCGTGTCCGTTCGGGCGAGGCCATCGCCTCGGTGCGGGGGCTTCGGTTCTGCCGAGGACGACAGAGGCCTCCGCCGCAGGACACGCGGGCGCGTCGGTGTTGCGCGGCCTGTGCCGCGGTGCGGGTCGGACCGATCCGATCCCGCCGCGTCCTGAAGCGACGAGATCCGCCCTCCCGCAGGGATCGGCCGGATGTCGCAGCGGCCTGCCGGATGCGCCCGACAGGCCCCGTGATGGACCGCGCTACGGTCTCAGATCATCCGCGGAGCTGGCTCGTCACGATCTCATAGACGCGGGCGCAGCTCGCATCCCAATCCCTGTAGCCTTGCTGGATGGTCTTGAGGCCGCCCTCGCTCAACCTGCGACGCAGCGGGGCATCCGTGATGAGGGATGTGAGGGCGTTGGCGATCGACGTCTTGGACATCTCGAACAGGCAGGCATTCTCCAAGTGGCGGAGAAGCCAGGTGGTGTGACGGTTGACGTTCGTGCAGACGACCGCGCCCGAGGCCATGAGCTCGAAGGGCAGGTAGGAGGGGTGACAGGTCGCCATCGCCACGACGCCGATGTCGCAGGACCGGTAAAGATCGCCCGTCGCCGCATAGGGCATCAGACCGAGATGCTCGACGGCGCCGCTCAGGCCGTGATCCTCCGGCCTCCAATCCGCGCCGGCCGTGAAGATCTGCACGCCGTCCTTGTGGCGGCGCTTGACCTCGGCGAGCGCCGGGGCGAGCAATTCGAAGCAGTTCCTCGGGTGGCCCGGACGGGCGTAGTTGAAGATCGTGACCGGTGCATCGCGACCCTTCTCGGTGCGGCCGCGAATATGGAACACGTCCCTGTCGACGGCCGGCGTGAAGAACTCCGCCTTGCCGCCGAAGACCTCGTAGAGATGCTTCAGCGGCTCGGTGTTGCAGACACCGAAGAAATCGAACTGATAGGTCGCCTCCACCAGGGAGCTGGTCGTGCCGGCGGGATAGAACAGCGGCTCGTAATCCTGGACGAAGTAGAACTTCTTGCGCACGTTGCGCATGTTGCGAAGGATGAACGCCGTCGTCCAGAGGGTGCAGAACGCGCCGTCCAGGGGGGCGATGCCCTTGCTGTTCACGTCCTCGTCGGCCCGCAACGTATGGACCTCGAGGGCGGCGGCGAGGTCCGGGAACGCGAGGGCGATCGCGTTGCGCAGGGTCTCCGCATCAGGGGAGCCGTGACCGATGATGACCGGCGCGATGCCCTTCTGCCTGAAGTACTCCGCACAGCGGAGGATCGTCATGATGCCTCCGTAGAACGGCATCGAGAAATCCGGCACGATCCACGCGATCCGGCGCTGACCCTGGCCGGATGGGAGCACGATATCGCCGGTGTCGGAGTCGGCGCCGAAATCCAGGACCTGTCCGAAATACGCGGCCTCGGCTTCGTAATTGTGGCTCTGCGAGCGTGCCGGCAGCGGAAGCCCCCGCAGCTTCGGAATGCCGTTCTCGCCGACGAACAGATTGACGTTGAAATAGGGGTCTTGATCGCCCGCGGGCTTCGGCGCCGGGGGGAGTGCGTCGCCGCGGGCGGCGGCGTTCCGAAGCCACCACTGCTCGAAGCTGTGCTCGGGGGGCAGCACCGCGGTGGCGAAGGGATTGTACACGATGCGCCGGCTCGACGGGCCGGCCTCGCCGGCGCGCATCTGCCCGGTCAGCGCGAGATCGGGACGTGCGGCGGGATGCAGCCCTCCGGCCTCCACGAACTGCGCCGTCCGGAACGCGATGCCGTTGAGCGAGGCGGCTCCGAAATTGCGGAACCAGTGCGCCGAGCCGAAGATGCCGTAGGTAAAGGGATCGGCGCCGCGGAACAGCGGACGCCACTCACGGTCGCTGAACACCCAGCCCGCATCGAGGATCTGCCCGGCAGGATCGAGGACTTTGCCGCAGACGGCGGTGATGTCGGGGTTCTCGAGGGGCGCGACCAGCTCGGTCAGCCAGTCCGCCGACATCGGGCTCAGCGCGGCCGGGACCACCACGACGATCTCCGCATCGAGCGACGCGACGGTCTCGGACAAGGTCGCGAGCGTCGGACCGCCATGGCGGATATCCGTGTGCGGGCCGAGCCGCCCCGCATCGATGCGGGTGCGCCAGGCGGCCTCGCTGCCGCCCGCGCCGAACAGGACGAGGCCGATCCGCGGGCGCCACGCCTCGCTCCACCGGACGCGGATGTAGCCTTCCGGCGTGAAGGCCGCTTCGGCCTCGGTCCAGCCTTGGCTCCGGAGCCACCGTTGCACGGCCGTCAGCTGGCCTTGCGCCGCGTACGGCTTGGCATCGAGGCCCCGCGCCGCGACCGAGGTCTCCACGTGCCGCCAATTGTACAGGACCTTCGGGATGTGGCGGATCCGTGCGCCCGCCGCCGCGACCCGGAGGAAGAGGTCCCAGTCCTGCGCTCCGTCCGTCTCGGGATCCCAGCCGCCGATCCGCGTGATGAAGCTGCGCCGGATGACGTTGAGATGGGTGAGATAGTTGGCGCTGAGCATGATCTCAGGCGACCATGCCGGCTTGAACAGAGGATGGAAGTGCTGGGAGCCGTCCTCGTTCACGGCATCCTTGTCGGAGTAGAAGAAATCGCCGTCCTCGCTCTCGATCGCGCGCGCGATCTCGTAGAGCGCATCCGGCGGCAGGGCGTCGTCGTGATCGAGGAGCGCGATGAAGGTGCCGGTGGCCAGCGTGAGCGCGTCGTTCGAATTGTGCGAGATGCCGCGATTCGTCTCGAGGCGCCGGACCTTGATGCGGGCATCCTCCTCCTCTGCCCGATCGATGACGGCCAGAAGATCCGTGTCATCGAAATAGGAGACCGCGAGGCACAGCTCCCAGCGCTCGTAAGTCTGGGCCATCACGGACGAGAGGAGTTGCTTGAAGACGGACGCCTTGACCTTGTAGATCGGGACGATCAGGCTGATCAGCGGCTTCTGAGTGAAATTCTCAGCCATGCGCCGTTGCAGGCTCGCATGAGCCTTCGTCATCTGGCGCCGGCTCAGCCAATCCGTGTAGGAATTCGACTCAGCCGGAAGCGGTGCCGTCCTTCCGTGCAGGTCGCGCGGTTCTCGGCCTTCCGCCTCTCCGTTCGTCAGGAAGTGAACGAGCGGGCTGATGCCGGCCTGGATCACATCGGGATAAGCCGACCCGTAGAAACGCGTCTGGAAAAGCGGGCTTGGGTCCCGTCCCTCACCCGCGCCGATCAACGCATAATGAGCCAGCGCATCGAAGCCTGTCCCGACGACATCCGGGTAGGTCTGCAGGTACCAGTTGCGATCGAAATAGCGGTTGGGGTTGGTCTGTAGCCGGAGCCCCTCGCGCGACAGGTAATGGCTCAGCGGATCGCGATCGGCCTCGGCCAGGGCCTCCTGATAGATCGTACGGTACCACGTCACGTTGAACAGAGGATGCGGGTCGCGGCCCTCTGCCGCGCCGACGGTCACGTAATGCACGAGCGGGTTGATCCCGGTCGCGACCACATCCGGATTGCGCGCGAGATACCAGGATGTATCGAACAGGGGATGCGGATTTTGAGCACGGGACCCGTGCTCGAGATAATGGGCCAGCGGATTGACCCCGGCTGCCAGCACGTCCGGGTTCCGGTCGAGGTACCAGGATGAGTCGAACAAGGGGTGCGGATCGCGGCCTTCGTTCGCGCCGTGATCGAGGTAGTGCAACAGAGGGTTGATCCCGGCCGCGGCGACATCCGGATTTTGTGCGAGATACCAGGATGTATCGAACAGGGCGTGCGGGCTCCGGCCCTCACCGAAACCGTGCTCGAGATAGTGTGCGAAGGGATCGACCCCGGCCGCGGCGACGTCCTTGTACGTCGCAAGATACCAATCAGCATCGAAGAGTTTACGTGCAGCGCCGGTCCCGAGATCGCCCGGCTGCCCATGCGCACTCAGTTGAACTGAGGAAGCCGATCCCTCGGAGTCGCGAGCTCTGTGCACAGTGTTGCGGGAAGAGAGCAAAGAATCGAAAATTGAAGACATTGTGCTCCCATCCGAACGTGCAGCAACACAGTATCCGCTTGGCTCAAATGGCACATTCAATATCGAATGGGGATAAATTATAGTCTATGCCAATCTCATTCCAAATTTTCGGCAAGCAGATCGTATAGTCCGGGGAGTTAGCATGCAGGCATCCAGCAGACAAGTGTTCATATACATATCTTGAAAGTACAATCTTAGATTACGAAATCGCGGCTAAGGCGCCAACCTGAAGTAAATTTCGGTCCGTGAGACAATATGCTTCTTGATGGCCAAGTTTTCGGGATCGCGAGGGAGCAATAGCCTCGGATGCGTTGCGCCCCGGCGCGTGCAACGGGCCCTCGGCTGCGATGTGTCGTGCTGCAATCGGGAGGAGGGCCAAGCACGGGCATTCTCCGCTCGATAGGCCGATGTGCTGGTGGGAGTGGATGGAAGGATCGAGCGTAGGCGCGCAGAGCACGCCGTCCCTGGCCGCTCTGGTGTAGGCTCTTCGGGGATGAGCCTCCGCGGTCTCGTGTCCGAGGTCGCTCCGTTGCCGGACAGGCCCGGCAGGACGCGGTCCGAGATGCTTCTGGTTCGTTCGACGGCTATCCCCGTCTGGTCATGGCGGGCCGGTGATCGCCGTCTCCACCGCGGCAAGGCGGCGAGGTCCCAGGGCGTCTCAGGAGGGAGCCCGGAAGGTCCGCCCGGAGATTCGGGCGATCATGCTGGCTCGCGCGCCATGCTTGCCCGGCCGGTCGGGAGCCCCGTGAAGGAAGTGGCGCGGCCAGAGCGCATCCGCCGAAGTGGATGCCGGTTCGGCGAAGGCGAGCGCGTCAATACAACGACCGGACTCAAGAGGCGTGCTCGATCACGTCGGATCGGGGCGGGTCGCTGGTTCTCGGCTCTGGCGCGCATTCTCGCGTCAGAGCCGGTGTCCATCTTCGCGGACGCCAGGCGCTTTGACGATTGCAGCTGCGCGTCTCAGGATCCTGCGGGTTTGCCAACAGAGGCGAAGACATCGGCGGATGTCTTCACCCATTGATGCGCCGTCTCCTGGGCTGTCTGGCGCTGCCATAGCGCAGGTCGAGCAAATTCCCTCCGTCTGCAGCGGTGGCAAGCTTCGCCGAGACGCCTCAGGTCCGCACCTGTCGCGCGGCCTTGAGGTTCTGGATCTCCATGTTTTTCAGGCTCCACGCCGTGTGCATGCGTTCGAACTTGCCTTGCATCTCGAAGATTGTTCTCTGCGCGGCAGAGATCTCGGTTTGCATTCGATTTTCGAGGGTCGCAATTTGGTCGTTTGCTGACCCTAACCTTCTTTCGGCGCTGATCGCGCGGTCCTGTTCCTGGGTCAGCAATGCCTTATGCTCATTGAGGTCTCTGCTCAGCCGCTGGCTCAGGGTTGCTTGGTGCTCTGCGCTGTCGCGCAGCATTGCCGCTTCGGTCTCAAGGGCAGCAGCGCGCTGCTCGGCGGCGGCGATGACGCTTTCGAGTCGTGCGATCTCGGCGGTCTGTCTGAGTTGCGCGTCCTGCAAGGCTTTGACCTCCGTCTCAAGCGCCTCGCGGTGCGTCTCGGCGGCCGCTCGATGCTGAGCGTTCGATTGCTCGGACTCGGCCATACGTGCGCTCTCCACGTCGCGCAGCGCCCTGACCTCCTCCTCCAGTCGTTCGATCTTCGCAAGGAGGCGGAAATCGATCTGCTCCCCGGCCTGGGGCGACAGACGCAGCGTCGCGAGTTGCGGCCGTGGCAGGGCGTCCACCCAGTGGCCGACATTGACGGCGGCTGACGTCGTCCCGCTGAGGATGCGCCGGTAGGGCTCGACCTTCGGCTTCGCGAGCTTCTCGATGACGACCACGGAATCGTAGAAGGTGATGCGACCGATCAGGCGATTGTACTTCCGCACGGACGCCAGATCATCCTTGCCGCTTCGCGGATCTTGATCGATGTAGTCGGTGTGGAGCGCATCGACGAGGCGGTTCATGAAGGTGACGGCAGAGTTTTCTTTGGCCAAGCCGTAATTGTATACCTCATAATACGGAACATGCATGTCTTCGATGATGTAGACGCCGCCCGGCTTGACGAGCTGGAAGCAATTCTCGAAGCTCGCGATGATATCTTTCGATGCGTGTGAGCCGTCATCGATCAGGATATCGAAGCTGTAATCGTCGAAGAGTTGGTTCATCTTGTCTGTCGTTCCGTCGCAGACATGGACGGAAATATTTGGATTTTCAAATTTGATATTCGAAACGCGGGGATCGATATCGACGCCGCAGATCCTGGATCCGGCCGGCAGGAGCGAGCCCCACAATTCGAGCGAGCCGCCGTTCTGCACGCCGATTTCCAGAAGCGAGACCGGCTTCCCGGAGCGGACGAACCGCTCGATCTCGATGCTGTAGATCTTTAAATACTGCTCCCACTTATCGACGAGATTGCCCTCGTGGCGGAAAAACACATCTTCGAGATTGGGGTGCATATGAAGAATTCCGTCGATGACTGCAATGGTGTCGGACCAGCGAGATCGCGTCACAGGATGTCTGTTCGGCCGGCTCGACATCCTGCGCTCGGTGCGCGACTCATACCGAATTCAGACGGCAAGACCCAGCCTGCCGTCCGGTCGCGGCGAACAGGCGGGCTCGGCTGTCTTCGGCGTAGGCAGGGTCGTGCGGGCTCTCGTCTCGGATGGCAGACAACTTGAGAATGCGGCGCCTCGACCAGTCGTGGGTCCTGCATGACGCGATCGGACCGTGTTCTGGCCGACTCAAGCGGTCGTCTTCAGACTTAGGGAGGCATTCTCCCAAATGGGGTATGCGCTACCCGCACGCCATGGCTAAAGATAAGTGTTCCTTAACGCTGGTTCCGGATAGGCAGTTGCTCTGATGAGGGCGGGGCGATGAAGGCGACGGAACTCAGTGAGGCCCTTCGCGACTGTCGCGCCGGGTTCGTCACCGTCGCCGTGCTGAGCGGCTTGGTGAACATTCTCTATCTCACCAGCTCGTTCTTCATGATGCAGGTCTACGACCGCGTCCTGCCGAGCCGCTCGCTGCCGACGCTCGCCGGCCTGCTCGTCCTCGCGCTCGGCCTCTACGCCGTCCAGGGCCTGCTCGACCTGATCCGGGCGCGGATCCTCGCCCGGTTCGGCGCGGCGCTCGACCATGCCCTCTCCGAGCGCCTGTTCGACCTCGTCGTCCGCGCGCCCCTGAAAGGTCTGCTGCCCGCCGAGCGGCTGAGGCCGCTGCGCGATCTCGATGCGCTGCGCACCTTCCTCGGCGGCATGGGTCCGATCGCCCTGTTCGATCTGCCGTGGATGCCGGCCTATCTCGCGATCTGCTTCCTGTTCCACCCGATGATCGGGCTTGCCGCTGTGTTCGGCGCCGTGGTGCTCGTCGGTTTCACCATCGCGACCGACCGGATGACGGCCCGTGCCACCCGCGCGGCGACCGAGCATGCGCTGGCGCGCAACGCTCTGGCCGATGCCGCGGGCCGCAATGCCGAGGCCCTCGCGGCCATGGGCATGCAGGACGGTCTGGGCGCGCGCTGGACCCAGGTCAGCCAAGCCTACAGGGCCGAGCAACTCGCCGTCGCGGATGTCGCGGGCGGCTTCGGTGCGGCCTCGAAGGCCTTCCGCCCCGCCCTCCAATCGGGCGTCCTGGCGCTCGGCGCCTTCCTCGTCATCGACAATCAGGCCTCGGCCGGCGTGATCATCGCGGCCTCGATCCTCACCGCGCGCGCCATGGCGCCGGCCGAGCTCGCCATCGCCAACTGGAAGGCGTTCGTCCAGGCGCGTCAGGCCTGGCGGCACCTCAACGAGCTCTGCCGGCGGATCCCCGCGGTGCCCGCGCCCCTGTCCCTGCCGGTCCCCTGCCGCACCCTGGTGGCCGAGGCGGTCAGCGTCGCGCCGCCCGGAGTCGCCCGCTTGGTGGTGCAGGATCTCTCCTTCCGGGTGACGGCGGGCCAGGGTCTCGGGATCATCGGCCCCTCCGCCTCGGGCAAGTCGACGCTCGCGCGCGCGCTCGTCGGGATCTGGCCCTGCCTGCGCGGGCGGGTGCAACTGGACGGCGCCTCCCTCGACCAATGGACGAGCACGACGCTCGGGCGGCATGTCGGCTACCTGCCGCAGGAGGTGGATCTGTTCTCCGGAACGGTGGCGCAGAACATCGCCCGGTTCCAGCCCGAGATCCAGGCGGAGGCGGTCATCGAGGCGGCACAGGCGGCCGGCGTGCATGAGATGATCGTGGCGTTGCCGAAAGGGTACGAGACGCCTCTCGGGGAGAGCGGGGCCGGGCTCTCCGCAGGCCAGCGCCAGCGCATCGGGCTGGCGCGCGCCCTGTTCGGCCGGCCGTTCCTGGTGGTGCTCGACGAGCCGAACGCCAACCTCGATGCGGAGGGCGAGGCCGCGCTGACCCAGGCCATCCTCGGGGTCCGGGCGCGGGGCGGGATCTGCATCGTGGTCGCGCACCGCCCGTCGGCCCTGGCCGCGGTCGATCTCGTGCTGATCATGGCCGGCGGTCAGGCGCAGGCCTTCGGGCCGAAGGATACGGTGCTCAAGCGGGCGATCCAGCCGATCGGAACGCCCCTGCGCCACCCGGCTGCGGCCGCACAGGCCATGGCGAGCGCGGCCACCGCCCAACAGGGAGGCGGTCGATGAGTGCCGCGCCGCAGGCTCTCGCCGCGCGCGCCGGGAACCCGGCGCTCGCCTCCATCCGGACGCACGGCTTCGCCGCCTACGCGCTCAGTCTCGCGCTGGTCGTTGGAGTCGGCGGCTGGGCCGCCACCACCCAGATCGCCGGGGCGGTGATCACCGCGGGCCAGATCGTCGTCGAGTCCGATGTCAAGAAGGTGCAGCATCCCACCGGCGGCGTCGTGGCCGAGCTGCGCGTGCGCGAAGGCGACCGCGTGCATGCGGGCGACGTGCTGATCCGTCTCGACGAGACCCTGAGCCGCGCCAATCTCGACATCGTCCTGAAGGCGCTCGACGAGCTGGCGGTGCGCCGCGCCCGCGACGAGGCCGAGCGGGACGACGCGGAGGCGCTGTCCTTTCCGCCGAGCCTCGTCGAGCGCAGCGCCTCCGATCCGACCATCGCCCACCTCATCGACAGCGAGACACGCCTGTTCCGGTCACGCCTCCGGGCGCGGGCCGGCCAGAAGGCCCAGCTGAGCGAGCGCGTGCGGCAGCTGCGCGACGAGATCGACGGCCTCACGCGGCAGGCCGCGGCCAAGGAGCGCGAGATCGCCCTGATCACCACCGAGCTGGTCGGGGTCCGCGACCTCTTCGCGAAGAACCTCGTGCAATTGCCGCGTCTGACCAGTCTCGAGCGCGACGCGGTGCGCATCGAGGGCGAGCGGGGCCAGCTCATGGCCTCGACGGCTTCGGCGCGGGGCAAGATCTCGGAGACCGAGCTTCAGATTCTGCAGATCGATCAGGATGTGCGCGCCGAGGTCGGCAAGGATCTCGCCGAGATCCGCGCCAAATGGTCCGAGCTCGTGGAGAAGCGCGTCGCGGCCGACGACACGCTCAAACGCGTGCATCTGCGGGCGCCCCAGGACGGCATCGTGCATCAGCTCAGCGTGCACACGATCGGCGGCCTCGTGACGCCGAACGAGCCGGCGATGCTGATCGTGCCGTCGGCGGACCAGCTGATGGTCGAAGTGCGCATCCCGCCGCAGGACATCGACAATGCGCGGGTGGGCCAGGATTCGGTGCTGCGCTTCGCGGCCTTCAACGCCCGCACGACGCCGGAGATCCGGGGCGTCGTCAGCCGGGTGTCCGCCGACGTCACGACCGACCCCAAGACCGGGGCGAGCTTCTACACGGCCCGGATCGCCGTTCCGGCGGATGAGCGCGCGCGCCTCGGCGACCTGCGCCTCGTCCCCGGGATGCCGGTCGAAGCACATCTGCAGATCGGCGCGCGCACGGTCCTGTCCTATCTCACCAAACCCCTGGCGGATCAGATCGCGAAGGCTTGGCGCGAGAAGTGAAGTCTTTACGGATCGCGTGCATCCGGTGCTCGGCAGAGACGGGTATCTCTGCGCGACGGCCGGTTGCACAAATTCCTGCGCTGTCGAGCTGCGTCTCTCGGTGGATCGATAAGATGAGATCTTATTTTCCCAGGTTTTGAGAATAAATATCTGATTTAGCGTTTTCGTGCACTTTTGCGGCCAACCGTTTCAAAAGATAACAAGATTGAGAGTGGCAAGGTTTGTGAATCCTTACAACTTCAATGGAATTGACTCGACCTCTGGATTTGATAGCGTCGCCGGAACAAAGAATTTTTTTCGCTTCGCGTGCTGAGGGTCTGCGGAGCAATGGGGGTTGTCATGGTTAGCAATCGTCGAATCGGAGCGCTACACCATGATGAGGCGGATGTATTGGAGTTCTACCCGTACGGGTCGGGTGAGGATGCCGGATCCCACTGGACGATTGGTCCGATACTGCACGGAATACGGTCGGCCGGTGCGGACTTCGATGTCGCTGCTCTGCTGACCGCGGCCGCGGCGCATCCCGATAGCGTCGCCCATGATTCCGTGGTGCCGGTGATCCCGGCACCGGTGAGCGATCACGAGACCTTCCTGTCCTACGGCGTGGACGCCCTGTCCGAGCCCGATGCCGCGCCGACCCAGAGCCTGACGCGTGCGCAGGCGGGGGCTCAGATCACGCGCGGCAACTACCATTGGGGCTCCGGTGCCCTCGGGACCGCCGCGGGGCCGATCACGTTCGGCTTCCGGACGTCTGCGCCGACCTATTCCGTCGCAAACCATGGCGACGTGATCGCCACCTTCACGCCCTTCACGACCGCGCAGCAGGATGCCGCGCGCGCGGCCCTTGCGCAGTGGGCCTCGATCGCGAACATCACCTTCGTCGATCAGGGCAACACGAACAGCGCCACCATCGAATTCGGCAACTACTCCTACAACGGCGACGGGTCGCAGGCGTTCGCCTATTATCCGGGTGATACCTCTGCCAGTGCCGCTCCTGGCGACGTGTTTTTCAATACGTATTTTTCCGGGACGTCGAATTTCGGTCCCGGATCGTACAATTACATGACGATGATCCATGAGATCGGGCATGCGATTGGGTTGCAGCATCCCGGCGACTATAATGCGAGTGGTAGTTCGACCATTACGTATGACAATAGCGCGCAATACATTCAAGATACCAGAATGTATTCGATCATGAGTTATTTCAGCGAGTCTTTCACGGGCGGTAGTTTTACCGGCTATGATGAGACGCCGATGATGGACGACATCGCGGCGGTGCAGCGTCTCTACGGCGCCAACACGAATACCCGGACCGGCGACACGATCTACGGGTTCCATTCGAATGCGGGATCGCCCTTCAGCATCGCGACGTCGAGCGACCATGTCGTCTTCACCGTCTACGATCGCGGCGGCGTCGATACGCTGGATTTTTCCGGATACGCACAGAACCAGCTGATCAACCTCAATCCCGAGAGCTTCTCGAATATCGGCGGCGACACGGGCAACGTCAGCATCGCCTCGGGCGTATCGATCGAGCGGGCCATCGGCGGCAGCGGCAACGATACCTTCATCCTCAACAACAGCCTCTTCAGCACCGTGACGGGCGGCTTGGGCGCCGACACCTTCCGCGCCTCGATGTTCGGCTGGTCCGGCTCCAGCATCACCGATCTCGGCCTCTCGGATCAGATCAACGTCACCGATGCCAGCCTCTCGACCTTCTCCTACAGCTGGAGCGGGACGTCCTTGACGCTGCAGAACGGCTCCACCTCCAACGTCATGAGCCTGTCGAACAATCCGGTCGGGCACCTGATCCTGAAGGCGGATCCGAGCGGCGGTGTCGATCTCGTCCTGGCGCCGACGAATCTGCAGCTCAGCGATTTCAACCACGATGGGCGCTCGGATCTGCTCTGGCGGAACTCGGATGGCGCCGTCATCGAGTGGGATCTCGGCGCGAACGGGACCTCGCCGACCTCGAGCGGCTTGATCGGCTCGGATCCGAACTGGAGCGTGGTCGGCACGGGTGACTTCACCAACGACCACGCCAGCGACATCCTCTGGCGCAACGCCATCACCGGCAACGTGGTCCAGTGGACCATGAACGACCGGACCGTGACGGCCTCCGCCTATATCGGCGGCGATACCGACTGGTCGGTCGTCGGCACGGGCGACTTCAACGGCGATGGCCGGACGGACCTGCTGTGGCGGCAATCCTCGTCCGGCGCCCTGTTCGAGTGGCTGATCGGAACCAATGGAACGTCACCGCAATCCAGCGGCATCCTCGGCAACGACCCGAACTATACCGTCGTCGGCACGGGCGACTTCAATGGCGATGGCTATACGGACATCCTCCAGCGCAACAACGTCACCGGGCAGGTCGTCGAGACCCGCATGGTCGCCGGCAACAACGCCGGCAACACCTTCATCGGCGGCGATCTCCAATGGTCCGTCGCCGGCACGGGCGATTTCAACGCTGACGGCCGGACGGATCTGCTCTGGCACAACGCGAATGGCGCCCTCTTCGTCTGGCTGATGGGACCGGATGGGGTCACGCCGCAGCTCAGCGGCATCCTCGGCAACGATCCGAACTACAGCGTCCTCCGGACCGGTGACTTCAACGTCGACGGCTACAGCGATATCCTGCAGCGCAACAACGTCACCGGGCAGGTCCTCGAATGGACCTTCACCGGCAATGCCAGCGTCGCCTCGTCGACCTTCATCGGCGGCGACCACAACTGGAGCATCGTCCCCGTCTAGGGTCGGTTGGCCGGGGCCAGCGGCCCCGGCCGGCCTTCAGCGCCCCGCCGCACGGCTCGGGTCGTCGGACGGGTTGACGTATTGCAGACCGAACGGCCCCGTCCCGTTCACCTGGAGCTCCACCGGCTCGTCCGCCGTCCAGAGGGAATGCGGCATCGCCTCCGGCAGATAGACGAAGCCGCCGGTCTTCAGGATCTGGCCCGCGCTTCGGTCGAGGGTCTTGCCATGCGCGTGGTAGATCGAGCCGGACAGGATGGTCAGCGTCTCGGGCTTGGTGTGGGTGTGCGGTGCGATCACGGTGTTGGCCGGGACCTTCACCCGCAGCACGAAGGCGCCGGGCTTGGCCGGGTCGCCCGAGACCGCGCTCACCTGCGTGCCCTTGGGCAGGTCCGGCGGTCCCGGCTGGTAGGTCGCCGCCGCGGCGTCCGGCAGCACGACCAGGCCGGGGGCGCCGTGGTGGTCGGCGGCCAGCGCGGCGCCGGGCACGGCCAGGCACAGCGCTGCGATCGCGCGAACGAGCATCGGACCTTCCTCCCCCTTCGACCTCTGCCGGTCCCGCTCTACGTGGCGCGGCCGCGCCGGCCTTCAACGAGCCACATCGCCAGCACGGCCGCGGCGAGGCCGGCCAGCGCCCAGAGGCCCAGCGCCAGCGGATAGACCTCGACGCCGAGGATGTTGGCGCTGTCCGAGGGCCGGAAGCCGATCCAGTCGGCGCCCGCCAGCCGGCCGCTGCGCACGCTCTGCAGCCGGGGCACCTGCAGGCCGCCGGAATCGGCCACCCGCCGCACCGAGCCGCCCGAGGCCTCGGCCACCGGGCGCAGGCGCTCGGGATCGCTGAACACATCGGCGAGCTCGCGCGGATTGGTCGGGCCGACGCTGACGAAGGCCACGAGGCTGCCGGCGCGCAGCGTGTGCAGCCCCAGCTCGGAGGCCTCGAAGGTGGCGCTGAACAGGCCGGGCTCCGCCTGCGTCAGGGTCAGCGTGCGCGCGCGTCCGGTGGGACCGGTGACCGTGACGGGCTCGGCCGTGTCGCCCATGGTCTGGCGCTCGACGCGGACCTCGCGGCCATGGCCGGTCATCTGCGCGCGCAGCGCCTCCTCCTCCAGCGCCGGCTCCTTCATCAGCCAATGGGCGAGGCGTCGGAGCAGGTCGAGATAGGGGCCGCCTTCCTGGTAGCCCCGCGCCCAGAGCCAGGCATGGTCGGAGAGAAGGAGCGCGACGCGGCCCTTGTCCTCGCGGGTGAGCGCCAGGAGCGGCAGGTTGTCCGCCCCCGACAGGATCGGCTGCACGCCGGCCCGCGTCTGGGCCGCGACGATGCGCAGCCAGTCGCCCCAGGCCGGCGGCTTGTCGGCCTGCCAGCCGGGCAGCGCCCGCGTCACCGGGTGGCGCTGGCCGGTCGCCGTGGGGGTCGCCTTGTAGGCGCGCTCGACCACGCCGCCATTCGGATCGCCCGGCAGGATGCCGGCGAGGCGGGTGCGGGCGAGGCTCGCCGGTCCTGCGAATTCGGGGCCGGCGGCGATGAGCAGCGCCCCGCCCTCGCGCACGTAGCGGACGATGTTGTCGAAATAGGCCTGCGGCAGCACGCTCTGGTTGGCGTAGCGGTCGAAGATGATCAGGTCGAAGTCCTTGATCTTCTGAACGAACAGCTCGCGCGTCGGGAAGGCGATCAGGGAGAGTTCCGAGATCGGCGTGCCGTCCTGCTTCTCGGGTGGCCGCAGGATGGTGAAGTGGACGAGGTCGACATTGGCGTCGGACTTCAGGAGGTTGCGCCAGGTGCGCTCGCCCTGGTGCGGCTCGCCGGAGACGAGGAGCACCCGGAGCTTCTCGCGGATGCCCTCGATCGGCAGGATCGCCCGGTTGTTCACCGTGGTGAGCTCGCCCGGCAGCGGCTCCACCTCGATCTCGACCACGTTCGGGCCGCCATGCTCGATCCGTGTGGTCAGCGGGAAGGGCCGGCCGGTGGGCACGGTGCGGCGGTCGATCTCCTCGCCGTCGCGGCGCACGGTGACCACGGCCGAGCCGGTGCCGCCGCGCTCCATCACCTCGGCGCGGATGGTCAGCTCCCGGCCGACGATGCCGAAGCGCGGTGCCTCCAGGAGCTTGATCTGCCGGTCGCGCTCGTCGGCGTGCCCGGTGACGAGGACGTGGAGCGGCGCCTTGAGACCCAGCGCCGCCATCGAGGCCGGGATGTCGTGCACCACGCCGTCCGTGAGCATGACCACGCCCGCGAGCCGCTCCGGCGGCACGTCGGCGAGCGCCTGGCCCAGGGCCGCGAACAGCTTGGTGCCGTCGTCGCCTTCGGGCGCGTCGGGCACGTCGATGAAGCGCGGCTCGATCGTGGTGAGCGCGCCGAAGCGGCGCTGCAGCTCGGCCCGGACCTGATCGGTCATCTGCGGCCTGTCGCCCAGCGCCTGCGAGCCGGAGCGGTCGACGATCACCGCGGCCACGTCCTTCACCGGTTCCCGGTCCTCCCGCACCAGAGCGGGGTTGGCGAGCGCCGCCAGCACCAGGGCGAGCACGGCGACGCGCAGCAGCCCGACCCGGCCCCGCGCCAGCACGGCCATCACGCCGAGCAGCGCCACCACGATCCCGAATCCGGCCAGGACCGGCCAGGGCAGCAGGGGCGTGAAGCTGAGGCTCAGCATCGGCTCACTGCCCCAGCCGTTCGAGGAGCGCCGGCACGTGGACCTGATCCGCCTTGTAGTTGCCGGTGAGCGTGTACATCACGATGTTGACGCCGCCGCGGAAGGCCATCTCGCGCTGACGCTGGTCGCCGCCGACCACCGGGTAGAGCGGCTCGCCGCGCCGCCCGATGGCCCAGGCCGCGGCGAGGTCGTTGCCGGTGATGATGATCGGGCTGACGCCGTCGCCGGCCCGCGCCGGCCGGCGCTCGGCCCCCTCGCCCGCGGGCGGCAGCGCCTCGACCCAGGTCTGGCCGCCGCCGAACCGGCCGGGAAAGCTGTCCACGAGATAGAAGGCCTTGGTCAGGACGTGGTCCGGCGGCACCGGCTCCAGTTCCGGCACCTCGAGGGTCGCGAGCATCTTGCGGAGATAGAGCGCCTCCGGCGTCGGCGCGGCGCCGGGGCGGGCCACCAGTCCGTCGCGGGTGTCGAACAGCACCGTGCCGCCGTTGCGCATGAAGGCGTCGATGCGGCGGATGGCGGCCTCGGCCGGCTGCGGCCGGCTCGGGGCGATCGGCCAGTAGATCAGCGGATAGAAGGCGAGCTCGTCCTTGGTCGGGTCGATCCCGGCGGGCTCGCCGGGCTCAAGTGCCGTGCGGGCGGCGAGCATCTGGGTCAGGCCGGTGAGGCCGGCACGGCTCGCCTCATCCACGGCGGCGTCCCCGGTGATCACGTAGGCGAGCCGCGTGACAAGGGCCGATTCGATGCCGTTCGGCCGATTGGCCGGCGGCTCCTCGGCGCGGGCCGGCGGCGGCGCCAGCGCCGCCGCACCGAGCGCCACGGCGAGGGCCAGGG
>NZ_CABFPH010000014.1 GCF_902141845.1 Methylobacterium symbioticum | reverse complement strand
TCCAGGAGCGCGTCAGGGATGTGGGGTGCTTTGCGTCGTGCCATCGGGAACCTCCTTTGGGTCCACTATGGCCGCCCACACGAAATTCCTGACAGTCCCCGGCGTTCCGCCCGGACGCTAGGTGCCGATCATGTTCGACATGACGAAAGTGGTCGCTAACGCCCTGGGCGAACACCTCGCGCTCACGTACCAGCGCACCTTCGGCAGCCGAGAGCCGCGGTACGCCGAGATCATCGAGGCCTCCGCGCGGCTCATGATCGAGCGCATCGTCGGCAGCGACGCCCTCTACCACGACGGCGACCACACGACCCTCGTCACCCTCGTCGCCCAGGACATCCTGCGCGGCCGCTTCCTCCAGCGGGGCGTCACGCCCGAGGACTGGCTGCACATGATCGTGGCCGCCCTCTACCATGACATCGGATACGTGCGCGGCGTCTGCTCGGGCGACCGGGCGGACGCCTTCGTCATCGACGCCCAGGGCACGACCGTGAGCCTGCCGCGCGGCGCCTCGGACGCGGCGCTGGCGCCCCACCACATCGAGCGCTCGAAGCTGGTGGTGAAGGAACGCTTCGGCACGCACGACCTCGTCGATGCGGGACGGGTGATACGCGCCATCGAGCTGACCCGCTTCCCGGTCCCGCAGGACGACGAGCACCGAGAGACCGGCACGGAGGCAGGCCTGATGCGGGCCGCCGACCTGATCGGGCAGTTGGGCGACCCGCTCTACCCGCGCAAGCTGAACGCGCTCTTCCACGAGTTCGCCGAGGTCGGGCTCGACCGCCAACTGGGTTACGACAGCCCGGCCGACCTGGCTGAGCGCTACCCGGTCTTTTTCTGGGCGAAGGTCGAGCCGGTAATCGGCGATGCGACCCGCTTCCTGGACCTGACGGTCGAGGGGCGTGGATGGATGGCCAACCTCTACGCCCACGTGTTCGCGATGGAGCACGACCGCCGTCGAATGGGTCCGCATCCCGGCTGAAAGCAAGGAGGCCTGCCGTAGACTGCAATGCGCGCTTGTCTGGCAGCGGTCAGACCACACTCCGTCGCGGCGCGAACGTGTAACAAATACCGGGTAACGCTATGCGGCGCCCACTACCCCGACGGTCCATCTCCCTCAGGTTTCGTGCCGTGGACTAGCACGTCGAGCCGGTACTCGTCCGTCCTGTTCTGCCCGAAGACGCGCAGGAAGGCCCGTGTCTCTTCGATGAAGCGATCCGCCGCCTCGTCGCCAGTCAGCGGATAGTGGGTCTCCCCGGTCCAGTGAACCAGCACCACGTCCCCGCCCGGCCGGAGGCAGCCATGGACGCGCTTGGCCAAGCGCGCCACGTCGCCTGCGTCGAGGTAGTACACGACCTCCGAAAGCAGGATCAGGTCGAACGCGCCCTCCGGCCATTGGCCGGGCACCTGCGTGAGCTCGAATCGTACGTGCGACAGGTCCCTGCACCGTTCGCGGGCCCGCGCCAGAGCGCGTTCGGCCAGGTCAAGGCTGACGAGGGCATCGCAGCGTCGGGCGAGGGCCTCGGTCAGCACGCCGATGGAGCAGCCGACCTCCAGGGCAGAGGAGTAACGGTCCCGCGGCAGGGCATCGAGGGTCGCCGCGTACTTGGCTCGCTCGTAGTCGCTGGTCTCGAACTGCCAAGGATCCGGATCTGCGGCGTAGCGTTCGTCGAAGTAGCTCGACGGCAGGGAATGGGCGTGCCGGCTCATCGCGTTGACCTCAATTCGAACAGGTCGCCGGCGATGCCCCCGGCCCCGAGGATCTCGGCCGCCGCGGTGGCGAGCGCCCGGTCCGGTGCGGGCTGGCGCAGGTAGGTGGCGAGGTCGCGGGACAGCCGCTCCAGGGGATGCTCGCGCATGAAGCCCTGAAGGCCGACCGACCGCTGGGCGAGCTGCAGCACGTCGAGGCCGGCCTTCTCCACCGCCAGTCTCGCGAGGTTGACGAAGGCGACGATGCGGTCAGGCGCGAATTCGTCCTCGGCGACAAGACAGGCGGCACGCTCGACCCATCCCCGTGCGCCCTCCAGTGCGATGGCGCCTTCGCCGAGGCGGGCGAGCTGGTGCGGGTCGCCGCCGCGGCCGGTCGCGGCGAGATGCCCACGCCACGCGTCGAACACCGCCTCGATGCCGCCGAGCTGCACCGCCGCGAACCGCCACGCGCCGCCCGAGAAGACCGGCTGGCGATGGTAGTCGTCCCAACCGCCCAGGATCTCCTCCTCGGTGACGACTATATCCTCGAAGTCCACGGTGCCGGTCGCGGAGGCGCGCATGCCGTGCGCGCGCCAGCCAGTGAGGTCGGCGCGGCTGCCGGGCTCCAGCGGCACGACCAGCATCAAAGGCGAGGCGCCCGGCTCGTGCTTGACCGTCACCAGGGCGCGGGTGACGAAGCCGGCGCCCGACGCGAAGGTCTTCACGCCGCGGAGCCGGCGATCGTCCCCGAGCTTCAGGCAGTCGCCGGGCGGGTCGGTGTTCCAGACCCCGAACAGATGTCCGTCCCGCACATCCGCGAACAGGCGCGCGCGCTGCGTGGGCGTACCATACCGGGCGACGAGCTGGAGCGCGTTGACGTGCCCCTCGTAGATTCGGCCGAGCGCGAGGCTGCCGTACCCCACGAGCCGCAGCACCGTCGCGAACTCGGCCATGTCCGGTTCCTCGCCTAGGCCGAGGCCACCTTCATCGGAGGGAATGGGCGCGGTGAGCAGGCCGAGGCGAGCGAGGTCGGCGACGTCCTCAGCCGGGAAGCCGTCGTCGCGGTCCTGCCCGTCCGCGCGTGCCGCGGCCGCCGTCGCCACCTGCCTAGCGGCCGCGACCGCGTCGTAGGCCAGGTTAATCGGGATCCTCAGGTCCATCCGCCTTCCTCCCGTCAGGCCGCCGCGGCGGCGATCTCCTCGACCGTGCGTCCGGTCACGACCGAACGCGGTCGCTCCACCAGAATGTCCGGGTCGTCAGGTCCGCGGGCGGCCGCGTCGCGCGACTTGACCAGCAGCCAGGAAACATGCCGCTCGCGGGGCCGAGGTTTCATCCGCGTGAGACGCCAGCGGCCGGTCAACTTCTCGCCGTGCAGCGCGAAGGCGAGGGATCCGGACGCGAGTGCCGTCTCGGGATCGCCGTCCGGTGCCCAGGTGCCTTGGTCCCACAGCAGCACGACGCCGGCACCATAGTTGCCCGGCGCGATCACCCCCTCGTAATCGGCGTAGTCCAGGCCATGGTCCTCGACCTGGACGGCCAGGCGGCGCTCGCCCGCGACGAGGCTCGGGCCGCGCGTGACCGCCCAGCTCTTCAGGACGCCGCCGAGCTCCAGCCGGAAGTCGTAGTGCAGCCGGCGGGCGGCGTGCTTCTGCACGCGGTAGATCAAGGCACCGCCCTCAGGCATCGCCGGTCCGCTCGAAGGACGTCACGCCCAGGTCGCCCGCGGCGGTCCTTGCCCCCGTTGATCGGACCGAATGGCCGAGGCGTCGAGCGCCGCGCAGCAGGCAGGAGACCGCGTTCGCGAGGCGCGTGTGCCTCGCGAGTTCCCGCGGGCGAAGCGGGCGATAACCGAGCCGAGGGCTCGCGGCCTCGACCGCGGCGAGGATGGCGCCGAGCGTGGGCAAGCCGGCGATGATCCGCGCATCTTCGGCGCGGATGCCGAGCCACGGCGCCCAGAACGGGGTGCGGGCCAGCCGCCCGGTCGCTTGGAGCCGCCGGAGCCGTCGACGCCAGGCATACCGGAACACGGCCCGGGGCAGCGGCTCCAGGCGCGGGTCGCAGGGGCTCTCCGGCACCTCGCAGCGGAGCTTCATCGTGTCCGCCGCGCCGCCGGGCGCCCGGCCGTCGAGGCGGCCCGAGGTGACGACGAGGATGTCCGGGTCGTGACGCACCCGCGCGTCGCTCGACAGGAGCGAAGACACGAAGGCCTTGTCCTCGCCGACCGCCAGCGGCGGCATGCCCCCGACCTGTCGGTAGGTTTCGAGCCGGACCGCGAGCGTCGCCCCGGAGGTGGTCCAGTGCCGCGGCCAGGGATCGTGCGGCAGCGGGTCGATGAGGGCCTCGATCTCGATCAGCCGCGTCTCGTAGCCGCCTTCGAGGCGACCTCGCGCGTGCAGGGCGGCGGGCAGGCGCGCCGCGTCGGCCTCGTCGAGGGCGATCCGGCCGGCCACCGCATCGACCCCAGCCGCGACCGCGGCGAGGTTGCGGGCGACCCAGTCAGTCGGCACCCGGCTGTCCGCGTCCGTGGTGAGGATCAGGCCGTCGAAGGGCTCGCCCTCGTCCAACCAGTCGGCCGCTGCCTCCATCGCCTCACGCCGGGCCCATCCGGCGTTCGCTTCCGCATACTCGCGCTCGATCATACGGACGGGAATGCGCAGCGAAGGCAGCAGGCCTGCGACCACGTGTGCCGTCTCGTCGGTGCAGTTGTTGAGGAACAGCACCACGCCCAGCGCGCTTGCCCCGATGCCTCGCTGGGCGGCCAGCGCCTCCAGGCACGCGGCGATCCGCTCGGCCTCGTTCCGGACCGGGATGGCGACCACGCACCTGAGCGCGGGCGTCGGGTCCTGGCTCCCGAAAGCGTTCCCAGTCTCCATGTCACGACGGTCTCCGGCGGCCGCGTCAGGCTTGCTGGCGACCCGCAAAGCTAACCTGGGACAGGCGACTCCTTTCCTGGGGTTCAGTGCGACCAATACGACCGCGGTCCAGGGCAGCAGATGCAACCAGTCACGAGCCTTCTCGCCCTCAACTTCGCCCTGGCCGGTGCGCGCGAAGGCTTCGGGCCCTTCCTGGGCGTTTACCTGCAGCAGCGCGGCTTCGACCCGGCCGCGACCGGCTTCGCCATGGGCCTTGCCGGGCTCGCCGGCCTATTGGCGACGACGCCGGTCGGCGCGCTGATCGACCGTACGACGTACAAGCGTGCCGCCCTGGCCATGGCGGTGCTGGGCATCGCCGCGGGGGCGGTCGCCCTGGTCGCGACGGACAGCCTCTGGCTCATCGGTCTGTCGCAGTTGGTCATCGGTGTCGCCGACACCAGCATCGCGCCCTTGGTCGCGGCCGTGACGCTTGGCATCGTCGGGCAACAAGCCTACGGTCATCAGGTCTCCCGCAACGAGGCGTTCAACCACGCCGGCAACGCCGCCAACGCCGCCCTCTCCGGCGTGCTCGGCTACGCGCTCGGGCTCGGCTACGTGTCCATCGCCATCGTGGTCATGGCGGTCGCCTCGTGCGGCGTCCTGCTCGGCATCGACAAGGGCTGCATCGACCACGGCACGGCGCGCGGCGGCGAACAGGACGAGCGCTCGACGCTGCGCGTCCTGTTCGGGACTAAGCCGCTCCTGCTCCTGGCGGCCGCCGTGTTCGCCTACCAGACCGCGAACGGCGCCATGCTGCCGTTCCTCGCGCAGGCGCGCACAGCCTCGGGCGCCGACCCGAGCCTGACCACCGGCGTGATGACCGTCGTGTCCCAGGCCACGATGGTCGGCGCGGCGCTGCTGGCCGCGCGGGCTGCGCAGGGGCGTGGGCACGCCGGCGTGCTCTCCCTCGCCCTCGGGCTGGTCGTGGTCCGCGGCCTGCTAGCCGCGTTCGCGACATCCTGGTGGCTGGTCATCCCAGTCCAGGTCCTCGAAGGCCTGGCGATGGGGCTGGGCGGCGTCGCCATCCCGGCGCTCGTGGCCGAGATCATGGACGGCACCGGCCACGCCAATGCCGGGCTCGGCGGCGTCATGACCGCCTACGGCGCGGGCGCGACGGTAAGCCCGTTGCTGGCCGGCGTCGTCGCCCAATACCTCGGCTTCGCGGCATCGTTCGTCGTCCTGGCCGCCGTCGCCGCCGCCGGCTTGGCGGTGTGGATGGTCGGTCGCCGCGCGCTGGGCATGCACGGTCCGGCAGGTCAGACTGGCCGGGCGTCCGCCGAGCCGGCGTGACGGCTGGGATCTGGCGGCATGGATGCGCGGACCGGAGCGACGAGGTCGTGGGCGCGCGTTATGACGGGCTCCTTCCCGGCCTTCGTGCTGCTGCAGGGCTCGCTCTACGCTGCCTACGGCACCGAGTCCCCGTTCCTGCCGAGCTTCCTCGGCGAGCGCGGCCTGACCTCCGGTGAGATCGGCGTCGCGCTCGCGGCGGGTACGCTGATGCGCCTCGCCGCGGGCCCAGTGGCCGGGTACCTCGCCGACCGCTACGACGCCATGCGGGCCGTGCTCGGCGTCGCGGCCGCCGCCTCAGGGCTGATCGCCTTCGCCTACCTCGTCGGGTACGGCTTCTGGCCGCTGTTGGGAGTGAGCGTGCTGCACGCCAGCGCCATCGCCGCCCTGGCGCCGCTCGCCGACGCGCTCGCGCTCGGCGCCGCGGAGCGGGAGGGCACCTTCTCGTACGGCTGGGTCCGGGGCGCGGGCTCGGCGGCCTTCGTGCTCGGGACCCTGGTCTCGGGCCTGCTCGTCGCCCGGGCCGGCTTGGCGAGCATCATCGTGTCAAGCGGCCTCCTGTTCCTCGTCATGGCCGTCGCGACGGCTCGCGTCCCACCCGCCCCGGCGCGGGTCGGGCTGCCGAGCCTCGGCCTCGGCGGCCTCGGCGAGCTCTTGGCCCTCAAGCCGTTCCGGCGGATGCTCGTGGTGGCGGCGCTCGTGATCGGCAGCCACGCCCTGAACGACGGCTTCGCGGTGATCCGCTGGCGCGAGGCCGGGATCGGCCCGAGCGCGATCAGCCTGCTCTGGTCCGAGGCGGTCACGTCCGAGGTCCTCGTCTTCGTGCTTGCCGGCCCCTGGCTGCTGGCGCGCCTTGGGACGGCCCGGGTCGCGATGCTGGCCGCCGGCCTCGGCGTGGTGCGCTGGGCGGCCATGGCCTCGACGGCCGCGGTGCCGGTGCTCGCGGCCATCCAGCCGCTGCACGGGTTCACCTTCGCGCTTCTGCACCTCGCCGCCATGCAACTTATCGCCAGGGTCGTGCCGGAGCGCCTCTCGGCCAGCGCGCAGACGCTCTACGGCACGTTGGGCCTGGGCGTAGCCTCGGCGGTCCTAACCGCGGCGGGCGGCCTCCTCTACGGCGCGTTCGGCGCCGGAGCGTTCTGGGGCATGGCCGCGCTGTGCGCGCTGGCGCTGCCGCTCGCGGCGGGATTGGATGGCGCGATCCCTGGGCACCCGGAGGCCTGACGAACGCGATCCGGGCGCTAGCTGTCCGGGTGCGCATCCCTGCGCGGCCGGAGACCCGTGCCATGTTCATGAAGATCGACAAGCTCCTGACGGAGTTGCCGGAGCCCAAGAAGCCCGAGCCGAACGCCGCCGCCGCCCTGCAGGAGCTGCTCGGCGGCAAGTACGGCGAGATGTCGACGCTCGGAAACTACATGTTCCAGAGCTTCAACTTTCGCAACAAGGAGAAGCTGCGCCCCTTCTACAGCCTGGTGTCGAGCATCTTCGCCGAGGAGATCGGTCACGTCGAGCTCGTCTCGACCGGCATCGCGATGCTGAACAACGGTCCGGGCAACCCCAAGAAGGACGTCGACATCTCCAAGGCGCCGTTCGCCGAGATGCAGGACATCCGGCTCGCCGGCAGCTTCCTATCGAACGGCGGCGGCGCCATGCCGATGAACTCGAACGCCGCGTCCTGGAACATGGACATGGTCACGACCACCGGGAACCTGATCATCGACCTATTGCACAACTTCCACCTGGAATGCGGCGCGCGCATCCACAAGCTGCGGGTCTACGAAACCATGACCGAACCGACCGGTCGCGAGGTCTGCGGCTACCTGCTGGTGCGCGGCTCGCTGCACGCCCACGCCTACGCCCTGGCGCTGAAGAAGCTCACCGGCGTGGCCATCGAGCAGATGCTGCCGACCCCCAACATCGACCTTTCGCGCATCCCCGAGTGTCAGAAGTACCTCGATGAGGGCAAGCACCGGCGCCTCTACACCTTCAGTGAGTCGGACTACAAGGAAGCGGCCGGCGTCTGGTCGAACGACGAGGTGGCGCTACCCGGCGACCCGCCCGGCAACCTCGAAGTCGTTGACGGCGCGCCCGAGGGCGGCAAGATCCCGGAGCTCGACGGCAACTACGGGGCGTTCGCGCCGGACTACGCGCCGGAGGAGATCTTCGAGATCGCCAGCAAGCTCTACAAGAAGGGCCGCTGAGGTCATCCCGCTCGGTGCCGGCGTGAACCTGGTCGGCACCCGGCCGAAGTTTTCCCCGTGACACAAACGCCGCGAGGGCACCTTAGGGCGCCATCCACGGTTGTGCCTCCGTTGAGGTTCCCGGAGGCACAGCCGTCCTGGACGCAGGTTCGCCGTGCCAACACGGCGTCCAGGGGGGTCGGGTGTCGCGTCGAGATGAAAACGGACCGGACCAAGTCGACCTGCGGCTTCTCAAGGCTGCGGTCGAGGCGGCCGGCGAGGCCATCCTCATCACCTCTGCCGACCTCGACGAGCCTGGCCCGAGCATCCTCTATGCCAATCCCGCCTTCACCCGCCTCAGCGGATACGCCACGCACGAGGTTACCGGACGCAGTCCGCGCTTCCTGCAGGGGTCGGGGACCGACCGCGCCACGCTCGACCGGACGCGCGCCGCGCTGTCGGCCGGAGAAGCCTTCCAGGGCGAAACGCTCAATTACCGCAAGGATGGATCAGCATACTGGGTCGAGTGGCTGATCACGCCGGTCAAGAACGCCGACGGCCACATCACCCACTGGGTCTCGGCCCAGCGCGACGTCACCGAGCGCCGCGCCTACGAGGACCGGCAGGCGCTGATGGTGCGTGAGCTCCACCATCGGGTGAAGAACACGCTGGCCACGGTCCAGGCCGTCCTGAACGCGACCGTGCGCTCGTCACTCACGATGCCGGAGTTCACCCGCGCCTTCACCGGTCGGATTGTCTCGCTCGCAAGGACGCACGCGCTGATCACCGAGGACCAGGGGCAGGTTGCATCGTTCGAAGGGCTGCTCCGGGCCGAGCTCGACCCCTACAACGAGAACGGCCGCATAATGCTGCGTGGACCGCGGGTGCGGCTCCCCTCCGAACTAGCCGTGCCGGTCAGCATGGCCTTGCACGAGCTAACCACGAACGCGCTTCGCCACGGGGCGCTGGCGCACCCGGACGGCCGGGTCTCGGTGACGTGGACCGTCGAGGAAGGCGAGACGCGGCCGTGTCTGTCCTGGACCTGGGACGAGCACGACGGTCCTCCTCCCACGCTGCCAACCCGCGAGGGATTCGGCTCGCGCCTCCTCAACAAGATCTTGGTCGCGCAGACGGCGGCTCAGGTCGATGTGGCTTTCGATGCCGATGGCTTGCGGGTCAACGTCCGCGTCCCGCTCGAACACGTCTAGCGGTCCTGCGCGAACTCGACTGTGATGGGCGTTCGACGAAAAACGATTTGTTCTCCATCGCTGCTAATCCATGCTAATTTTCGACCACGACGGGTTTTCGTCGGTGGAGCGACTCCGATGTTTACCGCGTCCGAGCACCCGCTGTCGCCACTGCTGAAAAAGCTCGGAAGCCTCACCCGCCTCTCCGACCGAGACGAGCAAGCCATCCTGCACCTGCCGGCGTCGCCGCGGGTGTTCGCGGCAGGCCAGGACCTTGTGGGCGAGGGTGACCGACCCACCCGATGCTGGCTGATCGTCGAGGGCTGGGTGCAGCGCTACAAGGTACTTGACGAAGGCAAGCGCCAGATCTCCGCGTTCCACGTGGCCGGCGACATGCCGGACCTTCAGGGCCTGCACCTCTCGGTCATGGACCACAACTTGGGCGCGCTCACCAGGGTCACGGCCCTCTCCGTGCCGCACGAGGCGCTGCGCGAGCTCCTGCTGCGCATCCCCGAACTCAACGCCCCGTTCTGGCGCGACACCCTGGTGGACGCCGCCATCTTCCGCGAGTGGGTGGCCAACGTCGGGCGCCGACCGGCCTATCAGCGGCTCGCGCACCTGTTCTGCGAGCTGTACTTGAAACAGGTCGCGGTCGGCTTGGCCCGGGACGGCCGCTGCCCGATGCCGGTCACGCAAGTCGACCTCGCCGATGCGACCGGCCTGACCAGCGTCCACGTGAACCGCACGTTGCGCGAGCTTAGGCGCGATGGGTTGATCGAGCTCAGGGGCAAGCGGCTGGAGATCCCGGACTGGCCGCGGCTCGTGGCGGCGGCCAGCTTCAATCCCGCCTACCTGCATCTCGCCAGCCGCCCGACGGCCTGAATCACGGACGCAATCCAAGTTGTTGTGTCGTCTGGTGAGGCGGGGCAGCATTGGGCATCGCTCACCGGATGACCGGGCGTGGGCGGCTGAGAGACGCGCCGTGCTCCCGCCTGGATGAGCGCGGAGCGTTCGGTGCCTCGATACTATTTCGATACCTGCGACGGCGATGACGCGATTTCGGACGACGAAGGCATCGACTTGCCGGACGCGGAGTCCGCACGCCGCGCCGCGATAGGCGTCCTCCCCGACATGGCGCGCGACAAGCTCCCGGACGGTGACCGGCGCATCTTCGCGGTCAGCGTGCGCGACGCGGACGGATCGGTCGTCTACTCCGCCACGCTCGCCCTGACCGGCGAATGGCAGGTCCAGAGCGCGGGTTCGTAGGCCGGATCGGCCGGAACGCCGGATGGGCGCAACCATCCACCGCACGGATGCGAGCTTGGCGGACGCTCACGCCTCGACGACGCGGAGCGCTCGTCCGTTCGCCTGCTCACGAAGCCTGGCCGGCGCGCATCGCGTCCGGTTCCGCCCGTTCGCCTTGGCCTCGTACAGCGCCGCGTCGGCCCGGCCGTAGAGGTCGTGCACTTGGTGGATGCCCGAGGCCAAGCCGATGCTGACCGTCACGGTACCCGGCTCGATGCCGGCCGAGCCGACCGCCAGCCCGGACACCTGGGCGTGCACCTCATCGGCGACCCGCAGGGCGCCGGCCTCGTCGGTGCCGGGTAGGATCAGCGCGAACTCCTCGCCGCCGACCCGGCAGGCGAGATCACCGGGTCGGTGCACGCTCGCGGACAGGCAGGCGGCGAGACCCTTGAGCACCTCGTCGCCGACCGCGTGGCCGTAGCGGTCGTTGAAACGCTTGAAGTGGTCGGCATCGACGACGAGCAGCGACAACGGATTGCCGGTGCGACGTGCGTCCGCGCCGGCATCTGCCAGGGCAGCCTCGAACCGGCGCCGGTTCGCCAACCCGGTCAGGGGATCGGTCCGAGAGAGCCGGGCCATCTCGGCATGCATCTCCGCGCGTCGCCGGAGCTCCCGCCCGAACAACAGCGACAGGGCGACAGTCAGGCCGCATAGGACCAGCACGACCGTGGCGATGACGAGCGCCTTCGCCCGCCATTCCGCCTCGATCTCGCGCGTCGACCGGGCGACGTTGAGGACGAGCGGCAGGTCGCCGACCTCGGTGAAGGCGTAGTGCCGCTCGATGCCGTCGCGGACCGACGTGCCGACGAACGTGCCGCCGCGCTCCCGCACGAACCGCTCGAAGTTCGGGGTGCCGGCGAGGTTCGTGCCGATGTCCGCGTCGGCGTAGGGATGGCGCACGATGCGCGTGCCGTCGCGCAGGTAGAGATTGATCGCGCCGTCGCGCCCGAGGCCGATTTGGTCGAAGAGGCGTGCGAAGTAGGACAGCTTCAGGCTGCCCAGAACCACCCCGCCGAACGAGCCGTCCGGCTTGTCGATGCGGCGGCTCAGCACGACAATGGGCGCGCCGAGCAGGCGCGAAACGACCGGCTTGCTGATGAGGAGCCCGAGATGGGCATGGGCTTTGTGAGCCTGGAAGTAGTCGCGGTCGGCGTTGTTGACCTTCCGGGCCGGCAGCGAGGAGGCGTCGAGGATGCTATCGCCGTTCTCGTCGAGAACCAGCATGACGCCGAGGTCCTTGGCGCTGGCGGCGCGGTCGAACAGGATCATCTGGCGCGCCCGCGGGCTCGCCGCCGCGGTCTCAGGGGCGCGCAGGTTATCGACCACCGCTTGCAGGGACAGGTCGATGATCTCGACGTTGCGGGCGATGTCGCGCTCGATCACCTGGAGCAGGTTCTGGGATGTCTGCTCGGCATTCCGCCAAGCGTCACGGCGCAGATCGAGCAGCATCAGGCCGGACACGACCAGCATGCCAGCGGGCGCAAGCACGCCGAGCACCCCCAACACAACCCAGGTGCGGCCAGACCGGAGGACATGCGACAGGCTGCGCAGCAGGATCATCAGCCCGCTCCCTCCATTAGTTCTATCCTTGAGGGACTTCTACCGCTTTCAAACCTTAGGAATGGCTCCCGGACGCGTCGTCACTGGGCATTGAACATGGTCGTGGCTAACGCCCGGTTGAGAGCATGGCCTAAGATCCGATGGGCTGGGCGTAGGCGCACCCGAGGCGAGGCCGATGTCACCCGGGAACCCTGTCGGTCTCCGGGTGAGGTCTCAAGAGTCCCGCTTCGGTCGAAGGGCGACGATGTTTCCCGTCTCGACAGAGTGATTGGCCCCAATCACCTCGGCGACCTTGAGGGCGAGCTGCTCGCGCTTGAACGGCTTGCCGATCAGGTGAACGCCATCGTCGAGCCGGCCGTGATGGACGATGGAATTCTCGGTGTAGCCGGACATGAAGAGCACCCTCACCTCCGGCCGGACCGCCTGGACGCGTTCCGACAATTCACGGCCCCTGACCTTCCCGGGCAGCACCACGTCGGTCAGCAGCAGGTCGACGGCCGCGGCGTTCGCCCCGAAGACGCGCAGGGCCTCCTCGCCGTCGGCAGCGTCCAGCACGCGGTAGCCGAGGTCGGCGAGGATCGCACAGGCGATCTCGCGCACCGCCGCCTCGTCCTCGACCACCAGGATGGTGGCCGAGCCGCGAGGAAGCTCGACCGGCGCCGCAGTCCGTCCACCGACCGCGGCGAGCTGGCCGATTGCCCGGGGCAGGTAGATCTTCACCGTCGTGCCATGACCAGGCTCCGAGTAGATCTTCACATGGCCGCCGGACTGCTTGACGAAGCCGAACACCATCGCGAGGCCGAGCCCGGTGCCCTTGCCGTCGGGCTTGGTCGTGAAGAACGGCTCGAATACCCGGGCGGCGACCTCCGGCGTCATGCCGTGGCCGGTGTCGGACACCGCCACCATGGCGTAGTCGCCCGGAACCACCTCGGCGTGGTGGCGGGCGTATTCGCGGTCCAGAACCTTGTTGCCGAGCTCGATGGTGAGGCGTCCGCCGCCCGGCATGGCGTCGCGTGCGTTCAGCGCAAGGTTGAGCACCGCGCTCTCAAGCTGCGCCGGATCGGCCATGGCCGGCCACAGCCCGGCGCTCTCGACGTAACGCACCTCGATGTGCTCGCCGAGCGTCCGCCGGAGCAGCGGCACGAGGTCCGGCATCGTCGCGGCGAGATCGATGGCGGCCGGTGCCAGGGGCTGCTTGCGCGCGAAGGCGAGAAGCTGGCCCGTGAGCGTCGCGCCGCGCTGGGCGGCCCATGCGGCGCGCTCGATGCGGGTCTGCAGCTTGGCGTCGCCGTCGAGCTTCGCCCGGACGAACTCCAGGTTCCCGAGGATGACCTGCAGGAGGTTGTTGAAGTCGTGCGCGATGCCGCCGGTGAGTTGCCCGATGGCCTGCATCTTCTGCGCCTCGCGCAGCACCCCCTCGGCCTGGGCGCGTTTGGTCATGTCGGAGATGGTCAGGACGAACCCACCATCCGGCATCGGCGTGCGGCGCAGCTCCAGGTGATGGCCGTCGGCGCGGGAGCGCTCGTACACGACCGCCTCGCGCGGGCCGGTGCCGCCATGGCTGACCTGGTCCCAGGTCTCCAGCACCGGCCGCCCTGTCTCCGCCGTGTGCTCGGCGAGGGCGGCGTACGACGTGCCCGGCCGGATCATGGCCCTGCGCAGGTCGAGCAGCACCTGGAAGCATTCGTTCCAGTTCGTCAGTGCCCGGTCCGGACCGAACACCGCGACGCCCTGGCTGAGGCTGTCCAGTGTCGTGCTCAAGCGCAATGCCAGGGTGCGCTGCTCGGCCTCGGTCCGGTAGGACCGCGACCAGGCCTGGTTGAGGAGGCGGGCCGCCCAGAGCAGCGCCAGGACGGCGAGGAGCGAGCCACCCAGGGTCGTCCAGCGCACCCAGGCGGCGCGGGCGTCGTTCTCGCCCAGGCGTCGGGCGAGCAGCGCCTCCTCATCGGCCAGCATGGCCGCGAGCGAGGTCTCGGCCTCCTTCATGTAACCGCGGCCGACGTCCGTGTTGACTAGGCGCCCGGCGGCCTCGACGCCGACGTCGCGGCGCAGCTGCACCGTTTGCGCGAGCTCCTCCAGCTTGTGCTGGATCACCGGGGCAAGGGCGCGCAGGCGCTCCTGCTGGGCGGGGTTGTCGGCGGTGAGCTTCTGGAGCTCGCCCTGGAGCACCCCGAGGCGGTCACGGGCGGAGTCGTAAGGGGCGAGGTAGTCGTCCTTGCCGGTGATGACGTAGCCGCGCTGCCCGGTCTCGGCATCACGCAACGCGATTGCGAGATCCTTCATCGTTCCCAGAACGCGGTAGCTGTGCTGAGACCATTCCCGGGCCTCGCGCGAGGCGTTGAGGCGCTCCCAGGTCACAATCCCGACCAGGGCGAGGATGGCGAGCAGCACCCCGAAGACGAGGAGGTTCGCGCGCGCGACGATGCGCTTCGACATGGATCTGGGTCCGCCGCCCGCGCCGTAGCCCGGGGTGGGCCGCGCCGCCGCGGAGCTTGCTCGAACGCCAAGGACTTGGAGTCGCGTGCGCGCTTGCAGGTACTGTCTAGCACGATGGCCGACGATTGCGTGCGTTTTGCGGAAGCGTCGCCGTTGCGACCGGACTAGATCCTCGTCTCCCCCGTTCCCGCCGGGATGACGTTTCGCAACTATGGGACCAGGGAGTCCAGGGGCCTCAGGCGCTCTCGCCACCTAGCACGAGCCGCAACGACCGGGCGAGCTCGTCGCGGCGGTAGGGCTTGTTCAGCACCGGTAATACGCCGCGCCCGATCACCTGCCCCTCGTCGAGGTTCGCCACGTAGCCCGAAGTGAGCAGGACCTTGATGCCGGGCCGCAGGCTCTGCGCCTCGACGGCCAGTTGCGAGCCGTTCATGCCCCCCGGCATCACCACGTCGGAGAACAGGATGTCGATGCGCTCAACGCCCCGGAGATGCTCCAGGGCCTCGGCGGCGTTGCGGGCGACGATGACCCGGTAGCGCAGCTCCTCCAGGCTTTCCACAGCCATGCCGAGCACCTGCTCGTCGTCCTCAACAAGCAAAACCGTCTCGCCCTCGCCGGCGCGGCGCAGGGGGATCGAACTCGCCGCACCGACAGCGGCCTCCTCGTCAGCCGGGTCGGTCGAGCGCGGGAAGTACAGGCTGACCGTCGTGCCCTGGCCGACCTCCGACTCGATCTGCGCGAACCCCCCAGCGCTGCGGGTGAAGCCGTAGACCTGGCTCAAGCCGAGCCCGGTCCCCCTGCCGACCTCCTTCGTGGTGAAGAACGGCTCGAACACCCGCTGGAGCTTATCCGGCGGGATTCCGGTGCCGGTATCCGACACAGAGATGACGACGTAGGCCCCGGGCGCCACCCCCCTATCGGCGACTGCGGCGGTCCCGAGGTGGACGTTGCGGCTCGTCACGGCGATGCGCGCATGGCGATCCTGGCCTTCCATCGCGTCCCGTGCGTTCACGACGAGGTTCAGCACCGCTGCCTCGAACTGCGCCGGGTCGATCCGGATCGGGTCGAGCGCAGGGTCGAGATCGAAGGTGAGCTCCACCGTCCCCGTCGCCGCCCGCTCGGCCAAGGGCCGGAAGTCCAGGAGCAGGCGGTTCGGGTTGAGCGTCTGCGGCCGCAGCATCTGCCGGCGGGAGAAGGCGAGGAGCTGCTGGGTCAGTTGCTCGCCGCGCCGGGCCGCGCCCATCGCCGCCTCGGCCAGGCGCTTGACGCGGTCGAGCTGCTCGGGCCGGCGCAGGATCATGTCGAGGCCGCCGACGATGACGGTGAGCAGGTTGTTGAAGTCGTGCGCCACGCCGCCGGTCAACTGTCCGATGGCTTCCATCTTCTGGGCTTGGCGCAGAGCCTCCTCGGTGATGCGCTGGTCGGTGCGGTCCATCAGGATGCCGGCGATGCGCAGCGCCGCACCGGCTTCGTCGCGCTTGACCTGCCCGCGCATGGCAACCCAGCGGACGGTCCCATCCGCGCGCCGGACGCGGCATTCCAGGTCGAGCCTGCCCGTCTCGGCGACCGCGGCGAAGGCCGCCTCGACGGCATCGCGGTCCTCGTCGACGACGTGGGCGAGGAAGCTGTCCCGGTCCCAGCCGGGTGCGCCCGCTTCGTAGCCGAAGATGGCGTCGAAGCGGGGCGAGCGGCGGGACGTGCCCGTGACGTAGTCCACGTCCCAGGACGCCATGCCGGCGGCATCGAGGGCGAAGGCCAGCGTCTCTCGCGCGGTTTCCACTTCCTGCGTCCGCTCGACGACGCGCCGCTCCAAGTCCTCATTGGCGTCCCGGAGCTGCTCCTGCGCGCGCTCGCGCTCCAGCAGGTGCTCGCGAGCCTGGTACTGGCGACGCCGGGCCCTCAGGGCCGAGGCCGCCGCGCTGGCCAGCGTCTCGGCGTTCACCGGGCGCTCCAGCAGGATCACGTTGCCGAGCCTTCCGAGCAGGTTCGCCGCGCGCTCGGGCCGGCGACCCACCTGGCGGGTGGCGAGGACGATGAAGGGGAAGTCCGACCAGGGCGGCTGCGCGTCGAGCCAGGCGAACAGGTCGTCCGGCCGTCCGTCGGCGAGCGCCTCCTCCGTGACCAGCGCGGCACCCGCGCCGGCCTGGAGGCAGGCGAGCCAACCCACCATGTCCGGGCAGGCCTCGGCGCGCGTGCCCGCCCGGTCCAGCACCTGCCCCACGACCTGGGCGTCGCGCCCGCGGGGCGACAGGATCAGGACGCGTTCCTCGTCCGCGACGGGGACGCTCACGCCTTGCCGCCTTCGGACGCGCCTGACAGCATCGCGACCCGCCCGTGATAGGCCGGCAAGCCCGTGAGCACGCCCTCGAAGTCGTCGAGCGCCTCGCCGACCTGCAACCCACCCTGGGACAGTTTCAGCTCGCGGATGGTGCGCTCGTGCGCGTTCACCCGGCTCTTCACCACTGATAGGGCGGTGCGGACCTGGCCCTTCGCCTCGAAGAACCGGAACAGCAGGATGCAGTCGCTGAGATAGCTCAGGTCGACGTCGCTGCGCACGTCGCCGACGATGCCGTGCTGGCCCAGTACCAGGAGCGTGGTGACGCCTTGCTGGTTCAGGTAACTCAGGAGCTCGTGCATCTGCAGGATGAGGTACTCCTCGCCCGGCATGGCATGCAGGTAGGCGTTCAGGCTGTCGACTCCCACGAAGGTCGAGCCACGCTCCTCCACCGCAGCCCGGACCTTCGAGGCGAACTCCCCTGGAGAGAGCTCGGCGGGATCGACCTGCGTGACGGTCAGCCGCCCGGCCGCGATGTGCGGGGCCAGATCCATACCGAGCGTCGCGGCCCGGACCAGCATGGTCGCGAGCCCCTCGTCGAACAGGTAGTAGGTCGCCGTCTCGCCGCGCTCCAGGGCCGCCAGCATGCAACGGATCGCGGTCGTCGTCTTGCCGACGCCGGAGGGTCCGAGCAGCAGCGTGTTGGTGCCCGGCACGAGCCCTCCGCCCAGCAGCAGGTCGAGCTCGGCCGAACCGGTCGACGTGCCCCGGGGATCGAAGCTGGCGTGGTGCTCGGCCGCGATCAGGCGCGGGAACGCCTGGATGCCGCCGGTCTCCAGCACGAAGTCGTGGTAACCGCCGCGGAACTTGATGCCGCGCATCTTGACGATGCGGAGCCGCCGCCGCTCGGCGCCGTACTCGCGCGGTGCCTGGTCCAGCGACACCACCCCGTGAGCGATGCTGTGGAGTTGCACGTCCCCCGTCTCGGAGGTCTTGTCGTCGAGCATCAGCACGGTGCAGGCGCGCTTGGCGAAGAAGCGCTTGAGGGCCAGGATCTGGCGCCTGTACCGCAGCGGGTTCTGGGCCAGCAGGCGGAGTTCCGAGAGGCTGTCGAACACGACCCGGTCGGGCTTCGTCCGGTCGACCAGCGCGATGACCTCCTTCACCGTCTCCCCCAGTTCGATATCGGAGGGGTGCAGGATCGACTGCTCGCTGTCGGGGTCCAGGCCCATCTCGTCGACCAGCTCGAACACCTCGATGCCGTCGAGCGTCCAACCATGGGTCGCCGCGGAGGCGCGGAGCTCGTCCGCGGTCTCCGACAGGGTGATGTAAAGGGTGCGTTCGCCCCGGGCAACGCCCTCACGCAGGAACTGCAGCGCGAGCGTCGTCTTGCCCGTCCCCGGCGTGCCCTCCAGCAGGTAGAGCCGGCTCGGCGTCAGACCGCCGCCGAGGACGTCGTCGAGGCCCGGCACGCCGGTCGAGATCCTGATCTCTCCACCAGGCGGCGGGCTGGTCGATGTGTCGCTCATCATGTCGGTCGGGCTCCGTGGCGACGGGCGGATCCCGGCGGGCTGACACCGTAGCGCTCGGCCAAGCCCTTGTCAGCGCTCGCTGCGCCGCATGGTGGGGATCCCCTGGAACGTAACGCGTGGCGGGTTGCGTCACCCGTTACGCGGCCCGCGCGAAGTCGTCCTTCGGAACGGGGCAGACACTCCGGGCATTGGGAACCATCCCGGAGGAGGCGACGATGACCGAGAAGAAGGGCCGCGGCAGCGACACGGCCAAGAAGGCGAACGCGAAGGCGAGCCACGAGGGCAAGTCGAACCCGCGCACATCCTCGTCGGCCCAGGCCGAGCTCGGCAAGAAGGGCGGCAAGTCGAAGTAGGCCACCTCGCCAGAGGGCCCATCCGCCGCAGGCCGCCCTAGGAACGGCGGTACCCATCCCACGTTGGCCGGCGAACCCGACACCAACGAGGAGCTACGACGGCATGGCCAACATGGACATCGGTACGATCTACGCAGGCGCGCTTCGCAATACGCGCGCCCTGGAGAAGCAGGGCCTGGAGCAGATGGAGCGCCAGCTTTCCGGCCTGGAACGCTACCCCGACTACGCCGCCGTCCTGCGCCGCCATGTCGAGACCACGAAGGGGCAGATCGACCGCCTCGACAAGGCGCTGGCAGCCGTCGGCGAGAGCGCCTCGACCCTCAAGGAGACGGTGACCAGCGTTGCCGGCTCCATCGGTGCCGCGGTGCACGCCACCGCCCAGGACGAGACCCTGAAGAACCTCTACGCGGGCTACGCCTACCAGTATGACCAGGTCGCGGCCTACCGCTCGCTCGCCGTCATCGCCGAACGCGCCGGCAAGTCCGACCAGGCTTCAGCATTCCGGGCATCCGCCGAGGAGGAGGTCAAGGCGGCGGAGGAGATCGCCGCCCTGATCGAGCGGGTGACCCAGACCTACCTCGACCTGACACTCGGCGGCTCCAAGGCCGATAGCTGACCTCGACCCTAAGGCGGCCCCGAGCGGGGTCGCCCAACACCCGAGCGGAGGCGAAAAATGGCCGGGACGGACGACCACGAGACGACCTACAAGGCGTTCAAGGAGGTCGTGAACATGACGGCTGCGGCCCTGGAGAAGCACCTCAAGAGCAAGGACAGCCAGTCGGTCGGGCAGAGGAAGGACGGCGGCGAGGCGACGGGCCATGTGGAGGGGCGGCGCATCGTCGAGATGCTTCACAAGAACAAGTCCGAGTTGTCGGAAGACGATTACGGGCACATGCGCAAGGTCGTCGGCTACGTGCACCGCCACCTCAAGCAGGGCGGCCCGAAGGACAAGGACGCGGTGAAGGACTCGCCCTGGCGGCTGTCGCTGATGAACTGGGGCCACGACCCGCTGAAGGAAGCCTGAGGCATGGACGACCCGACGCCGGTGGCCGTCACCGTCGAGGCCTGCGGCGAGAGCCACGGTCAGTATCGTTGGCACCTGACCGACGCGGACGGCGTGTCCATCCGCGTCTCCCCGGAAGCTTATGCTTCCGCCGAGGATGCCTCCGACGCCGGGCGAACGGCCCTGGAAGCGTTCGGGTCGGTTGCCCAGGCTTGAACGACAGGAACGAAGTTGCGACGGCGCGCCGCAGCAAAGCTTCAGGGCCTTGCGTGTGGATCCATATACCGGTCGCGCGCCATTAAATCGATCTACACCGACATGGCCCAACATGGGGATTCGAACGTCCCCGGGGCCGCCTCATGCTCACCGTCGTCGGATGCCTTGTCGAGGCCCATGATTTCCGCCTCGTCGCGCTCGCGGCGGCCATCTGCGCGCTCTCGGCCCTGACAACGGTTTGCCTAATCAGCCACGCGAGCCGGGCGAGGGCTTGGGCGCAGGCCGGCTGGCTCGCCGTGGCGGCAACCGCCGGCGGCTCCGGCATCTGGGCGACCCATTTCATCGCCATGCTGGCCTTCGCACCGGGCGTGCCGAGCGGCTACGACGTCGCGCTCACCGGCATTTCCCTCGTCATCGCCGTCGCGCTGGCTGGGTCCGGGCTCTCGCTCGCGGTGCTGGTGGGAGGGCGCACGGCCGCCTGGGCCGGGGGCGCCATCCTCGGCTTCGGCATCGCCGCGATGCACTACACCGGCATGGCCGCCTACGACGTCGCCGGGCACAAGACCTGGGACCCGGCCACCGTCGCCGTCTCGCTCGCGCTCGGCGGCATCCTGGGCGGCGCGGCGCTGGTGGCACAGGTAGGGGCCCGCGGCCTCGTCCGGCAATTGCCGGCGGCCCTGCTGCTGCTGCTGGCCATCTGCAGCCATCACTTCACCGCCATGGGCGCCGTCACCATAACGCCCGACCCGACGCTCGCCGTTTCCGAGGCGGCGGTCCCGAACGCATGGCTTGCCGTCGCGGTCGCGCTCGCGAGCTTCGCCATCCTGCTCCTGGCGGCCGCCGCCCTGACCCTCGACGTGCGCGACCGAGGTCACGCGCAAGTGGAGGCCGACCGCCTGCGCAGCCTCGCCAACGCAGCGGTCGAAGGGCTCGTCGTCTGCACCGGCGACACCATCGTCAGCGCGAACCGGGCCTTCGCTAAGCTCGTCGGCCTGCCGCAGGCCGCGCTCGCGGGCACGGCGCTGTCGGCGCACCTGCCCGGCGACACCGCCCGCCTCGCCCTGGCGAGCCATCCGGAGCGGCCGGTCGAGGCCGAGCTCCGGCTGGCCGACGGTGCCCTGGTGCCGGTCGAGATCATCATGCAATCGGTCGAGTATGGCGGGCGCCCGCACTTCGCCGTCGCCGTGCGCGACCTGCGGGCCCGCCGCCAGGCCGAGAGCCAGATCCAGTTCCTTGCCCACCACGACGCGCTCACGGGGCTGGCCAACCGCGCCAGCTTCGCCAAGCGCATCGACCAGGAGCTGCGCGCCGCGGACGCGAGCGGGCGCAAGCTCGCGGTGCTGTGCCTCGACCTCGACCGCTTCAAGGAGGTCAACGACTTGTTCGGCCACGCCGCCGGCGACGCCATGCTGGAGAGCGTCGCCCGCATCGTCTCAGCCGAGCTCGACGACACGCAGATGATGGCCCGCCTCGGCGGCGACGAGTTCGCCGTCCTGATGCCGTGCGCGGGGCCATCCGAGGCCGGCCGCCTCGCCGAGCGCATCCTGGAGGCGCTTCGCGCCGGCAGGACGGACGGTGGCGGGCCACAGATCGCGACCAGCATCGGCATCGCCCTCTATCCGGACGATGCACAGGAGCGGGCCGCTCTCCTGAGCTACGCCGACACCGCTCTCTACCGCGCCAAGTCGGAAGGGCGTGGCACCTACCGCTTCTTCGAGGCGAAGATGGGCGTCGAGGTGCGCGAGCGCCGCCTGCTGGAGCATGACCTGCGCCACGCCGTGGCTCGCGGGGAGATGCAGCTCGTCTACCAGCCCCAGACCGACGTCGGCACGGGCGAGGTCATCGGCTTCGAGGCGCTGCTGCGCTGGAAGCACCCCGAGCGCGGCTATGTCTCGCCAGCGGTGTTCATCCCCATCGCCGAGGAGAGCGACGCCATCCTGCAGATCGGCGAGTGGGTTCTGCGCGAGGCCTGCCGCGAGGCCGCGACCTGGCCGCAACCGCTCGCCGTCGCGGTCAACGTCTCGGCGGTGCAGATCCACAGCCCCCACCTCGTCGGCCTGGTACACGAGGTGTTGCTCAAGACCGGGCTTGCGCCATACCGGCTTGAGGTCGAAGTGACCGAGACGGCGCTGATCAGCGACCCGAACCGGGCGCTGCTGACCCTTCGGCAGTTGAAGGCGCTGGGCCTCCGCATCGCCATGGACGATTTCGGCACGGGCTACTCGTCCCTTTCGAACCTGCGCTCGTTCCCGTTCGACAAGATCAAGATCGACGGCTCGTTCGTGCGCTCGGTCGACAGCAACGAGCAGACGGCGGCCATCGTGCGCTCGGTCCTTGGCCTGGGCCGCGGCCTCGGGCTTCCGGTCCTAGCCGAGGGCGTCGAGACGGAGGCGGAGCTCGGCTTCCTTGTGGCCGAGCGATGCCACGAGGCACAGGGCTACCTGATGGGACGGCCGTCGCCCATCGGCGAGTTCGCCCAATACACGCATGGCACGATTCCGCTCATCGCCGACGCCCGAAAACGCGCCTGAGCATACCGGCGAGGGGCAAGCGTCAACCTCGCTCGCGTAAGGAGAGGGATCTCAGGGTCGGTTCGGGCAGCAGGCGGGCCTGGGGAAGCGGAAACACGACATCCCCCACGATCCCCCACGCGCGCCCCGCACCTGAGGAACGCCGCGTCGGACCCGGCCAGGGCCATGCCCTGCGGCAGCGCCGCGTCGGCGTCGGCCGGCATGACCCTGTCGCAGGCGGCGCCCGGCGCGAGCCGGCTCAGGATGTCGAGGTAGATCTCACCGGAGGAGCGGCCGACGCTCCCGGGCACGAGGGATCGAATCCTCGAACGGGATGGGTTCACGGGCGCAAGGTTCCCTCGGTGTCCGCATGGCAGGCCGATCCATCACCGCAGGTCGTCGGTCCCCACGGCAGAGCGGGCGGCCGCGATGACGCCCAACGTCTCGCGCCAGGCGCCGGACCTCCTGGCCTCGACCTCGAAGGACTGGGACCTCCGGAACGGCGCGACCTGCAAGTCCAATATGGCCGACGACGGTCGGAAGGCCGTCATTTCGTCCAACTGCCGTATGTAGGGGCGGCCCACCTCAATCCTCTCCAGGCGACCCCGTTCACCCGGTTCGTCTCGATGCCCTCCGCCATGGGACGTGCCAACATCAACCTCGGTCGCGCCCGGATGTTTTGCCCCGGGCGAGCGGCGTCATGCTCGGGATGGCTACGGCTTCAGGACTGGCCTTCCGCCACGCCGAGCCCTCCCGTCACCACGCCCCGGACGCATTCAGTACGCAAGCGGACCGCCGGTCATCCTGGCCCTGCGGGACGAAGGAGCGCATCCCCGGCCGCCACCTGCCGTTGCAACCGGGTCTCTGGTCGGCGGTTCTGCAAACGTGTGCCTGGACGCGGCTTCGCGCGAGGTTTTTCGAGCCGGTTCACGACGGCTGATCCTGGAGGGGCGGGGTGGCCGTGCGAGACGGGTTGAAGCTGGGTACGGTCGACCTCAGGCTGCTGCAGGCGGCCGTCGAGGCGACCGGGGAAGCCATCTTGATCACCTCGGGCGACCTCGACGAGCCAGGCCCGCGCATCGAGTACGCCAACCCGGCCTTCACCCGCATGACCGGCTATGCGGCCGACGAGGTCGTGGGGCGCTCACCCCGCTTCCTACAGGGTCCCGGCACCGACCGGTCCGTCCTGGACGGACTGCGCGCCTCGCTTGAGGCCGGCGAGACGGCCCAGGGCGAGGCGCTTAACTACCGCAAGGACGGATCGGCCTACATGGTCGAGTGGCTGATCACGCCGGTGTGCGACGCCGGCGGTCAAGTCACGAACTGGGTCTCGGCGCAGCGCGACGTCACCGGGCGGCGCGCCGGCGAGGACCGCCAGGCGCTGCTGGTGCGCGAGCTCCACCACCGGGTGAAGAACACGCTGGCGACGGTGCAGGCGGTGCTGAACGCGACGATGCGCTCCTCGCTCTCGGCCACCGAGTTCACCCGCGCCCTGTCGGGCCGGATCTCCTCCCTGGCCCGGACGCACGCGCTGATCACCGAGAATCTCGACTAGGCCGCCTCGTTCGAGGGGTTGCTGAGGGCCGAACTCGACCCCTACGACGAGCGCGGGCGCCTGACCCTGGACGGGCCGAGGGTCGTCCTGCCGTCCGAACTCGCCGTGCCCGTGGGCATGGCCCTGCACGAGTTGACCACCAACGCCCTGCGGCACGGGTCGCTCGCGGACCCGAACGGCAGGCTTCAGGTGACCTGGCGCATCGAGGACCGGGGCTCCGGCCGAGGCTTGCGCTGGGACTGGGCCGAGCACGACGGCCCACCGGCCATGCATCCCACCCGCGAGGGCTTCGGCCACCGCCTCCTCAACAAGATCCTGGCCGCGCAGACGGGCGCCGAGGTCGACGTCGCCTTTGCCCCGGACGGGTTGCAGGTCTCCGTCCGCATGCCGTTGCCCGCACTGGCGGAAGGAGGATCAGGGACGGATGACCAAGGCACCTAGGACACCCGCTCGGGCAATGGCGCCTCAAACGTGAACACGACGCCGCCCGGTCGGTACTCGATCCTGGCCCGGCCTCCGAGTTCCATCGCGAGCGCCCGCTCGATCATGCGCGAACCGAAGCCGTTCCGCGCCGGCTTCGCGACGGGTGGGCCTCCGAGCTCCTCCCAACGCAGCCACAGGTGGGCCAGATGCCGCCCTTCGTCGAGGCCCCAATCCAGGACCACGCGGCCCGCGTCGTTCGATAGCGCACCGTACTTCACGGCGTTCGTCGCCAACTCGTGCAGCGCCAGCACGAAAGCGAGGCTGGCGCGCGGCGACAGCCACACCTGCGGGCCGGCGACGGTGAAGCGCCTGGCCGACCCGCTCCGGAACGGCTGCAGGGCGCGCTCGACGATTTCGCCGAGGGTCGCCCCTTCCCAGCTCTCGCGGGTCAGCGCGTCATGGGCCGCCGCCAGGGATGCCAGGCGCGCGTCGAGCGTCTTGCGCGCCTCGTCCAGGCTTGCCGCGTTACGCAGCGTCTGGTGGGCGATGGATTGCATCGTCGCCATCGAGTTCTTGACCCGGTGGGTGAGCTCGCCCGCCAGCAACTGGCGCTGCTCCTCGACGCGCCTGCGCTCCGTGACGTCGATGGACACTCCGGCCATGCTCACCGGGCTGCCGTTCGCGTCGTAGAACGTCTGCCCGCGGACGTGCACCCAGCGCTCCTCGCCCGACGGCGTGCGCACCCGATACTCGATGTCGTAATCCCCGTGCCCGGCGATGGACTCCCGCACCGCCTCCTCCATCCGCTCCCGGTCGTCGGGTACGACGGCGGCCAGCAGGTCATCGTAGCCGAACGGATCGGCGACGTTCCGGCCGAAGTTCTCCTTGCAGATGTCGGAGGCCTCAAGCCGCCGGTCGGCGAGGTCGAGGGTCCAAGAGCCGATCCGCCCGGCCTTGAGGGCGAACCGCATCCGCTCCTCGGTGCGGGCGAGCTCGACCTTGCGGCGCGCCACCTCCCGCCCGCGGACCGCAAGGTCGTCCTGGAGACGCACCAGCTTGTCCCGCTCCAGCGTGACGTCAAATTGCGAGGCGAAGAAGTGGGTCAGCACGCCGGCTCGGTCGAACACCGGCGAGACCAGCAGCCGGTTCCAGAAGACCTCGCCGGACTTCTTGTGGTTGAGCAGTTCGAGCTCGATGGGCTCGCGCCGCTCGATAGCGTCCCGTATGCGGGCGACGTCGTACCGGTTGGTCTCCGGACCTTGGAGGAACCGGCAGTTCCGGCCGAGGATCTCCTCGTTCGCGTAGCCGGTGAGTTTCGTGAAGGCGGCGTTGGCGAACACGATGGGGTTGTCGGGCCGGTTCGGGTCCGTGACGATCATCGGCATCCGCGTCGCGCGTACCGCAGCGGCGAACGGATCGGAGCTAGCGTCCGAGCGCGTCAGTTCGGCCGTGATGCAGTCGTGTTCCCGGAAGTCGGTCAAGACATCGTCGCCTGACGTGGCGCCACCTCGGGCCCGCCGTTCGGCGTGACCGTAGCACAGGCGAGCCCTGGGGCGGAGAGCCCCGACGTGATCGCGCACGTCATGCACAAGGCTGGCTTCGCCCGGCCGCAAACGGGCGCTTGCTGGCCTTCCGACCCTGCGCGCCCCGGCACCGGCCTCGGGGACGGCCGGGCCAGGGAGGCGGACCTGCCCTTCGGCTCGCCATGGACGGTCCCCGTCCGTCAGGCGCCGGAAACCTGGACGGCCACGGTTGGTTGTAAGTCATGCCCGGGTTGGGGCCGGCTTGGCACCCAGGACGCGCCTGGCGCCGAGGTTCGGGAGCGGTGGACGTGCGAGATCGGAACGCGACGCAACGGGTTCCGACGGATGCCGGTCTCCTGCTCGCCGCGGTCGAGGCCAGCGGGGAAGCCGTCCTCATCACCTCCGCCGAGCTCGAAGAACCCGGTCCGCGCATCGAGTACGTGAACCCGGCCTTCACCCGCATGACCGGCTACAAGGCGGAAGAGTGCGTATTCCGACGAAGCCGGCCGGGGATTCCGATTTGAAGCCGGCCGTCATTCCGAGGCGAAGCCGGCCACCGTTCCGATCTGAAGCCGGCCGGTGGCGGAGGCGCTCCCGCGGGTCTGGGTGGAAGATCACGAGGTTGGTTCAGGCGGTCAAGCGGCTTGCTCGGCCGCCTTTCGTTTGCGCAGGCTCTCGCCGGCGAGCTCGATCCGGTGCGCGTTGTGAAGCAGCCGGTCGAGGACGGCATCGGCGAGCGTCGGAATGCCGATGATCTCGTACCAGCGGTCGACCGGTACCTGGCTGGTGATCAGGGTCGCGCCAGTGTCGTAGCGATCCTCGATGATCTCGAGGAGGTCCCGCGCCTGCTCGGGTAGGAGCGGTTCGGGGCCCCAGTCGTCGAGGATCAGCAGGTTCACACGGGCGATCTGGCGCAGCAGCCTGCCGTATCGGCCATCGCCGCGGGCGAGGCTCAAGGCCGCAAACAGGCGCGGGACCCGATAGTACAGAACCGAGAGGTCGTCCCGGCAAGCCTTGTGTCCCAGCGCGCAGGCCAGCCAACTCTTTCCGACGCCGCAGGGGCCGGTGATGACGAGGTTGCGCCGGGTCCGGATCCAGTCGCCGGTGGCGAGCTTGAGGAACAGCGCGCGGTCGAGGCCACGATGGCTGCGGTAGTCGACATCCTCGATGCTGGCAGGGTGGCGCAGGCGGGCGGCCCGTGCGCGGGTCTCGAAGCGCTTCTGCCGGCGGGCGGTGGCCTCGTGTTCGAGCAGGAGCCCGAGCCACTCGGCGTGCGAGAGCGCGCCGGCTTCCGGGTTGGCGTCGAGCGCTCTGTAGCCAGAGGCCATGCCGGTCAGGCCGAGTTCGCGCAGGAGATCGAGGGTGGGATGAGTGAGCATCGTCGTCTCCGTCAGTGGAAGTAGCGCGGGCCGCGCAGGTTGGGGTGGAGCAGGACGGGAGCGGCCTCGGCAGACGGCGCGGTGCGGTCGAGGCCCAGGCTGAGGATCGAGGCGATGCTCTTGTAGGTGAGTGCGCCGATGGCGACCGCGCGGGCCGAGGCGGCCTCCGCCCGGCCGGGGTCGAGCCCGCGATAGAGGCGCAGGATGCCTAAGCAGGTACGGAAGCCCTGCTCTGGATGCGGACGGTCGTGGAGGATGGCGACGACGAGCCCCTCGGTCTCCGGGCCGATACCGCGTGCCCAGCGCCGGAAGCGCTCGGGGCTCCACTCGGCGTAGCGCCGATGCGCGCTCGGCATGTGCTCGGGATCGGTGCCGTGTCGCCGGCCGGCATAACGGCGCTCATGGGCGGCGACGCGCTGACCGCGGTGGAACACCTCGATGGTGCGCGCCGTGATGCGGAGGTCGACCTGCTCGCGGATCAGGGCGTGGGGCACCGAGTACAGGAAGCCGGCCGCCTCGACGTGGTAGTCGAGGTTGACCCGGGCCAGCCGCCATTCGGAGAAGGCGTAGTCCTCCGCCGGCAGGGGACGGAGCGCCGCTCGCTCGATCGCCTCGAACAGGGCGCGTCGGGTCGTGCCGAGCCTGCGCATCGGGTGGGCATTGATACGCTCGACCATCGTGGCGATGGCGGCGTTGCATTCGGCGAGCGAGAAGAACGTCTGTCGCCGAAGCCGCCCCAGGATGTAGGTTTGGGCCAAGCGCACGCCGGCCTCGACCTTGGCCTTGTCGCGGGGCTTGCGTGGCCGGGCCGGCAGGATGCCGACGCCGTAATGGTCGGCCATCATCCCATAGGAGCGGTTGATCTCTGGATCGTAGAACGAGGCTTTGTGAACGGCGCTCTTGAGGTTGTCGGGCACGACGAGGCGGGGGACGCCGCCGAGGAAGCGGAACAGGCGGACATGCGCGCCGATCCAGTCGGGCAGCGTCTGGGTCCAGGTCGCCTCGGCGTAGGTCAGGCTCGACGCGCCCAGCACCGCCACGAAGATCTCGGCCTCGCGCACGATGCCAGTGGTGGGATCGACGATCTCGATCTTCTTGCCGGAGTAATCGACGAAGACCTTGTCGCCGGCGGCATGGTGCTGGCGCATCACCGGGGTGAGCCGGCGCTCGAACTCCCTGTAGAGATCGCAGAACCGGGAGTAGCCGTAGCCGTCTGGATGGGTCTCCCGGTACTCCTCCCAGAGCACGGTCAGGTTGACCCCGGACCGGCGCATCTCCCGGATGACGCAGGGCCAGTCCGGCTCGGGCAGGCGGCGCATGCCCTGCTTCACGCCGGCCCGGGCGAACAGGCGCTGCTCCAGCACCGCGTCCGTGACCTCGGCGTCGAGCGGCCAGGTCAGGCCGGCGGCGGTGGCTCGGCCGAGGTTGTCCTGCACGGTCGAGCGGGCGATGCCCAGCGTTCGCCCGATCTCACGCGCGCTCACCCCGTCGTGGGCGAGCCGCAGCATCTGTTTGATCTGTCGCATGGTCAGCTCTCTCCTGGCCGGCATCCCATCCTCCTCGTGGTCGAGGACTGGGATGCCGCGGTTGCTGACCCGCGGGGATGCGCCATAGCCGATGCCGGCTACCGAGTGGCCGGCTTCATCTCGGAATGGTGGCCGACATCAAATCGGAACGTTGGCCGGCTTCGCGTCGGAATGGGTGGCCGGCTTCCGTCGGAATCCGCAGAAGAGGTCCTGGGCTAGAACCCCCGCCTCCTCCAAGGCTCGGGGACGGGCCGCGCCGTCCTCGACCGGATGCGCGCGGCGCTTGCGGCCGGCGAGCCGTTCCAGGGCGAGGCCGTAAACTACCGCAAGGACGGCTCGACCTACACGGTCGAATGGCTGATGACGCCCGTGCGCGACCCCGACGGGCGGATCGCCCACTGGGTCTCGGCGCAGCGCGACGTCACCGAACGGCACGCGGCGGAGGAAAACCAGGGCCTGCTCGTCCGCGAACTCCATCACCGCGTCAGGAACACCCTCGCGACCGTCCAGGCGGTGCTCAACGCGAGCCTGCGCTCGTCGATGGGGCTGGCGGACTTCCGGCAGGTGTTCGCCGGCCGCATCGCCTCATTGGCCAAGACCCACACCCTGATCACCGACGCGCGGACGCAGACCGTGTCGTTCGAGGGACTGCTCCGGACGGAGCTTGAGGCTTACCTGGAGCCGGGCCGCTCGCGCGTGTCGCTGCAGGGCCCCCCGGTTCCGCTCGCGTCCGAACTGGCGGTCCCGGTCGGGATGGCGCTGCACGAGTTGACCATCAACGCCATCCGGCACGGCGCGCTTGCCGACCCGGACGGTCGCCTGGAGGTGACCTGGACGATCGACGAGAGCCCCGCCGGACCGGTCCTGCGCTGGACCTGGGACGAGCATGACGGGCCGCCCGTGGCGCTGCCGAGCCGGGAGGGGTTCGGCATGGAATTGCTCGACGGGTTGCTGACGTACCGTCTCAAGGCGAAGGTCGACGTCGCCTTCGACCCGGACGGCCTCAGGGTGAGCGCCGCCGTCCCGCTGCCGCGCGTGCGGTGAGGGAAGCGCGGCGGCCGTCGGAACGTCGCCAGGCGCAAGTGGCGGACTTCGGCATCCTGGCCCACCCCACACCGGTCTCCCCTCGCCTCAGCCGCTCCCTCCCTATCGACCATGAGGACGCTCCCATGCCTGCGTCCGGGCACCACGGGCGACGGTGTCGCGGAGAACAACACGCGAGGGCCACCTGTGCTAGGTGTGTGGCATGCCCGCCCGACGCGACCGCCCCACTGCCTTGACCGCCCCCGTCGCCGCCCGCAACGGCAGCCCATCGGCCAAGCGGATGCACACCCGCACGGGCGAGCCGACGCGCACGGCCGTGCGAACGTTCCGCCTTCGTGCGGAGGCACCCGGGCAGCCCGGCTCGACGGTTCGGCCGTCACGACGCCGGGACCGAGCCTGAACCGATGACCACGAGGGCTTCGCTGTTCGCGGCAGGCGGCTCCATGGGCGCGCTGATGGGCGGCCACGACTGGGCGACCACCTCGCTCGGGCCGCCGCGGCACTGGCCGCAATCGCTCGTGACCCTGATGCGTGTCATGCTCAACTCGCGCCAGCCGATGTTCATCGCCTGGGGGTCCGACCGCACGCTGGTCTACAACGACTCCTACGCGCCCATGCTGGGCGCACGGCATCCCGCGGCCCTGGGCCGCCCGTTCTTCGAGACCTGGCCGGAGGTCCGCGACGAAGTCGGCGCGCTGATGGACCGCGTGTTCGCGGGCGAGCCCGTGCACATGGACGACCTGCAACTCACGCTGCACCGGAACGGTTACCCGGAGGAGGCCCACTTCTCCTTCTCCTACACGCCGGTGCCTGGGGACGATGGCCGGACCGTCGGCCTGTTCTGCGCCTGCACGGAGACGACCCGGCAGGTCCTGACCGAGCGCGAGGCCGCGTCCGAGCGGCAGCGGCAGCAGGCGTTGCTCCAGCAGATGCCCGGGTTCGTCGCCGTCCTGGGCGGCCGGAAGCATGTCTTCGAGTACGTCAACGACGCCTACATCGCCGTCGCAGGCCAGCGGGACTACATCGGTCGACCAGTCCAGGATGTGTTCCCGGAGTTGCGCGACCAAGGCTTCTTCGAGCTGCTCGACCGGGTCTATGCGACCGGCGAGGCCTTCGCGGCTCGGACCGTCCCGATCCGCTTCGTCGAGGATGACGACCGGTACCTCGACTTCCTATACCAGCCCATCCGCGATGAAGCGGGGACGGTCACCGGCATCTTCGTGGGCGGTTACGAGGTCACCGAGGAGGTGCGCTCGCGGGCCGCACTCGCCGAGAGCGAAAGCCGTTACCGCACCCTGTTCGAGACCATCGACGTCGGGTTCTGCATCATCGCGATGAAGTTCGACGAGACGAACCGGGCCGTCGACTATCGCATCACCGAGGCCAATCCGGCCTTCGAGCGGCAGACCGGCGCGAACGTGACCGGGCGCTGGGTCAGCGAGTTCGCACCGAACCTTGAGCCCCAATGGCTGGAGACATACGGACGCGTCGCGCTGACCGGCCAGCCCGCGCACCTTGAGAGCTGGGCCGAGGTGTTCGGGCGTTGGTTCGACGTGCGCGCGCTGCGCGTGGGCGACCCCGCGGCCCACCGGGTCGCCGTCTTCTTCACCGACATCTCCGAACGCAAGCGCATGGAGGAGGCGCTGCGCGTCCTGAACGCCAGGCTTGAGCAACAGGTCTCCGAGCGCACGGCTGAGCGCGACCTCCTCGCCACCATCGTCGAGCGCACCGACGTGATGGTGATGGCGGCGGACCTCGACTACACCATCCTGGCCATCAACAAGGCCAACGCGGACGAGTTCGAGCGCATCTACGGCGTCCGGCCCAGGGTCGGCGACAACATGCTCGACCTGCTCGCCGACCAGCCAGAGCACCAGGCCCAGGTCCGTGCCGGTTGGGGCCGTGGCCTGGCCGGGGAGGAGGTCACGATCATCGAGGATTACGGCGATCCCGACCGTGTCCGTCCGTACTACGAGATCAGCTTCCGGACCCTGCGCAACGAACGGGGCGAGCGCATCGGCTGCTACCAGTTCGTGACGGACGTCACAGAGAGGTTGCGCGACCAGGCCGAGCTCGCGCAGGCGCAGGAGGCGCTGCGCCAGTCCCAGAAGCTGGAGGCGGTCGGGCAGTTGACCGGGGGCGTGGCGCACGACTTCAACAACCTGCTGACCATCATCCGTTCCTCGGTGGACTTCCTTCGAAGGCCCGACCTACCGGAGGAACGCAAGGGCCGCTACCTCGACGCGGTCTCCGAAACCGTCGAACGGGCCGCCAAGCTGACCGGCCAGCTCCTGGCCTTCGCGCGGCGGCAGGCGCTCAAGCCCGAGGTGTTCGACGTGGGCCAGCGGGTGCGCGGCATCGCCGACATGCTCGATACGGTCACCGGCGCCAGGGTTCGCGTCCTCACCGAGGTGCCGGACGAGCCCTGCTTCATCAGGGCCGACCTGAGCCAGTTCGAGACCGCGTTGGTGAACATGGCCGTCAATGCCAGGGACGCCATGGACGGTGAGGGTACGCTGACCCTGCGCCTCGTGCGCGGCGCGGCCCTGCCCGCCATCCGCGGTCACGCCGGCTCGGACCAAGCGTTCGCGGCCGTATCGCTGACCGATACGGGCCTGGGAATCCCACCGGAGCGGCTCGGTCAGATCTTCGAGCCGTTCTTCACGACCAAGGAGGTCGGCAAGGGCACTGGCCTCGGTCTGTCCCAGGTGTTCGGCTTCGCCAAGCAGTCCGGCGGCGACGTCGACGTGCGCAGCACGGTCGGAGAAGGCGCGACGTTCACGCTCTACCTTCCGGAGGTCACGCCGGAGGAGCGGCCGGCGAATGCCTCGCGCCCGGACGACGGAATGGCTCCCCTCGGCGCTGGGCAGTGCGTCCTGGTGGTGGAGGACAACGTCGGGGTCGGCCAGTTCGCCACCCAGATCCTGGAGGACCTTGGCTACAGCACGACCTGGGCGGCCAACGCCGAGGAGGCGCTGGATCGGCTCGGGCGGACCGGCAACGGGTTCGACCTGGTGTTCTCGGACGTGGTCATGCCCGGCATGGGCGGCATGGCCCTTGCCAAGGAGCTGCAGCGTCGGCTGCCCGGCCTGCCGGTGGTGCTGGCCTCGGGCTACAGCCACGTGCTCGCCCAGGAGGGCACGCACGGGTTCGAGCTATTGCACAAGCCGTACTCGGCCGAGCAGTTGGGCCGCATCCTGCACCAGGTCCTCGGGCTCCGGTCCGGGCATCGAACGCGCGTGACCGAGCAACGAACGTCCTGACGCCGCGTTCTGCGCTCATCCCCCGACGGCGGCATCATGGGACCGCGGATCGGTGGAGGGCGGGAAACGGTTGGAACGGTGGCCGGCGAGACGGTGCAGTTCAGCGCGACGCAGCGGGAGGCCGGCGACGGCGCGCCCGGGGCGACGGCGGCCTTCCCGTACGACCGGATGACCATGGAGCGGTTCCGCGCCGCGTTCCTTTCTCAGGATCCACACTGGGACTCCAGAGCCCACGGGACGCCGCGTCGCGTCGTAACCTGCCCTTATGCAAATGGGCCGCCGCAGCAGTGACGGTGAATGTCCGTTATTGGGGAGCGGGCGAGGCCGCCTGAATGACTGGGGTGGGCGCCAAGCCGAATGTCCGGTTCTGCGCGCGATCGAGATCCGGCAGGACTCAGTCTGGCCGAAAGCGGAATGGTTGCTTCCAAGTGGGGGCGCTTAAAAAGCGGACGGCCTTCTCTCGACCCAGCTAAACCGAAAGGTACCGGTCTGCTTCGGTGATGATGGGCGCCTTCCGCGCGGGTGGTGCACTTCATTGGAACGAGAGTTCCTGGCCCGAACCGGTGACCTTGCCGGTATGTACCGTTATGGCCAGACGGACTAGACACGCTATATTAGGAGTCTCTAAATAATCTCGAATGTCTGATTCAGGAGCACCGCGAATGGACGCCGTCACGCCGAACGACCTGATGCGGCTCCAGGACAAGGCCAGCGACGCGGCGCGCCTGCTTCGGCTCCTCGCCAACGAGAAGCGCCTGCTCATTCTTTGCCTGCTTGTCGCCCGCGGCGAGATGGACGTGACGAGCCTCGCCGAGGCGGTCGAGCTCAGTCAGTCGGCGCTCTCGCAGCATCTCGCCAAGCTGCGCGAAGACGGGCTGGTCGCGTACCGCCGCGAGAGCCAGACGCTCCACTACCGGCTCGAGGACCCCCGCGCCGCCCGGGTGCTGGCGACGCTCAAGGACATCTTCTGCCCGGAACTCGGCTGACCGCATCAGGCGCGAAGGATCTCCACCTCAAGCCCCGGGCGATCCGGCCGGTTGCGCAGCCGCAGGCTCAGACCGCTCCTGCGGGACGCCATCTCGGCGATGGCGAGCCCAAGCCCGCTCCCGGTGGCGCTCTTGTGGCGGCCGCGGAAGAAGCGCGTCGTGACGTGCGGCAGTTCCTCGGCGGGGATCCCCGGCCCCTCGTCGCGCACGAGCATGCCCTCCCCATCGGGACGGGCCAGCCATTCCACCGTGCCAGCGTCCATGTGGTGCACGGCGTTCTCGTGCAGGTTGCGGACCGCCAGGCGCAGGCTCTCGGCATCGGCCCGCAGGGTGTAGCCGCGCAGCCCTGGGTCGATCAGGGTTCGGACCCCCGCGGGCATCCGCATGCCATCCACGGTCTCGGCGACCAGCGCCCCTACGTCGACCTCCGCCAGGGTCGGCGACTCCCCGGCGGCGTCGAGCCGGGCCGCGTCGAGCAGTTGCCGGACGAGGCGGGTGGTACGGTCCACGGCCGCCAGGATCTGGCGCAGCGCCGCCTTGGCAACGTCCGGGTCGGTGGTGGCCATGGCGACCTGGGCCTGGGTCTTCAGCCCGGCCAATGGCGTGCGCAGCTCGTGCGCCGCGAAGGCCGTCACCTCTCGTTCGTGCCGGCGCGCAGCCTCGACCTTGAGGAACAGCCCGTTGAGGGCGTCGGCCAACGGCCGGACCTCGGCGGGGGTCCGCCCGGCGTCGATGGCGCTCATGTCGTCGGCGTCACGGCCCGCGAGGTCCCGGGCCATCAAGCGCAAGGGGCGCAGGCCCCGCCCGAGGCTCGCCCAGATCAGCATGCCGAGGAACGGGACGACGAGGAGCGCAGGGGTGACGAGGCCCATGATGAGATCGGTCACGAGGCGCTCACGCAGGCCCAGGCGGTCTCCGACCATGACCCGCACGCCCTTCTCGGCGTCCTCGACCGTGAAGACCCGCCACGTCTCGCCGTCGACCTCGCGCTCGGAGAAGCCGGCCGGCGCGTCGGTCAGGCGCCGCTCCGGGGCTCCGCTCGACCGCGCCACCATGCGCCCGTCGAGCGACCAGATCTGGCAGGACAGCTGCCGCTCGTAGGCCGTCGGCCCCGGGAAGGTGGATGGTGTTCCGTCGGAAGTCGTGCCGCCGACCGCGCCCACCAGGGAGCCGACCATACGCGCGGCCTCCTGCAGTCGGGTGTCGAGGACCTGCTCCACCTCGCGCTTGGAGCCGAGGTAGATCCAGGCGACCGCACTGAGCCAGATCAGCCCGGTCGCGAGGAGCAGGATCGCGAAGAGCCTGACGCGCAGGGATGTCATGCCGACGCCCTCATCCGGTAGCCGAGGCCGCGCACCGTCTCGATGGCATGCTTGCCGATCTTGGCGCGCAGGTTGTGCACGTGGACCTCGACGGCATTGCTCTCGACCTCCTCCTGCCAGCCGTAGAGGCGTTCCTCCAACTCGGCCTTGGAGCGGAGCACGTCCGGGCGTTCCATCAGCGCCGCCAGCACCATGACCTCGCGCCGGGACAGGCCGACCGGCACGCCGTCGACCGTCACGGCGAGGCTGCCGGGATCGAGCCGGATGCCCCCGTGCTCCAGGACGGCGGCGGCCCGCCCCGAGGCCCGGCGGACGACGGCGCGGATGCGGGCCGAGAGTTCGTCGAGGTCGAAGGGCTTGCCGAGATAGTCGTCGGCGCCGCCGTCGAGCCCGGCGATCCGGTCGGCCACCGCGTCGCGAGCGGTGAGCAGGACGACGGGCGTGCGGTCCTTCCGGCCGCGCAGGCCGCGCAGCACGTCGAGGCCGGAGCCATCGGGCAGCATCAGGTCGAGCACGATGGCAGAGAACGCGCTCGTGGCCAGCGCCGCCTCGGCGTCAACGCAGGTCCCGACGCAATCGACCGTCGCCCCGCCGAGGCCGAGCCCCGCCCTGAGCCCGTCCGAGAGGATGGGATCGTCCTCGACGACGAGGATGCGCATGCGTGTCTCCCCTGACCGTCCCGCATCCTCCGGGCCCGGCTTAAGCCTGGCTTAAGCTGCGTTTCCGACCTGCGGCGGGCCGATCCGGACCCCGCCCATGCCGAACGTATTAGCCCACCTCTTCCTCGCCGCCCTTGTCTGGGCGGGCGCATCGCCCTGGTTGCCGGTATGGTCGCAGGACCTCGCCGGGCGGCAGTCGCCCTTCACTCTCGTCGCGACACGGGACGCGCACCTCTCGCTCCACCTCCGCTGGACCATCGCGCCCGGCACCTATCTCTATCGCGACAGGATCCGCGCCGAGGCCGGTGCCGGCGCGGAGCTTCCCGTCACCACGCCGACCGCCGAGACAAAGGACGACCTGAACTTCGGGCCGACGGAGGTCTACCACGACTCCGTGGAGGCCATCGTGCCCGGCGCGGCGCTGGCCAGCCTGCGGGAGATCCGGGTCATCTACCAGGGCTGCGCCGAGCGGGGCATCTGCTACCCGCCGGTCACGAAGCGGCTGGACCTGGCCTCCCTGGCGAACGCCGGCGCATCACCGGCCGGCGGAGCCGCCCCCGCCGCCGAGCCGGCAGACGCGACGGTCGCCGCCGCCTCCCGCCAGGACGTCTTCCCCGCCGGGCCGGCCGCCCTCCTCGTCGGCAACCTCGTCGGCGTCCTGGCGGGCATGTTCGGGCTCGGCCTCCTGCTGGCGTTCACCCCCTGCGTGCTGCCGATGGTGCCGATTCTGTCGGGCATGATCGTCCGCTCGGGCCAGGGCCTCACGCCGGGGCGGGGCCTGGCGCTGTCCGGAAGCTACGTCCTCGCCATGGCGGCGGCCTATGCCAGCTTCGGCGTCGCGGCGGCGTGGCTCGGCCGCAACCTGCAGGTCGCCCTCCAGACCCCTCTCGCCCTCGGCCTGATGGCCACCGCCTTCGTCGCGCTGGCACTGTCGATGTTCGGCCTGTTCGACCTGCAGGCGCCGCGCTGGTGGCGGGACCGCTTCGGCGCCCCGGCGGCGGAAGGTGGGTCGGTCGCCGGGGCCGCGTTCCTCGGCTTCAGCTCGGCCCTCGTCGTCGGTCCCTGCGTGACGCCACCCCTTGCTGCCGCCCTGCTCTACGTCGCCCAAACGGGGGATGTCCTGCGCGGGGCGCTGGCCCTCTTCGCCCTCGGCCTCGGGATGGGTGCGCCGCTGGTGCTCGTCGGCGCGTTCGGCGCCGGCATCCTGCCCCGGTCCGGCCCCTGGCTGGTGCGGGCGAAGCAAGCATTCGGCCTCGTGTTCCTGGCTCTTGCGGCCTCGCTCGTGACACGCTTGCTGCCGGACGTGTTGTCCCTCCTGATTTGGGCGGCGCTCGCCATCGGCACCGGCATGGCGCTCGCGGTGCTGACCACGAACGGTCGCCCGTCACCCGCCGGTCGCGCGGCGGGCTTGGTCGCCGTCGCCTATGGCGGCCTCCTCCTCCTCGGGGCTGCCACGGGCGCGGACGACCCGCTGCGGCCGCTTGCCGGCCTCGCCCCGTCGCATCCGGGCCACATCGCCGAGGCGCGGACGGTCTCCACGCTCACCGCCTTCGAGGCGGCCCTCCTGGCGGCCCGAGCTGAGGGCAAGCCGGTGCTTGTCGAGTTCGCCGCCGACTGGTGCACCGTCTGCAAGACGAACGAGCGGACGGTCCTGGCGGACGCCGGCATCCGGGAGAGGCTCAAGGCCGTCTCGGTCATCCGGGCCGACGTCACCCGTGACGACGACGCCACCCGCGCCCTGATGCGTCGCTTCGAGGTGGTCGGTCCGCCGACCCTCATCCTGATGCGTCCCGACGGCGGCGAGGTCCGGGAGGCCCGCACCGAGGGCGAACTCACGGTCGAGGACCTGAAGCGCCGCCTCGCCCTCGTCGGAGCCTGAACTGCCTCTTCCGAGCCACCCATACCCACGGAGACCGTCATGCACCGCCGGACCCTGCTCGCCCTAATCCCCGCCATCGCCCTCGCGCCCGCCCTGCTATCGCCGCACACGGAAGAGGCCTTCGCCCAGGGCATCGACCAGAACGCCATCCTCAATGACCCGGAGGCGCCGGTCTCGGGCAACCCGAAGGGCGACCTGACCATCGTCGCCTTCCTCGATTACAACTGCCCCTTCTGCAAGAAGGCTGAGCCCGACCTTCTCCGGCTGGTGAAGTCGGACGGGCGCATCCGCCTCGTCCACAAGGATTGGCCGATTCTCGGCGACGCCTCCGTCTACGGCGCCCAGCTCGCCCTCGCGGCGCGGTACCAGGGCCGCTACGACGACGTGCATCGCGCGCTGATGGGCATCCCCGGCCGTAAGATCCCGAAGGAGCGGATGCTGGAGGCGGTCTCCGCCTCGGGCGTCGACATGGCCCGCCTGGAGGCGGATCGGACGTCCCACCAGGGCGAGATCGCCGCCCTGCTCCAGCGCAACCTCGACCAGGCGGACGCCCTCGGCCTGCAGGGGACGCCGGTCTTCCTGATCGGCCCGCTCAAGGTCGCGGCCGCCCTCGACTACGACGGCTTCAAGCAGGCGGTGGCCCAGGCACGCGCCAAGGGCCGCTCGTGATGCGGCGGGTGATGCGCCTAACGGCGCTCCTCGCGCTCGCCGCGGGGGTCGGAGCCTGCTCGGCCTCGATGGGCGCCCCCGGCCCGGTCGCCGGGGCGGGGGCGCGCCTTCCGGCCGATGCCGTTCGTCGCTACGCGGCCATCACCGACGAGCCGTTCCCGGTCGATGCGGTCGAGCCACGCGACCTGAAGGCCCGCAACGTCCGCCAGGTTGTCGACTATCCGACCAAGCAGCCACCGGGCACGCTCGTGGTCGACCCCTACCGGCGCTTCCTCTACCTCGTCATGGAGGGCGGCAAGGCCATGCGCTACGGGGTCGGCGTGGGCAAGGCCGGCTTCGAGTTCACCGGGGAGGCGACTGTCGCCCGCAAGGCGTCCTGGCCGCGCTGGACGCCGACCCCCGACATGCTCAGGCGTGACCCGGAGCGGAACGGGCGCTGGGCCGGCGGGATGCCAGGTGGCGCACGCAATCCCCTCGGGGCCCGCGCGCTCTACCTGTTCAAGGACGGCAAGGATACGCTCTACCGCATCCACGGCACCACCGAGCCCTGGAGCATCGGCGAGGCGGTGTCCTCGGGGTGCATCCGCATGCTCAACCAGGACGTCATCGACCTGCACCGCCGCGTACCTACGGGCACGAAGGTCGTCGTGCTTGGGTCGCACGGCACCGCCCAGGCCGCGCGGCCGGCCGCGCCGGAGACGACCGGCAGCCTCGACCGTGCGCGCCTCGACGACCTATCCCGCGGCGCCTCGGAGGCGCCCGAACCCCTGACGGACGACGGAGTGGCGGATGACGACGGTCTTTAGGAGCCTGGCGCTGGCGGTCGTCCTCGCGACGATGGGCATCGGAACGGTTCGTGCCGGCTCGGAGGCGCCGGCCGGCTACTACGCCGACCAGAAGGTGGTCTACCACAATGGCGGAAGCGGTCCGGACGAAGCAGCCTACTTCAAGCGCCTGCTCGCCAACCTGCGCAACCACGTCGAGGCCGTGGGCAAGGCGCATGTCGAGATCCGCGTGGTGAGCCTCGGTTACGGCGTCGGCCTCTTCCAGTCGGCCGCGAACGACAAAGAACTCGCCGGCCGCATCGACGCCCTCAAGGGGATGGGTGTGCGGTTCCTGGTCTGCGCCAACACCCTGCGCGAGCGGAAGATAGACCGCACCACCCTGTACGGCGTCGGCGAGGACGACCTCGTGCCGAGCGGCGTCGCCGAACTGGCGCGCCTGCAGGCCATGGGGTTCGCATACATCCACCCCTGAGGCCTTACACCGCTTCGGCAATCGACCGCGAAGACCTGATCGTGTGCCGCCGCACCTGACTCTAGGGCGCTTGTCCGCCGGACCATCTTTCCGCTTGTCATTACATTAGAAGATGCTAATTGAGTGTCATCTAATGTTTTGCGTGGGGCAGTAGTCCCCGCGGCCGGACCGGGCGCTTCCCGGACCGCACTTTGGGACAGATTGAGATGGAAGGCTTCACCCCCGTCAGCGCAATTCTCGGCGGAGCGATGATCGGCGGGTCCGCCTCGCTGCTGCTCATCCTCAACGGACGCATCGCCGGCATCAGCGGCATCCTCGGCGGCATCCTGGCCCCGCCCTCGGGTGAGACCGCTTGGCGGGCGGCCTTCGTGGCAGGCCTCGTCCTCGCACCACTCGCCTATGCCGGCCTGGGGGGCAGCCTTCCGCCGGTGACGGTCGAGGCGTCATTCCCGCTGCTGATCCTCGCGGGCCTGCTGGTCGGGTTCGGCGCGCGCCTCGGCTCAGGCTGCACCAGCGGCCACGGAGTCTGCGGCATCGGCCGCGGCTCGCCCCGCTCGCTGGCCGCGACCGGCATCTTCATGACCGTCGCCGTCCTGACCGTCCTCGTCATGCGCCATCTCGTCGGAGCCTGAGCCATGGCCAAGACCGCCTCCGCCTTCGCCGTCGGCCTCCTGTTCGGCCTCGGCCTCCTCGTCTCGGGCATGGCCGACCCGGCCAAGGTCCTCGCCTTCCTCGACGTGACCGGACGCTGGGACCCGAGCCTCGCCCTCGTCATGGCGGGCGCCGTCGCAATCTCGGCCGCCGGCTACCGCTTGGCGAGGCGGCGCGGACGGCCTTTGCTCGCGCCCAGGCTCGACGTCCCGACCCGGCGCGACCTCGACGGACGCCTGTTCGCCGGGGCCGCGATCTTCGGCCTCGGATGGGGCTTGGCCGGCCTCTGCCCCGGGCCCGCCCTCACCATCCTGACGGTGGCCCCGGCCGAGGCCGTGACCTTCGTGGCGGCGATGGTCGCCGGCATGCTGCTGTTCCGCCTGGTGCCGGCGGCGCGCCTGAAGCCGACCGCCGCGCTGGGAGCCGACGCATGATGCCCGGCCCCCTCACATCCGGCCTCGCCGCCGGCTCGGGCGGGGTCGTGGGCGTGATCCTCGGCCTCGTCGGCGGGGGCGGCTCGATCCTCGCGGTCCCACTGCTGACCTACGTGGTCGGCGTGTCCTCGCCCCACGTCGCCATCGGGACCAGCGCCCTGGCGGTCTCGGTCAGCGCGGCGGGCAACCTGGTCCCGCAATGGCGAGCCGGGAACGTGAAGTGGCGTTGCGCGGCGGCGTTCTCGCTCGCCGGGGTCCTTGGCGCGCTCGTCGGCTCGGCGGCCGCCAAGGCGGTCGACGGGAAGAGCCTGCTCGCCCTGTTCGGGGTCGTCATGCTCGTGGTCGGGGGCCTGATGCTGCGCAAGCGACGCGGCGAGGGCGACCCGGACGTGCGCCTGACCAAGGCCAGCGCGCCGGTGCTCCTGCCTTGGCTCCTCGGCATCGGCCTCGCGGTCGGCCTGTTCTCCGGCTTCTTCGGCATCGGCGGGGGATTCCTGATCGTGCCGGGCCTGATGCTGGCGACGGCGATGCCGCTGCCCATGGCCATCGGCACCTCGCTGGTCGCGGTCAGCGCCTTCGGGGCGGCGACCGCAGCGAGCTACGCCGCCTCCGGCCTGATCGACTGGCCGCTCGCCGGGCTGTTCATCCTGGGGGGCGTGCTCGGGGGCCTCGTCGGATCGAGGCTCGGCCAGCGCCTCGCCGGGCGCAAGCGCGCCCTGACCGTCACCTTCGCCGGCCTCGTCATCCTGGTCGGCCTGTACGTCGTCGCCCGCGGGGCCCTGCCGCTCCTCGGCCTGAGCGCCTGATCCCGGACAGGAGGAGATCCATGTCGAACCAGACCGCCGGAGCCCTGCGCGGGCATCCCATCGTGACCGGCTTCCACGACGAGCCGACCGGGAGCATCCAGTACGTCGTCGCGGACCCCGCGACGAAGCGCTGCGCGATCATCGACCCGGTCCTCGACTTCGACCCGAAGTCCGGCGCGACCGCGACCCGCTCCGCCGATGCCCTGCTCGCCCATATCGAGCGGGAGGGCTACGAGTTGGAGTGGATCCTCGACACGCACCCGCACGCCGACCACTTCTCGGCGGCAGGTTACCTCCACGACCGGACGGGCGTCCCGACCGCCATCGGCGAGAAGGTCATCGACGTGCAGCGGCTCTGGAAGGGGCTGTACAACCTGCCGGACACGTTCCGGACGGACGGTTCGCAGTGGTCCCGGCTCTTCGCCGACGGCGAGCGCTTCCGGATCGGCGACCTCGAAGTCGAGGTGATGTTCACGCCGGGCCACACCCTGGCCTCCATCGCCTATCGGATCGGCGACGCCGCCTTCATCCACGACACCCTGTTCATGCCCGACAGCGGCTCGGCGCGGGCCGACTTCCCCGGCGGCAACGCGCACGCGCTGTGGCGCAGCATCCGGCGCATCATGGCCCTGCCGGACGACACGCGGCTGTTCACCGGGCACGACTACCGCCCGGGCGGCCGGGCGGCGGCCTGGGAGAGCACGGTCGCCCGGCAGCGGAGCGAGAACCCGCACCTCGTCGAGACACCGACCGAGGAGGCGTTCGTGGCGATGCGCGAGGCCCGGGACCGCGAACTGCCGATGCCGAAGCTCATCCTGCACTCCCTGCAGGTGAACATCCGCGGCGGGCGCCTGCCCGAGCCCGAGGCGAACGGCCGCCGCTACCTGAAGATCCCGCTCGACTCCCTCGACGGTGCGGCGTGGGGCGATTGACGGAGGTGACCATGACCACGATCAGCGCGAAGGACCTGGTGGCGCAGGCCAACCGGGAGGTGGAGACCCTGTCGGCCGCGGAGGCGCTGGCGCGCCTGGGCCAGCCGGGCTCGGTGCTCGTCGACGTGCGCGAGGGCGAGGAGTTGGCCAAGACCGGCAGGATCGCCGGCGCCGTCCACGTGCCCCGCGGCTTCCTGGAGTTCCAGGCCGACCCCGCGAGCCCGACCCACCGGGCCGAGCTCGGCGAAGGCAAGTGCCTGGTGCTCTACTGCGGCTCCGGCAACCGTTCGGCCCTGGCAGCCAAGACCCTGAACGACATGGGCCTCGGACCGGTCGCCCATGTCGCGGGCGGCTTCCCCGCGATGGCGAAGGCCGGCGGCACCGTCGAGCCAGCCTGATCGGGACTGGCAAGCCGACAGGCCGCAGGTCACTTGCGACCGGCGGCCTCCAAGTTTGGGCGGTCGACGATCTCGACCGCGCCGCGCCGGACCTCGATCAGGCCGGCCTCGGCCCATTGCCCCAGGATGCGGCTCACGACCTCGCGCACGCTGCCGATGTCATCCGCGAGCTTCTGATGGGTTACCGAGGCCACCCCACGCGGGTCCGCCTCGGCCAGAAGCCGTTGCGCGAGGCGCTGCTTGAGCGGGGCAAACGCGACCTCGTCGATCAGCGTGAATAGGCCGGACATCAACCGCGTATAGTCATCCATGACGAAGCTGCGGAACGCGGCGCTCTCGCCCATCAGGTGTTGGAACGTGCTCACCGGCAGAGCCGCCAGTTCGGTCCGCTCCTCGGCGATGCTTTGCGCCGGAAAGTTGCCGCCGGAGAGGAGGCACTGTGTGGTCAGGGCGCAGGTGCCGCCCGGCCCGACTTTGTAGATCAGCACCTCGCGCCCGCCTTCAGACATCCGGAAGATGCGCGTACGGCCCTCCAGACACATCAGGTAGTTGGCGCACTCGCCATCGAGTTCGTAGGCGATGGCGCCCGCGTCCAGTACCGGAAAATGCACAGTTCCCCGGGCGATCTGGAGGTGCGCTGGGCTGAGCGCCTGCAGGAGCGGAAACCGGTCGATCCATCGCTCGACCTTCTGGGCATCCGTCATGGCGGCGTAGTCCCCCCGGCCATGACGACGGGCTGATCGTCCGGCTCGCGTTGCGTTTTTCTCCCGCCGCGCCGGACTTGTGTGACCTGGGTCACCGACCGGGTGCAGCGGCCCGGCATAGCATCGCATCACAAAGAACACGATAAGGGCATCCGCCATGCGCGGCGCCCACCGGGAGTGAACCGATGCACCGCCTCGCCCTGAGCTTCATGCTCGCCGTACTCGCCGCCGGCCCCGCCGCGGCCGAACAGGACCTCCTGCTCGGGGCCGACATGTCCTCGCCCGCCATGATCAAGGCCGAGATGAGCCGCGCCGACGTCGAGGCGCTGATCAAGGCCGCGGACGGCAAGCCGGTCGACCTGCACGACAAGTCCCTGTCTGGCCTCGACCTCTCCGGGCTGTACCTCCGGGGCGCAAACCTGCGGACCGCCCGCCTGAACAAGGTCAATTTGCGCGGCGCCGACCTCAGCGGCGCGAACCTCGAACAGGCATGGCTGCTGAAGGCCGACCTGTCCGGCGCCAAGCTCGTGGACACGAAAATGTTCGGCATCACCGCCCGCGACGCCAACCTCAGCGGCGCGGACCTCAGCCGGTCCATGCCCATTGGCGACTTCAAGGGCGCCAACATGAGCGGCGCCACGCTGGTCGACCTCAGGGGGGGCGCCGACATCAAGAACCAGTCCATGGGCCTGATGCGGGCCGTGTTCGTGTCGGTGAACCTCTCCGGCGCCAACCTGAAGGGTGCCAACCTCGGCCGGTCGCGGCTCGAATACGCCAACTTGAAGGATGCCAACCTCACCGACGTGGTGTTGATGGGCTCGGACCTGTCCGGGGCCAACCTGACCGGCGCGACGGTCACAGGAGCAGACTTTAAGAACGTCGACGTCAGCGGTGCCCGGCTGATCGACCTCAAGGGTCAGTCCGAGGCCAAGGACTGGGCCGAGCGCGTGAACGTAGACCGCGCCGTCACCCAGGCAACCAATTGAGCCGCCCGTAAGCCTCGACCCATCACAAGGACCCAGACAGCCCATGACCACCCGTCGCTTCCTGCTCGGCGCCCTGGCCGCCGCTCCCCTGCTGTTCGGTACCGCTGCGAATGCCGCCGAGGCCGTCTTCACCCCTGAAGCCTTTGAGGCGGCCCAGAAGGCGGGCAAGCCGATCCTCGTCCATGTCACCGCGCCCTGGTGCACCGTCTGCGCGTCGCAGAAGCCGATCCTCGCTAAGCTGGAAGCCCAACCCCGGTTCAAGGACCTGCAGGTGTTCGACGTCGATTTCGACAGCCGCAAAGACGTGCTGAAGCGGTTCGGTGTGACGACGCAGAGCACCCTGATCACCTTCAAGGGTGAGAAGGAGACGGGGCGCTCGGTCGGCGACACCCAGCCGGAGTGGATCGAGGGCGCTGTCGAGAAGGCTTTGTAGGTCGGCCATGGCCACGACGTTCGGCCTCGCGTTCCTCGCCGGCATCCTCTCGGTGATGTCGCCCTGCGTGTTGCCCTTGCTGCCGCTGGTCCTGGGCGCGGCGGCATCGGAACACAGGCTCGGCCCCGCTGCCCTGGCCGCCGGCCTCGCGGTGTCCTTCGTGGCCATCGGGCTGTTCGTAGCGACCGTAGGGTTCGCCCTCGGCCTCGACGCCGATGTCTTCCGCACCGTGGCGGCCATCATGCTGGTCCTGATCGGGCTCGTCCTGATGGTTCCGGCCGCCCAGACCCGGCTTGCTGTGGCCGCCGGCCCGGTGAGCAACTGGACCGAGAGCCGGTTCGGTGGCTTCTCGACCACCGGGCTTCTGGGACAGTTCGGCGTCGGGCTGCTGCTCGGCGCGGTCTGGAGCCCCTGCGTCGGGCCGACCCTCGGGGCCGCGTCCCTCCTCGCCTCGCAGGGGCGAGACCTGGGTTCGGTGGCAACGACGATGCTTCTGTTCGGCCTCGGCGCCGCCCTGCCACTCCTGCTCCTCGGCACGCTGTCCCGCGAGGTGCTGATACGCTGGCGCGACCGGATGATGGGGCTCGGCAAAGGGCTGAAGGTCGCCCTGGGCGCCATCCTCGTGGCCACCGGCCTGATGATCGCCACGGGCTACGACAAGGCCGCGGAGACCGTCCTGGTCAACGCTTCGCCGGCTTGGCTCACCAACCTGACGACCCGCCTGTGACCTCGATAGCGTCTGCCTCCAAAGCCCGCCCCATGCGACCCTACCGTCTTCGAACCTGCCTGCTCTACGCTGCCATCCTTCTCGGGATTGCAGGTCCGGCGCAGGCTTGGGAATTGGTCGGCACGAAGCAGCTTGAGCTACGCACTCGCGACGGTACGTCCATTCCAATCGGCACCGTGACGTTCACCCCAGGGCCGGACGCCACGCGGTTCGTCGTCACCCTCGACCGGACGAAGTTCAAGGACTTCTTCCTGTCGATGCGCGAGTTCAAATGCGTCGAGGGGCCCGAGGTCCAGTGCCACGTTCCCTATCCCTACGCGAACCCGGGAACGGTCCGGCCGGGCGATTATGCGTGGCTGGAGCACGCCCTGCTCTTCCTCTACAAGGCGCCGGCCGACTACGGAGCCAAGTTGAGCAACGGCCTCTACTACGCTCTTCAGAAAACGGAGGACGGGCTGGTTGGAAGGCCGATGGCGGTGGATCTCAACGACATCGCGGCCCCGCCTCAGGATCCCTCCGTGCCCCCGTTCGATCAGGCTGCCCGTGCGGACATTGTTCCAGGCGCCCGCTGGATCGAGGCGCTCGTCATCCGCTGAGACGAGTTCGTCGCCCCACCGGACCCAGTTAAACGCGCAGGTAGCTCCATCCTGCTTCCTGAAGGGTCACGAGACGGACCGCCCCCGCCGGAACGATGCCGACGTGGGGCAGCAATTCCAGCGAATGCCCCTCGGCCTTCTCCATGGCCTTGACGGTGTTGCCGCAGGCCGAGAGGACGATCCCCGGCACGCTCTCGCTGATGGAATGGATCCTCGCCGTGACGGGCGATGTGTCGGCCCGCAGCATGTGCAGGCCTGGGCCATAGGCGACGATCTCGACTTCCAGTTCCTCGGCCTGCTCGCTGTATTCGCGCGCGAGGTTGACCGCATTGTTGAGGGCGAGATCGAACACGCCGCCCTCGCGGGAACTGACCTGCATCGCGACCCGGTGGGTCTTCGGGCCGGTTGCCGGAGCCGCCGTGGCCCTGCTCGCTCCGAGCCCAGCCAGCAGTGCGGCCAATCCGGACACGCCCCTGCGCGACAGCATCATCTCGTCCCCTCCGTTGTCGAACGATCCTGATCCGAGACGCGCGCTCCTCTTGGAGCCGTCTCGTCAGGTCTGCAAGAATCGATAGCTGTCGCCGGCACGCTCGACATGTCCGACGCCCGAGCCCGGGAGATGAAAGCCAACGAGCGTCATCCGCTCGTTCGCCAACCGGTCCAGCAGGGTCAGGCGGGTGCAGGAAGCGAGGTCGCGGTCGAGATCGCTTCCGAACGCCCAGGCGGGACGCCGGAACGACAGAACTGCATGGCTCAGGGCATCTCCGCCGATCAGTACCTGATCCCGTCCCGCTTCGACGAGTACGGAGGCGTGGCCGGGTGTATGCCCCGGCGTCGCGACGTAAGTGAGGCCGGGGGCGATGCTCTCGCCGGGCCTGCGGCGCTCCACCTTCGCCTCAAGGCGGCGCAGGGTCCGTCGCGAGCCCACGGAGAGACCCTTCAGCCAGTCGGGCACCAGGGTCTCGACGTCGTCGCGGGTCCAAAAATCCCATTCCGCCGCCGGCACCACGTAGCGGGCATTGGGAAACCGTTCGCTGTCGTCGAAATCGTCGATCGCGCCCCAGAGATGATCGGGATGGGCGTGCGTGAACACGACCTGGGTGATCGCCTCGCGCGAAATGTTCCGGCTCTCCAATGTCTCTCCGAGCTTGCCCGCCGTCGGCTGGAAGGAGTTGCCCGAGCCGGCATCGATCAGGATGATCTCAGAGCCGATCCGCACGAGGCTCGCGTTCGTCGGGATCGGCGCGGCCTCCGCGCGCTGGCCCTCGGCCCTGAAGACGGCCTGCATCTCGTCGCGCGGCGTATCGGGCAGCATGAAGGCGAGGGAGGAGGACAGCGTGCCGTCGCTCGCCGTCTCCACGGAGGCGCCGCCGACCGTCAACGCCGCCGCCGGGTTGGCGGACGCGCGGCCGGTCGGCCACGCGCCCGCGAGACCCGCCGCGAGCCCCGCCATGAAGAGACGCCTGTCGCAGCGCGATCCGGGGACGGCGGCGCCAGTCGTCATTGGACTGGCGGCGCCTTCTTCGCGGAGTCGGGGGCCTTGTCGGGCGTCACGTCGAGGATGCGCGCATGGCTCGTAATCGTCGCCTCTTTGGGCAGGCAGTTCGTCATGCAGGGCTTGGCCGTCCAGAACTCCTTCTCCGCCGTCTGGCGGTCGTCCATGAAGAAGTTCTTCTCGTTCGGCAGGCGGATGCTGGCGAGGTTCTTCTCGTTCACCTCGAAATCCTGATCCTTCAGGATGTCGTTGAGATAGAGGAGATAGGCCGTGACCGAGTAGGTCTCATCCGGCGTCAGGGTCTGGGCCGCGCCGAACGGCATCGCCCGGTGCACGAAGTCGAAGACCGTCGAGACATAGGGCCAGTAGGACCCGATGGTCTTGACCGGGTTTTCCGACTTCAAGGTCCCGGATCCGCCCGCGAGTTCCGGCCACCGGCCCGCGCCTTCGCCGAACTCGCCGTGGCAGCTGGCGCAGCGCTCCTGGAAGATGGTCTCGCCCAGCGCCGCCGTGCCCTTGCCGACCGGAAGCCCCTGGCCGTCCGGCCGCACGTCGATGTCCCAGCCCTTGATTTCCTCGGGCGTTGCCGCGCGGCCGATGTTTAGGCGCTCGGCCGCCACCGGCGTCGCGGCCAGGAGGGCGGCTGCGAGCGCGGCCGGAATGAGGTTACGCGACCTCGACATTCTCGATCTCCCCGCTGGGCAGCACGTGCCAGGTCTGAATGCCGTTGTTGTGGTAGATCGAGTTCAGGCCGCGATGCTGGCGCAAAGCCGCCTTGGTCGGCTGCACATAGCCGGTCTCGTCCCTGGCGCGGGACTGGAGCAGCAGCGGCTCACCGTTCCAGTCGAACTCGTAATAAAAGCGCGTCAGCGCCTTATCGAGGACCGGACCGTCGAGGCGGGCGGCGCGCCAGTTGCGGCCGCCATCGAGGGAGACGTCCACGCCCTTGATCGCCCCGCGTCCCGACCAAGCGAGGCCCGAGAGCACGGTGAAGCCCTTGCCGTGGATCGGCGCCTGCGGGCTTGGATTGGTGATCACGGACTTCGCGTCCATGGCCCAGGTGAAGCGCCGCGCCTGTCCGTCCGGCATGAGGGCCGTGTACTTCGAGGTCTCCTCGCGGGTGTGCCAGGGCTCGTCGCCGACCTTGATCCGGCGCAGCCACTTCACCCACATATTGCCCTGCCAGCCGGGCAGGACGAGGCGCAGCGGGTAGCCGTGCTCGGGATAGAGCGCCTCGCCGTTCATGGCGTAGGCGACGATGGCGTCGTCGAGCGCCTTCTCGATCGGCACCGAGCGGGTCATCGCCGCGGCGTCCGCCCCCTCCGGCAGCAGCCACTTGGCGTTCGTCTTGAGACCCGCCTCTTCGAGGAGGCGCTTGAGCGGCACGCCCGTGTACATGACGCAGTGGATCATGCCGTGGGTGAACTGGCAGCCGTTGAGCTGCGCGCCCTTCCACTCCATGCCGGAATTGGCCGCGCATTCGAGGAAGGCGATCCGGTTGACGCGGGGGAAGCGCTTGATGTCCTCCAGCGTCAGCATCAGCGGCTTCTCAACGAGGCCGTGGATCATCAACCGGTGCTCGGCCGGGTCGATCTCGGCGATGCCGCCATGGTGGCGCTCGAAGCCGAGACCGTTGGGGGTGATGATCCCCTCAAGCTGGTGCAGCGGCGTGAAGCTCACCGAGCTCTGGCGAGAGGCGGTCAGCCATTCAACGTCGCGGCGGATCACGTCCGCCTCGAACTTCGAGGGGCGGCCATAGGGCCGGCTCACGACACCGTCACCGAGGGATTGCGACCATTCCGGCACGTTCGGCGGCAGGTTCTTGGCCTCCGGCGCGGCGGCGGCCGCACGGCCCGCGAAAGCGCCGGTTCCCACCCCGGCGCCGACCGCTCCGCCCAAGGCGAGGCCGGTGCGCAGGAAGGATCGGCGGGAGGTCGGCCCGGACGGATCGGGGCGCGGCTTCGGTTCAGACATCGGTCTCTCCGAACTGTTTCAAGTATGGCAATGTGTGAATATCTTGAAGACGACTAGGCGCCACGGACGGTGACCTGCGCGGGCGTCGGGTTCACCGTCTTCTTGGCCTTGATGTGCGAGGCGACGACGTCCCAGATCGGCGGACCCTCGGTCCCCTCGTTGACGCTCGCCCAGCCCGCCACGGTGTAGCTGCTGCCGGCCTCGATGGGTTTGCCGGTGCGCAGCAGGGTCAGGTCGGAGATGCGGCTTCCGGCCGGGCGGGCGACATCGATGGCGTAGGACACGCCCCCCACCCGCACCATGTCGCCCCCCTGCTGGTAGTAGGGATCGGCGTTGAACAGGTTGTCGGCCACGTCCTCCAGCACCTCCTTCAGCCGGGCGCCGGTCATGGGCATCCGGTAGGCCGCCGGGTAGGTGATGGCGGTGGCGTTGTAGACGTCCTCGTGGGTGATCGCTTGCCCGGGCAGGAGGGTCGTGCCCCAGCGGAAGCCGGGCGAGAGGGCGATGTCGGCCTCGCGCTCGGACAGGAGCGCGTCGCAGATCAGGTCGTCGAGGGTGCCGTTGAAGTTGCCGCGCCGGTAGAGCAGGGCCTCGGTCCGCCCAAGTTCCTGGCTCAGCATCGCCTCGTGGGGCGCGCGGATCGCCTGGATCTTGGCCGCCATCGCCTTCTGCGGGGCGATGACATCGGAGAAGATCGGGATGAGCTTCGAGCGGTAGCCCTTCACGGCGCCGTCCCGCACGTCGAGGTCGACGCGGGTGAGGAACTTGCCGTGGCTGCCCGAGGCGATGAGCAGGGTGTTGCCGACCTTTACCGCCTGCGGCAGCGCATCGTGCGTGTGACCGGTCAGGACGACGTCGATTCCCTTCACCCGCGAGGCGAGCTTGCGGTCGACGTCGAACCCGTTGTGAGAGAGCAGCACGACGAGGTCGGCGCCCTCTTTCCGGGCGTTGTCGACGCTCGCCTGCACATCCTCCTCGCGGATGCCGAAGGACCAGTTCGGGATCATCCAGCGCGGGTTGGCGATGGGCGTGTAGGGGAAGGCCTGCCCGATCACCGCGACCTTCGCGCCGCCGCGCTCGAACATCTTCGTGGACTCGAAGGCTGGCTCGTTCCACTCCGCGTCGCGGACGTTCTGGCCGAGGAACGGGCAGCCGAGCCCGTCCACGATCTCCTTCACCCGCTCGGTGCCGAGGGTGAACTCCCAGTGGCCGGTCATGGCGTCGGGCTTCAGCAGCGCCATGCAGTCGACCATGTCCTGGCCCTTGCTCACCATCGAGGTGTAGCTGTTCTGCCAAGTGTCGCCGCCGTCGAGGAACAGCACCTTGTCGCCGCGCTCGGCGCGGATCGCGTCGAGCACCGTGGCGATCCGGTCGAGGCCGCCCATCCGGCCGTAGCTGCGGGCGAGCGCGACGTAGTCCTCCGGCGTCAGCGCATAGGCCAGCGGCGAGCCGCCGGGGATGCCGTAGAGGTCGAGGTAGGCGCGTCCGGTGACGTGGGGGACCTGACCGCGCGCCTCGCCCACCCCGAGATTGGTCGAGGGCTCGCGGAACAGCACGGGCCGCAACTGCGCGTGGATGTCGGTCAGGTGGACCAGGGTGACGTTGCCCATCGGCTCGAAGGCCAGGAGGTCGTACTGGGTCAGGCGCTGCTGGGCGAAGGCGCGGATCCAGCCCGTCGGCACCAGGGCCGCGGTGGCGGCGGCGATCTGCAGGAAGTCGCGGCGTGAGGTCATGGGACGATCCGACCCTCAGTTGCGCACGGCGGGCGTCTCGACCGGAAGGCCGAGGCCGCGCCACGCGACGTAGGTCTCCAGGGCGAGGAACTCGTCGGAGAGCGGCTTGAACGGCGTGGCCCGGACGTCCTGCATGCAGCCCTCCATGCGCTCGTGCAGCGGCACCAGCCGCTGGTCACGTAGGCGGTAGACGGGGAAGCCGTTGCTCTGCCCCTGGCTGAGGAAATCGGCCCGGAGATACTTGCCGTGGTTCTTTTCGTGGCAGCTCGCGCAGGCGAGATCGAGCTGGCCGTTCCGCTGGTAGTACAGCGATTTGCCGCGCTCGAACCAGGGCGTCATCGGCCCGTCCACCTTCACGGCGACCGGCATCCCCCGGGACTGGTTGCGGATGTAGGTGGTCATGGCCGTGAGTTCGGGCGAGCCGAAGACGAAAGGCTCGGCCTTCAGGGCGCCGCTGCGGCAGATGTTGATCCGCTGCTCCAGATTGATTGGCTTCCCGAGCTTCTCGTTCCACTTCGGATAGGCAGCCGCGACGCCCTTCATCGAGGTCGAGGCCTCGTTGTGGCAGCTCGCGCAGGACTTGCCGGCCGTGCCATCGACCTTCGACCAGAGTTCCTCGCCCTGCTCGACGGCGAGGAAGCCCGGATTGTTGAAGTCGTCGGCCTGCATCTCCTGCGTTTCCTTGGAACGGAAATACAGGCCCGAGACGACTTCCTCGAACGGAGAATTCGGGTTCTGGGGCTTCATGCCGTGCGCCTGCCACGCCGGGCGCTCGGACGGCTCCTTCGCGGCGGGCGCCGACGGCATGTCCTGCGCGTGCGGCGCGACGGCCAACGCGACGAGCGCGAGCGCTGTAAAGGCGAGAGTTGGGCGGACCATGGTGAGGGCTCCGGCGCGGCGGGGGGAGGCGCTCCGGGGCGAACGGCCCCGGGCGCGCGTCAGGCGACCTTGATCTGCTCGGTGGCCTGGATCTTCGACCCGTCGTCATCGACCCAGGTAAAAGTCAGCGCTCCGGATTCTTCGGGCTTGATCTTGAACTGGAAGTAGGGATTGGCGGAGACTGCGCTCTCGATATCGGCGCTGAAGATCGTCTTGCCGTTCAGGTCACAGGTGAACTTGTTCAGGATCTTGCGCGGGATCGTCTTCCCGTCCTTGTCCTTGCGCTGGCCGGACTCCATCGTGTGGGAGACGAGCGTCTTCACCTCGATGATGCCGCCCTTGGCGACCTCCTTCTTGTCCAGTTTGATCCGCGGCTTCACGTCGGCCATGTGGTCCTCCCGTCCTCGTTCGATGCTGTCGCGTATGGGTTAGCCGCCGCAGCCGCCGATGGTGACCTTCACCTGGCGGACGTCGCTGAACACCGAGCCGTCGTTCATGCGGGCGACCGCGATGACGTTCTGGGTCTCTGCGAGACGGATCCGGGTGTTCGCCTCCGCGACGCTCGACGGCGTGAAGTGGAAGCTGATGACGCCGGGGTTCGGATTGCCCTCGGCGACGATCATCACCTCCTCGACGTAGCTTTCCGCCGTCATCGGCCCGTCGACGCTCACCGTCATCGGCACCGTGTTGCCGTTCTCGGCGATCTCGGGGAGTTCGAGCTTGACCCTGCCCTTCACCGGCTCCTTGCCGCGGGTGAAGGCCTTGATGGCCTCATCGGTCGCGGGCTTCGCCGCCAGGGCCGGGCCGGCGCGGAAAGCGAAGGCGGTGGCCACCATGGCGCCGGTGCCGAAGGCCAGGGCTTGGCGGCGGCTCATTGCGGGGATCTTGGCAGAGGTCATGGCAAGCGGCTCCTTCAGCCCGCGAGATCACTTCAAGGTCGTGAGGTAGGCGACGACGTCCTCGACCTGCTGCGCGGTCAGGATCGGCTTGCCCTGGAATTCGGCGCGCACGCGGTTGAGGCCGTCGATCCGGTAGAAGGCCGGCATCACGGTCGCCTCGGTGAAGACGTGCTTCGGGTTGACGACGATCATCCGCAGGTGGGCCGCGTCCCACCGGCCCGCGACGCCATCGAGGGAGGGCCCGACCTCGCCGTGGAAAGATTCGCCCTTGAGCGACGAGACCTGATGGCAGCCGAGGCAATTGCCCTGGCGCCGGTTCACGACGACCTTCGCGCCGGCCGCCGCATCCCCCGGCTTGTCGGTGAGCGGCTCGGGGATTGAGTCGCTGCCATCGATGGCGACGATCTTGAACGGGGCGAGCCCGGTGGAAGCCGTCTCGGCTCCGGCGGCGGTCGCGAGGACGCAAAGTCCCGCGAGCGCAAAGGCTGTGATCGGCCTGCGCATCTGGCGTTTCCTCGGTGCGCCGTCTTTGCGGCGAGTGCGGTCGTCTCGAACCGCTCGCTCTGCCGGCGGGCAAACCCATCGACATATGCGAATTATTGCAAGTTTGACGTGGATCGCTCTCAAGTCAAGCTGGAATTGCGAGGCCGCTGACTATCGCGGCGGGACTGTCAGCCCCGCTGCGCCGCCTCCGGCGAGCGGAGGTAATCCTGCAGGGTCGTCCGCTCGTCGGCACGCTCGGCCACGAAGGCGAAAGTCCGGCGGAACTCCTCCGGCGGCACGTAGCCCCGCACTCGCAGGACCTCGCGCTGCTGGGGCGTCTTGCCCGCGAGTGCCGTCTCCTCCACCGGAAAGAACTGAATGGTCGGCGTGGACCGGATGCCGTACTTCTCCGCGAAAGCCTTCTCGGGAAGGATCTGACCGTCGAAATCGGTGACCTCCCGCGAACCGATGAAATTCAGTTGCAGGATCTCGAAACGCTCGCGGATGAAGGCGCTCGTCGCCGGATCTGCGAAGTTCACGAGGTGGATCTGTTTGCAGAAGGGACAGCCCTTCAGCTCCCACAGGATGGCGAGGCGCTTGCCGTGCTCCCGCGCGGACTTCAGATCGTCGGGGAGATCGAGGAAGCTTTCGAGGAACCAGGGCTCCCGGTAGAGGCCGTCATCGCCCTGGATCGCTTGGGCCATGGCCCTGGAGGGCAGGCCGAGCGCGAGGGCACCCGCCAGGAACCGGCGCCGGGTCGACATGGCGTCCCCTCCAAATATTCTAGTTTCTGCATGTGTAGAGCGATTGTCCTGCCCCTGGCAATCTAGTCCTCCTGACATCCGGCTGCCATTGAAGCCGCGCGGACGACGGCGGCTCCGCGCCGAGGGCGATCACGATCCCGGCGGCTGCGCCGATGCCCCTCGAACACATTCGTCTTTTGCTATATAAGGATCAGTGGTCCTGGGCTTGGGAAGACCGATGCGGGGAACGAGGCGAGCCGTCATGGCGGGGGCGTGGGGGTTCGCCCTATGGCCCGGCATCGTTGAGGCCGCCGAGCTGATCAAGTTCGAGCGGCGCGGCTGCCCGTGGTGCAAGGCCTGGGACAAGGAGATCGGGCCGATCTACCCGAAGACGGATATCGGGAAGCGGGCGCCGTTGCGCCGTGTCGATCTCGACGCAGGCCTCCCTCCCGGACTCACGCTCAAGCGCCCGATCCGCTACACACCGACATTCGTCCTCGTCGAAGACGGGTCCGAGCTCGACCGGATCGAGGGCTATCCGGGTGAGGATTTCTTCTGGGGACGGGCCGAGCGGTTGCTCGAACGGCTCCCCGGATCCCCGTAACGGGCTTCGGGCGGCGAGGAAAAGGGTGGGATGATGCCGTTGCAACAGGCGCAACCGGTGACGAGCGTCGAGGCCCCGGGCAGCCTCGACCTGGATCTGTTGCTGGCCAATGCCCGCGATGCCAGCGAACTGCTCAAAGCCCTCGGGCACGAGGCGCGCCTCGTCATCCTCTGTCTGCTGGTCGAGGGCGAGCGCTCGGTCTCGGAACTGGAGCAATTGCTGAATCTGCGGCAACCGGCCGTGTCCCAGCAACTGGCTCGGTTACGGGCCGACGATCTCGTCGAGGCCCGCCGTGACGGCAAGAACATCTATTATGCGCTGGCCCGGCCCGAGGTTCGCGAGATCATCGCCGCCCTGCACCGCGCATTCTGCAACGGACGGACACCGTAACCGGCGAAACCCTCAAGTGTGCCGGTCCACGAGGTAGTAGAGCCCCGCGCGAGCCCCGACGAGGATCGCGCCGAGGGCGAGAATCGAGCCGACCGACAGCGTCGAAAGCCCGCTCAATCCCTGGCCGATGGTGCAGCCCAGCGCCGTGACGCCGCCGGTGCCCATCAGGAAGGCGCCGAGCAGGTGGCGCTTCACCTCGCGGGCATCATCGGGCGCCTCCCAGTGAAATTCACCCGCAGCGCGCGCCGCCGCGAAGGACCCGAGCACGACGCCGAGGACCGAGGCCACGCCGAAATCGATCCGCGTGCCGCTCGCGAGCATGGCATAGAGGAGGGTATCGCCGACCGGCCGTGCGAAGCTGAAGGAGCCGACCGCCCGGGTTTCGAACTCGTCGAAACCCGCGCTCCCGTTCGTCCACCACCCGGCGACGATGACGAGCCCGATGGCGATGGCGCCGATGAGGAGCCGCTGAGTCCGACGGAAGTCTTTGCCCGTCAGCGCCACGAGGCAGAAGCCGATGCCTGCAATGACGCTGAAGGCCACGCGGCCGGTCTGATCCAGCTTCAACAAGGCCCCGAGCCGCTGGCTACCGAGATCGAGGCTGAGCGGTGCGGTGAGCGTCACGCGCAGAAAGGCTGTCACGCCGCTGATCGCCATGTAGGCCGAGAGGCCGAGCACGAGGAGGACGAGGAGGGCGCGCAGATCTCCCCCGCCGAGCCGCAGCAACGCGCCGAAGCTGCAGGTGCCGACGAGCGCCATGCCGAAGCCGAACATCGTTCCGCCGAGGATCATCGCGCCCCATTCGAAGCGCGGCCCCGCATAGATCGACCGGGCGAGGTCGAGACCGAATTCGGATTCCAAAAGCTGCGTGCCCACCACGGCGATGCCGGTGGCCAGCAACCATGCCCGGGCGCGGCGCGTGTCGCGCGCATAGACGGCATCTTCGATGGCGCCCAACGTGCAGAACCGCCCCCGGCGCGCGACCATCCCGAGCACGGCACCCAGCACGAGGCCGAGGGCCGCCCGGAGGAGATGCGCAGGCAGGAGGTCCATCATCGGCTCAGGTACGCCCAATACCGATGAGCCCTGTCAAACGCCCAATTCCGCTCCGCCTTTCAGTTTGACCGGAATGGTCAGGTAACGAACGCCGTTCGCCTCGGCCGGGGGGAACTTGCCGGCGCGGATATTGACCTGGATCGACGGCAGCAGAAGGCGCGGCGCAGCCAGCGTCGCGTCCCGGGCGGTGCGCATGGCGGTGAACTCCTCCTCGCTCACGCCCTCCTTCACATGAACGTTGCGCTCGCGCTGCTCGCCGACCGTGGTCTCCCAGGCGTACACGTCGCGGCCCGGCGCCTTGTAGTCGTGGCAGAGGTGAAGCACCGTCGCCGGAGGCAGGGCCAGCAACTTGCGGATCGAGCGATAGAGGGTGCGCACGTCGCCGCCGGGGAAGTCGGCCCGCGCGGTACCGAAATCGGGCATGAACAGCGTATCGCCGACGAAGACGTGGCCGCCGATGCGGTAGCAGATGTCAGCCGGCGTATGGCCTGGCGTGTACAGCACCTCGACGGCGAGATTGCCGATGGCAAACGTCTCGCCGTCCACGAAGAGGTGGTCGAAATCGCTGCCGTCGGTCTTTAGGTCGGTGGCGTTGAAGACCGGGCGGAAGATCTTCTGGACCTCCTTGATGTGCTCGCCGATGCCGATCTTCGTGCCGGTCTTGGCCTTCACGTAGGGCGAGCCGGAGAGGTGGTCGGCGTGCGCGTGGGTTTCCAGCGTCCAGACCACCGTGTAGCCCGCCTCGTCGGCGGCCGTCAGCATCGCCTCAACGGAGCGAGTGTCGACGCTGCCGCCGTTGTGATCGTAGTCGAGCACCGGATCGATGAAGGCCGCCTGCTTCGTCTCGGGATCGGCCACGATGTAGCTCACCGTGTTGGTGGGCTCGTCGAAGAAGGCTTGGATGACGGGTTCGGGGCCACGGGCTTCGGTCATTGCTTGTCTCCTGTCGGTCGTCCTTGGACGGGTGGGGTCACGCGCCGGGAAGCCGGCGTCGGCAGGTGTTGATCCCTAGGATCGTGTAGGCTGGGCAGAACCCGACGAGGGCGGTCAACGCCATCACGGCGCCGATGCCGACGGCGGCAAGGGCCCAGACTCCGGCGAGCATCGTGTAGCCCAGGCCTGCGATCAGAAGGCCGACGACGAGGCGCAGGATGCGATCGATGCTACCGACATTGGGGGTCATGGCGGTTTTCCTGAAAGGTGCCGTCCGGTGGTCATCGAAGCGGGTGCGGCACCGGGCGCCCGCCTCGGCGACGGTCAAGGCGTCGCGGCGAAAGCGCCGGCGTTGCGGTAGAGCATGTAGCCGGCGACACCGAAGATGACGGTGGCGAATACCGTGTCGAGCGCGCCCTTGTAGCCAGAGAGCCGGTTGGCCAGCCGCATACCCAAGAAACCGCCGACGAGGCCGCCGGCGATGAATTCCCCGGCGACGGCCCAATCGACCATTCCGGACAGGGCGTAATTCGTTGCTGTGGCGAGGCCGAAGGCACCAACGGCGAGCAGCGAGGTGCCGACCGCAGTGATCAGCGGCATGCCGGTGGCGAAGACGAGGCCCGGCACGATCAGGAACCCGCCGCCGATCCCGAAGAAGCCCGACAGGACCCCGACCGCGAAGGCGACGGCCACGACCTTCCAACTCGGTACCGGACCGCATCCGACAGGCTCCGAGGTTCCACTCTGAACCTTGCGACCCCGCAGCATGTGGATGCCCACGACGACCATCAGCATCGCGAAGAGGAAGAGCAGGCGCTGGCCGTCGACCGCCTTGCCGAACGTCGAGCCGACGAGGGCGCCAAGGATGCCGACTCCGGCGAACACGACGGCGCAGCGCCAACGCACGTTGCCGGACCTGGCGTGCCCGACGAGGGTCAGGAACGCGTTGGCCGCGACCGCCAGAGCGCCGGTTCCAATGGCGAGGTGCGGCTGGGCCATGCCGACCACGTACAGCAGAAGCGGCGTCGCCAGGATCGAGCCGCCGCCGCCGATGAGTCCGAGCGTGAAGCCGACCCCTGAGCCGGACAAGATGGCGGGAAGCGCATTCATCGGCGGTGACCTCCGCGTCCAGGGGCCTTGTCGACGACCGGTCGAGCCGGTCGGCGGCCGGCAAGCCCCGATCCCGACTGTCATTCATTTAATAAAAAAACAAAATGAAAGGATCGTCGCTTTCGTCACTGGTGGACCTTCTTGCGGTGGAGGTCAACGTATGATTTATAGAAATCGCAACTCATAATATAAATCTATCAGATGAGGATCTAGCCATGGACGTCAAACGCCTCTCCCCGGACCTGTCGGTGACGGGTCAGCTCGCTCCCTCCGATCTCGCGGCGGCGGCCGAGTCGGGCTTCCGGGCGGTGATCTGCAACCGCCCCGATGGCGAGGGCGGCGACCAGCCGGGCTTCTCGGAGTTGGAGGCCGCCGCGCGTGCGGCCGGCCTGGAGGCGCGGTACCTACCCGTCACGTCGGGCAAGGTGACGGATGGGGATGTGATGGCCTTCCGCGGCGAGCTCGCGGCCCTGCCGAAGCCGGTGCTCGCCTTCTGCCGCACCGGAACCCGCTCCGCGACGCTGTGGGCGCTCGGCGAGGCGGCAGCTGCGCGGCCGCTTCCGGACATCCTGGCTGCCACCAAGGCGGCCGGATACGAACTGAGCGGCGTCGTCCGGCGCATCGCGGCAGGCGGCCGGGTTCCTACTGAGCACGCCGACCAGTTCCACAGTGTGGTCGTCGTCGGCGGCGGGGCCGGCGGCATCGCCGTCGCGGCGAGCCTGAAGGCGCGCAAACCCGACCTCGACATCGCCGTCATCGATCCGGCGGACGTGCACTATTACCAGCCGGGCTGGACGATGGTCGGCGGCGGAGTGTTCGAGCCCGCCGCCACGGCCAGGACCATGGCTTCCCTGATCCCGAACGGCGTGCGCTGGATCAAGGCGGCGGTTGCGGCCTTCGAGCCCGAGCGCAAGGCGGTAATCTTGGAAGGGTGCCGGGTGGTGCGCTACGACCGCCTCGTGGTCGCGCCCGGCCTCAAGCTGAACTGGGCCGGCATCGAGGGGCTCGCCGAAACCCTCGGGCGGAACGGGGTCACCTCGAACTACCGCTACGACCTCGCCCCCTACACCTGGGACCTCGTGCGGAACCTGCGGGCGGGCCGCGCCGTCTTCACGCAGCCGCCGATGCCGATCAAGTGCGCCGGCGCCCCGCAGAAGGCGATGTACCTTTCCGCCGACCACTGGCTGCGGCAGGGGCGGCTCGGGGACATCGCGGTCGAGCTCTACAATGCCGGTCCAGTCCTGTTCGGCGTGAAGGAATACGTCCCGGCCCTGATGAATTACGTGAAGCGCTACGACGCGAACCTGAATTTCAATCACACCCTGACCCGGATCGACGGTCCGGCTCGGCGCGCGTGGTTCTCGCGCAAGACGGAGGAGGGCGGCAGCGAGACGGTTGAGACCGGCTTCGACATGATCCACGTCGTCCCGCCGCAGCAGGCGCCCGACTTCGTCCGCGTCTCGCCCCTGGCCGATGCCGCCGGCTGGGTCGATGTGGACCCCGGGAGCCTGCGACACCGTCGCTTCCCCGAGGTCTACGCGCTCGGCGACGCCTGCAACGCGCCCAACGCCAAGACCGCCGCCGCCGCGCGCAAGCAGGCGCCCGTGGTGGCCCACAACCTCCTCGTCGAGATGGGCCACCTGCGCGGGGCCGAGGTCGCCTACGACGGCTACGGCTCGTGTCCGCTCACGGTCGAGCGAGGTAAGATCCTGCTCGCGGAGTTCGGCTACGGCGGCAAGCTCATGCCGAGCTTCCCCGCATGGCTGATCGACGGGACGAAGCCGAGCCACCTCGCATGGCTCCTGAAGGAGCGGATGCTGCCTCCAATCTACTGGAAGGCCATGCTCAAGGGACGCGAATGGATGGCTAAGCCGGAGAAGGCAGCCGCCTGAAGCTAAGCGGCGCCGGCTTTGTCCCGGCGCCGCTCGCTGTGCGTCGACGATGCGGGCTCAATCGCATGCCCTCAGCCGACAGCTAGGGTTCCGGACCGTGAGGCACGTGTTCGGAGCGGCGCGCCAGCGCCAGCGAGCGGCGCTAGGAACGGAGCGACAGCGTCCGTCAAGGTTCTCCGACCTGACCGAACATCGCCGCTTGGCCGAGCGCCCGCGCTCGCGCATCCGGGCTGCGCGCAGGCAAGCTTCTCCGCGGTCGACCCGCGATCAGGATGTCGTCGAACGCGTCGAGGAGGGCCTGCATGCGGGCGTCGCTCAGGCTGTAGAACACCACCTTGTGCTCGCGCCGCGTGGCCACGACCTCAGCGTTGCGCAGCTCCCCGAGCTGCTGCGACAGCGTTGGTTGGCGGATGCCGAGCTGCTGCTCGATCTCAGAGACGGATCGCTCTCCCTCCGCCAGGAGATACAGGATGCGCAGCCGGTTCGGGTTGGCGGCGACCTTGAGCAGGTCGGCGATCAGGATCGCCGTCGCCTCGTCCGTGCCGGAGGCCATCACAGGCTTCCCAAGCGGTAGTACCAGTCCTGCCCCGCAGCGCCTGGCTGGGCGATCTCGTCGCTCGTCAGAGGCGGGTTCACAAGCACCTGGTCGCCGGGTTGCCATCCCTCCGGCGTCGAGACGTCCGATGCGTCGCAGGCTTGGAGCGCCTGCACCAGCCGAAGGATCTCGGCGATGCTGCGGCCCACCGTCAGCGGGTAGGCGACCAGCGCCCGCACGATGCCTTCAGGATCGATGACGAACGTGGTCCGGACGGTGGCGCTCGACGTCGAGCCAGCCGGCAGCATGCCGTAGGCCCGGGCGATGCCCATGGCGGGATCTTCGACGATAGGGAATGGCACCCGCACGCCGAAACGCTGCTCGATGCTGTGCTTCCAGGCCAAGTGGGAGGAAAGGCTGTCGACGGACAGGGCGAGCAGGTCGCAGTCGGTGTCCCGAAAGGCCTCGTAGGCCTGGGCGAACGCGACGAACTCGCTGGTGCAGACGGGGGTGAAGTCGGCCGGGTGGGAGAAGAACACCAGCCAGCGTCCGCGATACGAGGCGAGCGTCCGCGGGCCCATCGTCGTCCGCGCGCGAAAGTTCGGCGCGACGTCGCCGATGATCGGCGGGCAGGCGGGCGGCGGCACGGGCGGATCGGTGTCGGTTTCGATACTCATGGAACAACTCTCGACGTTTCAACAGTGTGGTCAGCACCGTGGACCTCGCTACGATGCCGGTCAATATGCAAATTCATATCGAGTAGGTCTTCGCATCATAAACTTGTATTGACACGCCCGAGCTGTGGCATATGAAGGCGGGGCGACATTCCGGCGGCATGCTTGGTTCGGTACGGTCCATGGCGGGCCTCCCGGATGTCCCCATTCCCGCCAAAGGCAGCGCCCACGGATGCTGGCCAACCATCTCCCGAGCGCGCTCGACCTCGCCCGCAGTCAGTTCGCCTTCACGGTCGTCTGGCACTTCCTGTTCCCGGCTTTCACCATCGGGCTGGCGAGCTATCTCGCGGTGCTGGAAGCCTTCTGGCTCGCCACCGACAAGCCAGTCTATCTCGACACCTACCGCTACTGGCTGAAGGTCTTCGCCGTAGCCTTCGCCATGGGCGTCGTGTCGGGGCTGGTGATGAGCTACCAGTTCGGCACCAACTGGTCGGTCTTCTCGGACAAGACCGCTCCCGTGCTCGGGCCGCTGCTCGGCTATGAGGTGCTGACCGCCTTCTTCCTGGAGGCGGGCTTCCTCGGGGTGATGCTGTTCGGGATGGAGCGGGTGGGCCCCCGCCTGCACTTCCTGGCGACCTGCCTCGTCGCGGGCGGCACGCTGCTCTCGGCCTTCTGGATATTGTCCGCCAATTCCTGGATGCAGACGCCCGCGGGCTACTCGCTCGATGCCGACGGCCGGTTCGTGCCGGAGAGCTGGACGGCGGTGATCTTCAACCCGTCCTTCCCCTACCGCTTCGCCCACACCGTGACGGCGGCCTATCTGACGACGGCGATGATCGTCGGCGCGGTCGGCGCGTGGCACCTGCTGCGCGACCGGACCAATCCCCGCGCCCGGCTGATGTTCTCCATGGCGATGTGGATGGCGGCGATCGTCGCCCCGGTGCAACTGGTGCTCGGCGACCTGCACGGCGGGAACAGCTACCACCACCAGCCCGCCAAGGTCGCGGCGATGGAGGGCCACTTCGACAGCGTGACCCGCGCGCCCTCGATTCTGTTCGGCTGGCCGGACGCGCAGGCCGCCGAGACCAAATACGAGATCGGCATCCCGGGCCTCGCCAGCCTCTATCTCGCGCATGATCTGAACGCGAAGGTCACGGGCCTGAAGGACCTGCCGCGCGACACGTGGCCGACCAACCTGCCGCTGGTGTTCTGGGCCTTCCGGGTGATGGTCGGGCTCGGCATGCTGATGATCGGCCTCGGCCTGTGGTCGCTGTTTCTGCGGTACAAGGGCCGCCTGTTCGAGACGCCCTGGCTGCACCGCTTCGCCGTGGCGATGGGCCCCTCGGGGCTGATCGCGGTGACGGCGGGCTGGGTGGTGACGGAAACCGGCCGCCAGCCCTTCACGGTCTACGGCCTGCTGCGCACCGCCGACAGCGTCTCACCCATCGCCGCCCCCGCCGTGGCGGCCTCCCTCGCGGCCTTCGCGCTGGTCTACTTCGCGGTGTTCGGGGCGGGCATCTGGTACCTGTTCCACCTGTTCAACCAGACCCCGCGACCGCACGAATCCGGCCCGCCCGTCGGCCAGCCGGTCCGCACGGCGGGCATTACTCCGGCGCCGGCACTCGCCGGTGACGCGCACCTGCAACCGGCCGAGTGAGGGGAGGCTGTCATGGACCTCGATCTAACCCTCATCTGGGCGATCCTCATCGCCACCGCCGTGTTTCTCTACGTGGCGATGGACGGGTTCGATCTCGGGCTCGGCATCCTGTTCCCGGCGGTGCGCGGCAAGGCCGAGCGGGACGTGATGGTGAACTCGGTCGCCCCCGTCTGGGACGGCAACGAGACTTGGCTCGTGCTGGGCGGCGGCGGGTTGTTTGCGGTGTTTCCGCTGGCCTACGCCACGATCCTGCCCGCCCTGTACATGCCACTGATCCTGATGCTGCTGGCGCTGGTGTTCCGGGGCGTCGCCTTCGAGATGCGCTTCCGCATGGCGACGCCGCGCGGGCAGCTGTGGTGGGACCGTGCCTTCTCCTGGGGCAGCTTCGTCGCCGCCTTCTGCCAGGGGATCGCGCTCGGCGCCTTCGTCCAGGGCATCAGGATCGAGGGCCGGGCCTATGCGGGCGGCTGGTGGGACTGGCTGACGCCGTTCTCTGTGCTGACCGGCTTCGCGCTCGTCGTAGGCTACGGCCTGCTCGGGGCCTGCTGGCTGATTTGGAAGACCAGCGGCGAATTGCAGATCCGGGCGTATAACCTCGCCAAGCCCTTGGCGGTGGCGACGCTGGTCCTCATCGCCGTGGTCTCGGCGACGACGCTGGCGATCAGCGCGCCCTTTCGCGCCCGCTGGCTCGGCCTGCCCGGCCTGTTCGTCGGCGCGCCGGTGCCGATCCTGGTCGGGCTCCTGGCGTGGCGCTTCGCCCAGGCCCTAGGGCGGCGGGAGGAGGTCACGCCCTTCCTCTGCGCGCTCGGTTTCTTCCTGCTGTCCTATGTCGGGCTCGGCATCAGCATGTGGCCGTACATCGTGCCGCCGAGCGTCACGATCTGGCAGGCGGCGACGCATCCGAAATCGCAGGGCTTCCTGCTCTACGGCGCGGCGGTGCTGGTGCCCCTGGTCCTGGCCTACACAGCCTACGTGTACTGGCTGTTCCGCGGCAAGGTCACGGCGGAAGCGGGGTACCACTGATGCGCAGGTTCGGCTGGTTCGTGCTGATCTGGGCGATGAGCGTGGCGAGCCTCACGGCTGTCGCCCTGCCGCTGCGGTGGCTACTCAAGGGGGTGTGAAGGGTGTCGGTCTGCCCATTGCAACCGTGATCCTGCACGCCACCCCTTCAGGATGCTTCGGTCCTTGGTAAGTCCCCTTGCGAGGTCGGGCCGAGACCTACCTTTGCCATAGCGAAGCCGGAGCCACTGCCGGTTCGGCGGCTGTCGCGCTCCCGGAAAAGGTCGAGCGGACGTTGGCGCGTTCGACCAGAGGAATGTTCGTGCCGACGTTCTCGACAGTGCATCCTCCAGCCCGGGATGCCAGCGCGCCGCCGCGATGACGGATATTTGTGCTGAGTGCCTTTCCATTGTTCGGCGGGGGGCAGCCCCCCTTAAGCCTGGCTTAAGCAGGACGGCAAGGATGGCGGAATGCATGCACCGTCGGTCAAAGTTTCTCACCTTGCCTTTTCTGCGCTCGTCGCTGTGCTTCCGATGAGTCGCAGGTTGGCTCTGGCGGCGAGCAGGAGTGTCCGCATCGCGTTCGGCGGACTGTTGATGTGTGCTTCTGTCTGCCCAGCACGAGCCATGGACGGTGGTGAAATCGCCCGTAACGGAACACAGGCCGGCGTGCCGGCCTGTGCCTCGTGCCACGGGGATTCCGGGGGCGGAAATGCCGAGGGCGGCTTTCCCCGTCTTTCAGGCCTCGCGGAGGACTACCTCGCACACGAGCTCGACAGCTTCGCCGACGGCAGCCGGGACCATGAGATCATGGGTCCGATTGCCCAAGGCCTAGCACCGGAGGAGCGGCGGGCGTTGGCCGTCTTTTATGCCGGGCTCCGCGCCCCGCCGCCCGACGGGACACCCCAGCCGGACGACACGGCATACGACCGCGGCCGAATGCTGGCGCAGACTGGTGAGTGGACGAAGGCATTGCCCGCTTGCGCACAATGCCACGGCCCAGCTGGGCAGGGCGTCGGCGCCGCCTTCCCGCCGCTGGCCGGCCAGCCGGCCGCCTATCTCGCGGCGCAGCTCTCCGCCTGGAAAGCCGGGACACGCCACAACGATCCCCTCGGGCTGATGAAGGGGATCGCCGACCGGCTGAGCGATGACGACGCCACCGCCGTCGCTGCCTACTACGCCGCTCTTCCTGTCACGGCGATTGGAGGCGGCCGATGAACCTTATGACGCGCTTCACCGGACGGTCCGCAGCCCGCCTCGCGCTGGCAACGGCGATGGGGGGCCTCGCGGTCCTGACGCCCCTCGGTTCCGTAGGGGCCGAGACAACCGCGCCGCCCTTCGTGCCTCAGCCCGATTCCGCCATCTCCGACGACGACTTCGGCCAAGTCATTCGCCTGGGCGAGCGCATCTTTCGCGATACGGGCGCCGAGGCGCGGGCCTTCGTCGGCAACGATCTGCGCTGCACGAACTGTCACCTCGACCGGGGCCGCCTCGGCCATTCCGCTCCCCTCTGGGCGGCCTATCTCGTCTACCCGGCCTACCGGGCGAAGAACCGTCACGTGAATACCTTCGCGGAGCGGCTTCAGGGATGCTTCCGCTACAGCATGAACGGCAAGGCGCCCCCGCTGGGCGATCCCGTCCTGGTCGCGCTGGAGACCTATGCCGCCTTCCTCGCCCACGGGGCTCCCGTAGGCATGAAGCTTCCCGGGCAGGGGTACCCGAAGCTCGCCAAGCCCAAAGGCCTCGATCTGGCCCATGGGCGAGAAGTCTACGCCGCGAAATGCGCCCTCTGTCACGGTGGCGACGGTGCCGGGCAGGCGAGCCCGGACGGGACGATCGTGTTCCCGCCACTGTGGGGAGCCCGCTCCTACAATTGGGGCGCGGGGATGAGTTCGGTCGTCAACGCGGCAGGCTTCATCAAGGCCAATATGCCGCTGAGCCAGGGCAACAGCCTCACCGATGCCGAAGCCTGGGACGTCGCCGCCTATATCGACAGTCGCGAGCGACCGCAGGACCCACGCTTCACCGGCGATCTCGCGGCGACCCGCAAGGCCCATCACGACAGCCCTTACGATTTCTACGGTCAGGCCGTGGACGGCGTGACGCTCGGTGAGGGGGCACCTCCTGCCGGGACCGTGCCGCACTGAACAGCAACTGGCCCCCTGGGAGCACGATCATGACCCTCGAACGCCGCAGCCTGCTTGCCCTGGGCGCCGGCCTCGCCGCAGGCTTGGCGGACGCGCGCCCGGCCGGGGCGACCACCGCCGCCGACCTACCCGAGGGCAGCCGAAATCTGCGGGACCTCACAGACCGTCTGGCGAGGGCCCCGCGCCGGCGGGATTTTAAGATCGTGCCGATGATCCTCGACCGACCAGATTTCTGGGACCACGAGGCCCTGTCAGAGGTGATCGCCTACAAGGGAGGCCCCCGCCAGGTCTGGGACAACACCGACATCGGCGGGCCGTGGCTGAACCTCATGCGCAACGCCCTGAACAATCAGGTCTGGTCATTCAAGCATCCCGATTTTCTGGCCGCCTCGGCGACCCACGGATCGGCGAATGTCGCCCTCTACGACCAGGCGATGTGGGACAAGTACCAACTCACCAAGCTCGCGGGCGAGGCGTTCAAGACCAACACGCTGATCGTGCGGAAGAAAGCGGCTCAGGCGGGGGCCGCGAACTACCAGGACCCGGCGGGGATGTTCTCGCCGGAGAACAACACGATCCCGGCGCTGATGGCCCGGGGCGTCGTATTCCTCTCGTGTCACAACGCAATCTGGGAACAGGCGGGGACGCTCATCCGGCGCGATCTGAACCCGGACAAGCTCTCGCACGATGCGCTGGCGGAGCTGACGAACCATCTCATTCCGGGCGTCGTCCTGACCCCCGGCGCCGTCGGCACGCTGCCCGAGTTGCAGCAGGCCGGCTTTCATTACGCGAAGTGAGGCCGACAGTGCAGGGTCTGAGTGTCGGATGTCTCGTCGGAATCCTTGTCCTCAGCGCGGTGACGGCGGTCGAGGCCGCCGGCCGGACGAAACGATCGGCGGAGGCGGCCTATCTGGAGGAGGCCTTCGCCCACGATCTCTGCACCCGCGACGACCGCGCCTTGCGCAAGCTCAACCGCGCCCTGTCCCGCAGCCCGAAGGCCTCGCCGGTCCGCCGATGAGGCGAAGCGGCCCGGCGTCACGACGATAGTCCGCAGTCCTCACGGCCGGTATTGGCCAAAACCATAACGGGAGAAGACCGCTCGCGCGTCGTCGCCCATGAGGAAATCCAGCCAGAGCTTCGCCTCGGCCGGATGCGCGGCGTCCTTCACGACCGCTCCGGCATAGATGCCGGTGGCGTTCTGCTCGTCCGGGATGTCGATGCGCTCGGTCGGTAATCCAACCTGCTCTTCGAACAAGGTTTCCGAACGCCACGTGACCCCGGCCTGTGCGCGTCCCTGCATTAGCCAGACCGGCGTCTGGCGATGATGCATCCGCGTCAGAAGCGTCGTCCCGTCGGCGACCTTTGTCTCGTAGACGGCCTTCACCAAATCATCGTCCCCCGCCTTGGCCAGGGAGGCCTTGATCTGGCGAGCGACACCTTCGAATTCGGGATTGGGCATGGCGAGGGTCAGCCCCGGCCGCGCAAGATCGGCCAAGCCCTTGATGCCCGCCGGGTTGCCCTTGGGCACCATGATCGCAAGCTGATTTGTCGCGTAGATCGTCGGGGGGCCGAGAAGATCGCCCGCCTCAATGAGCCGATTTACCGCCATGAGGCCCGAGAAGTACGCATCGGGCTTGGCCGTCCAAGTCATGTTGCCGACGGTAATGCGCCCGCCGGCCTTCATTTGGCGGACGAGCAGACCCGGCGGAATCGTCTCGTAGTAGATCCGGCCCTTGAGCTCAGGGTGCTTCGCCTCGAAGGCCGCCACCAGCGGCGCCATCGCGAAGAAGTAATTGCCGCCCACGTAGAGCACGAGGCGCGCGTTGGTCAGGTCGCCATGGAAGTCGGCGAGGTTGTCGGCCTCCTTAACCGTGAATTCCAACCCCTTGTCGACTGCAGGGTTGTTGGCCCCAGCTTGCCATGGGGGAAGCCGGCCTACGTGGGAATCGATCGCGTGGCTCGGGGAGGCTTGAACTACAAGTAAACAGCAACCCAAAGCAAGGCTGAGAAACCTGATTTGAGGCATCGAAATCGCCTTCCTTTTACGCCGGACGGAGACGTCGCCGTTGGACCCTGTAGCTTAAGTCAAGCTTAAGGATAAGTTGTGGAGCTCAAACCAGCTCTGATCCGGCTTGCCAAGCTTGGAGCTTGCACCGGGCCACAATGGCGTCCCCTGATACGAAGACGTCAAATCCCCTGGCGACGTGGCTGCGGGTGAGATCCGCGGAATGATGAGGCTATCATCCAGGACAGTGAAAGCGGCATTGTGAATGGTAGCTGGGTATCCCGTAGAGCTACAAACGAAATTGCTGGATGGTCCGCTTTGAAGAAGGTGCCGGAGCGTTCTGAACGGCCGTGTTGGGCGCTAGGCGGAATGGCCGCTTTTGGCAGCCGGCTTGCGATAGGAATCCGCGGCAACCAGTTGATGGCCAGCTACGACGCCCCCGGGGCCAGGCCGACGCCGCCCGAGCCAAGGACGGCCTTGCCGCGCAGGTCGCGGCGGCCCACGCCGGCCCCCTCCAGGCATTCCTCGACCGGCTCATGCCGGCTGTCCCCTCAGCCAAGCCGTGCCGCCTCACCCGAGCGACCGGCTTCCCCGAGGGCATGCGGGACAGCCACGCGCGCACGCAGCTTCGGGCCGGTGACATCGCCGGTTGGGGGTGGGACCGCCTCTGCGCCGCCGCGGCCTCGCTGGACCACGAAGTCGTCGTGACCCTCCGGCCGCGAGTTCGCGCCGAAGCGTAGTCCGACGTGCGCCCACCGTCGGGCGCTGTGCGCCCCCTGTGCGCCCTTCAAAATTAACAAATGTTCAGGTTTGGCGGACATTTCACGTTTCGGGGGCATCCTGGCGTGACATGTCTTGGACGTATGCATCGCCCCGGGGCATCCTCCAGCATCGAGGAGCCACCCCATGCGCATGAAGATCTCCACCCTGTCCGAGGCCCAGCGCGTCGCACACGAGCGAGACCTCGGCCGGCGCCGGAAGGCCGGTGAGCGGGAGCGCTTGCGCGACATGGGGCGGCCCGACGCGGCGACGCTGGACAGGGCCCTCGGGGACGCCGTCCGGTCGATCCTATCCCGGGGCGGGGACGCCTTGACGCGCCCGGTCACTCCAGCGGCGCTGCTTAGGCTCACGCAGGAGCATCTCCTCTTACGGTCCGTGCGGGCGGAGGAGGCTGGCCGGGAGCCGGTCCGCTACCGCTCCGAGGCCGTCCTCGCAGCGATCCAGGACCGCCTGCTGACCCCGCCACGGGGCGCACCAGGACCTGCAAAGGCCGCCTAGGATCCCTCGAAATCCGCGTTACCAAGATCGCGACAGCCGATTCCGTGGAATGGAGTAACGGTAGGACAGCCCCTCGGCCCCAAAACCGCTCGCTGGACACGTCCCGGTTAACCGGAGGCCAGGGATACCGCTCGAAAGGCGGGCCGGCCCTCTGGACGAGGGAGTCCGCCCAGGCCCATCTTGAGGGTACACACCGCCGCCAAGGAGGCCCCCATGAACGCGATCGCCGCCGAGGTCATGATGGACTGCGGGGGGAGGCTCGCCTCGATCGGCAGCGCGATCCACCTCGGCGTGCAGCTCGCTGCGGCTGAGCGGAGGGCCCGGCGGGACGAGGCAGTCGATTCGGTGACCCGGCTGGCCTACAGGCTGCAGGACGCCCGCGCCGACCAGCGCGAGGCCGAGGTCCGCGCGGTGGCTGCCGAGGCCCGCATCGAGGTCGTGGAGCGGGCCCTCGCCCGGGCCGTTGCAGAAGCGGCCGCGCTGCGTGAGGCTCTGAGCGTGGAGCGGGAGTTCTCGGCCGGCCTGCGCGACATCATCGGCGCCTGAGGACGCCCGCTGAGATGCGAGGGGCCGCCGGGATCGCCGGCGGCCCTTTCCGTTCTTGTCGCAGACCTCAGCCGAAGGCGGGACGCGCCCCCCCACGGCGGCGGTCATAGGCCTCGTCGTCGTCCTCGGTCGGCAGAACCGCCGGGCGGGGGCCGCGCGTCGCCATGGCCGCCACCTCCGCCCGGTCGTTGGCCGCGGCCCTGCGGATCTGGGCCAGCATCGCCCGCATGTCGTCCCGGGCCGGGGCAGCCACGGGCGCGGCTGGAGCCGGCGGAATCCCGGGGATCGGGGTGCGGCCCTGGACGTGGGCGGCGACGACCCACGTGGTCAACTCACCGAGGTGACGCAGCTGGTTCGGCGAGAGGCCACCCAGCCACTGGACCAAGTGCGGCGGCAGGTCGGCATCGTGGAGCGGGATCATCCGGACGTCGCCGGCTGCCCGGGCCCCGGCGGAGGCCTGTACGGCGTTGCCGAGCATGGCGGCGGCATGGAGCTCGGCTCGGGCGGCGGGAGGCACCTGGGTCAACGTCTGCGCCGCCATGCTGTCGTCCCGGCCGACGGCAGCGTCCGCGACGTCCCGGGGTCCGACGGGCCGGCGGGGCAGTAGCGCGCCGAGCGTCGCACCGAAGGCGCCGGCTGCGTAGTCCAGCACCTGCGCCGGACCGGACAGCCCCCGGCCGGCGACGTGGGCGACGTGGCTGGCGCCGTCCCTCACGCCTCGGCCGACCATGCGGACGTCGGCCGCGATCGCGGCACCGGCCTCTTTCACGCCGCCGAAGATGGCGCGCAGCGCGGCCATGATCATCGCGGCGATGGCCCGGGCGATCCGGGCGAACCTGTCAGAAACGGACATCTCAACCTCCATCACGGCCTGTGCCGCGAACGGAGCCTCCCCCCGCGGCATGAAAGTTACCAGGACAAGTCACGCCTCAGCGCCGCGGACCGCCGTACCCGCGCGCGTTAACCTCCGTCATGATGGCCTCGACGTGCTGCTCCCATGCCCGGCCCGGGCCACCCTTGCCGGACCGGCCTTCCCGACCGTCGGATCCCTCCGTGAGCGAGGAGAGCCGGAGCGGTACGACGTATCCGAGGTCGTGGCATTGGCCAGCTGTGCCGGCGAGGACGTGGTCCTGGATTTGCCAGTCGGCCGTCCGGATGATGCGGCGCAGCTGGCTGTCGTCCATCTTCGCGAGCCACGCCCGGACCTCGGGCGGCAGCGGGGGCGGCGGCCCGAGTGCCAGCTCGTACTGGTCTCGCTGGATCGTGCGCACGTGCCGGCGAATTAGGTAGCCCAACGGGGCGGCCGTCGACCTGAGCGGCTGCCGTGGGGGCGCAGCCGGTGGGGGCGGCTCAGGCACGGCTGCCGGCGCCATCAGGCCGTACCAGCGAAGGATAGCGACGAAGATCTTTCGCAGCGTGGTCATTGTCACTCTCCGAAAAGGCAGGCGCGCAGCGCCGGGGGGAGCTGCCTCCGGTGCGCGTAGACGAGCGCCCGGGCATGCGCGGCCTCGACGACGTCGAGCGAATCAGTGCTGGCGAGGCGGTGCCCCTCTGCCAACGCCACGGCGCTCCAGCCCACCCCATTCCGCTCCCGGGCCTGGTCCCCATCCAGCCCTGACAGGTGCCGGCACGCCACGAGCAGGTCGGCCCGGACGTCAGGATCCCTGACGGCGGCGACGTCCTCCGGCGCGGCAGGCTGGGCGAGCCGGCGATCCACCGCCGCGACGACGTCCCGGGCCTCGGCGAGGAGCGCGTGAGCGAGGCGAACCTGCCCGGGCGTGAGCCGCCGGGCCCCGGCCAGCCCCCAAGCCAGGGGACCCTTCGATCTGAATGCCCACGCGTGCCTGGCGAGCTCGTCTGCGAGGGCGTCTTGAACGGCGGAGAGGGCGTCCTCCTCCACGCCGCGGTTCGCCTGCGCGACGCGGGCGTGGTGGGCTAGGTCCTGCCGAACGTCCTGCTCCCACCTGGAGATCCTCTTTGCGAGGTCGGGCACCCCCGCGGCGGATGCGAGGTCCCACACGACGACGCGGTCCTCGATGCGCAGGCCGGCCTTGGCGGTGGCGTTGGGGAACCGGCGCAGGAGGTGATCGGACAGCTCGGTGCGCCCAGCGATCCAGCGCCCGTGGCCCGCCCGGCGCCACGAGAGGTCAAGCAACTCGGGCGTTTCCGCAAGAGTTGACGCGGTCTTCGCGCCAAGGATCGGGCAATCTATCCTTTGAAGCATCGGCGTCCCCGATCTTTTGCAAATGATACCGAGCGGCAGTTCGCTTCTCGAACCGAAAAAAACTGCGCGTACCCTCATTTTCGCTCTTGCGCGCAAATTCGCAAGTGGCTTAATAAGAGGAATATCAATAAATTTATCAGGGATGACTTGAATGAATGCCGCACCCTTCTCAGGTGCAGGGAGCCTCGTGCCCGTCGTGAGCTACGAGCACATCGTCGCCTTGCTGCGCGCTGGCGTGGCCGAGGCCGGGAGCCAGCGCGCGTTTGCGCAGGCCTGCGGGATCCACGAGGGAGACCTGGGCCAATGGCTCAAGCTCCGCCGGCTCCCGAGCGAGCGCGCGATGCATTTCGTCGGCGTCGAGCGGCACCTCGTCCTCGTCGGGGATCCGATGCGGACGCTCTGGACGCCTGCCTCCCCCGCCCGCCCGGTCCCCGCTCCGGAGGCCGCGCCTTGCAGCTGACCGCTCGCCAGATCCGCGCCCGCATCGCTGCGGCCGCTCAGGAAGCCGGGACCTCCAAAGCCTTGGCCACCGCCGCCGGCATGAGCGAGAGCCGCGTCTCGAAGAGCCTGCGGTCCGGGGCCCACGTCCCGGATTCGCTCCTCGCCGCCGCGGGCATGTGGCGGGACGACCAGGGCGACGTCCGCCTTGTCGGCGACCCCGGCCCGGCGCGGGTGCAGATCCTCGTCGTGCAGGCGACCGGCGTTGCCGGCGTGACGGCCGCGATCGCCCTCGCGTCGGCCGCCCTCGGCCGAGAGGAGCCGCCTAGCTGACCGGCTCCCCCGCCGACGCGCCCGGCGACAAGGGCGCCCCACCCCGCTACCCGCCCCGAAACTGATGGTGCTGCATCATGTTCAAGACGCTCCCCCTCCACATCCTCATGCACGGCCACGACACCTCGGCGCCCGAGGGCGTCGTCAACGTGCGCCTCGCCGGCCGCGAGGATGGCATCGACCAGCTCGCCGCCTCGATCCACGCCCTTGGCCTGCTCCTGCCGCTCACGGTCGTCCCCGGCGCCGGCCAGGCCCACTACGTCGTCGACGGCAACCGCCGTCTCGCGGCCCTCCGGACGCTCGCCTGCGACGGCCGAATCCGCACGGACGCGCCGGTGGCCGTCATCGAGTGCGACGCCGAGACTGCCCGCGAGCGCGGGCTCAGCGCGAACATCACCCAGTCCCGCATGCACCAGGCCGACGAGTACCGGGCATTCCACGCCCTCCAGCAGGAGGGAATGGATGAAGCGACCATCTCGGCCCGCTTCGGCATCGACGCCGTCCGTGTCCGGAGGATGTTGGCCCTGGGCAAGCTCGCCGACGAAGTGCTGGATGCCTGGCGTGCCGGCGACTTCGGCCGGGACCCTGTCGACACCGTGAGGGCTTTCACGCTCGCGTCGTCGCTCGACGAGCAGCGCGCAGTCCTGGAGAGGCTGCGCGGCGCCGGCCGGCTCTACGCTCACTGCGTGCGGACAGAGCTCGGCGTGGGGGACCATGACCTGAGCCGCAACCTCGGCTTCGTCGGCCGGGACGCCTACGTCGCGGCGGGCGGCGGGATCGTCGAAGACCTGTTCGGCGAGAACCACCGGGTCCAAGATCCTGCGCTGCTGAAGCGGCTGGTCGACGAGAAGATCGCGGCCGAGGTCACGTGGCTCGTCGCCGACGGGTGGTCTTGGGCGGCCAGTGACGAGCACCTGCCGGACAACTGCCGCTGGTCCTGGCAGGTCATCCGCGCCGAGCCTCGCGCGGCCACCGACGCAGAGACCGCCCGCCTTGAGGAGCTCCAGGCGATCATCGACGCCGACGGCGACCCCGTCGGCGTCGCCGCGGCCGAGCAGGAGGCCGAGGACATCGAGACGGACATGAAGCAGGACGGCTACACGCCGGAGCAGAAGGCTCGCTCAGGCGTGATCCTCCGGATCGGCCGGGACGGCAAGATCGACATGACCTTTGGCGTCGTCCGCCCGGCAACGGCTGCCGTCGCGAAGGCTTTCGCCAAGATCGAGGGCGGGGACGCCGCCAAGGCTCTGCAGCAGGCGCAGGCCGAGCAGCCCGAATCCGTGGCGATCTCGGCGGCTCTGACGCTCCGGCTGTCGCAGCAGCGCACGCTCGCGATGCGCGACGCGATGCTGGCCTCGCCGCAGGTCGCCCTCGCCGCGCTGCTCGCCACGGCGATCTCCCAGGACTCCTACAGCTCTCCGGTCCGCATCACCCTCAACGGCTACAACGAGGCGCCCGGCGGCCAAGCCTCCGACGCTGAGAAGTATGAGGCGGCCTTCCAGAGGCTGGCGGACCTGCCGCTCGATGCGCTGCTGACGGTCGCCGCCGGCGTGGCCGGGAAGGCGCTCGACCTGCAGATCCACTCGGTCGGCGCCGTCCCGTCCAGCGCCAAGGGGGCCAAGGCCCTGGAGGCCCGCCTCGACGCCACGCGGATGGCGGAGGCGACTCGGGAGCGCTGGGACGCGGCCAACTTCTTCAAGTCGGCGCCCAAGGCCGTGGCGCTGCGCGCCGTCGCGGAGGCCCTGGGGCAGCCCGAGGCGGACCGGATCGCCGGATCGACGAAGCTCGAGATTGCCGCGGTCGCGCTGGCCCGGGTCGTCCCGACCGGCTGGCTGCCGCCCGAGATCCGGCCCGTCGGCTACGCGGTGGCCCCGGCGGCCGAGGCGGCCCCCGCGCCGAAGCCGGCTCGCAAGAAGGCCGCCTGACCCCCGCCGGAGCGGCCGCCCGGTCGCCCCGGATCCCCCGTCACAGGAGATCGCCCCCATGATCGAGCCCGCCTCCGACACCGCCATCCCCGCCCTGATGCAGGGCCTCATCAACATCGACGATCCCCAGGCCCTGGTGAACGCCCATGCTGCCGCCGTCGCCGCCGGGCAGGGTCCCCTCGCCGAGCAGGTCGCCCGATTCGCCGCCCACCTCGGGCAGGAACTCCGGGCGACGACCGCCAGGGTCGACCACGACGTCCGGCACACACACGAGAGCTCACACGAGGAGCTTTGGGCCGAGAGCGACGCGGCCGTGGACAAGCTCCGGATCCTGGAGGGAGTGCCCGCCCTCAAGGCCGCCATCGACATGCTGCCCGAGGATGACGTGGCGGAGATCTGGGGGATGTACGGGCCCTACGACGACGGGGAGGACGAGTGATGCCCCGCTACGTCGAGGACCTTGATCGCAATCGAGACGACGACGACGGACAGGTGCGCGAGTTCCTCTGCCCCTGGTGCAACGAGGCCCTCGATCTAGGCGAGGGCGTCTTCCTGGAACGGCACCCCGAGCGGTTGTTCGTCTGCATCGACTGCGCCTGCAGCAGCTGAGCACCGCCGGAGGCCCACGCCTCCGGCCCCTCCACCGGCCGCCTCAATCCGGGGCGACCCGTCGAGGGGCCTACCCACCGCCCGACCTCGCGGGCAGATCTCGGAGCACGCCGACATGGCCATTCAGATCACGCATGACGGTATCAACCTCATCGTCCAGACCCCGCACGCGAACCTCAACTTTAACCGCCGGATCAAGGACATGGGCGGCCGGTGGGAAGCCAGCGCATGGCGGGTCGACGCTCGCAACGAGGCCATCGTCCGAGCCGCCCTGAAGAGGTCTTACGGGTGGGATGGCACGGGGAGCCGGACACCGTGTCCATGCAGTGCGACATCGACAAGGACAGCTGGCGGTCGCCGGTCGAGGTAGCGGGCCGCCTCATCGCCCGCGCCTTCGATCGCGACTCCGGAGCCAAGCTGGGCGACGGCATCGTGCTCCTGTCCGGGAACGTCACGTCCGGAGGATCCCGGGCGAACTGGAAGACGATCGTCAGCGCAACCGTCGTGATCCACGACACCCCCCGGAAGGTCTACGAGAAGGCGCTCGTCATGGGCTACACCGGCGTCACCGACGTCCGGCTGTTCGTGCCCGACGTCGAGGAGCTGGCCGAGGGCGTGGACTGACCCATTCACCTACACGCAACCTCGACGACGTAGGATGGCCCATGACCACCAGGATCATCATCGACGAGTTCGACCGCCAGCTCCGTAAGGCGCGCATCCATGGCGTGCCCGAGCGTCGCGATCTGCGCCGGCGCCGGGCCCGGCTGATGGTGCAGGTCTCTGCGTCCACAATGCCCGAAATCCCTCGCCTAGCCGAGGACGTGCAGCGGGCCGTGGCGGGGCCGCACTACACCCTGGGCGAGATCTTCCAGCTCGCGCTCATCCGCCTGCCCGCCCGAGTCTGACGGGCCGCCCCGGGCCCTAGCGGAGCTCTTGCGCCTGGGGCGTCAGGGAGTGGAGCGCGTCGATGTCCGGGGCGGCCCGGACCTCTCGGCAGGCGTAGATGTCGTCGGCGAGCTGCTCGAATCCGTTCTTCTCGGAGCCGCCCCACACAGCCGATGCGGTGTGCCGCGTGAGCGCGACGACGGAGAAGCACCTGTTGATTGCCCCGTGCATCTTGTCGTCGGACAGCCGGATCTCGATGTCGTCCGGCCAGGCAAAGAAATTGAGGACGAAGGCCGAGACCTCCGTCTCCTCGGGCAGCCGGGCCTCCCAGGCATCGCAGGTGGACGCCAGGACGACCAGCGTTTTCTTGTCAAACGGGGGGAGCTTGACGTGCTTCCAGAGCGGCCGGTCGTAAAATTTCTCCCCAGCCGGGATCCGGCGGGCGACGAACTTCATCGGCGGCCGTCCGTCGGGATCGGCCTCGTGGAACCGGTGGCTGATGGGTCGGGCGGTGCGGGTGCGCCAGGGCATGCCCCATCGTGGCAGCCTGACCTTACCGCCTCATCTACGCCGCTTCGGCAAGGGCGGCGGCCGCCTTTGCCCCCGCCTTCCGGGCGGCCGTCTCCGCCAGGGCCTCCCGGATTTCGCTGAGCTGGACGGGGGCCCAGGCCCAGCAATCGACCCCGACGTCCAGGCTCGCCGACGTACCGGGCAGGCTGCCGTGCGAGTGCCCGTAGAGGTGCAGGTCGCCTCGGTGCATGCCGTACCACACGCGCTGCGCGTAGTGCCCCAGGACCATTGAGACGCCGTCGACCGTGACGAGAGCCCGCTCCTGCTGGCTTGCCCAAGACAGTGCCTTCTCCCGCGCGTTGTCGTGGTTGCCCCACACCAGGTGCTTCTTGCCGGCGAGGCGCGAGAAGATGTCCCGGCACCTCTCGGCTGACGCGCCGTAGGCGAAGTCGCCGAGATGCCAGACTTGGTCGCCCGGGCGGACGCGGCCGTTCCAGCGCGCCACGAGGACCTCGTCGTGCTCCTCGATCGACTTGAAGGGGCGGGGCCGGGCCATCCTCGATCCGAGGATACCGACGTGGCCGAAATAGGTATCGGACGTGAACCAGACCGTCATGGCGGCCTCCGGGCATAGGGGAACGCGTGCCGGCCGGGGCGTCCCGGCGGCGGTGGCTGGCCTCAGGCCAAGGGGCGTTTGCCTATGCGGAGGAGCGTGTTCATGGCGGCAAACTCGGGCATCTGGACCGGCCGGGCAAGGGGGGGGCGACCGGCAGGATAGGGGTTATCCCTGGGCTACGCGGCGGTGGCGAGCTCCTCGGGTATGTCCTCCTCCCCCGCCTCGGGCTTGCTCCGCTTGCCCTTGCCGGCGAGCTCGCGCTCCCGGCGCCGACGGGCTAACTCGGCGCCGAGCTCGATGGCCGGGGGGAGCGCCGAGGCGGCGGCCGCGGCCTGCTCATCCGCCCACGCGCACCAACGCGCCATGAGGGGCTGCTTGATGTCGAGACGATCGTCATCGGTGTAATGGCGCTCCAGGACGTCGTCGCTCCTGTAGCCCTCATTGTGGTCAAGGATCATCTTGACCGTGTCGCGCGGGATCCTGAGCGTCGCCTGACAGACCGTCGACAGCCCGCGGCGGAGGTCGTGCGGTGAGGCGGCGATGCCCATGTCGAGGATCCTGTGATTGATCGCCGCATCGGAAAGGTGGCCACCGAAAGCGGCGCCGATCCGGGCCGCCCGGACCTGCGGGAATAGGAAAGCGCTCCCGGCGGCCGTGGCCCGAGCCATCTGCTGCTGCACGAGATCCCACAGGGCCGGGGGCAGCGGCAGGGCGTGCCTATGCTTGTCCCCGCGCTTGGCCGCGGTCTTCCGGTGCGCAGGTCCCATCGACCAAACGCCCCAGCCGGGCACTTCCTCCCACGGGACGAAATCCTTGACCAGGGCCTCGACGACGGGACGCCGCCGCTGCCCGGTCAGGACGAGAAGCTGAAGGGCCGAGGCGACCGTCGGATTGAGGACGCCGGTCCGGGCCACCGCCAGGATGCGCCCGATCTCGCCGGGCTTGGCCGTATACCCGCCCGGGACCTTACCGTTCGCCCGCAGCTTGTCGCCCGGCGTCCGCTCGGGCGCCCGCAGGGTGGGGATACCGGCCTCGACGCCGGAGCGCTTTCGGTGCTCATGCCGCGCCAGGTAGCTCCACATTGGTCTCAGGACGGACGCCAAGTGCTCGGCGTGTCGCTCTCGGCCGCTGGCATGCACCGCGTGGACGACCGTCGCGAGGTCCTCGATCGTGATGCGCCGGACCCGCCGTCCGGCAAAGGTCGCGAGCTCGGGCGAGTGGAGCAGCTTCCGGTAGTCCGTGTACGTGGCCGACCGCCTGGTGCGCGCGACCTCCGCCAGGAACGCCGCAAGGGCCTCCTCCCAGGTCCACTCGCCGGCTCGCTGGATCTGGTCCTCCCAAGCCTCGACGAGGGCGGGGTCCCGAGGCGCCGGGTTCGGCTCCTTCGGGGGGAGCTTGTGCATCTGCCGGAGCCGGCCCTCCAGCCAGCGGTCGTCCGGGACCCCGAGCCGGTCGACGAGCCGGCGCCTGGCCTCCGTGGCGATCGCGCGCGCATCGGCGAGCCGGAGCATGTCGGTCGAGCCGAGAGTCAGCCTGTGCGTCCGATGTCCGGATTCGAACTTGAATGCGTACTTCACCCCACGGGGCCCGACGCGCATCAGCAGCCCGGGGCAGCCGGCGTCGATCAGGTCGTACGCCCGGCCCTTGGGGACGGCGTCGGCGATCCCCTGCTTGACCAGGGCCTCGGTGAGTTTGACGGGCATGCGAGCGGCTCGGGCGGATCTCGGGCGGACGTTCTCGGGCGGATCGCCGCCCGGGCTCATCCCCTCCGCTACCAAGCTTCCCTTGCCAGATCCTTGATCGAATACGATAAATACCTGGGCTTCGTCGTTTTCCCGTGCATGTCGATGCGCCCGGATGGAGCCCAAAACCGCCCGTCACGAGGAATCATAATCCTTGTGTCGGGGGTTCAAATCCCTCCCTCGCTACCACAATTTCATCACACCCCGCTCAGCATCTGGCGGGGTTTTTGTTTGCCCCCTCCCCCCGCGCATCCGGCCTCGCGGCCACGCAGCGTGCGGGCGTCGCCCTCAGGCGATCGGACGCGTGGGGCGCGGTTTGGCCGAGTCCCCGGGACGGTCCGGCTGTAGGGTGCCGGCATGGTGCAGACACAATCACCCGCGACCGTTTCCAGAGAGCCGGCCGCAGGGTCGGTGACGCGCGCCTACGCTCTGTTGACTTTCACCGCGCTGATCTGGGCCGGCAATGCCGTCGCGGGCAAGTGGGCGGTCGGCCAGGTGTCGCCCCTCGCGCTGACGAGCCTGCGCTGGCTGATCGCCTGCCTCGCCCTCGCACCGCTGGCCGCGCGGCCGGTGGCGCGCGAGTGGCGCCGCCTGCTGCCGCGCTGGCGCCTGATCCTGCTCATGGGCGGCTGCGGCTACACGGCCTTCAACGCCCTGTTCTACGTGGCGGGCACCTATACCAGCGCGACCAACCTCGCGCTGATTCAGGGCGCGATCCCGGTCATCGTCCTCGTCTGCAGCTTCCTCGTCTACCGCACGCCCGTCGGGCCGATGCAGGCCGTGGGCGTGCTGGTCACGCTCCTCGGCGTCGCCGTGGCGGCCACCCACGGCGATCTGGAGGTTCTGCGCACGCTGGCCTTCAACCGGGGCGACCTGTTCATCCTGGTCGCCTGCCTGTTCTATGCCGGCTACACGGTGGCCCTGCGGGCGCGGCCGCAGGTTTCGGGGATCACGGTCTTCGCCGCGATGGCCGCGGCCGCCTTCCTGACCTCGCTGCCGCTCCTGGCGGCCGAATGGGCCAGCGGCCGTCTGATCTGGCCGACCGCGCAGGGGTGGATGATCGTCGCCTATGTCGGGCTCGGTCCCTCGCTGGTCTCGCAGCTCTGCTTCATGCGCGGCGTGGAGCTGATCGGTCCCAACCGGGCCGGCCTGTTCGTGAACCTGATCCCGGTCTTCGGCGCGATCCTGGCCGTGGCCCTGGTCGGCGAGCCGTTCCGCCTGGACAATGCCGCCGCGCTCGGCCTCGTCCTCGGCGGCATCGTCGTCGCCGAGCGCTTCGGCGCGCGCCGGCGGGCGCCCTGAGCGGCACCCGCCTCGTGGAGCGCGGGTTCCGCTCAGGCCGCCACGGGCAGGGCGGCGCGCGCCGCGATGGCGGCGCGCACGGTGGCCTCGACCGC
>NZ_CABFPH010000013.1 GCF_902141845.1 Methylobacterium symbioticum | reverse complement strand
CACCTACCAGGACCACGACACGCCGGAGCGGATGTATGCCGAGGCCGGCCTCGACGCCGCCGCCATCGTCGCAAAGGTCAAAGACATCCTGCCGGAGCGCCAGGACGGACGCTCGCGCCTGCGCCTCGCCTGAACCCCGCTGCGGGGTCGAGGCGGGGTTGAGACGGCCGCGCTTGTTCCCGGCTCCGATCGGTGACACAAGCGCCCGCATTGCGGTGCGGCACACGCGACGATTCGCGGCGCCGCCCCCTGGCACCACGGACCGGCCGCGGATGTTCCGAGGGCGGCCGAGCCCCGTGAGGTGTTTCCCGTTCCATGACGATGTCGAGCGTGATGGCAGAGGCGACTGAGACCCGCTCCTCCGAGCCGGGTCCCGTGCTGATCACCGGCGCGGCCGGCTTCCTGGGCTCGGCGCTGGTCGACGTCTTCCGGGCCGCGGGCTTCCCTGTGCGCGTCCTCGTGCGCGCCTCGAGCTCGCGCCGGAACCTGACCTGGACCGATGTCGAGATCGCCGAAGGCGACATGCGCGACCCCGCCGCGGTCGCCGCCGCCATGCGGGGACAGCGCTACCTCGTCCACGCCGCGGCCGATTACCGGCTCTGGGCGCCGGACATGGAGGAGATCGTCCGCACCAACCGCGACGGGACCCGCGTGATGATGCAGGCGGCCCTCGATGCGGGCGTGGAGCGCGTGGTCTACACCTCCAGCGTCGCCACGATCCGCCCGCCGGCCGACGGCGTCACGCCCTCCGACGAGACGATGCCGCTGACGCCCGAGACCGCGATCGGCGCCTACAAGCGCAGCAAGGTCGTGGCCGAGCGCGTCGTGGAGGAGATGGTGGCGGAGAGCCGCCTGCCGGCCGTGATCGTCAATCCCTCGACGCCGATCGGCCCGCGCGACGTGAAGCCGACGCCCACGGGGCGCATTATCCAGGAGGCGGCGCTCGGCAAGATGCCGGCCTTCGTCGACACCGGCCTCAACCTCGCCCATGTGGACGACGTGGCGATGGGCCATCTCCTCGCTCTCGGCAGGGGCCGCGTCGGAGAGCGCTACATCCTGGGCGGCGAGAACGTGCTCCTGTCCCAGATGCTTGCCGACATCGCCGGGATGGTCGGGCGAAAGGCTCCGACCGTGAACCTGCCGCGCGGCGTGGTCTACCCGGTCGCCTTCTTCGCGGAACTGGCCGCCCGCTTCACCGGAAAGCAGCCCTTCGCCACGATCGACGGCATCCGCATGTCGCGCTACCGGATGTTCTTCTCCGACGCCAAGGCGCGGGCCGAACTCGGCTACAGCGCGCGGCCCTATCGCGAGGGCCTGTCCGACGCGATTCAGTGGTTCCGCCAGGCGGGGTATCTGCGATGAGCGCCGCCCTCGACACGGCGACCGCGACGCGCTCCGGCAAGGGGCACAACGACGAGAACTTCCCTGTCGCCTCGCACCTGATCCATCCGCGCCACCGCCCGGCGATCCTCGCCTTCTACAACTATGTCCGCGCGGGCGACGATATCGCCGACCACGCGGACCTGTCGCCCGAACGCAAGATCGCGATGCTCGACGCGCTGGCCGATGCGCTGACGGGCGCCGGCCCTGCCGATCCCGAGGCGGCGCCGCTGAAGCGGGAGCTCGCCGCGCGCGGCCTGCCGCCGCTGCACGCCCTCGAATTGCTCGACGCCTTCCGGATGGATGCGCGCAAGAACCGCTATGCCGACTGGGACGAGCTGATCCACTATTGCCGCTACTCGGCGATGCCGGTCGGGCGCTTCGTCCTCGACGTGCACGGCGAGGATCCGGCCCGGGTCTACAAGACCTCGGACGCCATCTGCGCCGCGCTCCAGGTGCTCAACCACCTGCAGGATTGCGGGAAGGATTTCCGCACGCTCGACCGTGTCTACATCCCGGAGGAGACCCTGCGGAAGCACGGCGCGCGCGTGGAGATGCTCGGCGAGGCCAGGGCCACGCCGCAGCTCCGCGCGGCGATCCGGGATCTGGCCGAGCGCACCCTCGGGCTGCTCGAGGAGGGCCGCCCCCTCCCCGACCGGATCGACGACACCCGCCTGTCGATGGAGATCGCCGCGATCCACCGCCTCGCGGTGCTGCTGACCCGCGGCCTGCTGACCCGCGACCCGCTCTCCGAGAAGGTCCACCACGGCAAGGCCGCCTTCGCCTTCATCGCGCTCGGCGCCGCCGCCGGCGCGCTGGCCCGCCGCCCCTTCCGCGGGCGCGCAGCGGCCTGAGAGACACCGATCATGACCGCCGCCGCCACCTCCGCCCGTGAGCCCGCCGCCGAGGCCCCAGCGCTCCCGGCCTCGGGCTCCTCGTTCTACACCGCCATGCGCCTGCTGCCGAAGGACCGGCGCGAGGCGATGTACGCGGTCTATGCCTTCTGCCGCGCCGTGGACGACGTCGCCGACGACGGCGGTCCCGCCGAGATCCGCGCGGCCGAGCTCGACCGCTGGCGGGCCGATATCGACGCGCTCTATGCCGGGCGCCCGCCCGCCCGCGTGCGCGACCTCGTGGTGCCGGTGGAGCGCTACGGCCTGAAGCGCGAGGATTTCCACGCCGTGATCGACGGCATGGCGATGGACGCGTTCAGCGATATCGTCGCCCCGGATTCGGCCACCCTCGACCTCTATTGCGACCGCGTCGCCAGCGCGGTCGGGCGCCTCTCGGTGCGCATCTTCGGCCTGGCGGAGGAGGACGGGATCCGCCTCGCCTGGCACCAGGGCCGGGCGCTCCAGCTGACCAACATCCTGCGCGACATCGACGAGGATGCCGAGCGCGGCCGCCTCTACCTGCCGCGCGAGCGCCTCGCCGCGATCGGCCTGACCGACCCGACACCCGCGGCGGCCATCGCCCATCCGCGCATCGGCGAGGTCTGCGCCGGCCTCGCCAAGGAGGCCGAGCAGCATTACCGCGCGACCTGGACGATCATCCGCCGCAATCCGCGCTCGCATACCAAGGCCGCCCGGCTGATGGCCGCCGCCTACCATCTCTATCTCGACGCCCTGCTGAAGCGCGGCTGGGACGCTCCCCGCGCCCGGGTGAAGCCGGGCAAGCTCGCCCTCCTCGCGGTGGCGCTGCGGCACGGCATCGTCTGATGGGCACAACGCATGTCGTCGGCGCCGGCCTCGCCGGGCTCTCCGCCGCCGTCTCGCTGAGCCAGCGGGGCGAGCGCGTCGTCCTGCACGAAGCCGCCAAGCAGGCCGGCGGGCGCTGCCGCTCCTATTTCGATCCGAGCCTCGGCCTGACGATCGACAACGGCAACCACCTGCTCCTGTCCGGCAACACCGATTCCCTCGACTTCCTGACGGTGATCGGCGCGCCCGGTGATGCCCTGACCGGCCCGGACGAGGCTTTGTTCGACTTCGCCGACCTGAAGACCGGCGAGCGCTGGGCTCTCCGCCCCAATGCGGGCCGCCTGCCCTGGTGGGTTCTGAGCCAGGCCCGGCGGGTGCCCGGCACCCGCGCCCGCGACTACCTCGCGCCGCTCGGGATCCTGAAGGCCGCGGCCGGCAAGCCGGACGGCGCCGGCGGCACCATCGGCGAGGCCATGCCCTGCACCGGCACGCTCTACGAGCGTCTCTGGCACCCGGTCCTGCTCGCCGCCCTCAACACCGACCCGCGCGAGAGCGATGTCGGCCTCGCGGCCACCATCCTGCGCGAGACCCTCGGCGCCGGCGGGCGCGCCTGCCGGCCCTTGATCGCGGTGAACGGCCTCTCGACCGCCTTCGTCGATCCGGCGATCCGCTATCTGGAGGGGCGCGGCGCGGAGATCCGCCTCGGGCGGCGCCTGCGCGGCCTGGAGCGGACCGCGGGCCGCGTCACCCGCCTCGACTTCTCCGACGAGCCCGTGGCGGTCGGCACGGACGACTCGGTCGTCCTCGCCCTGCCGCCCTGGGTCGCGGCCGAGGTGATGCCGGGAATCGCCACGCCGCAGAGCTACCGCTCCATCGTGAACGCGCATTTCGCCGTGGTTCCGAAGCACGGCAGCCCGCTTTTCCTCGGCGTGGTGAACGGGCTGACCGAGTGGCTCTTCGCCTATCCGGACCGGTATTCGGTCACGATCAGCGGCGCCGACAGGCTGCTCGACGTGGCCCGCGAAGATCTCGCCCGGCAGATCTGGAGCGAGATCGCGAAGCTCGGCAATCTTGCTCCGGAACTGCCAAGCTGGCAGATCGTCAAGGAGAAGCGGGCGACCTTCGCCGCGACGCCGGAAGAGGCTGCGCGACGGGCCAAGCCCGAGACGGCTTACGAGAATCTCGTCCTGGCGGGCGATTGGACCGCGACCGGCCTGCCATCGACGATTGAGGGAGCGATCCGCTCCGGACGGAACGCCGCGCGCGCCCTTGCGTGCGGTGCAACACGCACGCGCGTCGCGGCTTGAGGCATGGGACGGTCGCACAGCTGCGACTGCGAGAGGCGAGGACGATGAGAGAGGCGGTGAGCAAGATCGAGGCGCTGCAGCGGCCGAAGACGCAGGACATCTCGCTGGAGGCGGTCGAGCGCGGCATCGCGCAGGCGACGCGGGCCCTGACCAACCTCGCGCATGCCGACGGCCATATCTGCTTCGAGCTGGAGGCCGACGCCACCATCCCGTCCGAATACGTCCTGTTCCACCAGTTCCGCGGGACGATGCCGCGCGCAGGGCTCGAGGCCAAGATCGGCAACTACCTCCGCCGCACGCAGGGGCCGCATGGCGGCTGGGCCCTCGTCCACGAGGGGCCTTTCGACATGAGCGCCAGCGTGAAGGCCTATTTCGCGCTGAAGATGATCGGCGACGACATCGAGGCGCCGCATATGCGCCGGGCCCGCGAGGCGATCCTGTCCCGCGGCGGCGCGGCCAACGCCAACGTCTTCACCCGCTTCCTGCTCGCCCTCTACGGCGAGGTGCCGTGGAATGCGGTGCCGGTGATGCCGGTGGAAGTGATGTTCCTGCCGAAGTGGTTCCCCTTCCACCTCGATAAGGTCAGCTACTGGGCGCGCTGCGTGATGGTGCCCCTCTTCGTGCTGCAGGCGACGAAGCCGCGGGCCAAGAACCCGCGCGGCATCGGCGTGCAGGAGCTGTTCGTCACGCCGCCGAACTCCGTGCGCTCCTGGCCCGCCAGCCCGCACGCCACTTGGCCGTGGACGCCGATCTTCGGCTTCATCGACCGCCTGCTCCAGCTCACCGAGAACTATTTCCCCAAGGGCCGGCGCAAGCGCGCCATGGAGAAGGCCCGCGCCTGGGTGAGCGAGCGCCTGAACGGCGAGGACGGCCTGGGTGCCATCTTCCCGGCCATGGTCAACTCGGTGCTGATGTACGAGGTGATGGGCTATCCGCCCGACCATCCGCAGGTGCGGATCGCCTGCGACGCCATCGAGAAGCTCGTCGTCGAGAAGCCGCACGAGGCCTATGTGCAGCCCTGCGTCTCGCCGGTCTGGGACACGGCGCTCGCGAGCCACGCCCTGCTCGAAGCCGGCGGCGGCGAGGCGGAGGCGCAGGCCCGCGACGGGCTCGACTGGCTGAAGCCGCGCCAGATCCTCGACATCAAGGGCGACTGGGCCGCGGCCAAGCCCGACGTGCGCCCCGGCGGCTGGGCCTTCCAGTACGGCAACGCCCATTACCCGGACCTCGACGACACCGCCGTGGTCGTGATGGCGATGGACCGCGCCATGCGCCAGCACGGGCTGGTGGCCGGCATGCCGGACTACAAGGCCTCGATCGCCCGCGCCCGCGAATGGGTCGAGGGGCTGCAGTCGAAGGATGGCGGCTGGGCCGCCTTCGACGCCGACAACAACCACATGTACCTCAACCACATCCCGTTCTCGGACCACGGCGCGCTGCTCGACCCGCCGACCGCGGACGTCACCGCCCGCGTCGTCTCGATGCTCTCGCAGCTCGGCGAGACCCGGGCGACCTCGCGGGCCCTCGATCGCGGCGTCACCTACCTCCTGAACGATCAGGAGGAGGACGGCTCGTGGTACGGCCGCTGGGGCATGAACTTCATCTACGGCACGTGGTCGGTGCTCTGCGCCCTCAACGCGGCCGGCGTCGACCCGCAGAGCCCGGAGATCCGCAAGGCGTCCGCCTGGCTCATCCGCATCCAGAACCCGGATGGCGGCTGGGGCGAGGACGCGTCGAGCTACAAGATCGACCCGGCCTTCGAGCCCGGCTCCTCCACCGCCTCGCAGACCGCCTGGGCGCTCCTCGCCCTGATGGCGGCGGGCGACGCCGACGACCCGGCGGTGACCCGCGGCATCAACTTCCTGACCCGCACGCAGGGCGCGGACGGGTTCTGGAACGAGGAGCGCTACACCGCCACCGGATTCCCGCGGGTGTTCTACCTGCGCTACCACGGCTATCCGAAGTTCTTCCCGCTCTGGGCGATGGCCCGCTACCGCAACCTGAAGCGCGGCAATTCCCGGCAGGTCCAGTTCGGCATGTGAGGCCGGGTTTCCGGACACACACAGGATCCGCGACGCGTCCCCCTCTTCCGGTCGAGAGGGGGCGAGGGATGAGAATTTTCCGGACCAGTCGCGACGGCGAAATGGCGCCGGCTCAGTTCCGTCCTGACAGTTCTCGACCCTCACCCTGGCCCGCTTGGGAGAGGGACCCGCGCTCGGTCCGGCGGGGTCGATCCTGTCTCCCGACAGTCGCTGAGGCAGCTCCCCATCGTCGATCCGCCGGCGGCGCCATCCGCAACGGCAAGACGAGCGGTTCCGGGAAGCCAGTCGATTCGCCCTTGTGACCCTGCGGCCACAGGCCGGCCGCAATCGGGCTGGTATGAAGACTGCATTCCCGATGGCGTGCGCGCCGCACGCCCGCTCCTGCCGCCTCCTGGGTTCCATGCCCCTCGCCGAGCCTGACCAGCCCGCCCGCGTGCGCGACCTTCTCGGCCCCGCGCCGCTCGGACTCCCGGTTCTCGCCGTGACCGGCCTCGCCAAGGAAGGGCGCCTCGCCTCGGGGCCCGGCGTCGAGGCGGTCGGTGCGGGCGGCAACCCGGCCCGCCTCGCCGCTTTGCTTGCGCGCCGCACCGAGGCCGGCTGCCGCGCCGTGGTCAGCATCGGCATCGCGGGCGGTCTCGATCCGGACCTCGTCCCCGGCGACGTGGTGGTGGCCACGGGCGTGGTCACGGGCGACACGCGCTACGCCGCGGATCCGGCCGTGGCCGAGGCTCTGCGTACCCGCCTCGACCGGCCCGGCCTCGCCGTCCGCTCCGGCGACCTCGCGGGCGTCGACGCCGCGGTGATGACCCTCGACGGGAAGGCCGACCTCTGGGCGCGCAGCCAGGCCGCAGCCGTGGACATGGAATCGCACGTGGCGGCCGCCTTCGCCGCGCGGCACGGCCTGCCCTTCGCCGCCATCCGCGTGGTCTGCGATCCGGCCCATCGGGCGCTGCCGGCCTTCGCGGCCCAGGCGCTCAAGCCGAACGGCGAGCCGGACATTCTCGCCGTGCTGATGGCGCTGGCCCGCGGCGACGCCCGCCTCGGCGGCCTCGTCCGCCTCGCCCGCGATTCGAAGGCCGCCTTCGCCGCCCTCACCCGCTGCCGGGCCCTGCTCGGTCCCGGGCTCGGCATTCCCCTCCCCCAGGCGGAGCAACTGCCCGAGGCCGCCTGAGCCCGAGCCGCGCGGGTCTCCGGCAGCGTCCCGCATGTCGCTTCGACGCACGTCCTGACCGGCGCCCCGCTTCCGCGGGGCGCCGGCCCGTTCACCACTGGTAGCGCAGGCCCGCCGTGACGCCGTGCGCGACACCGGTGCGGGGGCCGATCGCAGCCTGGTAGTCGACGCGCCAGCCGAGCTGTTCGGTGAGGCTGCCCTGGAGGCCCGCTCCCGCAGTGACGAAGTCGTCGCGCAGGAAGGGCACCGCCACCGCGGCGCTGGCGAGGCTGTTCTCGACGCTGGCGAGCCGCACCGTGGCGGAGCTGCCCTGCGGACCGGTCGCGCGGTTGTAGGCGAGCCGGATCGAGGGAATCAGGTCGCCGAAGCCGGTGAAGGCCGCCTCGGCGCCGAAGCGCGCGGTGGTCTGGAGCAGGACGAGGCCGCGATAGGCGATGTTGTTGCCGGCCGCCCCCGTCTCGGTGAAGCCGTCGATCCGCCCGGAGAGATGCGTGATCCCGGCAAACGGCGTCAGGCGCAGGCTCTCCACCTGGAGCGGCACGCCGATCTCGCCGTCGAGGGCCAACGCGTTGCCGACCGTCCGGCCGGACGCGGTGAGACCGTAGGCGCCCGGCCGCCGGATCCGGTCGAGGCCGACCTCTGGCGCGCCGCCGACGATGCCCTGCGCGTAGAAATCGGATCCGTAATAGCCGGCATAGGCCGAGGCCGTGACGGCGCTGTGCTCCTGGCTGAACCCGCCCGGACGGCTCAGCGTGCCGCCGCCGCCGCTGACCGCGAGGCCCGCCCGCCAGGGACCGGTGAAGGGCAGGTCCAGGCCGACCGTGCCCTGCGCGATGGTGCGGTCGAGGGTGAGGCCGCCGTTGCGCGGCTGATCGGCGAAGACCACGTCGCCGCCGATCCAGAGGGCCCAGCCCTGGCCGGCCCAGGCGCCCGCGCCGCCGGCACCCCGGCGGAGGGCCGAGAGGTGGTCCTGCACGCCGCGGGTGGAGGCGGCGGCGAAGCCCAGGGTCGCGCCGCCGAGCCCCTGCAGCACGGTCGGCGCCGTCTGCTTCATCACGGCGAGCGAGAGCGGATCGACATAGGTCGGCAGCGTCAGGCGGTAGGCGAGCAGCACCGAGTCGTTGTTGATGCCGGCATCGTAGCTCTGGCCGTTGATGCTGCCCTGGCGGGTCAGGAAGTCGTTGTCGTTGCCGACGAGCAGGAAGTAGTCGTTCGGCGCCCGCTCGCTCAGCACCGGCACCAGGCCGAGCGCCTCGAACTTCTCCGACAGCGTCGTCTGCGTCGCCGGGTTGGTGTTGAGGTTCATGCCGAACCGGCCGAGCTGAACCGGGTTCAGCAGGTTGACCACCTCGGTGGCTTGGACCGGCCGGATGTCGGGGCGCAGCACGCCTCCCGGCGCCACCGGCGTCGTGGTGGTGTCGAAGGCCGAGCCGGCGATGTTGGTCGCCTGGGCGATGTCGACGAGCAGCACGCTCTTGAAGACGATCGGCGTGGTGTTGCCGGTGCCGAGCCCGTTCGAATCGCGCGCGAGCACGAGGAACTGGGTGTCGTTGAGCGCGATCATGTCGCTCTGTGCGGCGGTCCGGTTCGGCGCCTGTCCGTTGCCGGTGTCGCGGTAGACGGGCAACTGCAGCACGTATTCGCGCACAGGCGCGCTCGGCACCGGGTTGGCCGCGATGTCGTAGACGAGGATGCGGGTGTTGGCCCGGGTCTGCTGGCTGGCGGTGGAATCCTGAAGCGGCGCACTCTGCAGGATCGTCACGAGGCTGCGGCCGTCCGGCGTGAGCGAGAGCGCCTCGAAGCCCTGGTTGTTGCGCCGGCCGGTATCGGGCGGGCTGAGCGAGTTGAAGTTGAGCTGGCCGTTGGTGCGCGGCCGCAGCGCCTCGGGCACGCCGAGCACGCCCTGAAGCTGACCGGTCGCGCTGAAATAGTAGACGTTCGCGCCGTACTCGTCGCTGACGTAGAAGGATCCGTCGAGGCGGCGGGCGAGACCCTCGGCGTCGAGGCTGATCCGTCCGGCACTCGCGCCCGTCGCGGCCGCGGGCAGGACCGCGCCGAGCTGCGTGACGGTGCCCGTGCCCGGATCGAACCCGCTGAAGCGACGGCCGAGCGCGTCCGTGAGCACGAGGCCGCCATCCGGCGTGAGAGTGATCTGCCGCTGCGAGGCGGTCGATTGCGGCAGGTTAGCGCCGGGATCGGGTGTGAAGCTCAGCCTGAAGCGGTTGAGACGCCCGGCATAGTCCGTGAAGATGCCGCCATCCGGATTGTTGTAGCCGCGGTCCGGCAGGGTGAAGAGCGTGCCGGTATAGGTGTCGCCGACCCGGCGCCAGCTCGCGAGATCCACCGCCAGGGCCGAGAACGAGCCCAGGGTGTCGCCGAGGAAGTCGCGCGTCGTGGCGGGCAGGCGGCCGACGCCCTGCAGACCGAGATTCGTGACCGTCGTGCCGTTGAGGGTGGCGGAGACCGGCTCGTCGGCCAGTTGCAGGTTCGGCCGCGTCGCCGTGATCGACTGCGCCGTTGCGGGCCCCGCCATGATCGCGAGCAGCCCCAATGAGCCCGCGGCGCGCGCCGCGGAAATCCGTACCACCATTGCCCCAGCCCCCGCGTCAGCCTTTGCGGCTGCCCGCGCGGCAGGTAGCGGCGGCTCGATGACGGTTGCGTGTCAGGGCTTAGGAATGCCGGCCTGAGCGCCGTCCACGCATCCCCATGTGACGCATCCGCCACAAACGGTCGGCGGCACCCTCCGGAAACGACGAGGCCCGCGCGGCTGGAGCCGCGCGGGCCTCGTGGAGACACTGTGCCGGCGATCAGGCGGCGGTGCGCTTGCGGGCTTCCTGCTTCGTGTCGATGCCGGCCGCTTTGATCTCGGACAGCTTCTGCGCAACGTTGCGCGAGAACACGAACTCGGCCGGACGCTGACCCTCGAGGCTGATCTCGGGGGCCATCTCACCCTCGGTCTTGATGCCGCGGATCGCGTGGACCAGCGGCTTCCAGGGCTTGCGCACCGAATCGACCACCGAGGAGGCCTCGTAGCCCGAATGGACCATGCAGTCGGCGCACTTCTCGTAGTTGCCGGTGCCGTAGGCGTCCCAGTCGGTGGTCTCCATCAGCTCCTTGAAGGTCGCCGCATAGCCCTCGCCGAGCAGGTAGCAGGGCTTCTGCCAGCCGAACACGGTGCGGGTCGGGTTGCCCCACGGGGTGCAATGGTAGGACTGGTTGCCGGCCAGGAAGTCGAGGAACAGGCCCGACTGCTGGAAGGTCCACTTCTCGCGGCCCTTCTCCTTGCCGTGGCGGAACACGCCGCGGAACAGGTCCTTCGTGGCCTTGCGGTTGAGGAAGTGCTGCTGGTCGGGGGCGCGCTCGTAGGCGTAGCCCGGCGAGACCGTGATGCCGTCGATGCCCATGCGGGTCACCGAATCGAAGAAGTCGGCGATCTTGTCGGCCGAGGAATTGTTGAAGAAGGTGCAGTTGATGGTGACCCGGAAGCCCATCTCCTTGGCCTTCTTGATCGCCGCGACGGCCTTGTCATAGACGCCGCGCTGGCAGACCGACTGATCGTGCATCTCCTTGTCGCCGTCGAGATGGATCGACCAGGTGAAGTACGGGCTCGGCTTGTATTCCTTGATCTTCTTCTCAAGGAGCAGCGCGTTCGTGCACACGATCGCGAACTTCTTCTGCGCGATGATGCCCTCGACGATCTGCGGCAGATCCTTGTGCAGCAGCGGCTCGCCGCCCGCGATCACCACCACCGGCGCGCCGCACTCGCGCACCGATTCGAGCGCCTCGTTCACCGGGAGCCGCTTGTTGAGGATCTCGTCCGGGTAATCGATCTTGCCGCAGCCGGCGCAGGCGAGGTTGCAGCGGAACAGGGGCTCCATCATCATCACCAGCGGGTAGCGCTTGCGACCCGTCAGATGCTGCTTGAGGATGTAGCCGCCGATCTTTGCGACGTACCGGAGGGGAATGCCCAAGTTGCGGCTCCTTGTTCTGTTGGCCCCGGCTCAGCGGGGCTGCTTAACGCGAAAACGTGTCCGGTTCCAGCGCTCTAGCTTGGAACGAATCTCGAAAGCGCCCTGTTCGGCCCTCGACGCGTCACGGAATTCTCACATGACGCAACGGAGCCACAACCGAGCCTCCGCCGCGCCCGCTCCCGGCAGGGCTGTGGCGGAACATTGCGCGCGACAGAACCGGCGAATGCGTCGGCAATGCGACCGGGTGAAGCGAAGCGTCGCCAGCGCGCGCGGTGCTGTGCCTTATCGCACAGGCCTCTACCGCAGTGCAAACTGAGCCGTGGACAATCGAGCCGGAAGCCCGGCCGACGAGCCCGACAATCCGCGCGCGGTTTGCAATCGCGGCGCGGCGCCATTACTGAGCGCAGGGCTTGCGACAGGTCCCGTCGCGGCCGGTGCCCGCGTGCCCGGATCCCGGCGCCGCTCCCGGAATACCCGACGCGCCGGCGGGGTCGGAGGGAGACTTCTTGGCTGGCCGGGCGTTGCGTCGGAGGACCCGACCGCGGGCGTGCCTCGAGCCGGGCGGACCGCGTGCCCGCTTCCGATCCGGACGGGGCGTGGGAATTCGGCGTCCGGGAACATCCGGTTCGCCCCGTGCGTCTCGAAACCGTGACCGCAGACCGGGATCGGCCGTGACGGGCGGCGCATCGTAGAGAGGGGCCCCCGGCGCGTCGCGCTCCGGGATGCGTCCCAGGTAGGCAGGATACTCGTGATCGAACGACTCGTCGCGTCCTCCGTCCGGCACCGCTGGATCGTCATCGCCCTGATCGCGCTGCTGACGGCCGCGAGCGGCGGCCTCGCCGCCCACCTGTTCCGGATCAACACCGATGTCGAGCGCCTGATCGACCCGAAGGAATCCTGGCGCCAGGACGAGATCGAGTACGAGAAGGCCTTCCCGCAGCGGACCAACACGGTCGTCGCCGTGATCGACGGCAAGACGCCCGAGCAGGCCGAGGAGGCCGCGAGCGCGCTCACCAAGGCGCTTGCCGTTCACAAGAACCTGATCGAGACCGTCTACCGGCCCGATGGCGGCCCGTTCTACGACCGGAACGGCCTGCTCCTGATGTCCGAGGCCGAGCTGCAGAAGACCACCGAGCAGCTGGTGCAGCAGCAGGGCCTGCTCGGGCCGCTGGCCTCCGACCCGTCGCTGCGCGGCGTGATGCGCGTGCTCTCGCTCGGCGCCCGCGGCGTGAAGAGCGGCGACGCCAAGCTCGAAGACCTCGACAAGCCCATGGGTCAGATCGACGCGACCCTGGGGAAGGTGCTGAAGGGCGAGCCGGCGCGCCTGTCCTGGCAGCTCCTGCTCTCCGGCGGCGAGACCAAGTCCACGGACCTGCGCAAGTTCGTGATGATCAAGCCGGTCCTGGACTTCAACGCGCTCCAGCCGGGCTACACCGCCACCAAGCTGATCCGGAACGTCGCCAAGGACCTGAAGATCACGCCGGAATACGGCCTGACCATGCGCCTGACCGGGCCGGTCGCCGTGGCCGACGACGAGTTCGCGACGCTCTCCGACGACGCCTTCCTCAACAACGCGGTCACGGTCGGCGCCATCGTGCTGTTCCTGTGGCTGGCCCTGCGCTCGGCGCCGCTCGTCGTCGCGGTGATCATCACCACCTTCGCCGGCCTCGTGGTGACGGCGGCGCTGGGCCTCGTCATGGTGGGCGAGCTGAACCCGATCTCGGTGGCCTTCGCCGCCCTGTTCGTCGGGCTCGGCATCGATTTCGGCATCCAGTTCGCGGTGCGCTACCGGGCCGACCGCTACGAGCAGCCGAGCCTGGAGGCGGCGATCCGCGCCGCCGCACGCGGCGTCGGCTGGTCGCTGACGCTGGCCGCCGTCTCGCTGATCGCCGGCTTCTTCGCCTTCCTGCCGACCGCCTTCCGCGGCGTGTCCGAGCTCGGCCTGATCGCCGGCGCCGGCATGATCGTGGCCTACCTGTTCGCGCTGACCCTGCTGCCCGCGCTCATCGCGGTGTTCCAGCCGAAGGGCGAGAAGGAGGCCGTGCGGACCTCCTGGATGGCCGGGGTCGATCCCTGGATCCTCGCGCACCGCAAGGCGGTGCTGATCGGCGTCGGCCTGATCACGCTGGCGGGCGCGCCGCTTCTCTGGAAGCTGCCCTTCGATTCGAACCCGATGCACCTGCGCAGCCCGAAGGTCGAATCGATCGCCACCTATCTCGACCTCATCAAGGATCCGGCCACCAGCCCGAACGTGATCGACGTGCTCGCTCCGAGCGTCGCGGCGGTGCCGGAGACCATCAAGAAGCTCGCCGCCCTGCCCTCGGTCGCCGAGGTCATGAGCATCGACACCTTCGTGCCGCGTGACCAGGACAAGAAGCTCGCGATGGTGGCCGAGACGGCCGAGCTGCTCGATCCCGTGCTCAATCCGGGCCGCAAGCCGCCGCCGCCGACCGACGCCGACAACATCAAGGCCCTCAAGGAGGCCGCCGCCGCCCTCAAGGGGATCGCCACCGGCGATTCCTCCGGCGCCAAGACCGCGGGGCGGCTCTCCGATACCCTCGACGCGCTCGCCGCCGCGCCCGTGGCCAAGCGCGAGGCGGCCTCGGTGGCCGTCACCACCGATCTCGGGCCGCTGCTCAAGCGCCTGCGCGAGCTTCTGCATCCGGAGCGGATCACCCTCGACAACCTGCCGCCCCAGCTCAAGGCCGAGTGGGTCGCGGCCGACGGGCGTGCCCGGATCGAGCTGCACCCCAAGGGCAATTCGAACGACGACGAGGTGCTGCGCAACTTCGCCAACGAGGTGCGCACGGTGGCCCCGCACGCCACGGGCGCGCCGGTGGCCACCACGGCGTCGAGCTACACCATCCTCGGGGCCTTCGTGCAGGCGGGCGTGACCGCCTTCGTGCTCATCTTCATCATCCTCTCGGTGGCGCTGCGCAAACCCTGGGACGTGGCGATGACGCTCGGGCCGCTGGTGCTGGCCACCCTGTGGACGCTGATGGCGCTCTACGTGATCGGCATGCCGCTCAACTTCGCCAACATCATCGCCCTGCCGCTGATGCTCGCGGTCGGCGTCGCCTTCCACATCTACTACGTGATCGCGTGGCGGGCGGGCGTCGTCGACATGCTGGCCTCGAGCCTGACCCGGGCGATCTTCTTCTCGGCGCTCACCACCGGCACGGCCTTCGGCTCGCTCGTCCTGTCGAGCCATCCGGGCACGGCGAGCATGGGCAAGCTGCTCGCGCTCTCGCTGTTCTTCACCCTGGTGGCCGCCTTCTTCGTGGTGCCGGCCTTCCTCGGCCCGCCCCCGGTGCAGCCGGACGAGGACCGGCCGGAGGGCGACGCCGCGGCCAAGGACCCGCTGATCTCCGCCCGTCAGGCGGAGGCGGTGCCGGTGAAGTAGCTCCAATCTGGGCGGCGGGGTTGGGCCGCCCTACCCTGCCGGCATGGACTCGATCGACCTCAACGACGCGGATCTGGACCTCTCCGCCCTGACGCTTCGGATGGAGCACGGCGAGACCATTGTCGTGACCCGCGACGGCAAGCCGGTGGCAGACCTTGTGCCGCGTCGTCGCGGGGGGATCGACTTTGAGGCTGGGGAAGCCTTCCTGCGGGCAGCAGGCATCGTGCGTCGTCCCGGCTTCATCGCATCGGATTTCGATGATCCCCTCCCGGAGGATTTCCTGATCCGGCCGCTGCCTGAAGCATGAGGCTGCTTCTCGACAGCCACCTTCTGCTGGCGCTGGCCCTGGATCGGTTGCCGGAGGTGAGTGCGGAAGCCGGATCGCCTGATCCGGCGGGATGACGCCGATCTCTGGGCGAGCGTCGCGAGCCTATGGGAGATCGCGATCAAGACACGCTTGGGAAAGCTCGACCCAGGCCTGCCACTCGGGAGTCTTCCTCAGTTCTACGAGGCGATGGGCATCACGTTTCTGCCCGTGACCACGTCTCACGCCCTGGCGAGCGTGGATCCGCTGCCGCCGACACGCGATCCGTTCGATCGCATGCTGCTCGCGCAATGCCGGGTGGAAGGCTTCTCTCTTGTGACCCTCGATAGAGCCCTGCGCGATCACCCGCAGACGTGGCGTCTGGCCTGAGGTCTCGGGCCTACCTGAGAAAATCCGAGAACCCGCCGCACCGCGTGCCTGCGCGCACCACGGTCGCCCGCGCCGCCGGATCGATCAGCGCGTCGCGTTCGGCCGCGTAGGCGTAGCCCGGCGCCTCGCCCGGGAAGCCGCCAGCGGTGGCCGGGTGGGTGTAGAGCTCGGTGAGCCCGTCCGGCAGATGGGTGAGGAGCGCCGCCACGCGGCGCGGCGTCATGGCGCCGGACCAGGCGAGGCCGAGCGTCCGGTCGGGGATCAGAAGCCCGGCCTGCCGCGCCCGCACCGCCAGGAGTGCGGCCCAGGGGGCGGTGTCGAGGGCGGCGCGCGGGGCGGCACCGGGCTCGGCGCGACGCAGGATCTCGCGCGGCTCGCGCGGCACCCGCAGCGCCCGCATGCCGAAATCGCGCCCGATCCGCAGGACCGCCCCGGCGATCAGCGGGTGGATGTGGAAGTGCTTGTGCGCGTTGACGTGGTCCAGTGGCAGCCCGGTCGCGCGGTAGGCCTCGAACTGGGCCCGGATCTCCGCCGCGAGCTGCCGCCGCGCCGCGGGCTTCAGGGCGAGGTCGAGTCCGAGGCGCTCCATGTCGCGCCGCATCAGCCCCTGCGCGTCGGTGAGGTCCGGCAGCTCGGCGGCGGGCAGCGTCGGCCAGGCCTCGACGAGGACGAGATGCAGCCCGACGCGCAGCGACGGCAGGCGGCGCGCCCGCGCCACGGCATCGGCGGCGGCGGACGCAGACACCATCAGGCTCGCCGCGGTGAGGATGCCGTCACGATGCGCCTGCTCGACGGCCTCGTTCACCTCCGGGCTGAGGCCGAAATCATCCGCCGTGACGACGAGCCGCTTCACGGAATGCTCCTGATCCGGGTGTCGAGAGGGCTCCGCCCTCGCGCGGGTCGAGGGCGGAGCCCTCGAACGAGAACGGCCGGGCTCTCGCCCGGCCGTGATCGGTCTTTGAAGAGGTTTCGCGGCTCAGGCTCAGGCGGCCTTGGAGACGCCCTGACGCTCCCGGAGGAAGTGCCAGAATTCGACGCCCTCGCGCAGACGGCGCTTCATCATGTCGGGCGAGCGGACCATCTCGCTGACGATGGAGGCGATCTTCGGGGCGCGGAAGTAGAACTTCTTGTAGAACTCCTCAACCGCTGCGAAGATCTCGGAATGCGACAGGTGCGGGTAGTGCAGCGGCGCGATCTGCACGCCGTTCTCGTCGACGAGCTCGGCATTCTCCACGTCGAGCCAGCCGTTCTCGACCGCCTGCTTGTAGAGGAAGGTGCCCGGATAGGGCGCGGCCAGGGAGACCTGGATCGTGTGCGGGTTGATGCGCTTGGCGAAGGCGATCGTCTCCTGGATCGTCTCCTTCGTCTCGCCCGGCAGGCCGACGATGAAGGTGCCGTGGATGGCGATGCCGAGGTCGTGGCAATCCTTGGTGAACTTCTCGGCGACCTCGACGCGCATGCCCTTCTTGATGTTGTTCAGGATCTTCTGATTGCCGGACTCGTAGCCGACCAGCAGCAGGCGCAGGCCGTTGTCCTTGAGCACCTTCAGGGTCTCGCGCGGCACGTTGGCCTTGGCGTTGCAGGACCAGGTGACGCCAAGCTTGCCGAGTTCGCGGGCGATCTCCTCGGCGCGGGGCAGGTTGTCGGTGAAGGTGTCGTCGTCGAAGAAGAACTCCTTCGTCTGCGGGAACTCCTTCATGCAGTACTTGATCTCTTCGATCACGTGCGCGACCGAGCGGGTGCGGTAGGTGTGGCCGCCGACCGTCTGCGGCCAGAGGCAGAAGGTGCAGCGGCTCTTGCAGCCACGGCCGGAATAGAACGAGATGTAGGGGTGCTTGAGGTACCCGATGAAGTACTTCTCCATCTCGAGATCGCGCTTGTACACGCTCGTGACGAAGGGCAGCTGGTCCATGTCCGTCATGATCTCGCGATCCTCGTTATGGATCACGACACCGTCGGCGTTGCGGTAGGAGAGGCCCTTGATCTCCGCCATGGGCACGCCCTCGGCGACTTCCTTGACGGTGAAGTCGAACTCGTTGCGGGCGCAGAAATCGACCACCGGGGCCTGTTCCATCGCGCCGGCGGCGTCCACCGCCACCTTGGCGCCGATCAGACCGGCGATGAGCTTCGGGTTGGCCTTCTTGAGGGCCTCGATGGTCTTCACGTCGGACTTGAAGGACGGGACCGAGGTGTGCAGCACGACCAGATCGAAGTCGTTGGCCTGGGCCACGATCTCCGGCAGCTTGATGTTGTGCGGCGGCGCGTCGATCAGCTTCGAGTTCGGCACCAGGGCGGCGGGCTGGGCCAGCCAGGTCGGGTACCAGAACGACTTGATCTCACGCTTGGCCTGGTAGCGGGAGCCGGCGCCGCCATCGAAACCATCGAAAGTGGGGGCCTGGAGGAAGAGCGTGCGCATGGGGTTCAAGGCCTCAGTGCAATGCTGGTTGCGATGAGCGGGCGGGAAACAGCAGATCTGATCAGGCGGTCGGCGCCTCAGCATCCTTGCTGAGCTGCGCTTCCGGGATCAGCGTACCGTCCGCAACCACGCGATAATCGTGACCTTTCCATGTCACCGCCCCGGATACGAACCCCCAGGAGAAGTTCGCGAAGGAGAGGATGTCGCGGATCGGCAACAGCCAGTAGGGGTGCGACTCGAGGCCGAAGGCCCGTTCGAGGCGCAGGCAGAGGACGATGCGGCAGGCGAGCGCCAGCGCCGCCACCGCGAGCGCGGCGGTGCCGGCGCCCGGCAGCAGCGCGCCGATCAGGGCCACGGGGAAGGCGTGGGTGACGACGGAGCCGGCATAGCCGGCCGGATCGACGTTGCGGATGGTGCGGTTCCAGCGCAGCTCGTGGCGCCACAACCCGCGGATCTCGGTGTCGACGCAGGTATGCCCGATCGAGAAGTTCGGGATCGCGACGCGGCCGCCGAGGCCCCGAAGTGCGGCGCCGAGCTCGTAATCGTCGGCGAGGTCGTTGCGGATGCGGTGGAAGCCGCCGATGGCCTTCAGCGATTCGGCGGTGAAGGCGATGGTCGATCCGAAGCAGGGCTTGGCCAGTCCGAGGCCCACGCCCATCACGACGTTGGGCAGGAACTGCACGTCGATGGCGAGCGCCGAGAGATGGGCGTAGACGCTGCGATTGGCGGGGACGCCGTGATAGAGACAGGTCACGCCGGTCACGCCGGGCTGCGACAGGGCGGCGACCACGCGCTCCAGATAGTCGGGCCGCACCACCATGTCGCTGTCGGCGAGCACCACCACCGCGTGGGCGATGCGCTCGGCCATGTTGATCAGGTTCGAGACCTTGCGGTTCGAGCCGTGCTGGCGAGCGTCGATCACCAGATCGATGCGCAGGGACGGATGGGCCGCGCGCAGGCGCTCGACGACGTCGATGGCCGGATCGGCCGCGCTCTGGATGCCGAAGACGATCTGGACCGGGCCGGCATAATCCTGGCGGCAGAAGCTTTCGAGGTTCTCGTAGAGGTTCGGCTCGAGCCCGCAGAGCGGCTTCAGGACGGTGACGGAGGGACGCGCCGCGTCCGCCGGCAGGCGCGCGGGCGCGGCCGCCGCGAAACGGCCGGCGAGGTAGGCGGCGGTGAGACCGTAGACGCAGCCGACCACCGCGATGAGCAGAAGGATCGGCGAGAGCCAGGTCATGTCCCAGAAGGTCATCGGGGAATCGCTCGGTCTGGGGAATGCGACGGCCGCGGACGCGGCGTGAGGGGCGCGTGATGCCCGGCGTTCAAGGCGTCGGTTTGGCCGCCAACATGCCTTCGGTACGCTGGCGCAGGAATGTCAGCAGCCCGTCCGCGCCGCCAGCCTTCAGAGGCTGGCTGAAGCTGGTGCGCTGGCCCGCGACCTCGCTGACGTTGCCGTTGAGCAACACGTCGGTCACCTTGTTCTCGGCGCTCAGCACGAAGTCGATCTGCGATTCGTCGCCGTCGGGGGTGGTGACGCGGGTCTGGACGAGGCTGCCGCCGTTGCGCGGCTCGGCGCTCTGCACCTCGAACTTGCCGCCCGCCGCCTGCTTCAGGCGGTTGGCGTAGGTGGTGATGAAGTTGCGCCGGAACGCCTCGGTGATGGCCGCCTGCTGCTCCGGCGTGAAGCCGGCCCAGGGCTGGCCGACCGCGAGCTTCACCATCGCGGGGAAGTCGAAGGTCTCCTCGAGCACCGGGCCGACCGCGGCGACGCGCTCCGGCAGCGGCGGCACGCCGCCGCGCACGGTCTCCTCGAAGCGCGCATAGACCTTGCGGACGGTCGCGAGCGCGGGCTCGTCGGCGGCGCGCGCCGGGCCGGCGACCAGGGCGAGCGCGAGCAGGCCGAGACGGATCAGGCGCACTTCTTGAGGTCTCCCTCGCTGTCGGTGTGCCGCGCGGCGGGCATGCGCGGCGGTGCGTAGCTGTAGAAGGGGCCGAGCGTCGCCGGCTGCAGGACGGGGCTCAGGCGCTTGCCGAGCCGGCGCCCGCGCGCCTCGTCGGTCTCCTCGGCGGCCTCCGCGCGCTCGGCGCGGTGCCAGAGGATCAGCCCGGGCACGCCGACCAGAACGTCGGCGAGGCGCTTGACCAGCGACAGGGCGAGCGCCGCCTCGGCCGGGATGCCGAACAGGGCGCAGAGCGCGATCAGGCCGCCCTCCTGGGCACCGAGCGCGCCCGGCACCGCGAAGGCCGCGCCGCGGACCGCCTGGGCGAGGCTCTCGATCACCAAAGCCTCGGCGAAGCTGACCGGATAGCCCATGAAATGGAGGCAGACATAGACCTCGCAGGTGCCGATCACCCAGCCGACGAGGTGGACCAGGATGCCGGCGCCGACCCGGGCCGGGTTGCCGTAGAGCCGGCGCAGGTTGTCGAAGAGCACGTCCACGGCGCCGAGCGCGCGCCACTCGCGGCCCGAGGCGAAGCGCGAGAGCAGCGCCTGGACGATGCGGTGGCCGGCGCGGCGCTGGATCAGGTAGAAGGCCGCCAGCGCCGGCGTCGCCACGGCGAGGCCGCCGGCCACGGTGCGCACGATCGGCCCGTCGCCCGAGAGCCAGACCAGCAGGCCGAGGCCGGCCACGGTGAACAGGAGCTGCGTCAGCGCCTGCGTCATCAGGTCGACGAACATGCTGGCGCCGGCGAGGCCGCCGGAGACGCCGCGGCGGGTGAGCAGCCGCGCGCCCACGAAGTCGCCGCCGACGGTGGCGACCGGCAGCAGCGTGTTGATGCCCTCGCGGATGAAGCGGAGGTTGATGCAGGCGGGCAGGCTCGGGCGCGCCGACGCGGGAAAGATCACGAACCAGCCGAGGCCGGCCCAGGCGACCGCGACGGCGCGCGCGAGCACGACGATCAGCGCGCCCCAGCCGGCGCTCACCACCGCAGCGGCCACGTCTTCCAGCCCGGAGGACAGGAACAGGCCGACCACCGTGCAGAGACCCACGATCAGGGCCAGGGTCGTCAGACGCTTCATGGTCTTCTGCAAGCTCGTCGTGGCTTGTTGCTGGAATCTCGCCGCGTTTCCGACCGAAAAAGACCGCCGCGGTTGAGGAGACAGCGCCAAGTTGCAGCAATGGCCGGCAATGTCTATCACCCGAGAGACACAGTGCGCGCCAAAGCGGCACCGGCCTTTTCGCCTACGGCCAACGACCGCAAAAGACCGCGACCAAGGGGACTGAAGGATGGACCGCGAATCACCCATCACGGCCGGTGAGGCCGTGCTCGACGACGCGTCGCACGCCGCCGGGTACGGGGCTGGCCGCGAGGGAGGACCGGGCGTGCCGGCCCCGCAATCGCCGGTCATGGCCTGGAACGAGTGGGACCCGCTGGAGGAGGTCATCGTCGGCTCGCTCGACGGCGCGACCATCCCGACCCACCACCTGACCGTGATCTTCAACCTGCCGCGGGCGGCGCAGCCCTTCTACCGCTTCGCCAGCGGCTGGAAGTACCCGAACTTCATGAAGAAGCTCGCCCAGGCCGAGCTCGACAACTTCATCAAGATCCTCGCCGGCGAGGGCGTGAAGGTCCGCCGCCCGGATTCGATCGATTTCTCGAAGAAGTACAAGGCGCCGCGCTGGTCGTCGCGCGGCTTCTGCGTCGCCTGCCCGCGCGATCCCTATCTCGTCATCGGCGACGAGATTATCGAGAGCCCGATGTGCTGGCGCTCGCGCTATTTCGAGGGCGACGCCTACCGCGGCCTGTTCAAGGAGTATTTTCGCAATGGTGCGCGCTGGACTTCGGCGCCGCGCCCTCAATTGATCGACGACCTGTACAACTACGATTACCGGGTGCCGAACCTGAAGGCCGGCGAGCCCATGCAGTTCACGGTCAACGAGTTCGAGCCGGTCTTCGACGCGGCCGATTTCGTGCGCTGCGGCCGCGACCTGTTCGTGACCCGCTCGAACGTGACCAACCTGATGGGCATCGAGTGGCTGCGCCGCCATCTCGGCCCCGGCTTCCGCATCCACGAGATCGAGAGCCGCTGCCCGCAGCCGATGCATATCGACTCCTCGTTCATGCCGCTGGCGCCGGGCAAGGTGCTGGTCAATCCCGACTACATCGATGTCGAGAAGCTCCCGGCCGTGCTCAAGAAATGGGACGTTCTGATCGCCCCGCGCCCCGACCCCGTCACGGGCTTCATGAGCAAGATCTCGATGTGCTCGCCCTGGACCTCGATCAACGTTCTCGCCATCGACGAGAAGAAGATCGTCGTCGACCAGAGCCAGCCGACGCTGATCAAGGCCCTGAAGGACTGGGGCTTCGACCCGATCCCGGCGCCGTTCCTGTCCTATGGCCCGTTCGGCGGCTCCTTCCACTGCGCCACCCTCGACGTGCGCCGCCGCGGCACGCTGAAGTCGTACTTCTAGGGGCAGATCCGATCCGGTTGCTTGAACCGGATCGGCGCGTTCGTCTCTCGATCGCGGATCGAGCGCATGCCGGGATTGTCCGGCCTGAGCGTATCGCGCCAGCCCGCACCGGTCTCCGCCGGTGCGGGTTTTTTTGCGTGCGGCGGGAATGACTGCTCGGACATGATGAGACCCGGCCGGAGCGCGGCTTGGCGGCGCGTCCGGCGCGGATCGGCCCTGCCCGCGGGACCCGGTCGCCGTCAGTCACGATGGCAACCGGTTCGGAGCAGGCAAGCGCATCGGAACACTGCTCCAAATCTTCAAACTGGTCTAATGAGACAATGAAAAATCGGAGCAACAACAGCAAAACCAAGTGATCCTGAGACGGAAATCGCATTGCGATGCGGGGTCGATGCCGAATAGGGGCGATCGACCGGTATTCCGGCTGCATCGACGCCGGTGATGTCGGATGCCTCAGGGATTGTGTGCCTATGCCGCGTTACAAGCCGTGTCGGATCGGGTTCGATCAGCGTCGCGAGATCACCGTCTGCCTCGCCCTGTTGGGCGCCCTCGGCGCCGGGCCCGCCGCCGCGCAGGACGAGGTCCGCCTCGACGAGCTCTCCGTGGAGGCGCGCGGTGGCGGGCGGGCCGCGCCGGTCCCCAACCGCATCGTCGGTCCGCCGCCGGCCGCCTATCCGGGCGGCGTGGTCGGCTCGGGCTCACGGCTCGGCCTGCTCGGCAACCGCAACGTATTCGACCAGCCGTTCAGCGCGACCAGCTACACGGAGACGCTGATCCGCGACCAGCAGGCGCGCAACGTGCAGGACGTGGTCAACAACGACCCCTCGATCCGCACCAACGTGCCGGCCTTCTCGGGCATCCTGGGTTTCTTCATCCGCGGCTTCCCGGTCTTCGCCCAGGACATGGCCTTCAACGGCCTGTTCGGGGTGGCCGACGCCTTCAACCCGGCCATCGAGCCGATCGAGCGCGTCGAGGTGCTGCGCGGGCCCTCGACGCTGCTGTCGGGCGTGCCCCCCTTCGGCAATATCGGCGGCCTCATCAACCTGATCCCGAAGCGGGCGGGCGAGGAGCCGCTCAACCGCGTCACCCTCGGCTACGGTTCCGACGCCCAGGTCTACAAGGCGGTCGATATCAGCCGCCGCTTCGGCGACGCCAAGGAATGGGGCATCCGCTTCAACGGCGCCTTCAACAACGGCCACACGCCGATCGACAACCAGAGCCTGCATCTCGGCGTCGCCGCGCTCGCGCTCGACTATCGCGGCGAGCGCCTGCGGGCGAGCCTCGATCTCGGCTATCAGGAGCTCGATTTCACGTCGCCCCTGCGCAACCGCAACGTGGCGGCCGGCGTGCGCATTCCGCGGGCCCCGGACCTGAGCCTGAACCAGCAGCAGCCCTGGGAGTACAGGGACAGCGCCAACCAGCAGCTCGCCACGCGGGTCGAGTACGACCTGACCCCGGACCTGACCGTCTACGGCGCTTACGGCCGCTCGAACTTCCGGCAGGAATATTTTGGCGGAGTCCTGACGATCTTCAACACGCGCGGCGATTACCGCGACCCGATCAGCTACCTGCCGTTCCACATCGTCAACCAGACCGCCGAGGCCGGCCTGCGCGGCACGGTCGAGACCGGCCCGGTCAAGCACAGCTTCGGCCTCGCCGCGGTCGGGTTCTGGCAGGATCTCGCCCAGCCTCCGGCGCAGACTGTTGGCGCGACCATCGTGTCGAATCTCTATAATCCGGTCTCTGTCGCGCCGCGCTCCACCATCGGCCTGTCGAACGCGACGCCGCGCACCTCGAGCCGGATCAACCGCAGCATCGCCGTCGCCGACACCCTGTCGATCCTCGACGACCGGGTGCTCCTCACCGTCGGCGGTCGCTGGCAGAGCCTCGACGTGAACAGCTACAACGCCGTCACCGGCTTCCGCACCGGGTCGAGCGAGAGCGGTGCCTTCTCGCCGGGCGTCGGCCTCGTCGTGAAGCCCTGGGAGCGGCTCTCCCTCTACGCCAACTACATCGAGGGCCTGACCTCGCCGGCCCCGCCGGTGAATGCCGTCAACGCCAACGCGGCTTTCCCGGCCGCCGTCTCACGCCAGACCGAGGTCGGCGCGAAATACGATTTCGGCAGCGTCGGCATCGGCTTCGCCGCTTTCGAGATCGAGCAGCCCTTCGGCTTCCTCGATGCCCGCACACTGGTGTTCTCCGTGGATGGACGCCAGCGCAACAGCGGCGTCGAGCTCACCGTGTTCGGCGAGCCGGTGCCGGGCATCCGCCTGCTCGGCGGCGTGAGCCTGCTCGACGGCGTGCAAGTGCAGGCGCAGGATCCGCGCAACCTCGGCCGGGTCGCCGTCGGCGTGCCGGACGTGCAGCTCAACCTCTACGGGGAGTACGACCTGCCGCCGGGCCTCGTCCCGGGTCTGACCCTGACGGGCCGGGTGATCTACACAGCCGCCCAGTACTACGACCTCGCCAATAGCCAGAAGATCCCCGACTGGGCGACGCTCGATGTCGGGCTGCGCTATGCCACCACGTTCCAGGACCGGCCGCTGACCCTGCGGGCGAACGTGGTCAACGTGACGGGCAATAATTACTGGGCCTCGACCGGCCGCGGTATCCTGAGCCAGGGCACCCCACGGACCTTCCTGCTCTCGGCCTCGATGGACTTCTGAGCCTCGTCGGCGCTTCCGGGCACCCATAGGGACCACCCTAGGTCCCCTCTCGCGGTCGGGAGAGGGGACCCGCGCCTGATCCGGACACCGATGGAGAGCTGGAACCGCGCCCTCCCTCCCCCCTCTGCGGGTGAGGGTGGCCCGCGAAGCGGGTCGGGAGAGGGGTGCGACGGTACAGGATCGCGTTCGGCATCGACGCTGGGCCCGTGTCGGACGCCGGGTTCCCCTCTCCCGCCTCACTCCGTTCGGCACCCTCCCCCGCAGAGGGGAGAGGGAGAGCGCGGCGGCAGGGCGAAAAGACCTTCTTTGAGACAAAAAGCTTGACACGCGAGAACAAAACACGTACATCCCGGCCACGCGCTGTCCCGCGGCGCGACGGGTCCTGCAACCCGCCGCGCCGCGCGCAGGGAGCCCGGGCCGCATGACCACGGCCCGTGCCAGGACAGCGCGGCGGTTCCCGCGTCGCCGGCCGGTCAGCCGGCGCCCCGGGCGCCTCTGCGCGACACAGGGCCGTTCTCGGCGCCAGCCCGGATCAACAACGGGACAGCCCCGATAGTCCGGCCTGCACAGGTCGTTGGAACCGATGCCGGGCCCAATACGAGGTCCGGTGCACGACGCTTCAAGTCTGCCGGGGTGAGGCTGGGCGAGCCGGGCAACGGCGCTACGCAGTCCGCCACGATCGGGGTCGATGCAGGTGAGCAAGAGACCGCGACGCATAGACGGACGAGGCCGGCGGATCCCCGCCCCCTCGTCCGCGGGACGCCGGGGAGCTCGGTATCCGTACGCAGACAATTTGGGTTCCGCGGCGTCCCGCGTCTCCCTCCAGCCAAGCCTCCGGCGTCAGCAAGACGCGCGGAGCCGAAACCGCGTGGAGGCCGCATGCGACCCCGGCCCGCCCTCACTCCCCGATGCCGAACAGCGTCTCGAAGACGTTGCGGTTCGTCTCCCGCGCCGCGTCGCGGCACCCGGACTCACGTTCTCCTCCAGCCCGCATTGGCGACCGCCGGTGCGGGCTTTTCGCGTTGGGCGGGGATCGTTGCAAACCATTCGAGCGGGCGCTAAGGCGCGCGCGCCTCGCGGCGCGCAGGTTCGGCGATGGAGGGACCGTGTCGGTTTCGACGGGCGGACAGAGGATTATCTTAGGATTTATTTCAAGATTTTGCGCTCAAAGAATGGTGCGCATCCGTAGACAGAACAGCCATGCGAGCCAACGATACCGACCCGATCCGGCGCGACCAGGCGGTGGTTCTGTGCCACCGCTTCGATGTCCCCGAGGATCGCGCGCAGCTGGGTTCTGCATGGCGCGAGCACATCGCTCCCTTCTTCCAGGTCAGCTTCCGGTCCGACACCGATCTGTCGGTCCCGATCGCGATGCGCTCCTATCATCTCGGGGAGCTGCTCGTCGGAGATGTGATCGCGCCGGCTCATACCCTGGAGCGGACGCAGACGATGGTCCAGCAGCAGGGTCTCGACCACATCCTGCTGCAGTTCTACCGGCAGGGACACAGCCTGATCGAGGGAGACGGCGGGACTTTGGCGGCCCGGGAGACGGATTGTGTCGTCTTCGACCTCGCTCGGCCGGTTCGTATCGTGGCGGCCCCTGTGGACGCGACGAATCTGGTGATTCCGCGCGCCCTCCTCGAAGATCAGGGATGCCGGCTCGAAGGACTCCATGCCCGGATCCTCGATCACGACGGCGATCCGTTCGGGCGATTGCTGCACGCCTTTCTCGCGAACGTCGTCGCCTGCGGCGACCTGCTGCATCAGCAGGAGGCCGCCTCCGCGGCGCGCGCGATCATCCAGCTCTGCGGCACCTATCTGAGCGGGCGCACGACGGGGACGGGCGTCCAGAATCTCGACGCGCGCATCCGCGTTCGCCGCCTGATCGAGCGCGATCTGCACGAGCCCGGTCTGACCCCGGCGGTGATCGCCGCCCGGGCCGGCATGTCGCGCTCCGCGCTCTACCCTCTCTTCGGCGAGACCGGCGGCGTGCTCGCCTATATCCGCGACCGGCGCCTGATGCGCGCGATGCGCATTCTGGTGCGGGGCGACGCGGCGGGGCCGAGGCGGGTCGCTCAACTCGCCTACACGGTCGGCTTCTCCGACGAGAAGACGTTCCAGCGCGCCTTCCGCCGCCGCTTCGGCTTCGTCCCGAGCGAGACGACATCCTATCAACTCGGGATCGGCGGTGAGCGTGCCGGGATCTCCGTGCTGAGGAGTTGGATCGACAATCTGTGATCCGCACTGTCCAACGAACGAGGCCGTGCGACCCGGCTTCGTTCGGCGTGATGCGAACGCGAACACCCCAGGCACAGGCCTGGGGTGTCGTCGGCTCGGGCGGCCAGGTGATCGGAGCTGGGGACGCTTGAGCCGAGCTTCGCCGCTCCCTGCTGAGGAGCGGCGCGGAGCGGGAACCGAGCCTTCACGCCCGATCGATCCGTCTCCGAACTCGTGATCGAGACCGCAGGCCCGGCTGGATGACGGCGCCATCCAGCCGGCGCGTGCTCAGTAGGATCCGAACTTGTAATTGATGCCGGCGCGGATGACGGCGAAGTCGTCGCCGAGGGAACGGCGATCCGGCGTGCGGAGGAAGACGTCGCCGGTGACCGTGTTCACGGCCAGCAGTGCGAGACCCTTGTTCCGCTGGAGGTTCACGTAGAGGCCCTCGACCTTCATCGTCACCGCCGAGGCGCGGAAGAAGTTCAGGAAGGACTCGGTCGGGAGCGCGTATTCCAGGCCCGCGCCCGCAGCCCAGCCGGTGCGCATCTGGGCATTGTCGGTGGCGCCGAAGAAGCGCTTCTCGCTGCCGCCGCCATAGGCATAGCCGCCGGTGGCGTAGACGAGGGTACGGTCGAAGGCGTAGCCGAGGCGGCCGCGGACGGTGCCGAAATATTCGAGCCCGGCCGTGGCGCGCGGATCGAAGAAGACCGCGTTCGGGTTCAGCACGGTGCCGGGACCGGCCACGACTCCCGAGCGGCGACGCCCGGCATCAAGATACTGGGCATCGGCCTCGACGCCGACGACGAAGCCGCTGCCAGGGGTGAACTGGTAGTTGGCGCCGACCTGCAGACCGCCCGAGAAGCCGTTCTGGCCGCGGTTGTTGAAGCCGAAGGTGCCACCGACCGTGCCGATATCGGCATCGTTGATCAGAAAGGCGGCGTTGCGGTTGCGGCTCTCGCGGGTGGTGAAGGCGTAGCCGGCATTGCCGCCGATGTAGAAACCCGTCCAGGTGAAGACCGGAACCGGCGTGAAGACCGGCGGAGAGGCGCGACGCGGCAGGTCGGCGGCGAGCACAGAGCCCGATGCCAGGGACGCGAGGATTGTGGAGGCGAGTGCGATGTTCTTCATGGCCTGAACTCAGTTTATCGGCCTGGGTCCAATGCCGGTGTTCAATGTACGAGTCTGTAGCGCCGGTGCCACGAGGCTCTCGGGGGCGGCCGTTCGGGACGGATCGGCCTTAGATTGAGACGCGCCCGATATTGGCCGCTACAATGCCGATCCTTCCGGGCGACGGGGCAGCATTCGCGCCCTTCGATCGCGCGGGAACAAGGACGATGACTCGGCAGGATGGTGCGGACGATCGAAGGAACGGCCGATCGATCGGCCTGCTCCGGAGAAAGACCTCGATCCGGTGCGACGAGGCCCGGCCGTGATGAGCCTGGGCCTATCCAGCGATCCCGGGAAGTGCCCGGCCCGCCCTCACTCCCCGATGCCGAACAGCTTCTCGAAGAAGTTGCGGTCCTGCTGCGGCTCCGCCTGCCTGCGGCGCGGCGCGGGTGCCTGCGGCTGTGGGGCCGCCTGGGGCGCGGTGCCGAAGATCTGGCCCAAGATCTCGCCGGGGCCGCCCGCCGCCGCCACGGAGGCGGTGGTCTCCGGCGCCTTGCGCCAGCGGTTGAGGCCGGGCAGCGGCACCGGGGTCTGGCCCTTCAGCGCCGTGGTCATGTAGGTCTTCCAGATGTCCACCGGCAGGTTGCCGCCGGATGCCTTCTTGGTCGGCTCGCCGTCGTCGTTGCCGAGCCAGACCCCGGTGACGAGGCTGCCCGAATAGCCGATGAACCAGGCGTCGCGGAAATCCTGGCTGGTGCCGGTCTTGCCAGCGAGGTCCCAGCCCGGAATGTCGCCCTTCTTGGCGGTGCCGATGACGAAGGTCTCGTGCATCATGGCGTTCATCATTCCGACCGCGTTCGGGTCGATGACCCGGCCGAGGCCGCCCTCGCCGCGCTTGTACAGCACCTTGCCGTCGGTGCTCTTCACCGAGGCGACGACGTAGGGGATCACGCCGATGCCGCCATTGGCGAAGGCGCCGTAGGCGCCGACCATCTCCAGCGGCGTCACCTCGGAGGTGCCGAGCGCGATCGAGCCGTTCGCTTGGAGGGCCGAGGAGATGCCGAGGCGCTGCGCGGTCTGGACCACCGCCTTCGGGCCGACCTCCTGGCCGAGGCGCACCGCCACGGTGTTGAGCGAGAGCGCGAGCGCGGTCCGCAGGGTGACGGCGCCCTCGTAGCGGTGCGAGTAGTTCTCCGGCTGCCAGGAGCCGATCTTGATCGGCGCATCCTCGCGCACCGTGTCGGGCGTCGCGCCCCGCTCGATCGCGGCGAGGTAGACGAAGGGCTTGAACGCGGAGCCGGGCTGGCGTTTGGCCGTGGTCGCACGGTTGAACTGGCTCTGAGCATAGTCGCGGCCGCCGATCAGCGCGCGGATCGCCCCGTCCGGCTTCATCGAGACCAGCGCGCCCTGGTGAACGTTGTAGCGGGTGCCCTGGCGGTTCAGCTCGTCCACCAGTGCTTTCTCGGCGGCGGCCTGGAGGCCGGTATCCACCGTGGTCTGCACCACGATGTCGCTCTCGAACTTGCCGACGAAGTCGTCGAGCACGTCCATCACGAGGTCGGCCACGTAGTTGGCCGAGCCGCCGCCGCGGCTGCTCGCCGGCCGCGCGGCTTGCGCCAGCGCCACCTTCACGTCCTGCGCGGGCACGAAGCCGAGCTCCTGCATCGCGGCCAGCACCTGAGCGGCGCGTGCCTGCGCGGCGGGCAGGTTGCGGTTCGGGGCGAGCCGCGAGGGGGCCTGGACCAATCCGCCGAGCATGGCCGCCTCGGCGAGGCTCACGCTCTTGGCGGGCTTGCCGAAATAGCGCTGCGCCGCCGCCTCGACGCCATAGGCGCCCGCGCCGAAATAGACCCGGTTGAGGTAGAGTTCGAGGATCTCGTCTTTGGTGTATTTGTGCTCGAGCCAGAGCGCCAGGATCGCTTCCTGGATCTTGCGCGAGGCCGAGCGCTCTGGGGTCAGGAACAGGTTTTTGGCGAGCTGCTGCGTCAGGGTCGAGCCGCCCTGCGCGACGCCGCGCCGGGTCAGGTTCTGGCCGATCGCGCGGGCGATGCCGACCGGATCGACGCCGAAATGGCTGTAGAAACGCCGGTCCTCGATCGCCACGAAGGCGCGCGGCAGGTAGGGCGGCAGCTCCTTGATCGAGACCACGCGGCCGCCGGTCTCGCCGCGATTGGCGAGCAGCGACCCGTCGCTGGCCAGGATCGCGATGTTCGGCGGCCGCTTGGGCACGCTGAGCTGGTCGATCGGGGGCAGTTGCGAGGCGTGATAGGCCACGAGACCGGCGATGCCGATGAGGCCCCAGAGGCCGAGAACCAGCACGCCGTAGGCCATGCGGCCGAGGAACGAGCCGCGCCGCTTCGCCGCCTTGCGCGCCGGTGCGCGGCGCCCGCCCGATGCCTTGCGTCCCGATGCGACTGCGCCCCGCTTCGCGCCTGTCTCCGCCACGCCGCCTCCTGCGCGATCCTGGCGCGACAGCCGCAGGTCGAGCGCGCCGGGCGCCGCGACGCGGCCTTCCGGCACGTCGAAGTTCGGCTCGCTCCGGCGATCCCGTCCGCGTCCCTGCGCCATGCGTTTCGTCTGGTCCTGCGGCTCTCGTATCGGCAGGGGCGTCGGTGCGGCCCTGAGGCGGCGCCGGCTCCCCCACGCCGCTTCCGCACCGTAAATGCGGCGGGTTTAAGGGGTGTTAACCGGGCTCCGCACGAGGGATCCGGCCGGTTACCGGATCTTAACAGATGCCGGGACCGGCGGCCGGTGCGCCCTAAATGCCAGGGCAGGAGGAGACGGCTTGGGCAGGCGCGAGCGACGGTGGCGCGACGACGATCCGGCGACGCAGGGGCCGCAGCGTCCCGAGGCAGAGATCTGCGCGCTCTGCGACCGGCCGATCCCGTGTCACGCGCGTTCCAGCCTGCATCACCTCACGCCGAAGCTGAAGAGAGGCACGCATCGCGGCACGGTGCGCCTGCACCAGATCTGCCATTCCGCGATCCATGCCCGCTACAGCGAGGCGGAGATCGCCCGGCGCCTCGCCGACATCGCTGCGCTGCGTGCCGATCCGGAGATCGCGCGCTTCCGCGACTGGGTCCGCACCAAGCCCGACGACTTCCACGCCGCCACGCGGATGACGCGCGACCGCCGGGGCGCGCGGCGCGAGCGGTAGGCCCCGATGCGGGTGCCGATCGATACAACCAGCATGCGAGGCTTAGCCGCGTCTTTACCGGTGCCGTGCCAGAGTCTGCGAGATTCTGCGGACAGGTGGCATCGTGACGGATCTCGCGGGACAGGGCCGGGACGCGGGGCGTCTCGATTGGGTCGATACCGCCAAGGGCCTCTGCATCATCCTGGTCGTGATGATGCACTCCACCCTCGGCACGCAGGAGGCGATGGGCGGCGAGGGCTTCCTCGGCGCGGTCGTCACCTTCGCCAAGCCCTTCCGGATCCCGGATTTCTTCCTGCTCTCCGGCCTGTTCCTCGGGCGGGTGATCGATCGGGACTGGCGCCTGTTCGCCGACCGGCGCGTCGTGCACTTCGCCTATTTCTACCTGCTCTGGCTGGTGATCCAGTCGGTCGCCAAATACAGCGAGGTCGCGCAGAACGGCGGTCCGGCGGCCTTCCTCGCCCATCTGGCCGAGGGGCTGATCGAGCCCTACTCGACCCTGTGGTTCATCTACATGCTGGCGGTCTTCTCCGTGGTGACGAAGCTGCTCCGGCGCCTGCCGCCCGCCGCGCTGCTTGCTGGTGCGGCGCTCCTGCAGATCGTGCCGATCTCGACGGACTCCTATCTCATCGAGGAGTTCTGCGCCCGGTACGTCTATTTCGTCGGCGGCTACCTCTTCGCCGGCCCGATCTTTCGCCTTGCGGCCACGGTGGGGCGCCGTCCGGGGGCGGCGCTGGCGGGGCTCGCCGTTTGGGCCGTGGTCAACGGCTGGCTCGCGATGAGCCCGTCCGGCCTCCCCGGCTATCCGACGCTCGCGAGCCTGCCGGTCGTCGGCCTTCTGATCGGCAGCGCGGGCGCGCTCGCCATCGTTGCGAGCGCAAGCCTCCTCGTCCGGGCCGGCGGCCCGCTGACAGAGGCGCTTCGCGCCTGCGGCGCCCGCTCGATCGTGATCTATCTCGGCTTCTTTCTGCCGATGGCCGCGACCCGGATCATCCTGGTGAAGACGGGCCTCATCACGGATATCGGTGTCGCCTGCCTCGTGGTGACCCTGGTCGCCCTGCTGGTGCCCCTGGCCTTCGAGCGGGTGATCCGCGGGACCTGGCTCGACTTCCTGTTCCGGCGACCGCGCTGGCTCCATATCGCCGACGCGCCGAAGGCGCGCCGCGCCGCGCTGGAGACAGCCTGAGCGCGGCAGGGCCGTGCCCGATCCCGGCGGATAGGATCAGGTCTCCGGGGCGGTGCGGTTTCAGACGTGCTTGTGCCGAACGGATGCCCAGATCCGCGAGGCGGGCGTCGCGACCCCACTCTCACACTCGATCAGAAGCGGAGGCCGAGGCGCCGCCCCGCGCGCCACATCACCGTAGCCGTCCGCGCGGTGTCCTCTCCGGGAACGGTCAGACCGAAGCGGTCCGGAACGGCGTTCTGGTCGGGCACTTCGATCATTGCGCCCTCCGGCGAGATGTCCCAGATCATGCACTCGATGGCCGCGTCGTCAGTCTCCGGATGCAGGTGTCCGAAGATGAAAGCGTTGCTGCGCGGACTCGTCCTGCGGCCGTCGGACATCGAATCACCGGTCTCCTGCCGGTGACACGTTACATCAGGTTGCCCGGGACGCTATCGGGGCGGAGGCTGGAGTGCACCGGTCTCCTGCGCAGGCCCGGTATCGGCGTCATGGGGTGGCCGCGAACCGGGCCCCGATCTCCTCCTGCGTGCGCCAGACGATCTCGCAGACCCGGACCTCGGGAAGCCGGCTCGCGGCGAGGATGAAGGTATCGGGCACGGTGCCCGCGTCGAGTGAGACGAGGCGGACGCCGAGTTCCGAGAGGTCGTAGATCAGACACGGTATCGACGTGTGTTCATCGACGGTGATGAGCCCGTTCTCGTCGAGGCGCTGGCGGGGGGCGGCGCGGCGGTCTTGAATCACGGCTGTCAGGCCTTCATGTCGAGGAGGCGGGTTGTCTCGTCGGCGGCACGCGCCACAATCGTATTCACTTCGCGGCCGGACCCGGCCTCGACCAGGCCGATTGCCGTCGGCGATAGGTCGAGGATCGTGGCCTCCGGCAGGCCGCGCTCGTCGGGAAGACCTGTTCCGCTCGGTCCCGCGTCGATCCGGGCGACCTGCTCCGAGGCGGCCGTCAGGCGGAGATTGGCGCCGGCCATGCCGCTGGCTGCGATCTGCATGGCAATGGACCTCATGATACCTCGGCCGCGTACCATCGTGCGTGACGCGCCTGAACGGCTCGTTCGTCCATTCGATTGCATTCGATCGAATGGACAGCTTTTGCGTGCAATTTGCCGGCGGCACGCGCGATCAGTGCGGCGGGCCTGTGCGATCCGTCACCCGACCCACGCCCGCGCCGCGTGATCGCCCCTATGACGCCACCGTTCGGGTCCAAGCGGCCGCCGTTCAGTCGCCCGATCCATCGGGCGTTCCAGGAACCGACAGGAGTTCTCATGACCCCGAGCAAGGCGGCGTTCCTCGCCCTCGGCATCTGCCTCGTCCCGGCTGCCGCCCTCGCGCAGCAATCTCCGGCGCGAGATGCCCTCAAGCGGGCCTGCACCGGCGATTACATGGAATATTGCAGCGAGCACGCTCCCGGCGGCCCGGAGGTCGAGGCCTGCTTCAAGACCAACCTGAAGAAGCTGTCGCCTGGCTGTACGGCCGCCATCATGGCCTACAAGCAAGAGCAACGCGCGACCCGTCGCGTCAGCGAGGCGCGCTGAGCGCGTCCCGGCTCGGGATCGTCGCGGGCCCGGCGATCCTGCCCAGACCCGGCAACATCGGTCGACTATGGTGCCGGGGGCGCCATGGGGAGCACCATGACCGATCAGATCGAACGCCGTTCCGAATGGGTGACTGATCTCGCACTCGGTATCGTCCTGAGTGCAGCCTTTCTGCTGGCGGTGACGCTCCTGCTCCTCGGCTACTGAGCCAGGAAGCCAGATCTCGGCGCTCTGGATCCAGCGCAGCCTCGAAGGCCGAGCGCTGTCAGGCACACGGACCGTGCGGCATTGACAACCCCGTGCAAAGTGTCGAGGCTCGCCGCCGTTCCGAGGGGGGCCCCAAGACAGGGGGCTGAGATTGGGCCTGATGCCCTGACCCTTGAACCTGATCCGGCTCGTACCGGCGGAGGGACGGGAACCTGCGGCCTGCGTGTCAGAGCCGGACTCTCATCACCCTTTCGTCCAGGGGTTCGGGTCGCTCCATGTACCGGGAGAGATCCACGATGAACGCACCCGTCCTGCCCAAAGACGTGAAAGGGGCGCCCGAAAGCGTCACCACCGGCCCGATCCACGGTTCGCGCAAGGTCTACGCGAGTGTTCCCGGCCGCACGGATATCCGGGTGCCGTTCCGCGAGATCGTCCTAACGGATCCGAAGGAAGCGCCTGTCCGCGTCTACGACCCGTCCGGCCCCTATACGGAGACAGATGCGCGCATCGATCTCGTCAATGGCCTCTCGCAGCTCCGCGAGCCCTGGATCGCGTCCCGGGGCTACGAGTCGGCCGTGCCGCGTGCGGTCAAGCCCGAGGACAACGGCTTTGCCTCCGCCGACAAGCTCGTCGCCCCCTGCCCAGCCGAGCGCACCCTGCGCAAGGCGGCCGCAGGGCAGATGGTGACGCAGTACGAGTTCGCCCGCGCTGGGATCGTCACCGAGGAGATGATCTACGTCGCTCACCGCGAGAATCTGTGTCGCGAGCAGGTGCTGGACCGGGCGGAAGCCGCCCTCGGCGACGGTGAGAGCTTCGGCGCCGCGGTCCCCGCCTTCATCACACCGGAATTCGTCCGCGACGAGGTGGCGCGCGGTCGGGCGATCATCCCGGCCAACATCAACCACACCGAACTAGAGCCGATGGCGATCGGCCGGAACTTCCTGGTCAAGATCAACGCCAATATCGGCAACTCTGCGGTGACCTCGTCGGCAGCCGAGGAGGTCGAGAAGCTGGTCTGGTCGATCCGCTGGGGCGCGGACACGGTGATGGACCTGTCGACGGGCCGCAACATCCACAACATCCGCTCGTGGATCCTGCGCAACTCCCCCGTGCCGATTGGCACCGTGCCGATCTACCAAGCCCTCGAGAAGGTCGGCGGCGATCCGCTGAAGCTCGACTGGGAGGTGTTCAAGGACACGCTGATCGAGCAGGCCGAGCAAGGCGTGGATTATTTCACGATCCATGCCGGCGTCCGTCTGGCCCATGTCCCGCTCACGGCGCGGCGTGTCACCGGCATCGTCTCGCGCGGCGGCTCAATCATGGCGCGCTGGTGCCTCGCCGGGCATCGTGAATCGTTCCTCTACGAGCGGTTCGACGAGATCTGCGACATCATGCGGGCCTACGATGTCTCGTTCTCGCTGGGCGACGGCCTGCGGCCCGGCTCGATCGCCGATGCCAACGACGCAGCGCAGTTCGCGGAGTTGGAGACGCTGGGCGAGCTTACCAAGATCGCCTGGGACAAGGGCTGCCAGGTGATGATCGAGGGCCCCGGCCATGTGCCGATGCACAAGATCAAGGTGAACATGGAGAAGCAGCTGCGCGAGTGCGGCGAGGCCCCGTTCTACACCCTCGGTCCGCTGACGACGGACATCGCACCGGGCTACGACCATATCACCTCCGGCATCGGCGCGGCGATGATCGGCTGGTTCGGCACGGCGATGCTCTGCTACGTCACGCCGAAAGAGCATCTCGGTCTGCCGAACCGCGACGACGTGAAGACCGGCGTCATCACCTACAAGATCGCCGCCCACGCTGCCGACCTCGCCAAGGGGCACCCCGCCGCGCAGTTGCGAGACGATGCGCTCTCCCGCGCCCGCTTCGATTTCCGTTGGGAGGATCAGTTCAACCTCTCGCTCGATCCCGACACGGCGCGCAGCTACCACGATGAGACCCTGCCGAAGGATGCTCACAAGGTCGCGCATTTCTGCTCGATGTGCGGGCCGAAGTTCTGCTCGATGAAGATCACGCAGGATCTGCGCGCGGAGGTGTTGGCCATGGAGGCGGCGGGCGAGGTGATCCACACCGCACCGGTGATGTCTGAGGCTCAGCGCGCGGAAGGCATGCGCGCGAAGTCCGAGGAGTTCCTGGCCGAGGGCGGCAAGCTCTACGTCGACGCCGCTGAGTAGCGGCGGAGCCTCCCGCGGCGGCCCGTCAAGCCGTTGCGGGAGGCCGCTCGAAAAGTCTAAAATTAGCGGGTAAATTCACGCCTCTGGTAACCGTATGTTCATGGTCGGCCGGCGTTTCGGTGTCGCTTTAAGGCCTGGGTAAGACTTCCGGCCTTTGATCCCCGCAGACCTCATGCGCGGGAGATCAGCGATGAGTGAGATCGCCGGGATTCGCCCGGTCGACCGTCCGGCGGGGGCGCCCTCCCCCGTCGAGGCCGCGCAGCAAGCGCAGAGCCCGCGCCCGAATGTGAACGCGGGCGACCGGGCGCAGGCTCGTCTTGATCCAGCGGTCACGGTCGATATCGGCCGCAACGATCCGGCAGATTCCGATCGGCAAGCACAGGCGGAGTATCGCGGGCGTTACATCAAGGAGCCCGACTCACATCAGATCGTGTTCCAGGTCATCGATCCCGGAACCGGCACTGTGATGGTGCAACTTCCGAGCCCGCAGGCGATTGAGGCGCGCACCTACGCCGAGGCGGCCGCTGCCCGTGCAGCGACGTCGGCCACGGTCGAAGCCCGCGGCCAACCTGTCGACCGTACGGCCTGATCGCACTTATGGACTGGACGGGTCGGCTTCTTTGAAAGGGCGTCTACCCGGCGAGCCAGCGATGCCACATGGCGCGGAACGCTTGCGCCATGTCCTCCGCCAGCAGGCGGTGGTCCATATGCGGGCTGCGGATCATCCGTCCGCGAAGATCATGCCGTAGCGCGAGCAGCCAGTCGCGATCCTCGGCCATGCGTACGGCGAGCGCGATATACTCCTCAACTGTGCGGACGCTGAGTTCGGGCAGCCCGACATTGTTCAGGATGGAATGCCCCATGCGTGAGGAGAAGCTGTCTCCTTCCAGCGCGATGAATGGGACACCCATGTAGAGTGTGTCGAGGCTCGTCGTACCGCCATTATACGGGAACGGGTCGAGCGCGACGTCCACGCGATTGTTGAGGACGAAGCGATTGCGCGGAAGGCGTGGCTCGATCATCACTCGGTCGAGCGGCAAGCCATTGTCGCTCAGCCGCTTCTCAACCTGCGCCCGGATGACGTCCGAATCGACACTCGCCACTTCGAGAAGGAGTCGGGCGTCGGGAATTTGGCGCAAGATCTCGGCCCAGGCCCGCAGCGTGCGGTCGCTGACCTTGGTGAAGCGGTTGAAACAGCCGAAGGTGATGTGGCCGTTATCAAGACACGGAGCCCGCTCTGCGACATCCGGCGTCCGGGGATTGGCCTGATAGCAGGCGCTGACGCGCGGCAGGCGCCACAAGGTTTCGACATACAGATCGTCGCCAACGCCATCCGGCTCCGAGAAACCCTCCGTGAAGCGGTAGTCGATGGCCTTCATGCCGGTGGACGCCACGTAGCCGATCCAGGTCGCCTGGATCGGAGCGGGCTTGCGGGCGAAGACGAGCAGGCGATTGCCCGCCGTGTGGCCGGATAGGTCGATGAGGATGTCGATCGCATCGGCCTCGATCAGGTCGGCCGCCTGATCGTCATCGAGGCAGCGGATGGAGCGCCAAACATCGAAGTGATCCTTCAGGCGTGCCGTTGCTGCATCCTCGGTCGGCGTGTTCGAGTAAGCGAAGAGTTCGAGCTGTGTCCTGTCGAAGTTTCGCAGTGCCGGCTCGAAGAAGTAATTGACCGCGTGCTCATAGAAGTCGCCTGAGACAATACCGATGCGCAGGCGCCGGTCAGGGTCGCGATCATTCACGAAGGGGCGATTGCGCAACAGCGGGTCGGCGAAAGTGGAGCCGAAGGCGCGCGCGTCTGTGATGTACTCGACAGGGTTGTAGTCGTTCGCGTAGAGCCGGCTGAATAGGCGGTTGCTGTGGCTGCTCACGAGAGTCGGGTCGATCGCGAGTGCATCTCCGTAACAGGCAATGGCTTCATCGATCCGGCCCATGTCATGATAGACGATGCCGAGGTTGTTGTGGCCGAGCGCATTCGCGGGATTGAGCGCGATGGAGGTTTCCAGATGCCGGATCGCCTCTTCGAAGCGCTGGGCCTTGTGCAGGACTAGACCGAGATTGTTATGCGCTAGGAAGTTGTCCTCGCCGAGTTCGATCGCCTTCTGGAGGCACTCGATCGCAGGCACAAATTCCCGCCGGTTGGTGAAGATGTTCGACAGATTGATGAAAAAGCGCCCCGTGTTGCCATCCTTGTAGATCGAAATGCTCATCAAGTCGTAGGCGAGCTCGGGGCGATCTGTTGCCGCTGCAATCAGGCCTGCGAAATGGATTGCCTCTGAATGATTCTCATCGAGCAGCACGATAATGTCGATGAGAGCCTCGGCCTCCGAGAACTTGCGCTCGGCGAACAAACCGTTCGCCTGCTCGAACAGGTTGCCGACCAACGCCGTCTGGGTCGCCAAGGTGAGGGGGTCGGAGAAAGCTTCGCGCTTGAAGCGTTCCAAGATAGCCCGGGCATCCGGAACGCGTCCGAGGCCCAGAAGCGTGGTAGCAAGCGACAGCCAGTAGCGAGGCTCCGCCGGATTGCTCTTTAGGGCTGTCGTGAAGTGGGCGATGGCATCGTTTCCGAATCCACCCTGCGCCCAGATCACGCCGAGCTTGTAATTGGCCTCGGCATGCGCGGCATTGCGCTCCAGCACGCGCTTCAGCTGCTGCACGGCGTCGCGCAGGCGGCCCGCTTCCTGATGCGCTGCCGCCTTGCGCAGGATCCGCTCCTCCAAAGGAAGCTGGACGGGCGTAGCTGACGGAGTCTGATTCCTGCCGCTGCGGACCATGCAAGTGCCTCTCGTCGCCGCGCCCTCGGCCACGGGGCGCCGATATGCCGAAGGCGGCGGTAGCCTGAGCCCCGCCGCCTGGAATGCGTATCCGTCGTGACTCGGCGGGGGTTAGCGGAGGAGCTGGAGGATGCTCTGCTGGGCCTGGTTGGCCAATGAGAGGGCCGAGATTCCAAGGGATTGCCGGGTCGACAGCGCCTGGGAATTGGCCGCTTCCTCGTTCAGATCCGCGTCGGTCAGCTTGGACGCGCCCGTATCGAGCACGTTCTGGAGATGCTTGGTGAAGTCCTGCCGGTTCTGCACCACCGACAGGTTCGAGCCGAAGGTCGAGGCGTTCGAGCGCAGCGTCGAGGCGGCGACGGTGAGCGAGCTGGAGGTGGTCTTGATGTCCTTGTCGAGCAGGAAGTTGCCGACATTGGCGTTGTTGCCCGAGGTGTTGGTGACCGCGCTCAAGCCGAGTCCGAGCGAGGTCGCGTCCACGCCCTGCACGTCGAGGTTGGAGGTGTCCTTCTCGTTGAAGGAGATGTGCAGCTTGTTGGTCGTGGCGCTGCTGGAGAGCAGGTTGACGCCGTTGTAGCTGGCATCGCGCGCGAGCTGGTCGATCTGGGTGAGCAGGTTGTTGTACTGGGCGGCGAGGCTCGCGCGCTCCTTCACGCCCGTCACCGTCAGCTCCTTGGCCTGCGGGACGCCCGTGACCGGGGCGCCCGAGGTGCCGTAGACGGCCGAGCTGCCCGAGCCGGCCGTGAAGCCCAGAGCCGTCTGGCTGGTCGTGTCGCCGAACTCGATGTCGGCATTGGCGCTGATCACGAGTTTCGTGCCGGCGGTGTCCTTCGAGAAGATGTTGCCCACGCCCGCGGAGACGGCGGCCGAGTTGAGCGCGATCAGCGCCTGATCGATGCTGGCGCTCTGGGCGATGGTGGCCGAGAAGGCAGTGCCGTTGGCGAACAGGTTGATCGTGGTGCCGCCGGAGGCGGACGGGGCCGAATAGGAGTTCGAGGCCGTGCCCGAGGTGTTGAGCTGGGTGGCCAGCGCCTGGTTGGCGGTGGACTTGGCCGAGTCGATCAGCTTCTGGATCGAGGTCAGGCCCTGGTTGGCCGCCTGGATGGTCTGGACGCCGTTCGAGATGTTGTCGAGCAGGGTGCCGAGATCCGAGGAGCGGTTCGACAGGGACTGGGCGGTGAAGAAGTTGACCGGGTTGTCGAGGGCCGAGGAGACCTTCTTGCCGGTGGAGAGGCGGTTCTGGGTGGTCGCGGTCAGCGCGGATGTATCCTGCAACGAGAGCAGGTTCTGGCGCGTCGCGGCGGACAGCGTGACTTCGGATGCCATGACGGGACCCTCGGTTGGAAGACGGCGTTAGGGTTAAGAAACCACCGTTTGGTTGCCATTCGGTTAAGCTTTCCAGAACCTTGCCGGCATCGTCCGCGCGAAGCGCCGGGGCGGGCCCCGAACGCGAAAAAACGGCCGGGCGACGAGCCCGGCCGTTTTCGTGAGCAGCGCCCCTGGAAGCGCGTCTGGAAGCGCCCCGGCGAACCGGGGCGGCTGGGCTCAGCGCAGGAGCTGCAGGATGCTCTGCTGGGCCTGGTTGGCCAGCGACAGCGCCGAGATGCTGAGCGACTGGCGGGTCGACAGGGCCTGCGAGTTCGCCGCCTCCTCGTTCAGGTCCGCATCGGTCAGCTTCGAGGCACCGGTATCGAGCACGTTCTGAAGCTGCTTGGTGAAGTCCTGCCGGTTCTGCACCGTCGACAGGTTCGAGCCGAAGGTCGAGGCGTTCGAGCGCAGCGTCGAGGCCGCCGAGGTCAGCGTCGTCGCCGTCGACTTGATGTCGGTGTCGAGCAGGAAGTTGCCGACATTGGCGTTGTTGCCCGAGGTGTTGTTGACCGAGCTCAGACCAAGGCCCTTCGAGGTCGCGTCCACGCCCTGCACGTCGAGGTTGGAGGTGTCCTTCTCGTTGAAGGAGATGTGCAGCTTGTTGGTCGTGGCGCTGTTCGAGATCAGGTTGACGCCGTTGTAGCTCGAGTCCTTGGCGAGCTGGTCGATCTGGGTGAGCAGGCTGTTGTACTGCGCAGCCAGGTTCGCGCGCTCCTTCACGCCCGTCACCGTCAGTTCCTTGGCCTGGGCGACGCCCGTCACGGCCGAGCCTGTGGTGCCGTAGGACACGGCCGAGCCCGAGCCGGCCGTGAAGCCGAGCGCCGTCTGGCTGGTCGTATCCGCGAACTCGATGTCGGCATTGGCGCTGATCACGATCTTCGTGCCGGCGGTGTCCTTCGAGAAGATGTTGCCCACGCCCGCCGAGGTGGCGGCCGAGTTGAGGGCGGTCAGCGCCTGATCGATACTGGCGCTCTGGGCGATGCTGGCCGAGAAGGCGGTGCCGTTGGCGAACAGGTTGATCGTGGTGCCGCCGGAGGCGGACGGAGCCGAATAGGCGCTCGAGGCGGTGCCGGTGGGGGTGATCTGGGTGGCCAGCGCCTGATTGGCGGTGGGCTTGGCCGAATCGACGAGCTTCTGGATCGAGGTCAGGCCCTGGTTGGCCGCCTGGATCGCCTGGATGCCGTTCGAGATGTTGTCGAGCAGGGTGCCGAGATCCGAGGAGCGGTTCGACAGGGACTGGGCGGTGAAGAAGTTGACCGGGCTGTCGAGGGCGGAGGAGACCTTCTTGCCGGTGGAGAGGCGGTTCTGGGTGGTCGCGGTCAGCGAGGCCGTGTCCTGCAGCGAGAGCAGGTTCTGGCGGACGGCAGCGGTCAGAGAGACGGAAGACATGGGGGGTGATCCATATTGATCATCGAACCATCATTTTGACGGCACGAGGACCACACCACGCCGCGCTCTGCCGAGTGGTTAAACGGACCGGCGCGCGGCGGGGCTTTCCCCAGATCCGCGCCTGTTTGCGGGCAATCCCCGCCTGTTCCTTCAATCGTCGTTAACGAGATGTGACCATGCTCCGGGGTGACCCGAGCCGGAGCTGCCCATGCCCCTCAAGATCGAGCTGAAGCCCTCGGAGCGCCTGATCATCAACGGCGCCCTCATCCGGAACCTCGACCGGAAGGCGACGCTCCTCGTCGAGGGACGCTGCAAGTTCCTGCGCGAGAGCGAGATCATCCGGGAGAGCGAGGCGGATACGCCCTGCAAGAAGCTCTGCGTGACGCTGCAGGTGCTCTACCTCGCCGACGATCCGAGCGCGCCGGAGAACCTGTTCGTGCAGCAATCGACGGCGCTGCTGGGGCTCATGCCGAGCGCGGGTCCGTATCTGCTGGCGATCCACGACGCGATCGCGGCGCAGGAATACCACCGGGCGATCAAGCTCGGTAAGCAGCTCGTGGCCCACGAGGCCGCGTCGCGCCTGCCCGGCGCGGCCTGAGGGCCCGCCCGATCCCCCTCGAACGGGCTCTCATCCGACATCCTGTCCCTGAGCCTGGGGGCCGGTCGGTCCCGGCGGGGGCTGCCGTCGGAGCCTGTTCGAGCCGATCGAGCGGGTATTGATCCGGCGTATTCCCTCCCCGACCTCATCCTGAGGCGCCGCAGCGCAGCGGAGGCCTCGAAGGAGACCTCCAGCCGTCTCGCGATCCCTGAAGGCCTGCTTCGAGGTTCGGCTGTCGCCTCGCACCTCAGGATGAGGTGGATGGGCGGGAGGGCCCGCATCTGCGCGTGACCATCCGTCGATCCCTCTCGAACAGGCTCTCAGAGCGACTGGTAGAGCTGCGAGAACGTGACGACATTCGTCAGGCCGTGGGAGCGCGCCTGTCTGATGATGTCGTCCGTCGAGGACTTGGCGAGCACGACGAGGACCTGCGGAAGCTTGGCCTTGAGGGCGTCGGGAAGGCTCAGCTCGATGCCGTGAACCTCTTTCACGTAGCGGCCGATATAGGCATCGACGAGAACGTGGATCCGGTCCGTCCGCAGGCCGCCGAAGGTGACCAGGGCGTCGAAGATTCGCCCTCCCCCCCAGAAGCCGACCCGCTGGCGCTCCATCAGGGCGTTAAGCCGATCGGCGATGCGCTTCAGGGTCTCGCGGTTCAGGCGCAGGGTTTCGGCATAGGCCCGGACCAGCGCGGCGGTCTCGACCGGGCGGGACGGGTGGGCGGGCCGGAAGGGCGCCGGATTCGGCTTTTGGTCCGACCGTGTCGCCACCACGGTGATGTTCGAGATGTCGTCGCCGGGGCTGACGAACAGGATCTCGAAGCCGAGATGGGTCATGAACGCGACGAGCAGATCCCGGTCGAAGTGGAAGCTGTGCTTGTCGATGAAGAATTCCTCGGAAATCTCGGGATCGGACAGGATGGCGAGATTCGGCACCTCGAGGAACAGGTGCCCGCCCGGCTTGAGGGAGCGGTAGATCTGGCCGAGCATGGCGCTCGCCGAGGCGGCATGCTCCAGCGTGTGCGCGCAGTGGACCAGATCGAACGGCGCGCGCGCGTGGGCGATCTCGGGGGCGACGTCCTCGAAGCGGGCGATCGCGAGCCCGACCTGCGGCAGGTCCCGGTAGGTCGCGACGACCGAGGCGTCCGGCTCGATCGCCGTGATGGCGGCGTGCGGCCGGAGGCCGAGGAGCCAGTGGATGAAATCGCCGCGGTTCGAACCGATATCGAGGACGGTCGAGACCCTCTCCAGGGGGATCTGGGCCGTCAGGACCGGGATGGTGGCCTTCAGGCGCAGGCCCTTGCCGTGCCGGATATTGCCCCAGCCCGCGGCGCTGCTGATCGAGACCCTGCGCCCCTCCGGCTTCGGGGCGTGATAGACCGATTGCACGAGGCCGCAGCCGGTGCAGACCGCGATCTCCGCCTTGCGGGCCGAGTCAGGCACGGCATAGACCGCGTCGGCATCCGCGCCGCCGCAGAGATCGCAGCGGAAGCCCTCAATAGGTGACACGATACGGCTCCCTCTCCGCGTAGCCGAGACGTTCCATCATCGGCCACGCGATTGCGGTGAACTGTGCGGCCTGCTTGGGCGTCAGCTTGAAATCCATCGGGAAGAACACCCCTTGCGGGGTCTGCATCGTCTCGAAATACGCGTCGCCATACGGGATCCCGACCATGCCGAGGAAGCGCGCGAGCAGGTCCCGGTCGCTCGTCAGGTCCTCCAGGCGAACGAACAGCTTCTGCGCGTCCGGAATCTGCGCGAAGCTGTCGAGGATGACACGGTTCGACTCGCTCCAGTGATAGGCCATCCTCTGGTACTGATCGAAGCCGGGAAAGGCCTCGAAGAAGGGCTGGCCCCGGCGCGGGATGTTCCACCAGTACTTCTTCTCCGCCGGCGGCCTCGGGACTGAAGCCGGATCGTCGAGCCAGGCCGAGAGCGCGGCCGTGCTGTCGTCGTCGTAGGCTTCGCTCGTCAGCTTATGGAAGAAGGAGCTGGTGACGTTGCGCCCGTCGCGCGCCAGATGGATGAAGCGCGCCGTGGGGAACAGGTCGAGGATGGGCTCGATGAGCCAGGAGAGCTTGTTCGAGCTGTCGACGAAGTATCGGGCCTTGGAATAATGGATGCCGGCGCCGTGGCAGGCCGCGAAGCGCGCCTTCGCCTCCGCCCTGCTGCAGAGCCCCATGTAGTATTCGCACGCCACCGGCTGGATGTGCGTGCAGAGATATTCGTGGTGGGCCTCGATCGTATCGTGCCCCGCCAGGAGCTTCGCGATCATGCGCGTGCCCGAGCGGCCGCTGCCGACGATGAAGACGGGTATCGTATCGCGTGCCATCGGGCCTACCTCGTTGCCGCGAGACCATCACGGTCGATCTGGTGTTGGTGTTCGGCGTACCACCGGTAGAGGCTTTCCATGCTCGCGCGCAGGTCGCGAAACGGAAAATTGCCGATGGCGTCCAAGAGGCGCGCGTTGTCGCCGCTGTATTCGCGACCGAGGCCCCCCTCGAAGATCCGGATCGGAAGATCCTTGCCGGCGATGTCGCACGCGAGACGGGCGATGGCCGAGAGAGGAACGCCCCGGCCGGTGCAGACATTGCAGGTCCGATGAGCGGGCTCGTTCTCCAGAAACCACGCCGTGACGGTCACGAGGTCCGCCACATCGAGATAATCGAACACCGTGTCTTGGCGGATCGTCAGGGGCAGATCGAAGAGCGCCTTGCACAGCACGTTCGAGATGAACCGGATGCGCCAGCTCTCATAACGGCCGAAGACCCCGAACAGCCGAAGATTGTAGATGTTCTCGGCCGTTTCGATGTGCAGCGCCTGCAGATATTTCGACAGGCCGTAATCGGTCTCGGGTACCCGCGTGCCGAAATACCGCTCCCTGACGCGCGGCGGCATCGTCAGCTTGCAATACTCGGCACCCGATCCGTAATGGATCATGCGGCCGAAGCAGTCGTTGCAGCGCGCGACGTTGAAGAACATCCGCAGATTGTTCTGGAGGGTGAGCGACCGGTCCTTGTTCGAGGCCGTCGTCGCATCCCAGGTCGCCGCATGGATGACGGCGTCGAAGCGGCCCGCCTGAAGATAGCGTCGGGTTGCCTCCGCATCGAGCAGGTCGAGCGCGCGGCTGCCGGGGGCCGCGACCGCGCAGGTCGGCGACAGGGCTTCGACGAGGTTGCGGCCGATGAAGCCGGAGCCGCCGGTGATCAGGATCCGCCTCACCGCCGCCCCCGGCCCTCGGGCATGGTGCGCTGCCCGGACGCCCGGGCGCGCGTCCGCCGCGCGGGCCGGTCGCGGCGGGATCGCGGCTGCGCGCGGCTCATCGGGGCCGCATCACCAAGTGCTCGGGCACCGCCTCCGAGGCGGGATCGACCGGCACGAGCATGTTCGCGAAGAACTCGGCGCGCGGCAGGAGCGGCGACATGTCCTCGAGGGGCATCGACAGGATCGAGCCATCGGGCTGCGGCAGCGCCGCCGATTTGGGGAACAGGGCCTCGTCCTGCACGACGCGCACGTCCACGAGGAGCGGGCCGGGCGCCGCGAGCGCCCGCCGGATGCCGGCCGTCAGGTCCGCGGCATCCGCGATGGCGAAGGCGTCCCAGCCGAAGGTGCGGGCGAGCGGCACGAGGTCCGGGATGTCGAGCTTGCCCTGCGGGCCGCTGCCGACGTAGCGCCCCTCGAAATAGTTGCGCTGCGTGTTGCGGATCGAGGCGTAGCCGCCATTGTTGATCACGAACAGCCGCAGCGGCAGGCCGAGCGTGGCGATGGTCTGCATCTCCTGCAGGTTCATCATCAGCGAGCCGTCGCTCTCGATGCCGATGAAGGGCCGGCGATCCGAGGCCATGAAGGCGCCGATCATGGCCGGCAGGCCGTAGCCCATGGCGCCGAGGCCGGAGGTGAGGAAGACCCGCTGGCCCGGCTTGTTGCGGAAGCCCGTGTAGAAGAACTCGACCGCGAGGCCGGAACTGCCGGTCACGATCAGGCTGTCCTCGGGCAACGCGTCCGAGAGGGCGTCGGTGACGTGGAAATGGCCGATCGGGCCGGACTCGGGGAAGGGCGCGCCGTCGTTGATCGGGTAGCGCGCCTTCCAGTCGGCGCAGCGGGCGAGCCAGGCGGAGCGGTCCGGCGCCTGCGCCGCGCGCGCCTCGGGCAGCAGGGCCGTGATGAAGTCCCGCGCATCGGCCTCGATGCGCCGGGCAAAGCCCGCATTGCCGGCGAATTTGGCGAGTTCGGCCGGGTCCACGTCGACCACGACCTTCTGGGCGTGGCGGCCGAACTTGGCCGGGTTGTAGGCGGTGACCACGTTGTCGAGGCGGGCGCCGATGCTGAGGATCAGGTCGGCGTTCTGCACGGCGAAGTTCGGCGGGCGGAGCGCCACCGTGCCCGGCTTGCCGATGCTGAGGGGATGGCTCGCCGGGATCAGGTCGGTGGCGTTCCAGGTCGTGGCGACGGGCACCTGCAGCGCCTCGTAGAGTTCGCGGAACGGCCCGGCCGCCTCGGCGAGGCGGATGCCGTGGCCGGCGAGGATCAGGGGGCGCTCGGCCCGCGCCAGCATCGCCATGACGGCGCGGGCTTCCGCACGCAGCGGCGCCTCCGGCGCGGGCGGCGGGGGGGTGAAGGGCGCGAGCGCCTCGGGGTCGATGGTTGCGTTCTGCACGTCGAGGGGGATGTCGAGCCAGACCGGGCCGCGGCGCCCGGTGGTCGCGGCGTGCACCGCCTCCTCCAGATGGCGCCGGATGGCGAGCGGCTCCATCACGCGGGCGACGTATTTGGTGATCGGGCGCACGATCGAGACGATGTCGACCTCCTGCGGGCCCATCTGGCGCACGCCGCTCTCGCCGATCAGGTCGGCCCGCTTGACCTGGCCGGAGATGATCAGGAGCGGCACCGACTCGATCCAGGCGCCCGCGCAGCCGGTCACCGCGTTGGTCGCGCCCGGCCCCGTGGTGACGACGGCGCAGCCGAGCCGCCCGTTGATCCGGGCATAGGCCTCCGCCGCGATGCTCGAGGCCTGCTCGTGGTGGTTGGCCACGTAGCCGAGGTCGGGATGGTTGCCGAAGGCGTCCACGAGGTACATGGCGCCGCCGCCCGGCACCAGGAAGACGCAGTCGACCCCCTGCCGGGCGACGAAGCCCGCCACGTAGTCGGCAAGGCGCATGGGACCAGTCATCGTCGTGTCTCTCGTCGCGGCCGGCGGGCTCTCAGCCGAGCCAGTACCGCAGGAAGGTCTTGCGCTCGGCCGTGCCGGCGATGGCGGGGTCGGTGTAGAAGGAATCGTCCGCCGCATGGGTGGTCGAGATCTCCTCGAACACCGCCCCCGTCGCGCTCTCGAAGGCGTGCCGGACGCCCGGCGCGATGGTGACGACGGAGCCCGGGCGACAGGTCTGCGCCACCCCGTCGAGGGTCAGGCTGAGGTCGCCGTGGAGGACATGGAAGGTCTCCTCCTTGGTGCGGTGGTACTGCTCCGGATGGGCCTGGCCCGGCAGCACGACGATCAGCTTCTTGCAGTAGCCGCGGTTGACCACCGTCACCATGGTGATGCCGTGGCTCTCGAACCGGTCGAGCCCGTAATGGTGCGAGATCTCGAGCTCCGCCTCGCCGGGCACCACGCCGCGGCTCTCGGCGATCAGGGCCTTCACCCGCTCCACGATCGAGAGGATGCGGGCGCGCACCTCCTCGCGCCGCGTCCGGTCGCCCATCACGGGCGCCCCGGCCGGGATGGCGTCGGTGGCGGTGAAATGGGTGTATTTCGACCAATCGTTGGCGGTCACCTGCCCCGCCTGCGTCGGGATGGCGAAGAACACGTCCCCGTCGCGCAGGCGCTCCCCGGCCCGGATGGGCCGCTTCGCGAAGGCGCCGCGGCGCAGGTCCCGCAGGGCCGCGAGCTCGCCGTCCGAGGGCTCGACGCGCTCACCGGTCACGCCCGCGCAGGCATAGGCCTTGGCCGCCGCGTCGAGCCAGGCCCGGGCCTGGGCCGGCGAGGCCGAATAGGCGTTGAGCGCGTAGGCCTCGGTCGGCACGCCGACATGCTTCTCGAACAGGCTCGCCCCCTTGGCGACCGCCATGGCGACCGGCAGCGTCTCGTCCGGATCCTCGTGCGTCGAGTAGCCGATGCGCAGATGCGGGTAGCGCGCCCGCAGCAGGTCGATCTGGTTGAGCTGGAGGTCGGCCGCGGGCGTCGGGTACTGCGCGACGCAGGCCATCAGCGCGAAGTCCTTCTGCCGGTTGCGCATGAAGGCCACGACGTTGTCGAGATCGTCGAGGGCGATGCCGGCGGTGGATCCGATCACCGGCAGGTCGGTGGCGCCGATCGTCTCCAGGAGCGGCCAGTCGGTGAAGGAGCAGCTCGCGATCTTGAGGAGGTCGAACCCGTCCGCCACGATCCGCTCCACCGAGGGCTCGTCGAAGGGCGTGCACATGGCGGAGAGCCCGTGGCCCTTGATCGCCGCCACCAGGCGCCGGGTCTCCTCGCGGCTGAGTCGCGTCTCGGAGAAGCGCTTGATGTACTTGATGTCCGTCCGGCCCTGGAAATCCGGGTGGATGAAGGTGTCGAGTTCGCGGAACTGCAGCTTGATCGCGAAGCGGAAGAGGTAGTCGCGCGCGATCCCGGCGAAGGTGTCGATGATGCGCAGGCCGTGCTCGACATCCCCCATATGGTTGTTGGCCAGCTCGAAGATCACGAGCGGCTCGGGGATGCGCGAGGGCTGAGGCGTCGGGTGGGCGGACATCGTAGGCTTTCCGGGTTCCGGCCCCGTCACGCGCGGCGGCGGGCGGTGGACGGGCGGGCTTCGGGTTCGGGGGCGCCGACAGGCGAGGCGGTCGGGATCCGTTCGCGTCGGCAGGCGTCGGGGTGCCGCGGCATCATCGCGGCGCTCCGGATGCGGCCGGACGATCCGTGTAGTCCGCGATCTGGCTGAGAGCGAGGCGGCGCAGGTCCGCGCCCGATCGGTCGGTCCGGTAGAGGGCGACGCTCGCGGCCAGTGCCTGCTCCAGGTTCCAGCGTGGCGCCCAGCCGAGGCGCCGGCGCGCCTTGCCGGAATCCAGGTGGAGGAGCCTGGCCTCGTGCGGCGCGTCGGGCTCGGGAGCCGCCCGCCAGCCCTCGGGGCGTCCCCAGAGCCGGCAGACCGTCTTGGCCACGGTGCCGACCGTCGCCTCCGAGCCCGGATCGGGGCCGAAATTCCAGGCCTCGCCAGAGACATCACCAGCCTCGCCAGAGACGTCACGCCCCTCGCGAGAAATGTCACGGGTCTGGCCCGAGATCGGATCGGACGCGTCCGGGCCGGTTGTCCCCGCCGCGCGCTCGGCAAGGAGAAGGTAGCCGCAGAGCGGCTCGAGCACGTGCTGCCAGGGGCGGACCGCGTCGGGATGGCGAATGGGCACCGGTCTGGCCGCCATGAGCCCCCGCACGAGGTCTGGCACCAGCCGGTCCGTCGCCCAATCCCCGCCGCCCACGACGTTGCCGGCGCGCGCCGTCGCCACGCGCAGTCCGTCTCCGCCTCCGAAGGAGCGGGCATAGGACAGGGCCGCGATCTCGGCGCAGGCCTTGCTCGCGCTGTAGGGGTCATGCCCGCCGAGCGGATCCCCCTCCACATGGGCGCGCCCGGTCTCGCGGTTCTCGTAGCACTTGTCGCTGGTGACCACGATGACCGGGCAGGCGCCGCCGAGGCCGCGGACCGCTTCGAGCAGGTGCACCGTGCCCATCACATTCGCCGCGAAGGTCGCGACCGGTTCCGCGTAGGAGGCGCGCACCAGCGATTGCGCGGCGAGATGGATCACCACCTCGGGCTCGCAACGCGCCACGGCTTCGCGCATCGCCGCCCCATCGCGGATGTCGCCGCGCCCGTCATGGGCGAGGTCGAGGGAGCCGACATCCGCGTAGAGGCTGCGACCGGGCAGCGGCCCATCGGAGACGCCGTGGACCCGCGCGCCGAGCGCCTGAAGCCAGAGGGCGGCCCAGGCTCCCTTAAATCCGGTATGGCCGGTGAGCAGCACACGGCGTCCCGTCCAGAAGGCGGGATCGGGCAGGCCGCCCGCGGCGGGCCGGGCGCTCACCAGCGTTTCCACGGCGCCGCGCCCCGGGCCCAGAGCTCCTCCAGGTGCAGCTTGTCCCGCAGCATGTCCATCGGGTGCCAGAAACCCACATGACGGAAGGCGCGCATCTCGCCCTCATGGGCCAGGGACTCCATCGGCTCCTGTTCCCAGACGGTGTCGTCCCCCTCGATCCGATCCAGGGCCCGGGGCGACAGCACGAAGAAGCCGCCATTGATCAAATCGTTGGCCGCGCTCGGCTTCTCCTTGAAGCTCGTCACCTGGTCGCCGTCGAGGCCGAGCGCACCGAAGCGGGCAGCGGGGGCGACCGCGGTGACGGTGGCGAGCCGTCCGTGATCCCGGTGGAAGGCGATCAGGTCCGCGAGATCGATATCCGCCAAGCCGTCGCCGTAGGTCATGCAGAAGGGATCATTGCCGAGATATTTGCGGACGCGGCGCAGGCGGCCGCCGGTCATCGTCGCCTCTCCGGTCTCGACCAGGGTGATCTGCCACGGCTCCGAGGTGTTGCTGTGCACCGTCGTCGTGTTGGTTCGCAGATCGATCGTGACGTCTGAATTGTGAAGGTAGTAATTCGAAAAATATTCTTTGATCATATAGCCCTTGTAGCCGAGGCAGATCACGAATTCGGTCAGTCCAAAGGACGAATAATACTTCATGATATGCCAGATGATCGGCCTGCCGGCGAGCTCGACCATCGGCTTCGGTCGGATCAGGGTCTCCTCGCCGAGCCGCGTCCCGCGTCCGCCGGCCAAGATGACGACTTTCATGGCTCCTCGTCCCCATCGATCCCGACCCCGGCTGTCCGCCCATGCGCGCACGGGCGGACAGCCGGGGCCCGGTGACCGCATCGCGATCAAATGCGATCATGGTTAACCAAATCTTTCGCTCTCCGGCGCCAAGCCTGTGCCGGACCCCAAATGCCGCCGGAACCTCTCCTCCGGCGCCGCGCACGGATTCCTGCCGATGGCCGACATCAGCGACGCGCATCCCCGCGAGCCGCGCGAGGATACCCCCGAAGCCCTGCGCCGCCAGATCCTCGATCTCGTGGCGCGCTACGCCGATCTGGCGCACGCGCCGAAGCCGTTCGATCCGGCGGCCTCCCCGGTCCCCGTCTCCGGCCGGGTCTACGGCGCGGAGGAGATGCAGCTCCTCGTCGATTCGGCCCTCGAATTCTGGCTGACCACGGGCCGGTTCAACGATGCGTTCGAGGCGCGGCTCGGCCGCATCATCGGGGCGCGCTACCTGCTCACCTGCAATTCAGGCTCCTCGGCCAACCTCCTCGCGGTGACGGCGCTCACCTCGCATCTGCTCGGCGAGCGGCGCCTGCGTCCCGGCGACGAGGTCATCACCTGCGCCACCGGCTTTCCGACGACGGTGAACCCGATCCTGCAGAACGGGCTCGTCCCGGTCTTCGTCGATGTCGAGATCCCGACCTACAACATCGACGTGCGCCAGCTCGAAGCCGCGCTCTCGCCGCGCAGCCGGGCCGTGGTGATCGCGCATACCCTGGGCAATCCGTTCGACCTCGCGGCCGTCACGGCCTTCTGCAAGGCGCACGGCCTGTTCCTGGTGGAGGATTGCTGCGACGCGCTCGGCGCCACCTACGCGGGCCGCATGGTCGGCACCTTCGGCGATGTCGGCACCTTGAGCTTCTACCCGGCCCACCACATCACCATGGGCGAGGGCGGCGCCGTCTTCACCGGCTCCAGCCGGCTGAAGCGTGCGCTCGAATCCCTGCGGGACTGGGGCCGCGACTGTTATTGCGCGCCGGGCCGCGACGATACCTGCGGCAAGCGCTTCGGCTGGCAGCTCGGCGAGCTGCCGGAAGGCTACGACCACAAGTACATTTACGCCCATCTGGGCTACAATCTGAAGATCACCGACATGCAGGCGGCGGTGGGGCTCGGCCAGCTCGACCGTCTCGACGGCTTCATCGCGGCGCGGCGGCGCAATTTCGCGCGCCTGCACGAGCGCCTGAGCCCCTTTGCCGACCGCCTCATCCTGCCCGAGGCGACGCCCGGGTCCGATCCGTCCTGGTTCGGCTTTCCGCTGACCTTGCGCGAGACGGGCCGGCGCACCGCGCTCCTGCGGCATCTGACGGAGCAGCGGATCGGCACGCGGCTCCTGTTCGGCGGCAACCTGACCCGGCAGCCCTACATGCTCGGACGGCCGTTCCGAACGATCGGCGACCTCGCGGCGAGCGACCGGGTGATGCACGACACCTTCTGGATCGGCGTCTATCCCGGGCTCGGGGACGCCGCCATCGACTACGCGGCCGAGACGATCGGCGCCTTCCTCGACGAGGCCCGCGCGGTTCGCCTCAGCGCATGCTGAGGCCGGCGGCGAGGTGATGGTTGATGGAGATCAGGGCCGCGAGCTTCTCGGGCTTCGGGTCGACCATGGTGTCGATCACCCGGCGGAACACGAAGACCGCGAGATCGGCGACATTGGTCTTGATCTCGTCCGGCAGCGGGCTCGCCGGATCGGTCGCCGCGCCGGCGATCACGGTCCAGACCTTTTGATTGAAGGTGAGCGCCGCGGCGAGCGCCGATTCCTGATTCGCCCAATCGTCCTGCACGGCCTGGAGCTGGCGGGCCGCCTTCATCAGGACGGCGGCTTCCGCCTCGCGGGGGCTGACGGCGCTCTGCGAGGTACGGGCATAGGCGTTCGCGGCGTGCATCATGGACGAAGAACCCTCGACGCGCCCGCGCCATGCGCGGGGCGGGGATGAGGAGTCGCATGCAGCGTCTTAAGACAGGGTAAGCATACCGCTTGCCGTAATGCCGCCCGCTTGCCGGAGGAACCATCCCGCGGCATCGCATGCTGGCGACCGCCCCAGGACTTCGCGGAGATGATGAACTTTCTGCTCGGCGCGACGGCCGGTGCGCTGATCGCCTGCGTCGGCACGATCACGGCCCTGCGCAATCCCGACCTTCAGGTTCGCCTCGGCCTGAGGCCGAGCGTGGTCGCCGCGGCCCCGGCGCCGCGCCCGCCGGAGCCCGCCTGCCCGCCCCCCGTGGTCGAGCACTCGGTCGGCTCCACCGAGATGCTGCTCTCGCCGCGCCGCTTCTGGTCGATCGCGCCGGACAAGCGGCCGCAATAGGGATTCGCGGGCCGCGCCAGGCGTCGAGATCTAGATTCGCGGCGCGTGCGAGACGACCGTCCGGATCGCGAAGCTCGATTGCAGGCGCGCGACGCCCGGCAAGCGCGAGAGCACCTCCTTGTGCAGGCGCTCGTAGTCGCCCGCATCCTTGACCTCGAGCTTCACGAGGTAATCCGCACTGCCGGTCATCAGGTAGCAGTCGCGCACCTCCGGACAACGGCGCACCGCGGCCTCGAAGCGGTTCAGGTAATCCTCGGTCTGCCGGTCGAGTGTGATCTGCGTGACCACCACGAGGCCGCCCTCGTCGGGCAGGGCATCGATCAGCGCCGCGTAGCCGCGGATGATGCCCGTCTCCTCCATGAGGCGCACGCGCCGGTGGCAGGCGGACGGCGACAGGCCGACCCGCTGCGAGAGATCGGCATTGCTGATCCGCCCCTCCCCCCGGAGGACGCGGATGATGCGGCGGTCGATGGCGTCGATATTCGGCATTCGGAGAAGTTTCGTTCGCGACGCAGATTCTTGCGCAGGCAAGCTTACAGCGGCAGGTCCTGCGCGTCATCGCGAAGAAATTCGAGGATCCTTCGCCTAAGCTCAGGGCATCCGCCTTGGAGGGGTCCTGGCATGGCGTTCCTGGCTGCGCGTTCCGTCGATCCGGTCCCGAGCGATCCTCCCACCGTCCAGGCGGGCCGCCGCGCCGGGGCGATCCTGACCGTCGATCTCGCCGCCATCGCCGAGAACTACAGGCTCCTGCGCCGGCAGGCCGGGCGGGCCGCCTGCGCCGCGGTGGTCAAGGCCGACGCCTACGGGCTCGGGGCGGCGCGCGTCGCCCCGACCCTCGCGCGGGCGGGCTGCCGCGACTTCTTCGTCGCCCATCTCGAGGAGGGGCTGGCGCTTCGCGCGATCCTCGGCCGGGGGCCGCGGATCGCGGTTCTGCACGGCGCGCCGCCCGGTACGGAAGGCGATTGCCGCGCCCAGGATCTCGTTCCCGTCCTCAACGATCTCGAACAGGTGGCGGCGTGGCGCGGCCTCGCCCGGCGCCGGGACGAGGTCCTGCCCGCGATCCTGCAGGTCGATACCGGCATGGCCCGGTTCGGTCTCCCGCGCGCGGATCTCGACCGGCTGCTTGCCGGGCCGGACGGCCTCGCCGGCCTGTCGCTCGATCTCGTCATGAGCCATCTCGCCTGTGCCGACACGCCGGACCACCCGGCCAATGCGGAGCAGCACGCGGCCTTCGCGAGCCTCCGCTCGCGGTTGCCCGGCGTGCCCGCGAGCCTCGCCGCCTCGTCCGGGATCTTCCTCGGTCCGGCGTTCCAGGCCGACCTCGTCCGGCCGGGCGCCGCGCTCTACGGCGTGAACCCGCAGCCCGGACGCCCGAACCCGATGCGGCCGGTGGTGCGCCTCCAGGCCCGCATCCTGCAGCTGCGCGAGGTCGCGGCAGGCGCCGGCATCGGATACGGCCACACCGCGGTCGCGCGCCGGCCGATGCGCCTCGCCGTGGTCGCCGCCGGCTATGCCGACGGCTACCTGCGCAGCGCCTCCGGGCGCGGCATGGCTTTTGCCGGTCCCCATCCGCTGGCGGGGGTCGGGCGGGTCTCCATGGACAGCCTGATCCTCGACGTCACGGACGTGCCGCCGGAGGCGGTTCCGCTCGGTGGGTTCGTCGACCTGATCGGGCCGGGCCACGGCGTGGACGCCCTGGCCGAGGCCGCCGGCACGATCGGCTACGAGGTGCTGACGAGCCTCGGAGCCCGCTACCACCGCGTCTATCGCGAGGCTTGAGAGGATCCGATGCACGTTCTGGTTCTCGGCGGCGGCGTCGTCGGCGTCACCTCGGCCTGGTATCTCGCCCGGGCCGGCCATCAGGTCACCGTGGTCGACCGCCAGCCCGGCGCGGGGCTCGAGACGAGCTTCGCCAATGCCGGCCAGGTCTCGCCGGGCTACTCGGCGCCCTGGGCGGCGCCCGGCATCCCGGTCAAGGCGCTCAAGTGGCTGATGATGCGCCACCGCCCGCTCGTGCTCTGGCCGAGCCTGGAGCCGCGCCTCTACGGCTGGCTCGCCCGGATGCTCGCGAACTGCACCGAGGAGGCCTATACCCGCAACAAGGGCCGCATGGTCCGGCTGGCCGAGTACAGCCGCGACGCCCTGCGCGACCTGCGCGCCGAGACCGGCATCGCCTACGACCACCGCGAGCAGGGCACGCTGCAGCTCTTCCGCACGCAGAAGCAGCTCGACCACGTCCCCGACGACACCCGCGTCCTCGACGCCTACGGCGTGCCCTACGCGGTGCTCGATCCCGCCGGCTGCATCGCGGCCGAGCCGGCGCTCGCCCGGGTGTCCGGCACCTTCGTCGGCGGCCTGCGCCTGCCCGGCGACGAGACCGGCGACGCGCATCTGTTCACGCAGCGCCTCGCCGCCCTCTGCGAGGCGCAGGGCGTCAGCTTCCGCTACGGCACCACGGTGGCCGGCCTGCGCCATGAGGGCGGCGCCGTCACCGGCGTGGTCACGGGCTCGGGCGCGGTCCTGAGCGCGGACGCCTATGTCGCGGCGATGGGCAGCTACACGCCGGCCCTGCTGCGCCCCCTCGGGATCGACCTGCCCGTCTATCCCGTGAAGGGCTACTCGCTGACCCTGCCGGTCACGAACCCGGAGGCCGCCCCGGTCTCGACGGTGATGGACGAGACCTACAAGGTGGCGATCACCCGGCTCGGCGACCGCATCCGGGTCGGCGGCACGGCGGAGCTGGCGGGCTTCAGCCAGGTCCTGCGCCCGCCGCGCCGCGAGACCCTGGCGCGCTCGCTCGGCGACCTGTTCCCGGCGGGCGGCGACCTCGACCAGGCCCGGTTCTGGACCGGCCTGCGCCCGATGACGCCGGACGGCACGCCGATCGTCGGGCCGACAAGCCTCGCCAACCTCTACACCAATACCGGTCACGGCACGCTCGGCTGGACCATGGCCTGCGGCTCGGGCCGCCTCCTGGCCGATCTCGTCTCCCGCCGCGCGCCCGAGATCGCGGCGGACGACCTCGCCCTCGGCCGCTACCGTAGGGCGGCGTGAGCGGCGGCGTGACGCCCGTCAGCCGAGCCGCATGGCGGCGATGCCGACGAGGATGACCACGGCCGCCACCGCGCGGCCCGCGATGAGTGGCTCCTTGAGGAGAGTGACCGAGATCAGCGCCGCCACGAGCACGCTGGTCTCGCGCAGGGCCGCCACCAGGGGGATCGGCGCGACGGTCATCGCCCAGATCGCGATCCAGTAGGAGCCGAGCGAGAACAGGCCGCCGAACAGGCCCGGTACCGCGACGCTCCTGAATTGGCGCAGGACGCCCACGCCCCGGCGCCACAGCACGAAGGCGATGAGCGGGATGCCGTCAACGACGAACAGCGCCGCCGAATAGGCGTGGGCGTCCCCGGCGACCCGTGCGCCGATGCCGTCGACCAGGGTGTAGCCGCAGATCGTCAGCGCAGTCAGACCCGCCCAGCCGAGGGCCCGCGGCCGCAGCCGGCCGTTGCGGCTGCCGAAGGCCATCAGGCCGACGCCGAGGCACAGGATGCCGATACCGGCCGCGGCGAGCGGCGCCACCGGCTCGCCTAGCACAACGAGGGCGGCGAGCGTCGTGAGGAGCGGCGCGCTGCCGCGCGCGATCGGGTAGACCTGCCCCATATCGGCCTGCCGGTAGGCCTCCGTCAGGGCGAGGTAGTAGCCGAGATGCAGGACGATCGAGCCGAACAGCCAAGGCCATGAGGCCAGGGTCGGCAGGCCGACCACCAGGAGCGCCGGCAGGGCGATCACCCCCGCGCTCGCCGTGATCAGCGCCATGGTCAGGATCGGCTCCAGGCGCAGCTTCACCAGGGCGTTCCAGCCGGCATGCATGCAAGCCGCGGCGAGAACCGCGGCGAAGACCGGGGCGCTCATGCGGCCTCCGCGGCGGCGAAGGGGCGGTCGGAGACGTGTGCGGGCAGGTGCTGGCCGGCGAGATCGATCGCGTAGCGGCCGGAGGTCTCGACGCCCGCCTCGTCCGCGATCCGCCCGATCGCCACCAGCCCGCCCAGCCGGTCGCTCCAGGCCGCGGATGTGACCTCGCCGACGGGGGCGCCGTCGCGCAGGATCAGCTCGCCGCCCCAGGCCATGGCCTCGGCCGGCAGAGCGCAGGTCAGGTTGACGAGGCGCTCGGCCGGCGGCGCGGCCCGGGCGGCGAGAGCCGCCTCGCGGCCCACGAAGCGCGGCTTGGCGAAGGCGAGGACGCCGGCGAGCCCGGCTTCGGTGGGCGTCGTGCACGGGCCGATGTCGCGGCCCCAGGCCGGGTGGCCGCGCTCGATCCTCAGCGCGTCGACCGCCTGGAAGCCGACATCGCGCAGGCCGAGCGTCGCGCCCGCCGCGATCAGGCTGTCATAGACCCCGGCCGCGAACTCGGTCGGCACCAGAAGCTCGACACCGTCCGGTGCGATGTAGCTGCGCCGCACGGCCCGCACCGTCGCGTAGCCGATCTCGACCTCGGCCGAGCCCTCCGGCGGGATCTCCGACAGCCGCGACCGGCCGACCCGCGCGAGCAGCTCCGCCGTCCGCGGCCCCGCGAGCGCCAGGACGGCGTAGGCCGAGGTGACGTCGGTAAGGATGGCGTGGCAATCCGCAGGGATAGCCCGGCGGACGAGATCCGCGTCGCGCATGGCCTGACCGGAGCCAGTGGTCAGGAGGACGGCATCCTCCGCGAGGCGCAGCGCCACCAGCTCGCTCTCGATGCCGCCGCGCCGGTTCAGGATCGGCGTGAAGCGGCTCTCGCCGACCGCCATGGCGAGATCCGCGGCACAGAGGGTCTGGAGCACGGCAAGCGCGTCGCGCCCCTGAACCAGGAGCTTGCCGAGACTCGTCATGTCGACGAGGCCGACCGCCGTGTTGACGGCGCGCTGCTCGGCCGCCACCGCCGCGAGCCAGGGGCCGCGGCCGAACCCGTAGGCGGGCGGATCCGCGGTCTCCCCGGGCGCGAACCGGTTCGGCCGCTCCCAGCCCATCTTCGAGCCGAACACCGCGCCCTTCGCGGCGAGGCGGTCGTGCAGGGGCGAGCGGCGCAGCGGCCGTGCCGATTCAAGCTCGCGGTTCGGCCAGGGCATCGCATAGTGCAGGCCGAGCGTCTCCTTCACCCGGTCGTGCAGCCAGGCCGGATTCGCGTTGAAGCGCCCGAAGCGGCGGATGTCGACGGCCCAGAGGTCGTCCGTGGCTTCGCCGGCCACAATCCATTCCGCGAGCGCCCGGCCGGCACCGCCGCCGAGCGCGATGCCCGCGGAGTTGAAGCCGGCCGCCACGAAGACACCCTCGCATTCGGGCGCCGGCCCGAGCAGGCAGTTGTTGTCCGGCGTGAAGCTCTCCGGCCCGTTGAGGAAGAGCTTGACCGGGGCGGTCTCCAGGGCCGGGACGCGCTGGATCGCATTCTCCATCAGGATCTCGAACTGGTCCCAGTCGTCGGGCAGGAGCTGGAACGCGAAATCCTCGGGGATGCCGTCCATGCCCCAGGGCTTGGCCTGCGGCTCGAACCCGCCCATCACGAGGCCGCCGACCTCCTCCTTGAAATAGACGTAGCCGTCCGGGTCGCGCATCACGGGCAGATCCGGATGGACGCCCGGGATCGCCTCGGTGACGACGTCCATGTGCTCGGCCGAATGCAGCGGCACGGCGACTCCGCAGAGGGCGCCGACCTGCCGCGACCATTGCCCGGCGGCGATCACCACCGTCTCGCAGGCGATGCGGCCGCGGTCCGTCACCACGGCGGCGGCGCGGCCCTTCGCCGTCTCGATCGCGCGGACGCGCGTCGTCTCGAACAGGCGGGCGCCGCCCGCCCGGGCCCCCCGCGCCAGGGCGGCCGTCACGTCGGACGGGTTGGCCTTGCCGTCGCCGGGCAGCCAGACGGCGCCGAGCAGGTCGTCGTGGCGCATCGGCGGGAAGAGCCGGCCGGCCTCCGCCGCCGTGACCGGCTCGACGGCGACGCCCTGCGCGCGGGCCATCGCGACGGTCCGCGCGAGCACCGTCATGCGCTCTGGCGTGCGCGCCACCGTGAGCGAGCCGCAGCGCTTCCAGCCGGTGGCCTGCCCGGTCTCCGCCTCGAGACGCTCGTAGAGGCCGGTCGAGTAGCGGATCATCCGCGTGAGGGCGGCCTGCTGGCGAAGCTGCCCGACGAGGCCCGCCGCGTGCCAGGTGGTGCCGCTCGACAGCCGCCCCTGCTCCACCAGGACCACGTCGCGCTGGCCGAGACCGATGAGATGGTAGGCGATCGAGGTGCCGACGATGCCACCGCCGATGATCACGGTTCGGGCCTGGGTCGGGAAGGCGGCATCCGTCATCGCGGCTCTCCTGTGCTCGGCCGAGCCCTAGCCCGGCCAGACCCGAACAAGCAACAGAAAACCACAAAAAACCACATCAAGCGGCAACGATGATCCCAAGTCCCCGCCCCGTCAGGGCCTCGGCCATCGGGGAGGGCGGTGCGGCATCGACGATGAGGGTCGTCTCCGGCGGGATCGGATGCAGGCGGATCGGCGTCAGGCGGCCGAATTTCGTGCGGTCGACTACGACGAAGCCGCGCTCGGCCGCGCCGAGCATCGCGGCGCGCAGCTCGGTCGGCAGCACCGCGAAATCGGTGAGGTCGCCCGATTCGGAGATACCGCCGACCCCGATGAAGGCGAGGTCGGCGCGGAAGCGGGACAGCGCGGCGATGCCCTCGCTGCCGAAGGCGGCTTCGTCCGCGCCGTTCACCTCGCCGCCGAGCAGGTGCAGCCGGATGCCGGGCACCCGGCAGAGCACGAGTCCGATCGACAGGCTGTTGGTGCAGACGGTCAAGCCGCGCCAAGCCGGGCGACCCGGCCCGGACAGCGCCTGCGCGACGGCCAGGGTGGTCGAGCCCGAATCGAGCAGCAGCACCATGCCGTCTTCGACGAGGGCCGCCGCCGCCCGCCCGATCGCCGCCTTGCCCTCCGGATTGTCACCCTGACGCACGGCGAGCGCGGGCTCCTCGGAGCGGCGGGTCGCGCCGCCATGCACGATGGCGAGCTGGCCGCGGCCGGCGAGCGCCTTGAGGTCGCGCCGGATGGTCTCGCGCGAGACCGCGAAGCGGGCGGCCATCTCCTCGACGCTGATATGGCCGTCCGCGGCGAGGCGCTTCAGGATCTCGCCATGCCGGCGCGCGGCGATCGCGCGGGCGGATGAGGCTGTCTCGGCGCTCACGGGCGATCTCCGACGGGTCGCGTCTCGGCGGCGAGGTCGAGCACCGCCCGGATCAGGCGCAGCGAGCGGCGGCGGGCGAGGCAGGCGATGGCATGACGGTTCGACAGGTCCGCCCCGGTGATCGGGATCGCACGGATGCGTCCGTCCTCGCCGCATTCGAGGGACGAGACGATGCCGATGCCGATCCCGGCGGCGGCGGCCTCGATCACCGCCTCGCGACTGTCGAGCTCCATCAGGACCAGGGGCTCCACGCCGCGGCTGCGGCAGGCCCTGTCGAAGGTGCGCCGGGTGACGGAGGTGGGCTCGCGCAGGACCATCGCCTGCCCATCGAGCGCGGCGAGGTCGAGGGCCGCGCGCCCGGCGAGGGGGTGGCTTCGGGCCAGCACGGCGCGGATCTCCGAGACGGCCAGCACCTCCAGGTGAAGCTCCTCGCGCGGCTCGGCCTCGGTCACGACGCCGATGCTCGCCCGCTCGGTCAGCAGGGCCTCGTAGGTCTCGGCCGCGTTGCCGAGGCTCAAGGAGACCGTGATGCCGGGATGCCGCGCGCGCAGGCGCGCCAGCAGCGGCATCACCACGTGGGGCGAATCGGCGGCGATCTCGATGCGTCCGGTGACCAGGGCGCGGTTGGCTAGGAGCAGGTCCTCGGCCTGCTCGACGAGGCCGAACAGGGGCCGCGTCAGCGCCGCCAGCGCCTCACCCTGGGGCGTCAGCTCGGCGCTGCGGGCGGTGCGGCGGAACAGGACGAGGTCGTAGCGCTCCTCCAGTGCCTTCACATGCCCGGTCACCGCCGGCTGGCTGATGCTCAGGCGCTTGGCCGCACGGGTGAAGCTGCCCTCGCGGGACACGGCGTCGAAGGCGCGCAGCTGGAACAGGTTCATCGCGATCCATCGGCCCGACTGATGGGAAACATCACGACAAACGATTTGATCTGATGGGAGCGCGAACGCAAGATCCTCTCGTCCGCAGCGATCCCGGCGCGGATGACCGAGGACGATCATGGCTTCCTCCGCTCCCATCCTCCTGACCCCCGGCCCGCTCACCACGTCCGAGCGCACCCGTGCGGCGATGCTGACCGACTGGGGCTCCTGGGACGGCAGTTTCAACGGGCTCACCGCCAGCGTCTGCGACAAGCTCGTGGCGATCGCGAACGGCTCCGGCAGCCATGTCTGCGTGCTGCTCCAGGGCAGCGGCACCTTCGCGGTGGAGGCGGCCGTCGGCACCTTCGTGCCGCGGACGGGCAAGATGCTCGTCCTCGTCAACGGCGCCTACGGCAAGCGCCTCGCCAAGATCTGCGAGATGCTCGGGCGCGACCACAGCGTCTACGAGACTCCCGAGGACGTGCCGACCACGCCGGAGGCCGTCGACCGGCTGCTCGCCGAGGACCGCGCGATCAGCCATGTCGGGCTGATCCACTGCGAGACCTCCACCGGCATCCTGAACCCGCTGCCCGAGATCGCCGCCGTGGTGGCCCGGCACGGGCGCCGCCTGATCATCGACGCGATGAGCTCCTTCGGCGCCCTGCCGATCGACGCGCGCGCCGTGCCCTTCGAGGCGCTGATCGCGGCCTCGGGCAAATGCCTGGAGGGCGTGCCGGGTATGGGCTTCGTCCTCGCCCGCGAGGCGGCGCTGCTGGCGGCCGAGGGCAACACCGCCTCCCTCGCGCTCGATCTGCGCGACCAGCACCTCTACATGCAGCGCACCGGCCAGTGGCGCTTCACCCCGCCGACCCACGTGGTCGCAGCCCTGCACGAGGCGCTGCTGCAGTACGAGGACGAGGGCGGCCTGCCGGCGCGTCAGGCCCGCTACGCGCGCAATTGCGAGACCCTGATCGCCGGCATGCGGCGGCTCGGCCTGCGCAGCTTCCTGCCGCCCGAGATCCAGGCGCCGATCATCGTGACCTTCCACGCCCCGCGCGATGGACGCTACCGCTTCAGCGACTTCTATCAGGCGGTGCGGGCCAAGGGCTTCATCCTCTATCCGGGCAAGCTCACCCAGGTGGAGACCTTCCGGGTCGGCTGCATCGGGGCCGTCGAGGCCGCCGACATGGAGCGCGCGGTCGAGGCGGTCGCCGAGACCTTCCGCGACCTCCGCATCGAGACCCTCTGAACCCTCCGCCGGGAGCGCGCCATGCCTTACGAGACCCCGAGATCCATCCAGGCAGTGGTCCTGGACTGGGCCGGAACCGTGGTCGATTTCGGTTCCTTCGCCCCCACCCAGATCTTCGTCGAGGCCTTCGGCGAGTTCGGCGTCGCGGTCAGCCTGGAGGAGGCGCGCGGGCCGATGGGCATGGGCAAGTGGGACCATATCCGCACGCTCTGCAACGCGCCGCAGATCGCCGCGCGCTTCGCCGAGCGATTCGGGCGCACGCCGACCGATGCCGACGTGACCGCGATCTACGAGCGCTTCATGCCGCTGCAGATCGAGAAGATCGCCGAGCATTCCGGCATCATCCCGGGGGCTCTCGACGCCATTGCCGCCCTGCGCGCCCGCGGCATCAAGATCGGCTCCTGCTCGGGCTATCCGGCCCGCGTGATGGAGCGCGTCGTGGCGCTCGCCCGGACCAACGGCTACGAGGCCGACCACGTGGTCGCCACCGACGAGGTGCCGAACGGGCGTCCCCACCCGGCCCAGGCCCTCGCCAACGTCATCGCCCTCGGCATCGACGACGTCGCCGCCTGCGTGAAGGTCGACGACACCGTCCCCGGCATCCTGGAAGGCCGCAAGGCCGGCATGTGGACGGTGGCCCTCACCTGTTCCGGCAACGCGATGGGCCTGAGCTACGCGGCGTTCAAGGCGCTGCCGGCCGACCGGCTCGCCGCCGAGCGCACCCGGATCCAGGCCCTGTTCGCCGATTCGCGGCCGCATTTCCTGATCGACACCATCGCCGACCTGCCCGGCGTGATCGCCGATATCGAGGGGCTGCTCGCGGCTGGCCGCATGCCGCAGGCCTGCTGACGCCGGCGCCCGCGCCGGCCACCCTTGGACCCCCGTATCGTCCGACCGCGTCGGGCGATCGGGGTAAGTCATGTCCAATCGAGAGATCTTTTTCGTCTGATAAAGTTGCCCAAATACCAGGCAGGTCTGCAAAAACTAGGATCTTGCCGCGCGGAGTTATTGTCTTTCTACTGTCATCCTGCCGGAGCTATGTGCACCCGGTACAGTTCGATGCTGGAGCCCCGCGCATGAAACTCTTCTCGACCGTCGCCCTCGCACTCGCTCTTGCCGGATCGGCGGCGCAGGCGGCCGAGCGGACGAAGCTCACGATCTACACCGCGCTGGAGAACGACCAGCTCGGCCCCTTCAAGGCGGCCATCGAACGGGCGGTGCCCGAGGCCGAGGTGGTCTGGGTGCGCGATTCGACCGGGGTGATCACGGCCCGGTTCCTGGCGGAGAAGGACAATCCCCGCGCCGACATGGTGATCGGGCTTGCGGCCTCGAGCCTGCTGATGTTCGAGAAGCTCAACCTGCTGGCCGAGTACAAGCCGGCCGGGGCCGACGCCCTGAAGGAGGCGTTCCGCGACCCGAAGGCGCCCTATACCTGGACCGGCATGGACGCCTATCTCGGCGTCGTCTGCTTCAACACCGCCGAGGCCGGCCGCGACGGCGTGAAGACGCCCCAGCGCTGGGAGGACCTGCTCCAGCCCGGCCTCAAGGGCAAGATCGTGATGCCCCACCCCGCCTCCTCGGGCACCGGCTACCTGATGGTGGCCGGCTGGCTGCAGAGCATGGGGGAGGAGAAGGGCTGGGCCTTCATGGACCGGCTGCACGACAACATCGCCGCCTACCTGCATTCCGGCTCGGCGCCCTGCGTCCAGGCCGCCCGCGGCGAGCGCACGGCGGGCCTCTCGCTCGACATGCGCGGCGCCTCCGAGAAATCGAAGGGCGCGCCGATCGAGGTCGTCGTGCCCGCCGACGGCACCGGCTGGGACGAGGAGGCCATGGCCGTGGTGGCCAGCGCGAAGAACCTGGCGCTCGCCAAGAAGGTCGCCGACTGGGGCGCCACCAAGGCCGCGAGCGAGCTCTACGCCAAGAGCTACGCCATCGTCGCCTATCCGGGCGTGTCGAGCGCGCCAGCCAACTATCCGGCGAATGCCGAGGCGGGCATGATCAAGAACGATCTCGGCTGGATGGCCGAGAACCGCGACCGCATCCTGGCCGAGTGGTCGCGCCGCTACGAGGCGAAGGCCGCCAAGAAGTAGGATCCAGAGACGGAACCGGGGCAGGCGAGACGCGACGCGTCGAGGAGCGAGAGTGGCATGACGAGACCCGATCCCGCACCGTTCCTGAAGGTCGAGGGCCTCTCGAAGAGCTACGGCAGCTTTCGGGCCCTCGACGGGATCGACCTCGCGATCCCGCGCGGCGCCTTCGTCTGCTTCCTCGGCCCGTCCGGCTGCGGCAAGACCACGCTCCTGCGCATCATCGCCGGCCTCGACCGCCAGAACGCGGGCCGGATCGCGATGGGCGGGGTCGACGTCTCGAACGCGGCTCCGGCGGAGCGGGATTTCGGCATCGTCTTCCAGTCCTACGCCCTGTTCCCGAACCTCACGGTCGCGGACAACGTCGCCTACGGGCTCGTCAACCGCCGGATGAAGCGCGACCGGATCAGGGCACGGGTCGCCGAGCTCCTCGCCCTGGTCGGCCTGCCCGATCAGGCGGCGAAGTATCCGGTCCAGCTCTCGGGCGGCCAGCAGCAGCGCATCGCCCTCGCCCGCGCGCTCGCCACCTCGCCCTCGCTGCTGCTCCTCGACGAGCCGCTCTCCGCGCTCGACGCCAAGGTCCGCATCCGCCTGCGCGCGGAGATCCGCGCCCTCCAGAAGCGGCTCGGCATCACCACCATCATGGTCACCCACGACCAGGAGGAGGCGCTCGCCATGGCCGACCGCGTCGTGGTGATGAACCACGGCCGGATCGAGCAGGTCGGCACGCCGGAGGAGATCTACCGCAACCCGGCCACCGCCTTCGTCGCCGACTTCATCGGGGCGATGACCTTCCTCGACGGGACGGTCTCTCAGGCGCAGGCCCTGCGCGTCGGCGCCGTCGATCTCGTCTGCGAGGACGGCCGCGGCTTCGTACCGGGCAGCCCCGTGCGCCTCGGCTTCCGGCCCGAGGAGATCCGGGTCGGGGGCGTCGCCGCGGGCGACGTCAACGCGATCGAGGTGCGGGTGAAGAGCCTCGAATTCCTCGGCTCGTTCTACCGGGCGCGGCTGGAGCCGAGCCGCGACCTCGGCGGCAGCCTCGTCGCCGACCTCTCGGCCAACCTGTTCGGCGACCTGCGGCTCGCGGAGGGCCAGTTCCTCTACGTCGCGTTGCCGCCCGAGGCGCTGCGCGCCTTCCCGCAGGTCCCCGCGGCCTGATCGACGTGACGGAGGCCCGGACGCGATGAGCGACGCTGCGATCACCCTGCCCCTGCCCGAGGCCGGCGCGCCCGTGGCATCCCGCCGCCGCCTTCCGGAATCGGCGATCGCCGTCGGCCTCGTCGCCGCGCTCTGCGCGCTCCTCCTGCTGATCATCGCGCTGCCGCTCGGGGCCCTGCTGATCAAGAGCTTCGAGGGGCCGAACGGCGGCTTCGCCGGGATCGCCAATTTCCGCACCTATTTCGCGACGCCGACCCTCGTCGAGGCGCTCGTGAACAGCCTGACCATCGCCGCCCTCTCCGTGGCGCTCGTGGTGCCGCTCGCCTTCGGATACGCCTACGCGCTGACGCGCACGGCCATGCCGTTCAAGGGCCTGTTCCTCGCCGCGGCGCTGCTGCCGATCTTCGCGCCCTCGCTGCTGTCGGGGATCGCGCTCACCTACATCCTGGGCAACCAGGGCTTCCTGCGCGGCCTGCTGTTCGGGCACGCGGTCTACGGGCCGATCGGCATCGTGATCGCCGAGTGCCTCTACGCCTTTCCCCACGCGCTCATCATCCTGACCACCGCGCTGGCGCTCGCCGACGGACGCCTCTACGAGGCCGCCGCCGCCATGGGCACGAGCCGTCTGCGCACCTTCGTCACGGTGACCCTGCCCGGCGCCCGCTATGGCCTCGTCAGTGCGGGTTTCGTGGTCTTCACCCTGGTGGTGACCGATTTCGGCATCCCGAAGGTGATCGGCGGTCAGTATTCCGTCCTCGCCACGGACGCCTACCGGCAGGTGGTCGGCCAGCAGAACTTCCCGATGGGCGCCGTCGTCGGCCTGCTGATGCTGCTGCCCGCCGTGCTCGCCTTCGCCGTGGACCGGATGATCCAGCGCCGGCAATCCGCCCTCCTCTCGGCCCGCTCGGTTCCCTACGAGCCGAAGCCGCGGCGCCTGCGCGATCGCCTCTCCCTCCTCTACGCGGCCGCGATCGCCAGCCTGATCGTCGGCACCTATGGCGTCGCGGTCTGGGCCTCCTTCATCCGCTACTGGCCCTACAATCTCGGCCTGACCCTCGACCATTACGACTTCGCCGCCACCGACGCCGATGGCTGGGCGCCCTACTGGAACTCGCTCGCCATGGCGGGATCGGTCGCCGCGATCGGGACGGTGGTGGTCTTCGCCGGCGCCTACCTGATCGAGAAGCTGAAGGTCTTCCCCACGGGCCGGATGCTGGCGCAGCTCCTCGCCATGCTGCCGCTCGCGGTGCCCGGACTCGTCCTCGGCCTCGGCTACGTGTTCTTCTTCAACGCGCCGTGGAACCCGCTCAACGTGCTCTACGGCTCGCTGGCCCTGCTCGCGATCAACACGCTCGCGCATTACTACACGGTCGCCCAGGTGACCGCGACGACGGCGCTCAAGCAGATCGATCCTGAATTCGAGGCGGTCTCGGCCTCACTGAAGGTGCCGTTCTGGCGGACCTTCACCCGGGTGAGCCTGCCGATCTGCCTGCCGACCGTGCTGGAACTCGCCGTCTACCTCTTCGTCAACGCCATGACGACGGTCTCCGCGGTGATCTTCCTCTACGGCCCCGACACCAAGCTCGCCTCCATCGCCATCGTCCACATGGACGAGGCCGGGACCACCGCCTCCGCGGCGGCGATGGCGAGCGTCATCATGGCGACCGCGCTCACCGCACGGCTTCTGCTCGCGTTGATCGGATGGGGGGTCGTCGCGCACCTGCAGCGCTGGCGCAGCCGCGAGGCCCGATCATGAACCGTCCCCTGGGCATCGCCGAATCGGAGAGCGACACCAACCTCACCAGCCGCCGCGCCGGCTGGCAGGCCCGCAGCCTCGACGGCGCGACGCGCGGACTGCTCGCCCGGGACGCGCGCGCCTTCCTGCACCAGTCGGTCTCGACCCCCTGCCTCAACGCCATCGCGAAGGCCGAGGGCATCTGGATCGAGGACGTGGCGGGGCGCCGCTACATGGATTTCCACGGCAACAACGTCCACCACATCGGCTACGGGCATCCGCGCCTGAAGCGGGCGATCGCCGAGCAGATGGACGCCCTCCCCTTCGCGCCGCGCCGCTACGCCTGTGCCAGCGCGGTGGCGCTTGCCGAGACGCTCGGCGCGATCACGCCGGGCAATCTCGGCAAGGTGCTGTTCACCACCGGCGGCTCGGACGCGATCGAGGTCGCGGTGAAGGTCGCCCGCGCGGCGACCGGCCGCCACAAGACCCTGTCGTTCTGGGACGCCTTCCACGGCGCCGGAACCGGCGCCGCGGCGATGTCCGGCGAGATGCTGTTCCGCTCCGGGCCGTCCGGGCCGCTCGTCGCGGGCGCGCTGCACGTGGCGCCGTTCGGCGGCTACCGCTGCCCCTACGGCACGGAGAGCGCCGAGGCGAGCGGACGGGCCTGCGCCCGGATGATCGACTACGTGCTCGCCCGCGACAGCGACGTCGCCGCCCTCGTCGCCGAGCCGACGCGCGCCGTGCCGTATCTGGCCCCGCCGGGCTTCTGGGCGGAGGTGCGCCGGATCTGCGACCGGCACGGCGTCCTGTTGATCTTCGACGAAATCCCGACCGGCCTCGGCAAGACCGGCCGCATGTTCTCCTGCGAGCATGACGGCGTGGTCCCGGACATCCTCGTCCTCGGCAAGGGGCTGGGGGGCGGCATCCTGCCCATCGCCGCGGTGGTCGCCGACCGGCGCCTCGACGTCGGCAGCGACTGGGCCTTCGGGCACTATACCCACGAGAAGAACCCGGTCACCGCCCGCGCGGCGCTCGAGACCCTGGCGATCATCGCGGACGAGGATCTCGTCGCCAACGCCGCCCGGGTCGGCGCGCTGGCCCTCGACCGGCTCGAGGCGATGAAGGCGCGCCTCCCGGCCATCGGCGACGTGCGCGGGCGCGGCTGCCTGATCGGGATCGAGCTGGTGCGCGACCGCGAGACCCGGGAGCCCAATTCCGACCTCGCCGAGGCGGTGCTCTACCGCGCCCTCGATGCCGGCCTGTCCTTCAAGACCACCATGGGCAACGTGCTGACCCTGACGCCGCCGCTCGTCGTGAGCGAGGCGCAGATGCTGGACGCCCTCGCCATCCTGGAGGCGGCCATCGCCGACGCTTCGGGAGGCCGGACATGACCGGCACCCTCCTCCTTCTCGACCTCGCCGGCTGGGTGGCCCTGCTCCTCTGGGGCATCCACATGATCCGCACCGGGGTGCAGCGCGCCTACGGCGCCGACCTGCAGCGCGTGCTCGCCACGAGCCTCGGCCACCCGCTGAAGGCGCTGCTCGCCGGGCTCGGCGTGACGATGCTCCTTCAGAGCAGCACCGCGACCGGCCTGATGGCGACGAGCTTCGCGGCCGGCGGCCTCGTCGAACTGGTGCCGGCGCTCGCCGTGATGCTCGGAGCCAATGTCGGCACGGCGCTCATCGTGAAGGCGCTGTCCTTCGATGTGGCGAAGGCCGCTCCCATCCTCGTGCTGGTCGGCGCCGTGGCCTTCCGCCGTGCGAGCGGGCCCAAGGGCCGCGCCCTGGGGCGGATCGCCATCGGCCTCGGCCTCGTGCTCCTCGCGCTCATCCAGCTCGTCGCGACGCTCGAGCCCTATTCCGCGACGCCGGGCCTGCACGCCCTGCTCGGCGCCGTCGCGTCCGACCCGGTGATCGCAACCCTCCTCGCCGCCATCCTCGCCTGGGCCGCCCATTCGAGCGTCGCCGTGGTGCTGCTCGTTGCGGCCTTCGCGCAGCAGGGCATCGTCTCGGCCGAGACGGCCCTCGCCCTGGTGCTCGGCGCCAATCTCGGCAGCTCGCTCAACCCGCTCCTGGCGAGTCGCGAGGTCGCGGGCCGGCGTGTCGCTCTCGGCAATCTCGTCGTCCGCCTCGGCGGCTGCGCGGTCGCCCTGCCCCTCCTGCCCTGGCTGACGCACGGCCTCGCGGCGGTCGCGGGCGGCGGCCGGGCGCTGGTCGCGGATTTCCACGTCCTGTTCAATCTCACCCTGGCCGCATTCGGTCTGCCCCTGCTGCTTCCCCTGGCCCAGCTCGTCCGGCGGCTCCTGCCGGACCCGGCGGCCTCGCCGACGGAACCGCCGCTCCATCTCGACGAGGGCCTTGCCGAGACGCCCTCGATCGCCCTCGGCCTCGCCGCCCGCCATGCCCTGCGCATGGCCGACCGCCTCGAGGTCATGCTGGCCGACGCCGTGCGTCTGCTCTCCGCCGATGCCGGCCAGCAGGAGCGCATCCGGCTCGCCGAGCACGACATCGACGCCCGTGGGACCGAGGTGCAGCGGTTCCTCGCGCGGCTCGATCCGGAGGCGCTCAGCGAGGCCGAGCAGCGCCGCCTCGCCGCCCTGCTCAGCTTCACCGTGCAGATCGGCCATGCCGCCGATGTGCTCTCCCGCAACGTCGTCGCGCAGATCGGCCGGCGGCGGAAGCAGGGCGTCCGATCGGTCCAGCGCCAGGACGGGGACCTGTCGGCGATGATCGAGAGGCTTTCCGCCAACCTGCGGACCGCGGCCTCGCTCCTCGTCACCGAGGACGAGGTGCTGGCCCGCCGCCTCGCGGACGAGAAGCACGGCTTCCGGAGCCTGGAGGAGAAGCGCATCGCCTCCCATGTGGCGCATCTGCGCGACGAGCCCGGCCTCGACGCGTCGGCCCAGGCCGTCGATCTGGATCTCGTGCGCGACATCAAGCGCATCAACGATCATCTGGTCGCCTCGGCGGCCTACCCGATCCTGCGGACGCGGGGCGAGTTGCTGGACAGCCGCCTGCGTGCCGCCGAGGACTACGCCTCGTCCGGCTGACGCCGCGCAAGGCCGGCTGCCGCCCGGTTCAGTCGTCGCGGAGCACGCGGTACTCCGCGCCCTCAATGTCGTCGAACTGGCCGTTCCGGAGCGCCCACAGGAAGGCGGACAGGCCGAGCGTGCCGAGGGACAGCGCGATCGGGATCACGAGCAGGAGCACGGTCACGGACGGCCTCTGGCGAGCTGCGGCGCGCGCGTCGGATCGGGCGCGGTGTTCGCGGCGGGGGAGCCCTGCCGCGCCGTCCCGGTGCGGGCGCGCAGGGCGTTCAGGGTGACGACGAGGGACGAGCCGGACATCGCCAGGGCGGCGATCAGAGGCGTCAGCAGACCCGCCGCCGCGAGCGGGACGGCGACCAGGTTGTAGGCGGCCGAGAACCACAGGTTCTGGAGCATGAGCCGCCGCGCCCGCCGGCCCGCCGCAAGCACGGCCAGGACCGGTGCGAGGTCGCGGCCGAGGAACAGGGCGTCGGCGGCGGCCTGGCTGACATGGGCGGCGGTCACCGGCGAGAGCGAGGCGTGCGCGGCCGCGAGCGCCGGCGCGTCGTTGAGCCCGTCGCCCACCATCAGCACCCGCCGGCCCGACCTCTGCAGGGCCTCGATCCGGGCAATCTTGTCCGGCGGCGTCAGCCCCGCCTCCCATTCCGTCACGCCGAGCCGTCGGGCAACGACCTCGACCGCGCTGGGCCGGTCGCCGGAGAGGATCAGGACGCGCCGCCCGGCCTGCTGCAGGGTCTCGACGACCGCGGCTGCGTCGGGGCGCAGGCTCTGGCGCACCGCGAAGGCGACCGGGGCGGCGTCGCCCGCCCGGAAGCAGATCACCGAGGCGTCCGGATGGACCGCCAGCGCGGCCTCCGCCTGCGCCTCGGCCTCGCAGAAGCGGGCCGAGCCGAGACGCAGCGCGACGCCGTCCACCACGGCGCGCACGCCGAGCCCCGCGGCTTCCTCCGCGCCGGGGAAGGGCTCCGCGCCTGGTGCCGTTGCGGCGAGCGCCGCCGCCATCGGGTGCCGGCTCGACAGTGCGAGTCGCGCAGCCAGCCGGAGCGCACCGCCCTCGGGCTGCCCGTCCGCCAAGGTCGGAAGCGGGAGGGTGAGGGTCCCCGTCTTGTCGAACACCACGGTGTCGATCTCGGCGAAGCGCTCCAGCGCCGTGCCATCGTTGAGGAGCACGCCTTCGCGGAACAGGGCGCCCGAGGCCACCACCTGCACGGCGGGGATGGCGAGACCGAGCGCGCAGGGGCAGGTCACGATCAGAACGGCGACGGCATCGAGCAGCGCGGCGTGCCAGCCGGCGCCGGCCGCGAGCCATCCGGCAAGGGTCAGGGCGGCGGCCGCATGGACCAGGGGCACGTAGAGGCGCGTCGCCCGGTCGGCGAGGACGAGCGCGCGCGAGCGTGCCGCGAGGGCGCGCTGCATCAGCTCCTCGACCGCGTCGAGGAGGCTCGTGCCCGCGGCGGCGGTCACCCGCACCGTCAAGGCGCCGTCGCCGTTGAGGGCGCCCGCGAAGACGGGATCGCCGCCGCGCACGCCGATGGCGGCGGTCTCGCCGGTGACGAGGCTCTGGTCGAGATCGGAGGCGCCGTGCTCGACCACGCCGTCGGCCGGGACCCGCTCGCCCGGCCGCACCAGGATTCGCGTGCCCGGCCGGAGCTCGGCCAAGGGAACGTCGCGCAGGCTGCCCCCCGCCTCGACCTGTGTGGCGCTCTCGCTGCGGAGCGCGGCGAGGTTCTCCGCGAAGGCGCGCGTGCGCCGCCGCATGGTCTGGTCGAGGACGCGGCCGATCAGCAGGAAGAACAGCAGCATCGTGGCGCCGTCGAAATAGGCGTGGGCGGCGCCCGCGAGCGATTCCACCACCGACATCACCAGCGTCAGCACGACGCCGAGGGTGATGGGGAGGTCCATCGTCACGCGGCCCGCCCGCAATCCGCGGAATGCCCCCTCGTAGAACGGGCGCCCGGCATAGGCCGCAGCCGGCAGCGCGATCATCGCCTGGATCCAGTGGAAGAGATCCCGGTTCTCCGGCGTCATGTCAGAGACGTTGCCGGCCCAGACGGAGATCGCGAGCAGCATCACGTTCATCGAGGCGAAGCCCGCCACGGCGAGCGCCCGGATCAGCCGCCGTGTCTCGGTCGCCTCCGCGTCCGAGAGCCGGCCCGGAGCGAAGGGCTGGGCCTTGAAGCCGAGCGCGTCGAGGGCGGCGAGGACGGCGCCGATATCGGCTTCGGCCTCGCCCGTCCAAGTCACCGTCAGGCGCCGGTCGGAGAAGCTGAGCCGCGCGCTGCTGACGCCCGGCAGGCCGGCGAGTCCGTCCTCGATCGCGGCCATGCAGCCGGCGCAGCGGACGCCCTCGACGGCGAAGGCGGCGCGCGCCGAGCCGTCCGCCGCGCGGGCGACGAAGGCCGCGTAGTCCCGGCTGAGCGAGGGCTTGGTGTTCGCCTCGCTCCAGGCGGCGTGGGCCTCCACATAGGCGAGCGCCATGTCGGTGCAGCACATCGCACGCCGCCTCAGTCCAGCACGACCCGGTGGCGGCGCCGGAAGGCGGGGCGCTCGGCCTCGACGACCTCGACGACGAGATCCCACTGGCCGCTCGCCACCTCGGCAAGGCGGCCCGTATAGGTTCCGGGGGCGGACGGGGTCAGGGCGAGCGTGCGGTCGGCCCGCTTGTCGGTCGGCCGTTCGAGCCGCGCCCGCAGGCTGCGGCCGTCGAGCGGTGCCCCGCCCCCGTCCCGAAGGGTGACGGTCAGCGCTGCGTCGGTCCGGCCCGCGCGCAGGGCCATGCTCGCCAGCGACCATCCGCGCGCGCCCTGCGCCCGTGCGGAGCGCAGCTCCGCGTTGTAGCGCTGGCTTGCCTGATAGGGCGACGGCTCCTCGAGCCCGGACCATGTCCGCAAGGCCGAGGCGACGAGGATGGCGTCGGCGCTCGCCACCGTGCCGAAGAAGGCCGCGACGATCGCGAAGATCCGGCCGCCAGTGAGGCGCGGCGTCGGCGCGCCAGGAGGCCGCTCGGCGCGGATGGAATCGGCTGCGCTCATGGTCAGGGGGCCTTGAAGTAGTCCTGGGCACCGGCGGCCTCGCCGGTCTCGGGATCGGTGATCCGGAAGGTGAGCGGCGCGTTCGCCGCGCGCGCGTCGGGCGGCATGAAAACGAGGACGCGGAACTCCTGCGTCGCATCGGCGGGCACCGGCAGCGCATCCGGCACGCCGCCCACTACGTCGACGCGCGCCTCTGGCAGCCCCGCGAGCGCGAGCGCGAAGCGGCGCTCGGCGGGCCGCTTGTTGACGATGCGGAGGGTGAAGCCGTTTCGGACCGAACCGTCGGACAGGGTCACGAATTGCGGGTTGCGGTCGTGCAGCACGCTCAGGGCGGTGAAGCTGCGCGTCAGGAGGCTGTAGAGCATGAAGCCGCCGACCCCTGCGACGAGCACCGCGTAGAGCACGGTCCGCGGCCGCACGATCCGGCTCACTGGACCGCCGCCGACCGCCCGGCTCCGGCGGTTCGCCTCGGTGTCGTAGCCGATCAGGCCGGTCGGCCGGTCGAGCCGCGTCATCACCGCGTCGCAGGCATCGACGCAGAGGCCGCACTGGATGCAGTCCATCTGCAGGCCGTCGCGGATGTCGATGCCGGCCGGGCAGGCGGTGACGCAGGCGAAGCAATCCACGCAATCGCCCGCCGGCTCGCCGGCCGCGCGCCGGGCCGCGGCCTTCTTGGCGGGGGTGCGCGGCTCACCGCGGTCGTCGCGGTAGAGGATGTTGAGGGCGTGCTCGTCGGTGAGCGCAGCCTGGATGCGCGGCCAGGGGCACATGAAGGTGCAGACCTGCTCGCGCATGTGGCCCGCGAGGCCGTAGGTCGTCGCCGTCAGGATCAGGATCGCCGTGTAGGCGGCCGGAGGCGCCTGGAAGGTGGCGAGCTCGCCCACCAGCGTCGGCGCGTCGGCGAAGTAGAGAACCCAGGCACCCCCGGTCCACCACGCGATCATCAGCCAGATCGCGTGTTTCATGCCCCGCAGCGCGATCGTCTCGACCGACCAGGGTGCCGCGTCGAGTCGCAAGCGCGCGCGCCGGTCGCCCTCGATCAGGCGCTCGACGGCCAGGAACAGGTCCGTCCACACCGTCTGGGGGCAGAGATAGCCGCACCAGATCCGGCCGGCGACCGCGTTCATCAGGAACAGGATCAGGGCTGCCAGGATCAGGAGCCCCATCACGTAGGTGACGTCCTGCGGCCAGAGCTCGATGGAGAAGGCGTAGAAGCGGCCCCGGTCGAGGTCGAGCAGGACGGCCTGGAAGGGCCCGCCGGGCCCGCGATCCCAGCGCAGGAAGGGAACGAGGTAGTAGACGCCGAGCGCGACGGCGAGCAGCGCCCACTTGATCCGCCGGAAGGTGCCGCGGACCGCCTGCGGCTGGATCTTCCGGCGGCCGGCGAAGAGGGAGCCGGTAACCGCGGGGATCGCCGCCCGGGTCGCCGCCGTGCCGAACTTCTTGGTGCGCCCGGGGGCGGGCATCGGCTCGGCGGCGCGTCTTGTCTCGGTGGGTTCGGCGAGCGGCATCGGTGCGGGTTCCGTCCGGCTGCGAGGCCGGTGCCGATGGCGATAGGGACGGGACGCGCCTGCCGCCTTGATCTCCCTCAAACGGAGCTGGGGGGCGCGCCCCGTATCGGCGGCGCGCGCGGGTGCTATCGGCCGCCGCCGAGGCTGTGGACGTAGACGGCGAGCGCCTTGATGGTCGCCGCGTCGAGACGGCCTTCCCAGGCCGGCATCACCCCCTTGCGCCCGTTCGTGACCGTGGCAACGACCTGTTCGGGTGCGGACCCGTAGAGCCAGACCGCGTCGCTCAGGTTCGGCGCGCCCATCTCGGGATTCCCCTTCGCGGACGCGCCATGGCACGCGGCGCAGTTGCCGGCGAAGATCTCGGCGCCCGTGTCGAGCTTGGCTCCCGCAACGCCCGGCTTGCCGGAGAGCGAGAGCACGTAGCTCGCCACGGCCTCGATCTCCCCGCGCGTCAGGACGCCGTCGCGCCCGAAGGCCGGCATGTCGCCCACATGCGCCTCTCCGTGGCCGGAGCGCGCGCCGTAGCGGATGGTCCGCTCGATCGCCTCGGGGCTGCCGCCCCAGAGCCACTCGTCGTCCTGCAGGTTCGGGTAGCCCGTACGGCCGGTGGCCGACGTGCCGTGGCAGGCGGCGCAATTGTCGCCGAAGGCCGCCTTGCCGGTGGCGAGCGCCAAGCGCAGCAGAGCGGGATCGGCCCGGATCTCGCCGACCGAGGCGCTGGCGAGCTGCGCCTGGCCGCGCGCGTCGCGCTCCCGGCGCACGGCCGCGACCTCGTGGAGCACGGTGGCCCGCTGCGAGTAGCCGAGCAGGCCGCCCGTATAGCCGGAGACGAGCGGCCAGGCCGGATAGGCGATCCAGTAGCCGAACGCCCAGACGATCGTGGCGTAGAGCCCGTAGAGCCACCAGCGCGGCAGGGGATTGTTGTACTCGGCGATGCCATCCCATTCATGCCCGGTGGTCTCCGGGCCGGCGGTCGGCGTTCCGGGATTCGCAGCGTCGGACACGGCGGTCAGTCCTCGATCAGGGGGAGATGGGCGGCGGCGTCGAACCGGGCCCGGTTGCGCGGCCAGAAGGCGTACAGGCACGCGGCCGCGAAGATGCCGACGAAGTAGAGGAGGCCGCTGGTCTGCGCGAAGGCGGCTGCGCTCTCGTAGGTCACGTCGCTCACCTCAGGTTCTGCTTGTCTTCGTAGATCTTGAAGTCGACCATGGTGCCGAGCACCTGCAGATAGGCGATCAGCGCGTCGATCTCGGCGGCCCGGGTGCTGTCGCCGCCGAAATCGCGGATGGTCGCCCCCGGGTAGCGGCGCTGGAGCTCGGCGGCGCCTGCGCCGTCCGGATCGAGCTGCGCCTTCAGGTCAGTGCGCGCCAAGGCGATCATCTCGTCGGTGTAGGGCACGCCGAGCGCCCGGTTCGCCTTGAGGTCCTCGGCGACGGCGTCGGCGTCGAGCGGCCGGTCGAGGAAGGCGTAGGCCGGCATGATCGAGGCGGGCACCACGGCGCGCGGATCGATCAGGTGCTCCCGGTGCCACTGATCCGAATACTTGCCGCCGACGCGGGCGAGATCCGGCCCGGTCCGCTTGGAGCCCCATTGGAAGGGATGATCGTACAGGCTCTCGGCCGCGAGCGAGAAATGGCCGTAGCGCTCGATCTCGTCGCGCATCGGCCGGACCATCTGACTGTGGCAGAGGTAGCAGCCCTCGCGGATGTAGATGTTGCGGCCGGCAAGCTCGAGGGGCGTGTAGGGTCGGACGCCCTCCACCGCCTCGACGGTGCTCTTCAGGTAGAAGAGCGGCGTGATCTCCACGAGGCCGCCGATGGCGACGACGATGAGCGCGCCGAGGAGCAGGATGATGGAGTTCTTCTCGAAGATCTCGTGCCTCTTCCAGAGGCCGGGCTGGGCGGTGGCCATCGGGCTTCTTCCGTGATGCGATGGGCATGAAGGGGGCGGGGCCGCGCGGTGGCGGCCCCGCGGCGCGGATCACTCGGCCGGGGCGAGGCCGGCGGGTCCGGAGAGCGTGTCGCCGAGCGGCGCGTTCGCGGCCGAGGTCCTGCCCGCGATCGTCATGGCGAGGTTGTAGGCCATGATCAGCGCGCCGATCAGGAACAGCACGCCGCCGAGCGCGCGGACCAGATAGTAGGGCTGCATCGCCTCGACCGTCTCGACGAAGGAGTATTCGAGGAAGCCGAGCGCGTTATAGGCGCGCCACATCAGGCCCTGCATGATGCCGGCGACCCACATCGAGCTGATGTACAGCACGATCCCGAGCGTCGAGATCCAGAAATGCCACTCGACGAGCTTGAGGGAGTAGAGGTCCCGGCGGTTCCACAGCCAGGGCACGAGGCAGTACAGGGCGCCGAAGGAGATATAGGCGACCCAGCCGAGCGCGCCCGAATGCACGTGGCCGATGGTCCAGTCGGTGTAGTGGGAGAGCGCGTTGACGGCCTTGATCGACATCATCGGCCCCTCGAAGGTCGCCATGCCGTAGAAGGCCAGCGACACGACCATGAAGCGCAGGACGGGATCGGTGCGCAGCTTGTCCCAGGCGCCCGACAGGGTCATCAGCCCGTTGATCATGCCGCCCCAGGACGGCATCCAGAGCATGATCGAGAAGGTCATGCCGAGCGTCTGCGCCCAGTCGGGCAGCGCGGTGTAGTGCAGATGGTGCGGGCCCGCCCAGATATACATGAAGATCAGGGTCCAGAAGTGGATGATCGACAGGCGGTACGAGTAGATCGGCCGCTCGGCCCGTTTCGGCACGAAGTAGTACATGATCGCCAGGAAGCCGGCGGTGAGGAAGAAGCCGACCGCGTTATGGCCGTACCACCACTGGACCAGGGCATCCTGCACGCCGGAGAAGATCGGGTAGGATTTGGAGCCGAACACAGTCACCGGCAGGGCGAGGTTGTTGACCACGTGCAGCATCGCGATGGTCACGATGAAGGCGAGGTAGAACCAGTTCGCGACGAAGATGTGCGGTTCCTTGCGCTTCCAGAGCGTGGCGAGGAACACGACGAGGTAGGTGCCCCAGACGATGGTCAGCCACAGATCGGCGTACCATTCGGGCTCGGCATATTCCTTCGATTGGGTCACGCCCATCAGGTAGCCGGTGCCGGCGATGACGATGAACAGGTTGTAGCCGAGCACCACGAACCAGGGCGCGAGGTCTCCGGCGAGCCGGGCGCGGCAGGTGCGCTGCACGACGTAGAGCGAGGTCCCGATCAGGACGTTGCCGCCGAAGGCGAAGATCACCGCCGAGGTGTGCAACGGCCGCAGCCGGCCGAAGCTCGTGTATTCGAGCCCGAGATTGAGCGCGGGCGCCCAGAGCTGGAAGGCGATGATGCAGCCGACGAGGAAGCCGGCGATGCCCCAGATCATCGCGGCGACGCACGCGACCTTGATGGGCCCGAGGTTGTAGTTCGGCTTTCCGTCGATCTCCTGCGCCGGCGCCAGGGCCGGCCGGCCCTCGTAGCGCTTCAGGATGACCGCGAGCCCGGCGAGGCCGGCCAGGGCGAACAGGCTCATATGGATGGCGAAGGGACGGTCGACCACGCGGGCCGAGGCGAGCCCGCAGAGGAGCGCGCCGACGAGCAGGGCGAGGCCGAGGCCCGCCTCCCCCTCCGTCAGGTGTTTGGGAACGGGTGCCGGGACCATGATTGCTCGGTTCGCCTCACGCAGCAGGGAGTGATCCTGCTGCGCTTAGCCGAGCGAGCCGGCCCGGAGCCTTGATCTGGGTCAAACGGGGTCCCGGGCGCCGTCCGTGATGCCGCCCCGGCACCATCCGCAGCGGGACGGTCTATCGCCTCTCCGCCGAGGCGTCCGGCAGGATCTGTGCGGTCTTCATGAACGCGAGCAGGTTTCCGCCCGTGAACAGATGCGTTCTCAGATTGATGCTGTCGCCCGCTCGAATGTCGGTTTCCTGATCGCCGATGAAACAACTGCGATCTAGGTCGATGTTCCAGTGCTCGATCAGGTCGAGCAGCATGCCCGGTTCCGGTTTGCGCCAGGGATGCGTCCGCTTATACCGCTCAACGACCCCGTCCGGATGGTAGGGACAGTAGCGCAAGTCGTCGATATGCGCGCCGACGGCCCGAATCTCCGATTGGATATGGGCGTAGAGGTGGTGGACGTCGTCCTCGGTATAATAGCCCCGTGCGACGCCAGCTTGGTTCGTCACGACGAAGACGAACCAGCCCGCATCGTTGCAGGCCTTGATCGCCTCGCGGGCGCCTTCGATCCAGACGAAGCGATCGACCTGTCCGACATAGCCGTCGTCGCGGTTCAGGACGCCGTCCCGGTCGAAGAAGCAGGCCGGCCGGCGAAGCTGCCGGGGGACCTCGCTCTGGGCCTGGGCGAAGCTCTGCGGCACGCCGATATCGAGGAAGTATCCGTCGAACCGGCACGCGGCGACCCGTCCCTGCTCGATCAGCGCGGGAAGGACATCGCGCTCGAGCGAGCAGACCGCCGGCACGGATGCGAGCGCCGATTTCCGCATCAGATAGATGCCGGCATTCACGAGGCCGGGGCCGGGCTCGGCCTGGCGCTCCAGGAAGCTCAGGACCTTCTCGCCCTCCGTCACGACGACCCCGTAGCGGTCGGCATTCGGGATCTCGCGCAAGGTCAGCACGACATCGGCATAGGCGAGCCGGCCCGACAGGGCCTCGAGCGCCAGCACGTTGATGTCGAACCAGGAATCGCCGTTCAGGACAAGAAATTCATCCTGGGCGAGCGGCAGGGCGTGCGCGAGCGCGCCGCCCGTGCCCGCCTGCTCGGGTTCGACCGAGACCCGAAGCTGCATCCCGAACCGCTTCGCGACCGGGTTGTCGCGTGCATAGTCGGCGATCTTGTCGTGATGGAACGAGGCCAGGAAGACCACGTCGCGGATCCCGTGCCGGCCCAGCTCATGCAGCAGCACGTCGAGGAACGGCCGGTCGCCCACATGGAGCAGGGGCTTCGGCGTGTCGGCCGTGAGGCTGCCCAGCCGCGTGCCGAGCCCGCCGCACAGGACCATGGCTTGCGTGATCATCGGGCGCTCTTCAGGCTTCGGGACGCGGAAACAGCGCAGCCTCGACGATCCCGCACACGATGTGGGCGGCGGTGATGTGGATCTGCTGGATCAGGGGCGTGGCGTTCGACGGCGCGTGCAGCACGAGATCCGAGCGCGCCGGCATGTCCCCGCCGGACAGCCCCGTGAAGGCAACGACCGTGAGGCCGTTCTCACGCGCGGCGTCCATCGCCTGGAGGACGCTCGGCGAGCGGCCCGAGGTCGAGATCGCCATCAGCACGTCGCCGGGCCGGCCCAGGGCGAGCACCTGCCGCTTGAAGACGCTCTCGTAGCCGTAGTCGTTTCCGATCGCGGTGATCACCGAGGTGTCGGTGGTCAGCGCGATGGCAGGGAGCGGCGCCCGGTCGAAATTCAGCCGGGACACGAACTCGCCGGCGATGTGCTGCGCGTCCCCCGCGCTTCCGCCATTGCCGATCGTCAGGAGCTTGCCGCCGTCGCGGAGCGAGGCGGTGATCGCGTCCGCGATGGCGCCGACCGACGCGATGAAGGTCTGATCATCGAGCGCGGCCTGCACGACGTCACGGGAATCTGTGAGGTAGTTGACGATGACGCTCATGGGTTTTCCCCTCTTCGATCCGTTCGCGTGCCGCACGATGGGGCGCAGCCCGTCGCTCGGCCGGGCTTATAAGGGCTAGCGGCTCTGATTGTAGACGATGGAGGAGCCATCGACGTCGATCGTGATCGGCATCACGGCGAGCGGGGCGACGCGCGCCTCCAGCTCCTTCACGCGATCCGGGTCGATCAGGGTCAGGAAGAAGCCGCCGCCGCCCGCGCCGCACAGCTTCGCGCCGTAGGCGGACGAGCCGATGATCGCGTTGAAGATGTCGTCGAGGTCGCTGTTGGACACGGCCTTCGACAGGCTTCTCTTGATGTGCCAGGAGGCGGAGAGCATCTCGCCGAGCCGCGGCAACCAATCCGACGCGCCGTCTTCGAGCAGGGATACGCACTCGCCGACCAGCTGATACAGCTCGGACAGTTCCGTATCGATCGAGCGGGAGCGCGTGGCTTCGATCTGCGAGGCGACGGCCGTGGTCGCGCGCCGGGAAACACCGGTATGGACGAGCACCATCGACCTGCTGAGCTGGTCCATGACGTCCGATTTCATCTGGAGCGGCGTGATCCGGATCGAGGTGTCCTTGAAATCGAACCGGTTGATGCCGCCGAATGTTGCGTGCAACTGGTCCTGCACGCCGACATTCTCCTTCAGCATCTCGCGCTCGACTTCGATGGCCTTTTTCGCCAGCTCGATCTTCGTCGGCTTGAGCCCCTTCAGAGCGTAGACCATGCGCAGGAAGCCGACTGTGAAGGCCGAAGACGATCCCAGGCCGCTGCCAGTGGCTGGCACATCCGAAATGATGCTTATGTCGAGACGATCGTCGAGGCCAAAGCTTTTTAGAACCTCCCTGATCACAGGATGTTCTATCTCATCCAGCTCCTTGCAATACTCCAGCTTGGCGTAACTCAGCCGATAATTGAACGCCTGATGGGAAATGACCTTTGAAGCGGCGATATGAATATATTTGTCGATCGCCATACCAATTACGGCGCCGGGGAAGTGATTGAAGTATTCCGGATAATCTGTCCCGCCGCCAAATAAGCTTACTCGAAGAGGTGTTCTTGTAACGACGATCATAATCCTGCCTTCGGGGGTGATTTATTTGTGGCCTTTTAGGCGAATTTTTCCGAACATGTCAATCCCGGGGTGAATTTGAAGTTCACCATCGGCTATCTACTGGTCCAAGTTTCGGCGTCAGTATGGCCTTATCGTGCAGTTCGCGTCGCTACAATCCGAAAGTCGAGGTTCCGAGGGCGGCGGATGTCGTCCAATATTTTGATCGGCGTTCATCTTGCGCTGCCTCGGTTGCATGCGGTGGGGTGCGAACGCGGAGCGGCAACCGCTGCCGGGGCATTTGGGCCGGATCTGGAGAAAGCCTTGCAGGCCGCCGATGAAGCACCGGTCGTGCCAGGTTCCGTCTCACGGGTGACGCTGGCGTCCAGGCCCAAACCCGGTCAGATCGCTTGGCAGTGCTTGGATGCCGCGACCCGACGCGCTTTCAATTCCTGTGACTTGCAAACAGGCAACGTGTTTGACGCGTATGGAACCGAACCGCTTGTGTTACGTTCCCGTAGCGAGCTTAGCTTGGATATCGGATATGAGCGAGTACCGGATCACTGTCAGCAAGGCCAGCGATCGCCGTACGGCGGAGGTGGCCGAGAAGGTCAAGCTGCGTAAGGTCGATCTCGCCCGGTCCATGAAGGAGGCGGAGATTGCCGCGAAGCTGGTATCGAAGGACGACTGATCGTCCTCGATATTGACGTTCTTCGTTATGCATCGTGATGCGAGGTGGGCGACCGCCTCGCCATTTTTTTAGTCTCGGTGTCGGTCAATGCCCGAGACCCTGTCATGATGTGACCCGAGCACGCCGTCCACATCCTCCTGGCGTTCCGCCGAGCGCCTGTCACATCCGGTCACAGCCGGAAGAGGGACGATGACGGGTCCAACCCGCGCCGGATCGCCGCCGAAGGGCTGCGCCGGGCCCTCACTGGCCGGGGCCGCACATCCATCCCCGGCCCGGAAGGATCGACCGGGCGGATCCGCCGAGCCCGAGCCGTTCCGTTCCGGCGCGCAATCGGGCAAGGAAGCCGGAGCCGCGCCAGGAGCGCGGGGCGGAGGAATCCGGATTTTGCGTCTCAGCGTCGAGGAACTGGCCTGCCGCCGCTCGGGACGGCGCGTCTTCACGGGCCTGTCCTTCGCCCTTCGGCCGGGAGAGGCGCTTGCCGTCACCGGCCGCAATGGGGCCGGCAAGTCGAGCCTGCTCGCCATCCTGGCCGGGCGCCTGCGGCCCGATGCCGGGCAGATCCGGGTGGCGGATGTCGGCGAGGCGAGCCTGCCCGAATGCCTGCACGCCGTGGGGCACCGCGACGGCCTGAAGGCCGCGCTGACCGCGGGTGAGAATCTCGCCTTCGCCCGCGCCCTCCTCGGCGACGCCCGCATGGAGCCGCGGGCGGCCCTGGCCAGGCTCGGCCTCGGCCATGCCCACGACCTGCCGGTGGCCTATCTCTCGGCCGGTCAGCGGCGGCGGGTCGCGCTCGCGCGGCTCCTCGTTTGCCACCGGCCGCTCTGGCTGCTCGACGAGCCGACCGCGGCGCTCGATGTCGCTTCGCAGGCTCTCCTCGCCGAGCTGATGGCGGAGCATCGCGCGGCGGGCGGCCTCATCGTCGCCGCGACCCATCAGGCGCTCGGTCTCGAGGATGCGGCAACCCTCGCCATCGCCGCGCCGGAGCCCGGGCTGGACCGGCCCTCGCCGACGCCCGACCGCGACGCGGATTGGCGCGATGCGGACGTGGAGGATTGGGCATGAGTCGCGCCCTCCTCGCGCTGATCGCCCGAGACCTCGCGCTCGCCACGCGCGTCGGCGGGTCGGGCGCACTGTCGCTGGTCTTCTTCCTGATGATCGTGGCGCTCGTGCCCTTCGCGCTGGGACCCGACCTCAACCTCCTGTCCCGGATCGGTCCGGCGATCCTCTGGCTCGCGGCCGTGCTCGCGACGCTGATCGGCCTCGACCGGCTGTTCCAGGCGGATGACGAGGACGGCTCCCTCGATCTGATGAGTGCCGCGCCGGTGCCGCTGGAACTCGTCGTGCTGGCCAAGGTCGTGGCACATTGGCTCACCACCGGCCTGCCTCTCGCGCTCGCATCGCCGCTCTTCGGTCTGCTCGTCGCCCTCGACGGCACCGGCATGGGGGCGACCGCGCTCACCCTGCTCGCCGGCACGCCGGCCCTGACCTTCATCGGAGCGGTCGGCGCCGCGCTCACGGCCTCGATCCGGCGTGGGGGCCTGATCCTCGCGGTGCTGGTGCTGCCCCTGATGGTCCCGACCCTGATCTTCGGCGTCTCGGCGGCGGAATCGGCTTCGGGCGGCACGGTGCCCTTCACGACACCGCTCGCCATCCTCGCCGGCCTGAGCCTGATCGCGGCCGTGGTCGGCACGCTCGCGGCGGCGGCGGCCCTCCGCTGGTCCGAGTGATCGCCTGCGGAACACGGACGCTGGAGCGATCGATCCGGATGCTCCAGTAGGGCTCGACCCTCCACCCGGCTTCGCCCTTTCCCAGAGGTCGGGTGCCTGCGCGGTCATGAGTGTCGCCGCGCGTCTTGCGCGGCGGATATCCCGGGCGGTCAGTTCGACGCGGGTCCGCCTGCATTGCTGCTGCACCGCACCCCAGGCTAAAGCTCCGCTCATGTCCGGGGCCCCGCCTGCCACGAAGCCTGTCATGTCCTCCTCGCCGTCGCTCTGGACGCGTCTGTCCAACCCGAGCCACTTCATGCGCTGGTCGGGCACCCTGGTGCCGTGGCTCACCCTGCTCTCGGCGCTGCTCCTCGCCGTGGGCCTCTATCTCGCGTGGTTCGTCGCGCCGCCCGACTATCAGCAGGGCGAGACGGTACGGATCATGTTCATCCATGTGCCGGCGGCTTGGCTCGGCGTGTTCTTCTACGGAGCCATGAGCCTGTCCGCGATCGGGACCCTCGTCTGGCGGCATCCGCTCGCCGACGTGGCCCAGCGCGCGGCCGCGCCGATCGGTGCGGCCTTCACCCTCGTCTGCCTCGTCACCGGATCGCTCTGGGGCAAGCCGATGTGGGGCACCTACTGGGTCTGGGACGCGCGCCTGACCTCGATGCTGCTCCTGTTCCTGATCTATTGCGGGCTCATCGCCCTGTGGCGGACGATCGAGGATCCCAATCGGGCCGCGCGCGCCGTGGCGATCCTGACCCTCGTCGGGGCCGTCAACCTGCCGATCATCAAGTTCTCGGTGAACTGGTGGTCGACCCTGCATCAGCCGGCCTCGATCCTGCGCATGGGCGGCCCCACCATCGATCCCTCGATGCTCTATCCGCTCCTCGTGATGATCGCCGCGGCCACCCTCGGCGGCTCGACCCTCCACCTCTACGCCATGCGCACCGAGGTGATGCGCCGCCGCGTGCGCACGCTGACGATCCGCGAGGCCGAGCGCCTCGATGCCGGCCGGCCGCGGGTCGCGCCGGCCGCGTCCCTGCCGCTCGGACAGCCGCTGTGAGGGGTGCGATCATGGATCTCGGACCGCATGCCGGCTTCATCTGGGCCTCCTATGCCTTCACTGCGCTGGTGATGGCGGTCCTTGTGCTCAACGCCGTGCGCGATCGGCGCGCCCAGCGCCGGGCGCTGCGCGCCCTCGGGGATGACCGCCGGTGAGCGCGCCGGCCCCGCATTCAGGCCGCCGCTCGCTGCTGCTGATCCTGCCGCTCGTCACCTTCGCGGTGCTGGCCGGCGCGTTCTTCCTGCGCCTGCGCTCGGGCGTCGACCCGGCCGCCCTGCCCTCGGCGCTCGTCGGCAGGCCGGTGCCCGACTTCGCGCTGCCCCCTGTCGAGGGTCTCGCTTCGGCCGACGGCAAGCCGGTGCCCGGCCTCTCCTCCGCCGACCTCAAGGGCGTGGTGACCGTGCTCAACGTCTGGGCCTCCTGGTGCGCGCCCTGTCAGGTCGAGCACCCGATGCTGATGCGCCTCGCGCGCGAGCCCGGCATCCGGCTGGTCGGCATCGACTACAAGGATGCGCCGGAGAAGGGCCGCGCCTTCCTCGCCAAGCACGGCCTGCCCTTCCAGGCGGTCGGCTCGGACGTGAGCGGCCGCGTCGGCATCGATCTCGGCGTCTATGGGGTTCCCGAGACCTTCATCATCGGTCCGGACGGGGTGATCCGCGACAAGCTCGTCGGCATCGTGACGCCGGAGAACCTGAAGGACGTCCTGGAGAAGATCCGCCGCGCCGGTCAGGTCGCGTCGGCGCGCTGAGGCACGCTCGTCATTCGGCGGCGCGCGCGGCGAGCCCGGTGACGGCGTCGGCCAGAGCCTCGGGGGCGACCCACGGCACCATGTGGCCGATCCCCGGCAGCAGGACGAGCGTGGCACCCGGAATCGCGCGCGCCAGCGGTTGCGCCTGGGCCTCGGGCCGCACCAGCGGATCCGCATCGCCCGAGACGATCACCGTCGGGACCGACAGGCTCGCATAGCGCGGGCTCATCCGGGCGAGCGCGGCTGGCAGGCCGATCAGATCCTGCAGATTGGCGAGCAACGCGCCGGGCCGGATCACCAGCGGCGCCCGTGCCCGTTCCAGATAGCCCTCCGTCTCGGCCTGGGGCCGGAACGCCTGGCCGGCGGCGCCGCGCAGATAGTAGAGAGCGAGCGGCGGGCCGATCGTGCGGCTGAGGAGCCAGGCTACCGGCGGCTTCGCCGCGAGGCGCCAGTACCAGGGCAGGCTGATCCGCTGCGGGAACGGCAGCGCGACGGGCGAGACGAGGGCCAGGCCCGCGACCTGGTCCGGATGGTCGAGGGCGAGCGCGAGGGCGAGGGCCGATCCCCAGGAATGACCCAGCACGAGCGCCGGCGGCGCCCCCAGCGCGCGCAGCCCCTCGGCGATGCTGCGCGCCTGCACGGCGGGATCCGCGGCCGCGTCTCCGCCGATCCGGTCGCTCCAGCCGAGGCCCGGACGGTCGAAGGCGATCACCCGGAAGCCGCGGGCGGCGAGCGATGCGCCGATCCCCGCCATCGGGTCGGCGGCGTTGGCCGAGGCGCCGTGGATCAGCACGACGGTCGCCCGGGCCCCCTCGGCCGGCCCCTCCTGCAGCGTGGCGAGGCGGCCTCCCGGTACCGCCACGAAGGGGCCGCCCGGCGGATAGGCCGCGCCGACGCGCAGGGTGATGAGGAGCGTCGCGGCAGCGCCGAGCGCGAGGATGGCAAGGGCGATCACGGCCGGTATCCCGGCCAGGATCGCGAGGGCGACGAGGGCAGGCCTCACGGGCGCGCTGCCCGACCGGAGCGGCCCGCGTTCGGCCGGGCGACAGGTGCCGTCACGTCAGGACCTCCGCGGGTTGGCGAGATTGGCCGCGCATGCGGCAGGGCTGGCATGCGCGAGGTAGCGTCCGCGGCGGCGAAGTCAGTGCGACACCCTTTCGCTTGGCCGCCTTCCGCGCCACATGGGGCGCACCACGCAGCGTGAGGGAGAACACGATCCGATGGCGAAGCTCGTCCACAGCATGGTCCGCGTCGGCGATGAGGCGCGATCACTGGACTTTTACCGCCGCGCCTTCGGCCTCACGGTCGCCGACCGGATCGACTTCCCGGACTTCACCCTGATCTATCTGCGCGGCGAGGGCTCGGATTTCGAGCTGGAGCTGACGGTCAACAAGGGCCGCGACAAGCCCTATGAGCTTGGCGACGGCTACGGCCATATCGCCGTCACGGTGGACGACGTCGCCGCAGAGCATGCCCGCTTCAAGGCCGAAGGCCTGACCGCGACCGATCTGAAGGAGCTGAAGCACGGCGACACCCCTCTCGCCCGCTTCTTCTTCGCCACCGACCCCGATGGCTACAAGATCGAGGTCATCCAGCGCGGCGGCCGCTTCCTCTGATCCCAGGTGGCCCTGCCGGGCCGCCAACCCCTTTCCTCACCTGTCAGGACCCGATGACGCGCATCGTCTGCATCCGCCATGGCGAATCGACCTTCAACGCGGCCCATCGCGCCACGGGGCGTGACCCGGGCCATCTCGATGCCCGTCTCACCGAGCGCGGCCAGGGCCAGGCCAGGGCGGCGCGCGAGCGGCTCGCGGCGATCCCCTTCGATTTGGTAGTGACCTCGCCGCTCACGCGGGCGATCGAGACCAGCGCGATCCTGTTCGGCGAGCACCCGTCGGCGCCGCGGGTACTGGTCGAGGTCCTGCACCGGGAATGCCAGGAGAGCAGCTGCGATGTCGGCCGCGCCGCATCCGAGATCGCGCGCGATTTCCCCCATCTCGATGTCGGCCACTTGCCGGAGGTGTGGTGGCACGTCGAGGAGGGCAGCGAGATCGGCGGCTATCCGGTCGAACCGCGCCATCTGTTCGACCGGCGCGTCGCCGGGTTCCGCGAATGGTTGCGGCAGCGGCCCGAGCGCACCATCGCGGTGGTGGGGCACGGCACCTTCTTCTTCCATCTCACCGGAATCTGGCTCGACAACTGCGAGAGCACGGAGCTCGACCTCGCGGCGGGCTCGGCTGCGGCCTGACGCTCAGGCCGGCTGCAGGCCGCGGGCCGCATCGAGGCGGCGGCCCGCGAGCAGGAGATCGATATCCATCGCCTGCCGGCCGATCGCGAGCGCCTCCTCCAGGATGGTGCAGGCTGTCGCCCACGTGCCCGGCAGGAAGGGCGCCGCCCCCTCGGCGATCTCGGCGGCGCAACGCGGATCCGCGCTCGCGCGGATGGCGGCCGTCGCGGTCCGTGCGAGCGCAGCGGCCCGCGCGCCCGCCAGCCAGTGGCGG
>NZ_CABFPH010000012.1 GCF_902141845.1 Methylobacterium symbioticum | reverse complement strand
CGTCATCGAAGGCCACATTGTGAGGCCTGACACACGTCCGATCGAAGACCCCGCCGAAATCTCAAAGATCATGCTTGCCAAACAGGGGGCATCCACACACGCTCCGGCTTTGGCACGGTGCATGCAATACGGAAATGCGAAGCACACTGCGCTTTTGTCGAAGGCGCCTTCCGCACGAACCGGGCCGGCTCGGTCCGGCCGACATCACGAGGTCGAGAGATGGACAATCGGCGGTACGATCTGGTCCTGCGCGGCGGGCGCGTCATCTGCCCCGCCTCCGGCATCGACGGCATCCGCGACGTGGCCGTGAAGGACGGGCGCATCGCCGCGGTCGAGGAGGCGATCCTGCCCTCCGCCGCGGCCGAGGTGGTCGACGTCTCGGGCAAGCTGGTCCTGCCCGGCATGATCGACACCCACGCTCACGTCTACCAATACGTCACCGGCCGCTTCGGCCTGAACCCGGACATGGTCGGCGTTCGCTCCGGCGTCACCACGGTGGTGGACCAGGGCGGCCCGTCCTGCATGACGCTGCCGGGCTTCCGCCACTTCATCGCCGAGCGCTCGCAGACGCGGGTGCTGGCCTTCCTCTCGGCCTATCTCGTCGGCGGCCTCGAAGGGCATTTCTACCCGAACCTCTACAGCCCGGACGGCGTCGACATCGACGCGACGGTGAAGTCGGCGGTGGAGAACCGCGACCTCGTGCGGGGCATCAAGGGCCATGCCGAGATCGGCGGCTTCGCCCGCTGGGGCATCAAGGTCATGGAGATGGCCGCCGAGATCAGCCGGCGGGCGGACCTGCCGCTCTACGTGCATTTCGGCCAGCTCTGGGGCCTGCCGGAATCGGGCGCCAACGGCGAGGATGCCGACACCATCATGGAGCGGGTGATCCCGCTGCTGCGCCCCGGCGACGTGCTGGCCCACCCCTTCACCCGGCACCCGGGCGGCTTCATCAACGAGGAGGGTGAGGTCCACCACATCATCCGCGCCGCGATGGATGCGGGGCTGAAGGTCGATGTCGGCCACGGCAGCCACTTCTCCTACCGCGTCGCCCGGGCCTCGCTCCCGGCCGGCGTCATCCCCTACACGCTCGGCGCCGACATGCACGGCTACAACACCGAGGTGCCCGAGGCGCCTCAGCCCGCCGGCACGCCGGACGAGCATCACGACGACGAGAACCACCCCTTCCTCGGTCAGGCCCGCTTCAGCCTCACCCAGGCGATGAGCTCGATGATGGCTCTCGGCATCCCGCTGGAGCAGGTGGTGCCGATGGTGACCTCGCATCCGGCCGCGATGCTGCGCATGAGCGATCAGCTTGGCGCGCTGACGGTCGGGTTCGCGGCCGACGTCTCGGTGCTGCACGACGACCGCGGCCGCTTCCTGCTCCGCGACAACGAGGACACCAAGGTGGTGGCCGAGCGCCTGCTGCGCCCCGCCTTCTGCCTGCGCGCCGGCAAGCGCTTCGAGGCCGACTCGCCGATCCTCCCCCAGGCGATCGCGGCCTGACGGTGGCGCCCATGCCCTTCATCCTCGACGACCCGACGCCGCCGGATCCGCGCCGCCGCTGGGACAGCCTCGACCGGGCAGGGCGGGGCGCCGCCTACGACAACAATGCGGGTGTGCCCGACAGCGCGGCGCAGGTCGCCGCGCGCAACGCGGCCTCCGCCGCGTACCGGACGGCGCATCCGGCAGGCCTCGACATCCCCTATGCCGAGGCCGAGCGCACCGCCTTCGACCTCTACCCGGCGGCCGACCCGCGGGCGCCCTGTCTCGTCTTCGTCCATGGCGGCTACTGGCAGCGCAACGCGCGCGCCGACTTCGCCTGCTTCGCGCAAGGCCTGAACGAAGCCGGCTGGTCGGTGGCGATGCCGGGCTACAGCCTGGCGCCCGAGGCGACCCTCGCGACCATCGTCGCCGAGATCGGGGCTGCTCTCGACTGGCTCGCCGCGCAGGGATCGGCCCACGGCATCGCCGGACCGGTCGTGCTCTCGGGCTGGTCGGCCGGGGCGCAGCTCGCGGCCCTGCATCTCGGCCACCCGGCCGTGGTGGGCGTGCTCGCGATCTCCGGCGTCTACAATCTCGCGCCCATCCGCGACACCTACCTGAACGAGAAGCTCTCGCTGACCGATGCCGAGATCGCGACGCTCTCGCCGCTCCGTCTTCCGGTCGTCGCCAAGCCCATGACGGTCGCCTATGGCAGCCGGGAGCTGCCCGCCCTCGTCCACGACGCGCGTAATCTTCACGCCCTGCGCAGCGCAGCCCACGCTCCGGGCGCCCTGCTACCGGTGCCGGGCGCCGACCACTTCTCGATCCTCACCGAATTCCGCCGGCCCGACGGCCTTCTGGTGCGCGCCGCCCAGGACCTCCTCGGAGGCGCCGCATGAGCGCCGAGGGCGTCGGGGCCGCGCTGCCCCGCAAGGAGGACGACCGCCTGATGCGCGGGCGCGGCCAGTATGTCGGCGACATCCGCTTGCCCGGCCTGCAGGACGTCGCCTTCGTGCGCAGCCCGCTGGCGCATGCCCGCATCCGCGCCATCCATGTGCCGGAGGCCTATCGCGACCGCGTCTTCACCGCCGCCGACCTCGGCGGCGTGCAGCCGATCCGGGCGGTCTCGGGGCTCCCCGGCTTCAAGGTCTCCGAGCAGCCGGTCCTGGCCACGGGCAAGGTCCGGCAGGTCGGCGAGCTGGTGGCGATCTGCATCGCCCCGACGCGGGCCGAGGCCGAGGACATCGCGGCAGCGGTGGTCCTCGACCTTGAGGAATTGCCGGCCGTCCACGACATGCTCGCGGCCCGCGAGCCCGGCTCCGCTCTCGTCCATGAGCATTGGGGCGACAACGTCTACCTGGAGACGCTTGTCGACGTGGACATCGCCTCGGCCTTCGATGCGCCGATCAAGGTCAGCCGCACCATCTCCACCGGGCGGCAATGCATGGCCCCGATCGAGGGGCGCGGCACCGTGGTGCAGCTCGATCACCGCCTCGACCAGCTCGTCGTCCACACGGCGACGCAGATGCCGCACATCGTGCGCAACGGCCTCTCGGAATGCCTCGGGATCGAGCAGGGCCGCATCCGCATCGTCTCGCCCGATGTCGGCGGCGGCTTCGGCTACAAGGCGATCCTGCTGGCGGAGGATGTCGCCCTCTGCTGGCTGGCGCTGCGCCTCGGCCAGCCGGTGCGCTGGCTGGAGGACCGTCGCGAGCACCTGACCGCCAACGCCAATTGCCGCGAGCACCATTACCGCATCACCGCCTATGCCGAGCGCGACGGCAGCTTGCGCGGCATCGATTGCGAGGCGACCGTCGATTCCGGCGCCTACTCGGCCTACCCGTTCTCGGCCTGCCTCGAAGCCGCGCAGGTCGCGAGCATCCTGCCGGGGCCCTACGATTTCCCGGCCTATCGCTGCCGCACGTGGTCGGTCGCGACCAACAAGTGCCCGATCCTGCCCTATCGGGGCGTGGCCCGCACCGGCGTCTGCTTCGCCCTGGAACTCGTTCTCGACGCGGTCGCCCGCGCGGCCGGCCTGCATCCAGAGGTCGTGCGCGAGAAGAACCTCGTGCGGCCCGCCCAGATGCCTTTCGAGAACATCACGAAGAAGCATTTCGACAGCGGCGACTACCCGCAGGCGCTGGCCCGCGCGCTTGAGGCCATCGACGCCGCAGCCGTGCGTGCCCGGCAAAGCCGGGGCGAGGCGGACGGGCGCCGGATCGGCCTCGGCCTCTCGGTCTATTGCGAGCAGGCGGCGCACGGCACCTCCGTCTATTCCGGCTGGGGCATCCCGATGGTGCCGGGCCACGAGCAGGCCTCCGCCCGTCTCACACCGGATGGCGGACTCGAACTCCGGATCGGCGCCCATTCCCACGGGCAGGGCCTGGAGACCACGCTCGCCCAGGTCGCCCACGAGATCCTCGGCGTGCCGGTGGCCCGGACTCGCCTCGTCCACGGCGACACGGCGATGACGCCCTATTCCACGGGGTCCTGGGGCTCGCGCGTGATGGTGATGGCGGGCGGCGCCGTCGCCGCGGCCTGCGAGGAGCTGCGCGACCGTGCCGTGCGGATCGGCGCACATCTGCTCCAGACGCGGCCCGAGGAGTGCCGCTTCGAAGGCGGCCACGTGGTCGGCCCTTCCGGCGACGTCCCCCTCGAGGCGATCGCCCGCACCTGGTACCGGCGTCCGCAGGATCTGGCGCCCGATACCGATCCCGGCGGGCTCGAAGTCACCGCCGGCTACAAGCCGGTGCGCGATTCCGGCACCTTCTCCTACGCGGCGCACGCCGCCGTCGTGGCGGTCGATCCCGATCTCGGGGCGGTGGAGATCCTCGACTACGTCATCGTCGAGGATGGCGGCACGCTGGTGAACCCCCTCGTGGTGGACGGCCAGATCTATGGCGGCCTCGCGCAGGGCGTCGGCACGGCGCTGTTCGAGGAGATGCGCTTCGACGGCCGCGGCCAGCCGCTCGCCTCGACCTTCGCGGATTACCTGCTGCCCGGTCCTGCCGAGGTGCCGATGGCGCGCATCGACCACATGGAGACGCCCTCGCCCTACACGCGCTTCGGCCAGAAGGGGATCGGGGAGGGCGGCGCCATCGCGCCCCCGGCGGCGCTCGCCAACGCGATCAACGACGCGCTCGGGCCCCTCGGCGTCGAGATGCTGCATTCCCCGGTCACCCCGCGGCGCATCGTCGAGGCGGTGCTCGCTGCCGGCACGGGCCCCGAACAGGCCCGGGAGGCCGCATGAAGCCCGCACCCTTCGCCTGGGAGCGTCCGGCGAGCCTCGCGGCCCTGCTCGACCGCATGGCCACCGCGCCGGGCAGCGTGAAGCTGATCGCGGGCGGTCAATCCCTCGGCCCGATGCTGAACCTGCGCCTCGTCGAGCCGGACCTCGTCCTCGACATCACCGGCCTGCCCGAACTCCGTGAGGTCCGCGTCGAGGGTGAGACCCTGGTGCTCGGCGCCTGCGTGACCCATGCCGACATCGAGGACGGGCGCGTGCCCGATGTGACCGGCGGTGCCCTGCAGCGGGTGGCCTCCGCCATCGCCTACAGGCCGGTGCGCAACCGCGGCACGATCGGCGGAAGCCTGGTCCATGCCGATCCGGCCGCCGACTGGGTGAATGCGCTCATGGCGCTCGGTGCCGATGTGGAGATCGCGGGCCGGTCCGGGCGCCGCATCCTCCCGGTCGAGCGGTTCATCACCGGGGCGCTCGAGGTCGCCCTGGAACCCGGCGAGATGCTGCGCGCGGTCCGCGTGCCGTCGCTCTCGCACACGACCGCCTGGGGCTACGTCAAGCACTGCGCCAAGATCGGCGAGTTCGCCCACGCCATCGGCGCCGTCCGCATCGACCCCGCCGCGGGCCGGGGCCGCGCCGTGATCGGTGCCGTCGAGGGGCCGCCCCTGCTCCTCGCCGATGCCCGTCCGCTCTTCGGAGGCCGCATCGACGCGGCGTTCGCGGCGCGCTTCGATGCGCGGGCCGCCGACGCGGCCCTGCAGGCCGCCGGCATGGCCGACGCCGTCGAGCGGCATGTCCACGTCACCGTTCTGGCCCGCGCCGTGGCGCAGGCGGCCACGCCGCAACCCCAGCCGCTCCCGGAGGCCGCATGAGCGCCGCACTGGCGGAACCGGCCGAAGGCCGCATGGCCCTGGCGCTGACGGTGAACGGCCGCTCCCTGCGGGTCGAGGCCGAGCCGCGCAGCCATCTCGGCGACGTGCTGCGCGAGGGGCTGAACCTCACCGGCACCCATCTCGGCTGCGAGCACGGCGTCTGCGGCGCCTGCACCGTGCTCCTCGACGGCGAGCCCGCCCGGGCCTGCCTGACCTTTGCCGGTGCCTGCGCGGGGGCGGCCGTCACCACCATCGAGGGCCTGGACGACGATCCGGTCGCGGCGGAGCTGCGCGCCGCCTTCAACCGGGAGCACGCGCTCCAGTGCGGCTACTGCACGCCCGGCATGCTGGTGGCCGCGCGGGACCTCGTCTTGCGACTGCCTGAGGCCGACGAGCGGCGGATCCGCATCGGCCTGTCCGGGAACCTCTGCCGCTGCACCGGCTATGCCGGCATCGTCCGGGCGGTGATGGCGGTGATCGCGGATCGCCGCGCCCGCGGCATCCCGCCGGAGACCGGCACGGGGCGCGGCCTCGGGCCGGTCGGCGCCCGGATCGGCGAGACCGTCGCGGCGCCGCGGGCGCAGCCGAACCGGGTCACGGCTGCCACGGCCACTGCTGCCGTCTCGGATCTCGCGACGACCTTCGAGCCGGCTCATCGCTTCACGCAGGAGATTGCGCTCGCCCATCCGCCGGAGGCCGTGTTCGCCCTTCTCGGCGACATCGAGGCCGTTGCGGCCTGCCTGCCCGGCGCCGTGCTGACGGCCCGTCCGGATGCCGACACGGTCGAGGGTGGGCTGCAGGTGCGGATCGGACCGATCGCGGCGACCTTCCGCGGCCGCGCCCGCATCACGCGCGACGACGCGACCCTGAGCGGCCGGGTGCGCGGCGCCGGCAGCGATGCCGGCGGGCGCTCGGCCACCGAGGGCGAGATCCTCTACCGGGTCGGAGCCGGCGGGACGCCCGGCACGGCCCGGGTCGGGCTCGATGTCGGCTACACCCTGACCGGCCCGCTCGCGCAGTTCGGCCGGCCCGGCCTCGTGCGCGACCTCGCCGGCCGCATCGCGGCGGACTTCGCCCGCAACCTCGGCGCCCGCCTGTCCGGCAAGGCCGCGCCGGCCGCCGCCGGCCTCGACCCCATCCGCCTTCTCGTCGGCCTCGTCCGCGCGCGCCTCGCCGCGTGGTTCGGCCGGTCCTGACCTCACCCCTTCGAGCCCTCGACCCCTGGAGACCCGAGATATGTCCGGCCGGTTCACCTTCACCACCGCGATCCTGCTGGCGCTCGCCGCGACGGGCGCGCGGGCCGAGGCCATCCGCATCGGCGTCAACGAGCCCCTGACCGGGCCCTTCGCGGCCTCGGGCACCTATGTGGTGAACGGCGCCAAGATCGCCGCCGACGAGATCAACGCCAAGGGCGGTCTGCTCGGCAAGAAGATCGAGCTCGTCGTCGAGGACAACAAGAGCAACCCGACCGAGGCCGCCGCGGTCGCCGAGAAGCTGATCACCAGCGACAAGACGCCGGTGATGATGGGTGCCTGGGGCTCGAGCCTGACGCTGGCGGTGATGCCCAAGCTCGCCGATTACGAGGTGCCGATGCTGGTCGAGACCTCCTCGTCCGGCAAGATCACCACCTCCGGCAACCCCTTCGTCTTCCGCATCTCGCCGCCCTCGGCGCTCGAAGCCGAGACCTTCGCGCCCATGGTCGCCAAGCTTGGGCTGAAGAAGGTCGACTTCCTCGTGCTCAACAACGATTTCGGCCGCGGCGCCGCGGCCGATTTCGGCAAGATGCTGAAGGAGAAGGGCGTCCAGGTCGGCCTCACCGAGACCATGGACCAGGGCGCGCAGGACATGAGCGCCCAGCTCGCCAAGCTGAAGGCCTCCGACAGCGACACGATCATGGTCACCAGCGCCGTCGATCAGCTCGTGCTGCTGTTCAAGCAGATGGCGGCGCTCGGCCTGAAGAAGCGCGTCATCACCACCGGCGGCTCGCAGAACCCCGACCAGATCATCGCTCAGGCGGGCTCGGCCGCCGACGGCACCATGCACCTCACCACCTTCCTGCCCTGGATCCCCGAGAAGACGCCGAACCCCAAGGCGACCGAGTACTTCATCAGCGAGTGGAAGAAGCGCGGCTTCGAGTTCGCCGGCGTCACCGAGAGCTTCCGCGGCTACGACGGCATCCGCTCGATCGCGCAGGCCATCGAGAAGGCGGGCAAGGCCGAGCCGGCCGCGATCGCCAAGGCGTTCTGGTCGGTCGATTTCATGGGCCTCAACGGCCCGATCCGCTTCGCCAAGGCCGGCCCCGCCGGCAAGGAAAGCGGCCAGAGCAAGCCCGACGTCTACCTCATCGAGATCAAGGACGGCCGCGTCGTCGTGCCGACGCTCTGAGGGCCAGGCGCTTGCCCTCTCCCCTCTGCGGGAGAGGGTGGCCCTCGCGTGAGCGAGGGTCGGGAGAGGGGAGCGACGGTTCAGAAGGAGGCCATGCCCTTCGAACCTGGCCGGTCTCCTCCGTTCACCGCGCTCCCCTCTCCCGACCCCCTTCGGGGGCCACCCTCCCCCGCAGAGGGGGGAGGGGGCGCCCACACAATCCCGCCATCCCGCTCCACCCAACCCGGGGCCGCCCATGGACCAGTTGATCCAGCACCTTGTGAACACCCTCATCCTGGGCGGCACCTACGCGCTCCTCGGGATCGGGCTGACCCTGATCTTCGGGATCATGAACGTGGTGAACTTCACCCACGGCGCGCTCTACACGGTGGGCGCCTACCTCATGTATCTCGCGGTCGCCGCGCTCGGGCTGAACTTCTTTTTGGCGCTGCCGGTGGCGATCCTCGGCGGCCTGCTGTTCGGGGCGGCGATCGAGGTGCTGCTGCTGCGCCCGTTCCGGGGCTCGGACATCGACACCACCATGCTGGTGATGATCGGCGCCGGCATCGCCCTGCAATCGGGCACGCTCTGGATCTTCGGCGGCGTCGCCAAGGCGATTCCGTCGCCCTTCCCCGAGGTGCCGCTCCAGGTCGGGCCGGTCTCGGTCTCCTGGCTGCGGCTGTTCGTGCTCGGTGCGGCGCTCGGCCTGATCGGGCTCACCTACGCTCTCATCAACCGGACGAAGCTCGGGCTCGCCATGCGCGCGGCCTTCCAGGACTCGGACACGGCGGCGCTGATGGGCGTCAACGTCCGGCTCATCTACACCGCGACCTTCGCGCTCGGCTCCTCGCTCGCCGCCGCGGCCGGGGCGCTGCTCGGCCCGGTCTACGTTGTCTTCCCGCAGATGGGCGGGCTCGCCGAGCTGAAGGCCTTCGCCATCGTCATCCTCGGCGGGCTGGGCAACGTCACGGGAGCGGCGATCGGCGGCTTCATCCTGGCGCTCGCCGAGGAACTCGGGGCCGGCTACGTCTCCTCCGGCTACCGCGACGCGATGGGCTTCCTGATCATCATCGCCGTGCTGCTCTACAAGCCGACCGGCCTGTTCGCGAAGGCGGAGCGCATCGGATGAGCCGGCTCCTTCCTCTGGCGCTGCTCGGCGCCCTGGTCGCCCTGCCGCTGGCGCTCGGCGCGAATCCCTACCTCCTCAACGCGCTGATCGTGACGGGCATCGTGACGATCGGCGCCATGAGCCTGAACCTGCTGCTCGGCTTCACCGGGCAGCTCAGCCTCGGCCACATCGCCTTCTTCGGCATCGGCGCCTATGTCAGCGCCCTGACGAGCCTCGGCTTCGACGTGGAGATCGGCTTCGGCCTGCGCGTGGTGCACGAGCCCTGGCCGGCGGCCGTCGGGTTCGTGCTCGCGACCCTCGCGGCCGGCGCCTGCGGCTACCTGATCGGGCGCCTCTCCTTCCGGGTGCGCGGCGCCTATTTCGTCATCGTGACCATCTCCTTCGCGGAAGTCGTGCGGCTCGTCGCCCTCAACTGGGTCGAGCTGACGCAGGGGCCGCTGGCACTGACCAACATCCCGGCGATCACGCTGGGCCTGCCCGGGATCGGCGCCTGGACGCTGAAGACCAAGCTGCAGAACTACTACCTCGTCCTCGCGATCGGCACGCTCTGCTACCTCGTGATCGCGCGCCTCGTCGGTTCGCGCTTCGGCCGGGCCATGCGCGGCCTGAAGGAGAACGAGTCGCTTGCGCTCTCGGTCGGCATCAACGCCACCCGCACGCTCACCGTCGCCGCCGTGGTCTCGGCGGCGATGGCGGGGGCGGCCGGCAGCCTCTACGCCCATTACCTGCGCATCATCGATCCCGACGTCTTCGCCTTCACCACCACCGTCTCGATGGTCATCATGGTGGTGGCGGGCGGAAAGGGCACGCTGATGGGCCCCGTCATCGGCGGCCTGATCTTCGGCCTCCTGCCCGTGGCCCTGCGCCCGGTGATGGCGCCCGAGGCGCAGTGGATCGTCTACGGGGTCGTGCTGATCCTGATCCTGTTCGTGATGCCCCGGGGCATCGTGCCGGGTGTCTCCGCGCTGCTCGCCCGGCGCCGGCCGGTCCGCGCCGTCCCCGTCCTCGAAGCCAGCCCGGTGGTGCAGCGATGAGCGCGATCCTCTCGGTCGAGCATGTCGGGGTGCGCTTCGGCGGCCTCGTCGCCATCGCCGACCTGCATTTCGACGTGGCCCAGGGCGAGATCGTCAGCCTGATCGGCCCCAACGGGGCGGGCAAGACCACCGCCTTCAACGTGATGACGGGCTTCCTGAAGCCGAGCCAGGGCGAGGTCCGTTTCCGCGGGACGAGCCTCAAGGGTCTCCAGCCGCACGAGATCACGCGGCTCGGCCTCGCCCGCACCTTCCAGCGCACCAGCGTCTTCCCCGACGACACGGTGTTCGACAACGTGATGATCGGCCTGCACCGGCAGGGCGCTGCCGGGGCACCCGGTATCGGCCGTGCGCCCGTCCTCGACGCGCTTCTCGGCCGGGCGGGGGCCAGCGAGCGTCGCCTGCGGGAACGCGCCGAGGCCCTGCTCGACTGGGTGGGCCTCAGCGCGCGGGCGCAGGAGAAGGCCGGCTCCCTGGCCTATGGCGAGCAGCGCCTCGTCGGCGTGGCGCTGGCGCTGGCCACCGAGCCTGCCATGCTCCTCCTCGACGAGCCGGTCTCGGGCATGAACGCCTCGGAGACGCGGGTCTTCGTGCGGCTGATCCGGCAGATCCGGGAGCGGGGCGTCACCCTCCTGCTCGTCGAGCACGACATGCCGATGGTGATGGAGGTCTCCGACCGCATCGTCGTGCTCAATTACGGCCGCCTGATCGCGGAAGGTCCGCCGGACCGGATCCGCACCGACCCGGCGGTGATCGAGGCCTATCTCGGCCAGGGCAGCGCCGCGCGGCGCGCCGCCGCCGAGGCGCAGGAGGCGGCCCATGCTTGAGATCCGCGATCTCGTCTGCGGCTACGGCCATGTCACGGCCCTGAAGGGCCTCACCATCGACGTGCGCGAAGGCCAGCTCGTCGCCCTGGTCGGCGCGAATGGCGCCGGCAAATCCACGGCGCTCCGGGCGATCTCCGGCCTCGTGCCGGCCCGCTCCGGTGCGATCCGGTTCGAGGGCCGCGACGTCGCGGGGACCGAGCCCCGGCGGATCCTGGCCGCCGGCATCGCCCATTGTCCCGAGGGGCGGCGCGTCTTCCCGCAGATGAGCGTCGCCGAGAACCTCGCCATGGGCGCCTATCTGCGCCGCGACCGGTCCGGCATCGCGGCCGATCTGGAGCGCATCTACGGCGAGTTCCCGCGCCTCGCCGAGCGCCGGCATCAGGCCGCCGGCACCCTGTCCGGCGGCGAGCAGCAGATGCTGGCGATCGGCCGGGCCCTGATGGCGCGTCCGAAGCTCGTCCTTTTCGACGAGCCCTCGCTCGGCCTTGCCCCCAACATCGTCGAGCGGATGTTCGCGGTGATCCGGGCGATCTGCGACGCGGGCACCACCGTGCTCCTCGTCGAGCAGAACGCCTTCGCGGCCCTCGAACTCTGCGACCACGCCTACCTGCTCGAGACCGGCCGCATCGTGCTGGAGGGCACGGGCCAGGCGCTCATCGCCGATCCGCATGTGCGGGAAGCCTATCTCGGCGGCTGAGGCGGCGCGGCCGGCCCGGATCCGCCTCGGCCCCGCCGACCTCCTCGGCGACCGGACCCTGATGCCGGTCGCGGCCGGCGACGTTCACCTCGTCCTCATCCGGGACGGGGATCGGATCGTCGCCGCCGAGCGGGCCTGCCCGCACGAGGGCGCCGACCTCGCCCTCGGCCGCTGTTCCGACGGCCGGCTGCTCTGCCCCCGCCATCTCGCCTTCTTCGACCTCGAGACGGGGGCGGTCTCGCCGGGCTGGTCGTTCCGGCCCCTGCGCCTGTTCCCGGTCGAGCAAGCGGAGGACGGTCTCTGGGTCAGGCTCGGGGGAGGGGGGTAGGCGCGGCCGGGCCGCGCCGCCGCCTACCCAATCCGGTTGATCCCTTCGGGATGGCGGATTTGGGCTTCGCTCAGACGCCGCGCGGGCTCGGTGATACGGAGCCCGCTCTGATCGAGCGGAGTCTAGATCACTCCTGTCCCCAATCGTGCCCGGCGACCAGCTCCTCGACCGGGCGGCTCCAGGTGGCGGGCTGGGTCTCCGACCCGGATCCGAGCGGGCACTGGACCATGACGCTGTCGCTCCAGCGGCCGAACTTGTAGCCGACGGCGGGAAGGCGGCCGACCCGCTCGAAGCCGCAGGCCTCGTGCAGGCGTAGCGACGCCTCGTTCTTGGCGTCGATATAGCCGATCATCTGGCGGTAGCCGCCCGCGGCGCAGGCCTCGATGAGGGCGGGCAGCAAGCGCCGCCCGATGCCCGCATGCAGATGGTCGGGATGCACGTAGATCGAGTGCTTCAGGGTGTAGCGATAGGCCGGGCGCTTGCGGAAGGGTACGGCGTAGGCGTAGCCCGCGACCTCGCCGTTCCGGTCGGCCACGAGATGCGGCAGGCGCTTCTTGCGCATGGTCTTGCGCCGGCGCTTGAGGTCGTCGGGCAGCAGGCGCTCCTCCTCGAAATCGCCCGTGTCGCCGACGCCCCGGCGGATATGGTGCTCGTAGATCGCGATCATCGCCGCGACATCCGCGTCGGAGGAGGGGCGGATGACGATGCCGGGAGTCCCGATCACCGGGGCGTCGGCCTCCATCAGCGGCTCTCGCGCAGGACGTAGGTGTAGAAGCGGATCCGCCCGTCCGGCTCGTGCTGGCGGTACACGCCCTGGATCTCGGCCTCGAAGCCGGGGAACAGGTTCGCGGCGGCCTCGAACATCTTGAAATAGTCGAGCATGGGCTTGGCGCGCTCATCGATCCGCTCGCCGGGCAGCACCGTGCCGATCCCGGGCGGGTAGACCAGAAGCAAGGTCGTCGCCACACGGCCCTCGGCCTCCGCGATCGGCACGAAGTCGACGTGGTTGCGCGTCAGCATCTGGGCCGCGTCCTTGGGCGGCATCACCATCTCGGGCAGGTGCTCGGGGGCGAACTGCTTGCGCTGGAGCGCCGAGGTGTTCGCCTCCCGGTGGAAGGCGTGATAGTCGGCGCAGAGGTCGCGCAGGCGCACGCCCGCGTAGCGGTTGGGCCGCCGCCGCACGAATTCCGGCATCGCCTCCTCCAGCGGCGCGTTGTCGTCGTGGAGCCGCTTGAAGGCGACGAGGCCCGAGATCAGCGTGCCGGCCTTCGACGATTCGACGCCCGGCGTCAGCAGGAAGAGCAACGAATTTAGGTCGTTCTTCTCGGCTACGATCCTGTTTTCACGCAGGTATTGCGCGACGATCGGCGCGGGCACGCCATGCTCGGCATAAGCCCCCGTCTGCCGGTCGAAGCCGGGGGTGAGCACGGTGAGCTTGTTTGGATCGGTGATGGCGTAGCCCGGCGCCACATGGGTGAAGCCGTGCCAGCGGGCGCCGGGCTTCAGCTCCCAATGGCGCGGATTGGCGGCAAGCTCGTCGGTCGGCACGCTTTCCCAGGGCACCTCGGCCCCGTCGGCGGTGGTGGTCACGTCCGGCACAAAGGGATCGAAGAACCAGCGCTTCAGGGGATCGCGCTCATTCTCCTCGAACTCCTTGCGGATGGCGCGGGCCTTTTTACGCCACTCGATGCCGAGTCGGATCGTGTCATCCCACAGAACCATGCCGGAGCGGCCCTTCATCATCTGCGCGCCGACATCGAGCGAGGCGAAGAGCGGGTAGAAGGGCGAGGTCGAGGCGTGGACGAGGAAGCTCTCGTTGAGACGGCGGTGCTCCACGCGGCGCGTCTGCCCGCGGATATGCCCGTCCTTGGTGTGGATCTGCGAGGCCTGGCTGAAGCTCGCCAGCTGCTTGTGGGTCGATTGCGTGGCGATGATGCCGGGCGAGGTCTCGTCGAGCCCGGTCAGGCCCATGGCGAAGCGGCGCTGGAACAGCGGGTGGAACTTCATGAAGCCCGCCCAGGCCTCGTCGAACAGGATGTAGTCGCAGAGATGGCCGATCCGCTCCAGGATCTCCTGGGCATCGTAGATCGTGCCGTCATAGGTGCATTGCTCGATCACCGCGACGCGGAACGGGCGCTCCTTGCGCCAGGCGTCGCGATCCTTGACCAGCGGGTTGTCGCGGATCTTCTCGCGGATGCGGGTCTCGTCCAGGGCCTCGTGATAGATCGGTCCGATCAGGCCGTAGGCGTTCCGGTCGGTCTCCAGGAAGATCGGGATGCCGCCGCCGAGGAAGAGCGCCCCGTGATGGGCCGCCTTGTGGTTGTTGCGGTCGAACAGGACGAGATCGCCCTCGGCCACCAGGGACGACAGCACGATCTTGTTCGAGGCCGAGGTGCCGTTGAGGACGAAGTAGGTCTTCTCCGCGCCGAAGATCTGCGCGGCCTCCTTCTGGGCCTTGAGCGCCGGGCCCTCGTGGGTGAGCAGGTCGCCGAGATCGAGCACCGAGTTGTCGAGGTCGTCGCGGAAGATCGCCTCGCCCAGATGCTCGACGAAGATTCGCCCGATCGGCGAGCGGTTGTAGAAGATGCCGCCGTTATGCCCCGGGCAGGTCCAGAGCTGGTTGCCCTTCTCGGCATAGTCCACCAGCGCGCCGAAGAAGGGCGTCTTCAGGGTCTCGGCATATTGTGTCACGCGGGAGACGAGGCCGCGGGCGATGAATTCCGGAGTCTCCTCGGCGAGGAAGATGTAGCCGTCGATGAAGTCGAGCAGCTCGACCGGGATGTCCTCCAGCCGCTTGCGGCGGACCATGATGACGATCGGCATCTCCAGGCCGCGTTTGCGCATCATGTCGATGAGGGCGGCGGCCTTGCCGTCGAGGCCACGCTTGCCCCAGTCCACCACGAGGCAGCCCACCGCCGCGTCGGTCTGAACGGCGATCGCCGCGTCCTCGACGCGCCGCGCCCGCACTACCTCGAAGCCTCGTTCCTCGACCGCCGCGACGATCTGGTTGACGCGCACGCCCTCCAGGTCGTCTGGGTCGAAGGCCGGCGTGCACATCAGCACGGTGAAGCGGCGGTGGAAGTCCATGACGGCTCCTGTCTCGGGTCGCCCCAGGCTTTTAGGCGCGACTGTGACGCTCGGATGACATGAACGGGGGCGTTGGCAACCCGTGACGAGGTCGCGGGGACGGTGTTCAAACCGGGCAGACATGCCGGACGATGCCGGATGCCCGTTCACGACCCGCCGCCGGAGCGAAGCGCCTCAGATGGTCGCCCCTCTCCGGACGCTCGATGGCGGATGCGGATGATACTGGTGCCAGATGCGCCGCATGTGCCGAGCGGAGCCGAATCCGGCGCGTTCGGCGATCTGTTCCATGCTCAGCCCGGTGCGCTCCAGCAGATCGGTCACGAGGGCGAGGCGGGCACGGTTGACGGCCGTGGTCACGGTCATTCCGGTCTGCGTCTGGAAGAGGCGCGATAGGTTGCGGGCGCTGGCCCCCGAAACTCGCCCCAGCTCAGCCAGCGACCAGTCGCGTGCTGGATCGGCCGCGATGGCATCTTGTGCCCGGTGGACAACCGGATGCAGGTGGTTGCGGCCCTCCAGCCATGCCGAGAGCTGCGGGTCGTTCGGGCCGCGGCGCAGATAGACGACCAGCGTGCGAGCCGTTGCGACCGCCACGGCCGGCCCGCACCAGCGGGCGACGAGATGCAGCATCAGGTCCACGCCGGCGGTCACGCCCGCGCTGCTCAGACGATTGCGATCCTCGACGAACAGACGGTTGTCCAAGACTTGCGCCAGCGGCGTGGCTGCGGCCAGCTTGCCGCAATTGGCATGGTGCGTTGTGCAGGCATAGCCGTCGAGCAGACCGGCGCGCGCCGCGAGCGAGGCGCCCTCGCAGACCATGACCAGCGTATGTGTCGGCCGGATCGTGTCGCGGAGCCAAGACACAATGGCCTCGTTCTCCGCCTCGTCATCGACGGCCTGCGGCCAGGGCATGAGGCCGCGAACGGCCGAGCCCGGTAGGAACACCAGCACCCCGTCCTCGATCCTGTCCGGCAGGCCGGCCGCACCAGCCAGATCCAGCCCGATCGAGCACCGCGTGCTCGGCCTCGGCGCCACATAGCTCACCGTGAAGGCGATCTCGTCCTGCAGACCACCCGCGACGCGCAGAACTTCGAGGGGGCCTGCAAGGTCCAGAAGAAGGACGCGCGGCGGTAGGACGGCGAGAACATGGACATGCCGCCGCGTCGACATCAGGCAGCGCTGGCCAGTTCGGCTCCCGCCAGGGCCGCCTCGACGGTGGCGATTCGAGCGAACCGACCCGCCAGCACAAGCTCGGTGCGCGTCTTGATCTCCGCCGGACTGAAGTGCTGGCCGCCAGGATGCGTCATCGCGAAGGTCAGGGTCGCCTCGGTCACATAATCCACGGCCCAGCCTCGATCCGAGGCGTGACGGGTCGTCGTCTCGCAGCACTGCTCGGTCCGGATGCCGGATACGATCAGGCGGCGGATGCCGTGCTGCGTCAGCCAAGTGTCCAGTCCGGTGCCGACCAAGGCACTGTGCTTGGTCTTGTGGAACACCGCGTCGGGCTGGATGACGATCGGGCTGAGGGTGCGGACATGGCCGGAGGCGAGCGAGAACGGGCCGACCTCGGCAGTGTGGAACACTTGCAATACGGGGATGGCCCGGGCCGTCGCACCGTCGATCAAGGTCTGAAGGCGTTCCACGAAGGGTGCCAGATCGGCATCGCTCCAATAGGTGGAATGCCGGAAGGATTCCTGGACATCGATGACCAGAAGAGCGGTGTCGGACATAAGGCGCCTCAAGGTGTTGGTCCTGACGCGCAGCATCGGGTTTGGATTGCTTGGCGAAAAGCCGCGGGGCGGTCAATCAGGGGACCGATCCAGCCAAAGCAGGAGATGCATCGAACGGAGGCGATCACACCTTCGCGGTGAATCGCACAGCGCAGCCCGGATAGCGCACGACGAGGGCCGCCCCCCGCTCAGGCCCGAGCACGAAGGCCGCCGTGGAGAGCGCGTCGGCGAGCAGGCCGCTCGGGGCGGTCACCGTCACCGCGGAGAGGGCCTGCGGCGAGGTTCCGGTGGCGGGGTCGAAGATGTGGTGGTCGCGGTGATCCACTGAGAACACGGTGGCGTCGTCGCCCGAGGTCGCGGCGAAGCCGGTGAAGGGCTCGATCACGGCGGCGAGGTCCCCGCCGCGGCGGGGGCCGCCGATACCGAGGCGCCAGGGCGTGCCGTCCGCGTGCCGGCCGAGCGCGCCGAACTCGCCCGTATCGACGAAGGCGTCGGCGATGCCATGCGCGGCGAGCGCCGCCAGCACCCGGTCGGCGGCGTAGCCCTGGACGAGCCCGTTCAGCGTCACGCCCATGCCGGGCCGCGCCAAGCGGATCGCGCCAGCGCTGATTTCGACCTCGCGCCAGCCGACGCGGGCGACGGCTTCGATGAGGGCCCGCTCGTCCGGCCGTTCGCCCCGTGCTGCCGCCTCTGCCCAAAGGGTCCAAAAGGGCTGCACGGTCGGATCGAACGCGCCACCGCTCGCCGCGGCGAGATCCAGGGCGAAGCGGAGCTGTTCCACGAGGAGCGGGTCGGGATCGTCGAGGCTGCCGTCGCGGTTGAGCCGCGCCAGCGCGCTGTCCGGCCGATAGAGGCTCGCCGCCGCCTCGACCGCACGGATCGCCGCGAACCCCGCCCGGAAGGCCGGCTCGAGATCGGCGCCCCGCGCCCCGGCCAGGGTGAGCGAAACCGTCGTGCCGAAGGCAAGCCCGGCCCGCGTCGCCGCCTGCCGTCCCTGTGCCCCTGCCAGCGCCCGCAGGGCCGCAGGTCCGGAGGCGACGGCCGCGAGGGCGCCGAACGCCCCGGCGAGGATGCGCCGCCGCTCGGGGGCCGGGCGCAGGCGGATACCGGACGCGCTCATTCGGCAGCCACCGTCTGCGGCACGGCCCGGTGCGCGCGGCGACGCGCCAGCACTTCCGGCACGCATTGCTTCGGGTCTTGGATGATCGTGACGCAGTCCATGCACTGGAAGCACTCGGGATAGTCGATGCGGCCCGAGGGGGCGATCGCACCGTATCGGCAGCGCACCTTGCAGAGCTGGCAGGGCGAGCCGCATTCCGCCCTGCGCGGGATCCAGTCGAGGAGGCGCAGGCGCCCGAGCACGGCGAGGCTCGCGCCGAGCGGGCAGAGATAGCGGCAGAACCCCTTGTAGACGAAGAGGTTGAGGAGGATCAGCCCGAGCGCGTAGGCCACGAAGGGCAGGCTGCGCAGGAAGTAGAGGGTGATCGCGGTCTTGAACGGCTCGGCCTCGCCGAGGCTGTCGGCGAGCGGCGAACCCAGCGCCGCCGCGCCGAGGATGAGGCCGAGCAGCAAGTATTTCGCCTGCCGCAGGGCCCGGTCGAGCGGGGGCGGTACGGCGACCTGGCGGATTCGGAGAGGCTTGGCCGCCCAGGCCGCGAACTCCTGCAGCGCCCCGAACGGGCAGAGCCAACCGCAGAAGGTGCCGCGTCCCCAGACGAGAAGGGTGACGAGCACGAAAGCCCAGAGCAGCAGCGAGGGCGGATCGTAGAGCAGGAAGCCGAGGTCGCCCGTGTGGAACGCGGCGCGCACCAGCCCGACCACGGTGACGATCGAGAGCTGCGCCTGGGCGTACCAGCCGACGAAGCCGAGGGTGAAGGCGAGGAAGCCGAGGCGGAACAGGGAGAAGGGCCGGGCCTGTGCGACCAGCCCGCGCTGGCGCACGAGCACTGGGACGAGGAGGCCCAGACCCGCCGCGATCACGCCGAGCTCCCAGCCGCGCGCCCGCCAGGATTCGGTCCAGTCCGGCCCCGCATCGGGCGACTGCCGGAGGAAAAGTTCCGGCGGCAGCGCGTAATCCGTGCTGATCTCGCGTGAGATCTTCTCGGGAAAGATCTGCCCGCGCTCGCGGGTGAGCTTGAGCGCGAGCGTCCAGGGGGCGGAGGGGTCGAAGCCCGCCGCCTCGGTGATCTTCAGGATGGTCCAGGGGCCGGCGGGGAGGGACGGGGCGAGGTCGCGCCGCTCCCAGGCGGCGTCGCGGGCATTCACGGCGAGACCGCCCTGCTGGATCGTCACGCGGTCGGGAATCGAGCCGAGCACGAAATCGTCGGGAATCGGGCTCCAGCGGCCGTCGCTCACAACGAGTACGGCGTGGTCGCCCGGCCCGAGCTCGCGCATCAGCCGGGCGAAGGCCGCCTCGCCGAGGATGGCGCGACCGATGCTCGGCACGTTGAGATAGGCGATGCGGAGATCCGCGAAGGGCTCTTCGCCCGGATCGGCATCTTCGACCCCCGTGCCCGCGAAGGCTTGGTCGGCCTGACTTTGCGAGACCGTGAAGCGCCGGATCCAGCCGCGGCGCTCCAGCTCCGCTACGGAGAGGGGCTCGAAAGCCGGCTTGGCCTCGACGCGCAGGCCGGCTGGACCGGCGCCGAAGCCGAGCTTGGCCCGCGCCACGGCGAGGGCCGCGGCGAGCATCGTCTCGTTGACGACCCGGGTCGAGGCAGTCGCCATCGAGATGCCGTCCACCGTGGTCGCCGGCGGGGCGCCGTTCGCCCGCGCCCCCGGGCGCCCGACCCGGATCGGGCGCTTGGCCGAGAGGCCGACATATTGCTCCACGAAGGCGAAGAGCGGCTCCGAGCCGAGGCCTTCCAGGAAGACGGGCTCGTGGTGGGAGAGCACCTTGGCATCGCGGAAGCTGCCATCCGGAGCGAGCGCGATCAGCAGGTTGGGCGCCGCGCCGCCGAAGCCCGGTATGCGGGCGAAGTCGATCGATTCGAACGCGTAGGCGATGACCTCGTAGGAGCCGGCCTCCTGCTTCAGGATCGGCCAGACCGGGATCTTGTCGTCGCGCTCGCCCACAACGAGGGGCGCGGGGAAGTGGCGCTCGATGCCGGCCCGGTCGAGGGTGCCGGCCGAGGCCGAGGCGAGGCCGAGGAGGAAGGCCCAGAGGATGGCGAAGAGCGGCCGGAGATCGCCGCGGCCGGAAGGCTTGGCGCTGCCGGGCCTGAGCGCGCGCTTCGCGCTCGGCCTCACTCCGCTCTCCCGGCCGAGCGGTCCCCTGCCGAGGCGGGGCCGGGGCTCGGCCGCACGGCGGCACCCCAGGGATAGCGGCCGACCTTCACGCTGCGGATCGCCTTGAGGCTCGCCACATCGATCACCGTGACGTCGCCGGAGACGCCGTTCGTGGTCACGAGCTGCGTGCCGCCCGGCAGCATCGCGAGGTGCCAGACCCGGCGCCCGACGAGGATGTAGCCCGTCACCGTGAAGCTCGCGGTGTCGACCACGGCGACGCGGTCGGAGGGGCCGAGCGCCACGAAGGCGGTGCGGCCGTCCTCGGAAAGCGCGATGCCGACCGGCTGGATCCGGTCGGCCGAGATGCCCTTCACCGCGAATTCGATGGTGTGGGTGACCGCGCGGCTGGCGACGTCGATGACGGAGACCGTGCCGCCGATCTCGGAGGAGACCCACAGGGTCTTGCCGTCGCGGGTGAACTCGGCGTGGCGCGGGCGCTGGCCGACCGGCGTGGCGTCGGTCGCCTGGAGCGTCTTGGTGTCGATCCAGTGCACCATGTTGGTGGTCTCGGAGGTCGTCACCGCGAGCGACCCGTCCGGGCTCACCGCCATGCCCTCCGGCTCGATGCCGACGTCGATCTGCGCGAGCACCTTGCGGGTCTCCGCGTCGACCACGCTCGTCGTCGCGTTGTTCTCGTTGGCGATGAACAGGGTGCGCCCATCCGGCGCCAGGGCGAACTGCTCCGGATCCTCGCCTGAGGGCAGGTTGTGGAGCAGCTTGCCGGTGGCGGGATCGATCACCTGCACGGCGTCGGAATCGCTCGCGCAGACGAAGAGGCGGTGCCCGTCCTTCGAGAAGGTGAGGCCGCGCGGGCGCCGGCCCACGGGGAAGGTGCGCGTCACCTCCCAGGTCGCGCTGTCGATCACCGAGACGGTGTTGTCGCGCTCGTTCGAGACGTAGATCTCGTGCGCCCGTGCGCCGGTCGCGGCGAGCAGGGCGAGGGCGAAGGTGGCTGTCCGGATCATCCCGATCCTCCGAAGGCGCGGCAGGCGCTCTCGGGCTGGTCGAGCCCGAGCGTATCGAGTTCCGTGCGCCGGTGCAGGAAGCCCTCGACGGGGGCGGCCGCCACGACGGCGCCCGGCCAGAGGACGAAGACGGGCTGGCGCAACTGCCCGTTCCAGGCGCGGAAGCTCAAGGGGCGGCCCTTGAAACCGCCGACCTCGAACCTCTCCGACAGGATCAGACGCCGGATCGCGGCGGGATCGGCGGATTTGAGCTGGGTCGCGGCCTGCGTGACCGCGTTGGCGGCCATCCAGGCGGCCCAGTCCACCGGGCGCATGTCGCGGCCGGCGAGCTTGGCGAAGCGGCCCTGGAGCTGCACCGCCCCCCAGGCCTCCACCGGGCGGCCCCAGGCAACGGGCGTGAGGCCCTGCGTGCCGACCACGGGGCGGGGTGAGGCGGTGTTGTAGACGAGGCTCGCCCCGAACTCGGCCGTCTCGTCCGCCACCGCCACCACGTCGTGCTCGGGGCCGCGCGTCACGGTTGCGAATTCACGCAAGGCTGAATCGCGCAGATCCGCGCCGCGCGCGTCGAAGCTCGCCTCCGCGACGAGGCGGGCGCCGAACTTCTTCGCGCTGCGCCGCAAGGCCTCCGCGTAGAGCGCGTCTCCGGGATTGGGACCGCTGACGAGCAGGATCCTCGTCCAGCGCTTGAAGGCGAGGAGCTGGAGGAGCGCGTCCGCCAGCATGTCGCGCGACGGCAGCACGTGGAGCAGCCGCGCCCGGCAGTCGCGGTCGCGGAGCCGCGTGTCGGGCGCGCCGGCATTCAAAAGCATCGCCTCGCGCAGCTCCGGCGCGTCGGCGAGCGCCAGCACGTCCTCGGCCGGTGCGTTGACGATGATGAAGTGCGGGCTCTCGCCCGCCAGCGCCGTCCGCAGGTCGGCACCGGGATCGACCACGACGGGTTTGAGGGTGAAGGCGAGCCCGAGGAAGCGGCCGGTGGCGTTGCCGTCGCGCAGGCCAAGCTCGGCGCCGCGCAGACCCTCGTCGTCCGGGATCGGCGGCTCGTTGTTGAGCGGCGTCGGCCGCTCGACCCGCCGCTCGACATAGTGGATCACCAGGGGAGCCTGTGGCGGCGCGGCCCGGGCCGGACCTGCGAGACAAGCGGCGAGCATCGGCAGCGCGATGAGGACGCGCAGGAACTGGCGCGCCGTCCGGCCCGGCCCGGTCGAGCCCGGCCCGCGGCATGCCGCGAGGTCGGTGCGCGCGCGCATCCTGCCCTGCTTTCCGTTTCCGCCCGTGGGTCGGGTCCAGCCCGACGCTCAAGGCCCGGAGCATAGGAGCCGCGGACGGCGCCCCGGTATTGGACCAATGTCGGAGGCGGGAAACCTGGAACCGTACCAAAGCACAATGGGTCCGGGATGAGCCCCTTGTTACCGTCCTGCCCAATCGCCGCGCCCTGCCGACAGGGGCCGCCCGGCCCGAGCAGAGGCCGATGGGAGGAGACATGATGATGACGAAGAGGCTCCGGCTGGCGGGCGGCATGCTGCTCGGGCTCGCCCTCGCAGGCGGCGCCTTCGCCCATGGCGACGTGCAGCCCCAGCCCGTGAACACCGACGGCCTCGATTCGCTCGGCACCGAGTGGAAGGCCGAGAATCCCTATCGCGGCAATGCCAAGGCCGTCGCCATCGGGGATTCCGGCTTCAACCAGAACTGCGCCCGCTGCCACGGCCTGCAGGTGATCTCCGGCGGCCTCGCACCCGACCTGCGCTACCTGCCGACCGGCAAGGAGGGCGATGAGTACTTCGTCGAGCGCGTGCGCCACGGTGCGACCATCAACGGCGTGACCAAGATGCCGGCTTTCGAGGGCATCCTCTCGCAGGAAGCGCTCTGGGCGATCCGCACCTACATCGAAGCCAAGCACGAAGAGTAGGGCGGAGGGCTCGACCCACCCGCCGCAGCCTCGTCGGCGGCCTCGCGTCTCTCGCTGTGGGGCCCGCCCTCGCGCGGCCCCTCGACGAGGTGACGGGCTCGGGCACGCTCCGCGTCGCGCTCTATGCCGAGAACGCGCCGTTCTCGGACATGCGGGACGGCCAGCCCGTGGGCATCGACGTGGACGTGGCGCGAGCGGTCGCCAAGGCGCTGAAGGTCGCCCTGGACCTCCGCCTCGTCGATGCGGGTGAGAACGTCGACGGCGATTTCCGTCTGAACCTCTGGCGGGGCGATCTCGCCGGGAGTCCGCTCGCCGACCTGATGCTGCACGTACCCAACGACAAGATGCTGGGCCTGCGCAACGAGCAGGTCTTCCTGGTACGGCCCTATTTCGAGCAGCATCTTGCCTTCGCCTGGCGGCGTGGGTCCATGGAGGGATTCGACAGCTTCCAGGACATCCAGGGGCGCAGCGTCGCGGTCGAGGGAAACAGTGCCTCCGACATGCAGCTCCTGATGGCCGAGGGCGGCCGCTACCGCGAGACCCTCAAGCATTTCCGCAACCAGGAGGATGCGGCCAAGGCCTACCTCGCCGGCGAGGCGCAGATCCTGGCCGGCACCCGGGCGGGTATCGAGGCCGCGCTCGCGGAGGCCAAGGCACCGCAGGACGAGAATCCGATCGTGGAGCTCGCCCTGACCGGACTGGTGAAGTCGCGCTGGGATCTGGGCGGTGCGGTCCGGTCCGATTCGCGCGATCTCGGCTATGCGGTTGGCGACGCGCTGGCTGCCCTGATCGAGGGCGGCGGCCTCAAGGAAATCTGCGCTCGCTACGGGGTGACCTACAGCGCCCCGACCGGGTTCTGAGCGCCTGTTCGAGCAGGGTCCATAAGCCTTTACGATCGCCGATCCGATCCACCGACCACATCCTGAGGTGCCGGAGCGCAGCGGAGGACTCGCAGGAGCCTTCCAGATCGCGCCGTGATCCCCGGAGACCTCCTTCGAGGGCCGCTTCCGGGGCCGACTCGGGATGGGGTCAGTAGAGTGGAGCCAGCGGAGTCGAATTCCAAGATTTTCCAAGTCCTGCGCCCGGGCCTCCACGGCGGAGACCCGGAATGATTCCGTATTGCGGTCTGTTTGTGCAGTGCACAAACTCTTATCTTGGACTTATGGGCAATAACCGCCCGACCGCTGTCTGGCTAGATTTTGCTGCGGGGCAAGCCGCCAGACGAACGCGCCATCACGAGCGCCGGCGTCCCGGAACGATCGAGGAGGAAGACCCATGACGGTGCGGAACCGGTTCCTCGCGGCAGTGGGGGCGGCTGCGCTCCTGGCGGCCGCATCCCACGCCGACGCGGCGCCCGAGGCGAAGGCCGACAAGGCGGCGGCGGCCGGCGGCGTGAGCGAGCAGGCGATCCTGAACGACGCCAAGACCACGGACGACGTCGTCACCTACGGCCTCGGTCCCCAGGCCCAGCGCTACAGCCCGCTCAAGGCGATCACCAAGGAGACGATCCAGGGTCTCGTGCCTGCCTACTCGTTCTCCTTCGGCGGAGAGAAGCAGCGTGGCCAGGAGAGCCAGCCGCTCGTCAAGGACGGCGTGCTCTACGTCACCGGCTCCTACTCGCGCATCTACGCGATCAATTCCCGCACCGGCGAGAAGATCTGGGAATACAACGCCCGCCTGCCCGAGGGCATCCTGCCGTGCTGCGACGTGGTCAATCGCGGAGCGGCCCTGTTCAAGGACAAGGTCTATTTCGGCACGCTCGACGCCAAGATGATGGCCCTCGATGCCAAGACCGGAAAGGTGGTCTGGCGCAAGGATATCGACGACTTCAAGGCCGGCTACAGCTACACCGCCGCGCCGCTGATCGTGAAGGGCAAGATCATCACCGGCGTGTCCGGCGGCGAGTTCGGCATCGTCGGCCGCATCGAGGCCCGTGACGCAGAGACCGGCGAGATCGTCTGGAAGCGCCCCGTCATCGAGGGCCATATGGGCGAGCTCAACGGCAAGCCCTCGACCATGACCGGTAAGGCCAACGAGTCCTGGCCGGGCGACATGTGGAAGTATGGCGGCGGCGCCACCTGGCTCGGCGGCACCTACGATCCCGAGACCGACCTCGTCTATTTCGGCACCGGCAACCCGGGCCCGTGGAACTCGGCGCTGCGCCCGGGCGACAACAAGTGGTCGGCCTCCCGCCTCGCGCTCAACCCCGATACCGGCGAGATCGTCTGGGGTTTCCAGACCACGCCGCATGACGGTTGGGACTTCGACGGCGTCAACGAGTTCGTGCCCTTCGACCTGCAGAAGGACGGCAAGACCATCAAGGCCGGCGCCACCGCCGACCGCAACGGCTTCTTCTACGTCCTCGACCGCACCAACGGGAAGTTCCTCGGCGCTTCGCCCTTCGTGGAGAAGATCAACTGGGCCAAGGGCATCGATAAGGACGGCCGTCCGATCTACGATGACGCCTTCCGCCCCGGCGACCCGTCGAAGTCCGAGGATGGCAAGAAGGGCAAGACCGTGTTCGCGGTGCCGAGCTTCCTCGGCGGCAAGAACTGGATGCCGATGGCCTACAGCCCGGACACCAAGCTGTTCTACGTCCCCTCGAACGAGTGGGGCATGGACATCTGGAACGAGCCGGTGAACTACAAGAAGGGCGCCGCCTATCTCGGCGCCGGCTTCACCATCAAGCCGGTCTTCGAGGACCATATCGGCTCGCTCAAGGCGATCGATCCGGCCACCGGCAAGGTGGTGTGGAACTACAAGAACAAGGCTCCGCTCTGGGGCGGCATCCTCACCACCGGCGGCAATCTCGTCTTCGCCGGCACGCCCGAGGGCTTCCTGAAGGCCTTCGACGCCAAGACCGGCGAGGAGGTCTGGAAGTTCCAGGTCGGCACCGGCATCGTCGCCTCCCCGATCACCTGGGAGCAGGATGGCGAGCAGTGGATCGGCGTCGCGGCCGGCTGGGGCGGCGCGGTCCCGCTCTGGGGTGGCGAGGTGGCCAAGTCCACCGCCGGCATCAACCAGGGCGGCAGCTTCTGGGCCTTCAAGCTTCCCAAGAAGCTTGCCGCGAAGTGAGACGGCTCGCGCTGGCATTCCGATGCCGGCGCGGGTGACGGGCGGCCCCGCGGCACGCCCGATCTCGGGGACGGATGGCCGTGAGGCCGCCGTCCCTTTCGCGTCAGGCCAGCAGGGCGTCGAGGCGGGCCGCGAGGGCAGGGCCGTCGCCTGAGAGCCGCACGATCTTCAGCCGTGCCGTCTCGCCGGACAGGATCGCGACATCCGCCTTGCGCAGGTTCAGGCTTGTCGCGAGAAACCTGACGAGAGCCGCGTTGGCCGCCCCGTCCACGGGCGGCGCGGCGAGCCGGATTGCCAGCGCCGCGCGCCCCTCCGCATCGGCCACCAGCCCGGCAATCGCCTCCCGGCCACCGCGCGGCGTGACCCGCACCGCGAGACGCAAGCCGTCCCCGTCGATCCGGTAGGGCCGGTCCGCCTCGCCCGCGATCGTCTGCGCCATCCGGTCCCGCCCCGCCTCGAGCCTCCGCCGCAATGTCCGGCGGTCGCCGTGTTTACACCCGCCCGACCCTCCGGCATCAAGCGCTCGATTCGGGGTCCGGCCGGGCGCGGTGCGATCGATCCGGCCCTGAGATCGTTGCTTTCTCGTGTCGCCTCGCACCGGGTCGGTCTCCGCCTCGGCGGCGGGCGCATGACGGCGCCTGGAGATGGCGATGGATGCAATCGAGGCGATGCGCGCCGCCCCGCTCGTGGTGCCGCCGCGCCGCGAGCCGCCCGAACGCGAGCCCTCGCTCGGCGCCTATCTGCGCTCGATCCGCGACAACGCGCTGATCGGCTGGCCCGCCCGCGCCTACGAGGAGCCGATCACCCGGCGACGGCTACTCGGCCGCACCAGCTTCACGGTGAGCGACCCCGACGCGATCCGGCGCGTCCTCGTGGACAACCAAGCGAACTACGCGCGGACCTCGGGCTCCGTCCGCATCCTGCGCCCGATCCTGGGGGAGGGGCTCCTGATCAGCGAGGGCTCGGCCTGGCGCTATCAGCGCCGGGCGCTCGCGCCCGCCTTCACCCCCAAGGCCATCGACGGGCTTGCTGACCATATCGCCTCCTCGGTCGAGGACGGGCTCGCCGATCTCGACGCCGAGGCGGCGGCCGGCCCGGTCCAGCTCTTCGCCTTCCTGCACCGCCTCGCCCTCGAGATCGCCGGGCGCAGCATGTTCTCGGTGGCGATGGAGAGCCATGGGCCGGAGCTGCGCCGCTTCATCGCCGCGTACTCCGTGCGGCTCGGGCGTCCCCACCTCCTCGATATTCTGATTCCCCTGCGCTGGCCGGCACCGCTCGATCTGCCCCGCGCCCTGTTCCGGCGGCGCTGGACGCCGTTCCTCGACCGGATCATCGCGGCCCGCGCCGCGGAGGCCGCCCCGCGCGAGGCGCGCGACCTGCTCGACCTCCTGCTCGCCGTGCGCAATCCCGAGACGGGCGAGGCGTTCAGCTACGCGGAGCTACGCGACCAGGTCGCCACGATGATCCTGGCCGGGCACGAGACCACGGCGGTCGCCCTGTTCTGGGCCCTCTACCTGCTGGCCCTCGACCCCGCGACCCAGGAGCAAGTCGCCGCCGAGGCACGGGGCGCGGACCTGCGCGAGCCCGCGGGCTGCGCCGGAGACGGCCGGCTGCCGCTGACGCGGGCGGTGGTGGACGAGACGCTGCGCCTCTACCCGCCCGCCTTCCTGATCGTGCGCCGGGCGCTCCAGGCCGACACCATCGCCGGCCACGCGGTCGCGGCGGGCGACATCGTGATGATTCCGCCCTGGGTCCTGCACCGGCATCGCCGGCTCTGGCCGAACCCGGACGCCTTCGACCCGGCCCGGTTCCTGCCGGGCGCCCCCGCCGTGCCGCGCTACGCCTACCTGCCCTTCGGGGTCGGGCCGCGGGTCTGCATCGGGGCGCAGTTCGCCCTGACGGAGGCGGTGCTGGCGCTGGCGCGCATCGTCGGGCGCTACCGCATCGCCCTGGCCGAGGACGGCCCGGTTCTCCCGCTCGCCGTCGTGACGACGCAGCCCGTGCACGCACCGCCGTTCCGGCTGGAGCGGCGATCCGCCTGACCCGTGCCGCGCGAACGGAAAAAACCCGCGGATCTCAGCGATCCGCGGGTTCAGGCCGTTCCCGTGAGGGCCATTCAGGCGGCCTTCTTCTCCTTCTCCGCCGTGAGCTTCTTGGCGGAGGAGAGCGGGAGTTCGATGTCGACGCCGAGGGTCGAGACGCCCTCGCCGCGGTCGAGGGTGATCTTCACCTTGTCGCGCTCGACCGAGACGTGCTTGGCGATCACCTCGAGGATCTCCTCGCGCAAGGTGATCACCAGGTCCGGGCGCCCGGTTTCCGCGCGCTCGTGGGCCAGGATCAGTTGCAGGCGCTCGCGGGCGACCGCGCTGGACGAGCGCTTGCCGAAGATGTTCCGCAACGTCATGCCGCCCTCCGCATGAAGATCTTGTCGAGGAAGGACTTGCGCTCGGTGGGCATCGCCATCGGCACGGTCTCGCCCTTCAGGCGGCGGGCCGCGTCGGCATAGGCGCGGGCCGGCGCGCAGAGCGGGTTGTTCAGGGTGACCGGGCAGCCGACGTTCGAGGCCTTCAGGACCTCCTGGCTCTCCGGGATGATGGCGAGCAGCGGGATCGAGAGGATCTCGAGCACGTCCTCGGTCTTCAGCATGTCGCCGCGGTCGGCCCGGGCGGGGTCGTAGCGGGTGAGGATCAGGTGCTTGTCGACCGTCTCACCCTTCTCCGCCCGCACCGTCTTCGAGTCGAGCAGCCCGATGATCCGGTCGGAGTCGCGCACCGAGGAGACCTCGGGGTTCGTCACCACCACGGCGACGTCCGCGTGGCGCATGGCGAGCTGGGCGCCGCGCTCGATGCCGGCCGGGCTGTCGCAGATCACCCAGTCGAACTTCTCGCGCAGCTCGTCCATGACCCGGGAGACGCCCTCGTCGGTCAGCGCATCCTTGTCACGGGTCTGCGAGGCCGGGAGCAGGTGCAGCGTGTCGAGCCGCTTGTCCTTGATCAGGGCCTGCGGGAGCTTCGCGTCGCCGTTGACCACGTTGATGAGGTCGTAGACGACCCGGCGCTCGGCGCCCATGATCAGGTCGAGGTTGCGCAGGCCGACGTCGAAATCGACGACGCAGACGCTGGAGCCGCCCTGAGCCAGGGCCGCGCCGAGGGCCGCCGTGGTGGTCGTCTTGCCGACGCCGCCCTTGCCCGATGTGACTACGAGAACCTTTGCCATTCTCGTTCCTCCTCAATCCAAGCTTGCCATTCGGATAGCGCCGCCATCGAGCCAGATCTGAGCGGGGCGACCGCGCAGATGCGTCCCCATGTCCTCGGCCGTGCGGACGAGGCGATCGATCCCGAGCAGCTCGGGCTCGAACTTGCGGCAACAGATGCGGGCGCGGGGGTTGCGGGCGGCGCCGGCGATGGCGCGCCCCCGCAGGGCGCCGTAGATGTGGATGGAGCCGCCGGCCAGGATCTCGGCTCCCGAAGAGACCGAGCCCATCACCGTCACGTCCCCGGTGCGGTGGACGATCGATTGGCCGGAGCGCACCGAACCCTCGATGGTGAGGGAGGTGGTCTCGGGCTCGGTCGGGATCACCGGCAGGTCGAGATTCTGCGTCGGGCGGCCGTTCGCCAGGAGCGGCGGCAGCCCGTCGTCGCCCGCCTCCGCGCCTTCGAGGCCGAGGATGCGGATGCGCCGTCGGCGCAGGTCCGCGAGCAGCGTGCGCAGGGCGTCCGGCTCGGGTTTCAGGGCGGCGACGTCGAGGATCACCGCGCGGCCGTCGAACAGGGTCGGCGACCGCTTGAGCGCTGCATCGAGCCCCGCGAACCAGTCGGAAAGCGGCATCTCGGGAGTCAGCGCCAGCGCCTTGAAGGCGCGCCCGCGCAGGGCGGGAAGGCGGGGCGGGGGAGAGTCCGGAAGAGTGGGGCTGGTCACGGCTCAACGATTCCTTACCGGATCATTGACGGCCGCTATGGTTACCGAAGGGTTAAGGTTTCGGATCCTGTGCGCATTTCATGCGAGGATCCTTGGATCCGGTGTCAGATCGGGTCGAATCTCAGCAGAACACCGCAAGGCATCCCGGTCTGAGCTTGCCCTGATCGCTCGCACCGGACCGGAGCCCGGTCCGGCGTCGCGCGCTTCGGGTCCGAGAGGAGAGACTTGGAGGATCAGGCCCTGTCGAGCTTCGCCAGCAGGATCGCGTCATCCACGAGGCGCACCTCGACCGCCTGTCCCTGGAAGGCCGGATCGAGGTCGTCGGCCGCCTTGTAGAGGCCGTCGATCGCCACGAGCTCCGGCTCGAAGCGGCGGCACCAGATCCGCGCCTGCGGATTGCCGGAGACGCCGGCCACCGCCCGGCCGCGCAGGGTCCCGTAGATGTGGATCGAGCCGCCCGCGATGACCTCGGCGCCAGAGGCGACCGCCCCCATCACGACGACGTCGCCCTCCATGTGCAGGATCGTCTGGCCGGAGCGCACGGGAGCGTCGAGGATCAGCGAGCGGGCCGGCGGCGGCGGGCTTGCCGGCAGGGCGGCGTCCGGCGCGGCCTCGGAATCGGGCGGGGCGACCTCACCCGACGGACGTCCTCCCGACAGGGGCGGCGGCAGGCCGGGCCCGAGCACCCCGTCCGGCGCGCCCTCGACCCCGAGGATGGTGATCGAGCGCTGCCCGAGATCGGCAACGAGCTCCTCGAGGTCGGCCCGCGTGAGACGCAGGCCGGCGAGGTCGAGGATCACGGGCCGGCCGGCGAAGAAGGACGGGGCGCGGGCGTTGACCGCGTCGAGCTCGGCCAGCCAGTCGGCGATCGGGGGCAGGGGGGCGAGCACCGTCGCCATGAAGGAACGGCCGCGGAAGCGGATCGGGGTCCGGGCCGGTCGGGCGCTGGTCTGGGTCACGGGGCGTCAAGCTTCGGAGGGAACGGCTGTTCCGTCCATGCGCCCGGCGCGGCCGGAGAGCAATCCTCGCGGGTCGAATCCGCGTGGTCCGCCGACAGGTTGGGCGGGACAGGACGTCCCGCCCGACGCGCCTTACGCCGCCTGGATGTCGCGCAGGAAGTCGTCGACCTCGCGCTTCACGCTCAGCGACTGGGTCGCCAGCTCCGCTGCTGCCGACAGGACCTGCGCCGCCGCGCCGCCAGTCTCGCTCGCCGAGGCGAGGACCTGGGCCACATTGGCCGAGACATCCTGCGTGCCTGCGGCCGCCTGGCCGGCATTGCGCGAGATCTCCTGCGTTGCCGCCGCCTGCTGCTCGACCGTGGAGGCGATGGTTCCGGAGATCTCGTTGATGGCGCCGATCGTGTCGCCGATCTGACGGATCGCCGCGACCGCCTCCGCGGTGGCGGTCTGGATCGCCGCGATGTGGCCGCCGACCTCTTCGGTCGCCTTGGCGGTCTGGTTGGAGAGCTCCTTCACCTCCGCCGCGACCACCGCGAAGCCGCGCCCCGCCTCGCCGGCACGGGCCGCCTCGATGGTGGCGTTGAGGGCGAGCAGGTTGGTCTGGCCAGCGATGCCCGCGATGGTCGTGACGGCGTTGCCGATCTGCTCGGCTGCCGCGCCGAGGCGGGCCATGGCGGCGTCGGTCGATTGGGCCTCACGGGAGGCGGGGGTGGCCACCTCGTGCGAGCGCCGTACCTGCCGCTCGATCTCGGCGAGCGAGGAGACCATCTCTTCCGCCGCCGCCGCCACGGTCTGCACGTTTGCCGAGGTCTGCTCGGCGGCAGCGCTCGACGCCAAGGCCTGGCTGCTGGTGCTGTCGGCCACGCCGTTCATCGAGCGGGCGGTGGCGTCGAGCTCGGTCGCGGCCGAGGTGACCACGTTGAGCGAGGCGGCAACGCGGCGCTGGAAGCCGCGCACGAGCTGGTCGACCCGGTCGGCTCGGCGCTGGCGGGCGGATTGCTCGGAAGCCTGCTGCGCCTCCAGCTCGATCCGCGCGATGGCGTTGCGGCGGAACACGTCGACCGCCTTGGCCATCTCGCCCATCTCGTCCCGCGCGTTCTGGGCCGGGATCTCCACCGCGGTATCGCCCTCGGCGAGGCGGCGCATGGCTCTGGTCATGCCGGCGATCGGCCCGATGATGCTGCGGCCGATCAGGACGGCGAGCGCGGTGCCGACGGCGAGCGCTGCCGCGATCAGGCCGAGCATCACCAGCCGCGTGGTCGAAGCTCCCTGCTCCGTGGCGGCGGTGATCTCGGCGGTCGCCGTGTCGATCTTGCGCCCCGAGGTGATCGCGGCCTGCTCGATCTCGGCGACCTGCGGCGCGATGGCCGACTCGTAGGTCGTCACGGCTTCGCCGAGGGCGCCCGTGACGCTCTTGAAGGCGTCGGCATAGGCCGTGATGGCGCCCTCCAGCTTCGACAGCTCCCGGGCAAACTGGCCGCGGCCATCGGCCTCGCGCAGGCGCTTCAGAGCGGCGTCGACCTTGAGGCGCTGGCTGGCAAAGGTCTTCGGGCCCTCCGCGTCGCGGGTGGCGAGGAAGCGCCAATTGGCGACGCGCAGCAGCAGCACGGCGCTCTCCACCGTCGCGGCCGGGGCGGCTAGGGTCTCGCTGTCAGCGGCCCGGACCTGAGCCACCAGATCATTGGTGGTCCGCGTCAGGGCATCGCCCGTGACGAAGAGCTTGGCCCGCTCCTCCATCGCCGTCCGGCCGGCGCGGGCGAGCGTCTCCAGGGGCGCCTTCAGTGCCTCGCCACGGTCGCGGAGCGCTGCGTAGAGGGCACGCCGGTCCTCCGATCGGGCGATCTCCACTTGGCGCCGGGCCAGGGACACCAATTCCTGACGCCGTGTCTCGGCGAGACGGATGCTGTCGTCGTTCAGCGATGCCTTGTAGTCGGCGACCTGTCCCTTGACGATTTCGGACAGAGCGTTGATCCGCGCCACGTTGCGGGCACCTTCCTGGAAGACGCCGAGTGTCCTGAACTGCTCGACATTGACCCCGAGCTGGTAATAGGCCGTCCCGCCGAGCAGCGCGGATACGGCGACGAGGCTGGCGAAACCAACGTAGAGTCGCGAGCGGATGCTGAGCATAGGAAAGTATCCGGAGGCTGAATTGAGCATTCGCGACATTGTACGAATAAAGTTAACGACGTATCAGCCTTCTAAAGCCCTCCAAATATACAACCGATTTTGAAAGATATAATTGCAAGTTGCAAAAACCTCGCGGCGCGGCGGCCGGATATTGCAGGGCCATTCCGTCGAGCCGCCGTGATGACGGAGCGGGGCCCGCGTCCCGCGCGATCCAGCCGAGATCACGCCTAAGCCCTTGTTCAAATTGGAATGGTTCCGAAACATAGCGGTTGCGCGACGAGCAAGTGGACGGCTACCTCGCCCCATGCTGCCGCTGATCACCGAGCCTGGCCCGCGCCCGCCGCTTCGACCGTCCGTCGCCGACGCCTCGGCCGGACGCGGTTGTATCCCATGAGCGCCCGACCGATGGATCTGCGCTACCGCGCGGCGGTGCTCGGCCGCGTGCTGCTCGCCGCGCTCGGCGGCTATGCGGTGGCAGCCTTGGCGACGGGGCTCCTCGCCCTCGTCCTGCCGATGCCGCGCTCGGAGGCGGTCGCGACCGCGACGCTTCTCAGCTTTGCGGTGATGATCGCTGTGGTGGTCGGCGTATTCGCCGTGCGCAGCCTCGGCCGGGCCGCATTGCTCGTGGGCGGCCTCGCCCTGCCGCTGGGCGCCGGGCTGTGGCTGGTCCAGACGCTCGCCGGCACGGCCTGAGCCGGGGAGGGCCGTGATGAGGCAGGGATTCCGCCAATCGATGGCGTGGCTGCACGCTTGGTCCGGCCTCGTTGTCGGCTGGATCCTGTTCGCGGTCTTCGTCACCGGTACGGCAAGCTATTACCGCGCCGAGATCTCCCGGTGGATGCGCCCGGAATTGCGGACCGTGCAGGCCGATCCCAGTCAATCGGCTGAGCGCGCGGTGGCATTCCTGAAGGCGCGGATGCCGGACGCGGCGGGCTGGTACATCGAGTTTCCGAAGCCGGAGAAGCCGGTGATCGGCGTGCACTGGTGGAAGAGCCTGGCGGGCCCCTTCCATCAGGCCCTGCTCGATCCCGAGACCGGTGCGCCGACCGCGGCGCGGGACACCAAGGGCGGCGATTTCCTCTACCGCTTCCATTTCGAGCTGAGCATGCCGCCGACGCTCGGGCGCTACCTCGTCGGCGCCTGCGCCCTGGTCCTGCTGGTGGCTCTGGTCTCTGGGATCGTCACGCACCGGCGCATCTTCGCCGACTTCTTCACCTTCCGCCGCCACGCCAGATCCGCCCAGCGCGGCTGGCTCGACGCGCACAACGTCGCCGGCGTGCTGGCGCTGCCCTTCCACCTGATGATCACCTATACGGGACTCGTCACGCTGGCGCCGCTCTACATGCCCTGGGGCGTGCAGACGGCCTACAAGGGCGACGAGATCCGCTTCTTTACCGAGGCGGGGATGATGCCGGAGATGCCTGTGCCCGTGGGGCGTCCCGGCAGCTTGGCTCCGATCGCGCCGATCGTGGCGGCGGCGACCGCTCGGATCGGCGAGGCGCCCGAGGGGATGGCGATCTACAGCCCCGGCGACGCCCGCCCGACCGTGGTGGCGATCTTCGAGGAGCCGCACGGGCTCGCCCACCTGCATCCGCAGATCGCGTTCGACGGCGCGACGGGCGCGATCCATGGGGAGGCCGGCACGGCCAGGGCGGCGACCGTGACCTCGGCGGTGATGGTCGGCATCCACGAGGCGCATTTCGCCGGCCCCGTCCTGCGGGCGCTGTTCTTCCTCTGCGGGGTGATGGGCGCCGCGACCGTGGCGACCGGCCTCGTGCTCTGGACCGTGGCCCGGGCGCCGAAGGGCGCTCAGGCGGCCGGCGTCGGCTTGGCGCTGGTGCAGGTGCTCAACCTCGGCACCATCGTCGGGATGCCGGCGGCCATCGCCGGCTATTTCCTGGCGAACCGCCTTCTGCCTATCGGGCTCGCGGATCGAGCGGCGTGGGAGATCGGCAGCTTCTTCGGCGTCTGGGGCCTAGTGGCCGTGCTCGGCGCGCTGCGTCCGGCCTCTCGGCGCTGGCCCGAGGCCCTCCGGCTCGCGGGCGCGCTCTACCTCGCCGTGCCGGTCGTCAGCGCGCTGACCACGGGGGAGCACCTGCTCCGCGACACGCGCTTCCTCGGTTTCGACCTCGCCATGCTGGCGCTCGGCGCCGGCCTGATCGTCGCCGCGCACAAGGCCGGGCGGCGACATGCATCCGCACGGGATTCCCGCCGGAGCCCCGGCATGACGGGCGAGGAGGCCCTTCGCGCGTGACTCCGCTGGTCGTTCTCCTGAACCTTTCCCTCTGCTTCGCCGGATTCGGTGCCCTGGCGCTGAGCCTCGACCGGCACCATCGCGACGCGCTCGGCGGACGCGTCCCGGCGGGCCGCATCGTGCCGCAGCGCCTCGGCGGCTGGGCCCTGATCCTGCTGTCCCTCGCCGCCGCGGTCGCCCTCGAAGGCTGGAACTTCGGCCCCGTCCAGTGGATCGGCGCGCTGACCGGCGCCGCGCTTCTGGTGGTCGCCCTGCTGAGCTACCGCCCGTCCTGGCTGCGTCCGGCCGCGCTCGCGGCGCTCCCCCTCGGCGGCCTGCTGGCGCCCGTCGTCTGGATGAGCTGAGATCCGCGCGAAGACATCCATCATCCCCGTCTTCGCGGCCGCCGCACTTGCCGGATCGGGCTGCACCTTCTATTGCGACGCGAAAGCACGAATCCGCCAACCCCACCCGGCGGGGCGGCCGCCGCGGCGGTCCGCTCCGTGGCGGGTTCTTCTCGCTTCGGACATCCTATGAAGCTGCGCAACATCGCCATCATCGCCCACGTCGACCACGGCAAGACCACCCTGGTCGACAAGCTGCTCCAGCAATCCGGCACCTTCCGCGAGAATCAGCGGGTCGAGGAACGGGCGATGGACTCGAACGACCTCGAGAAGGAGCGCGGCATCACCATCCTCGCCAAGGCGACCTCGGTCGTCTGGAAGGACACCCGCATCAATATCGTGGACACCCCCGGCCACGCCGATTTCGGCGGCGAGGTCGAGCGCATCCTCTCGATGGTCGATGGCGTGATCGTGCTGGTCGACGCCGCCGAGGGCCCGATGCCGCAGACCAAGTTCGTGGTCGGCAAGGCGCTGAAGATCGGCCTGCGCCCGATCGTCGCGATCAACAAGGTCGACCGTCCGGACGCGCGCATCAACGAGGTCGTGAACGAGGTGTTCGACCTGTTCGCGGCGCTCGATGCCACCGACGAGCAGCTCGACTTTCCGATCCTGTACGGTTCGGGCCGCTCCGGCTGGATGGCGACCGCGCCGGACGGCGACCAGTCCGAAGGTCTCGCCCCGCTCTTCGACCTGGTGCTGCAGCATGTGCCGCCGGCCAAGACCGAGGATGGCCCCTTCCGGATGCTCGGCACGCTGCTCGAAGCCAACCCGTTCCTCGGCCGCATCATCACCGGCCGCATCGCCTCGGGCACCGTGAAGCCCAACCAGTCGATCAAGGTCCTCGACCGCGACGGCAAGGTGGTGGAGACCGGTCGCGTCTCGAAGATCCTGGCCTTCCGCGGCCTGGAACGCGCGCCGATCGATGTCGGCGAGGCGGGTGACATCGTCTCGATCGCCGGCCTCGTGAAGGGCACGGTGGCCGACACCTTCTGCGACCCGCAGGTCGATACCCCGATCCAGGCGCAGCCGATCGATCCGCCGACCGTGACGATGTCGTTCATCGTCAACGACAGCCCGCTCGCCGGCACCGAGGGCGACAAGGTCACGAGCCGCATGATCCGCGACCGCCTGTTCAAGGAGGCCGAGGGCAACGTCACGCTGAAGATCGAAGAGGCGGCCGACAAGGACTCGTTCTACGTCTCCGGCCGCGGCGAGCTGCAGCTGTCGATCCTGATCGAGACCATGCGCCGCGAGGGCTTCGAGATCGCGGTGTCGCGTCCGCGCGTCGTCTTCGAGAAGGACGAGAACGGCCAGGTGCTGGAGCCCGTCGAGGAGGTCGTCATCGACGTCGACGAGGAGCATTCCGGTGTCGTCGTCCAGAAGATGTCCGAGCGGAAGGCCGAGATGCTGGAGATGCGGCCCTCGGGCGGCGACCGCCTGCGCCTCGTCTTCCACGCCCCCACCCGCGGCCTGATCGGCTACCAGGGCGAGCTGCTCACCGACACCCGCGGCACCGCGATCATGAACCGGCTGTTCAAGGCCTACGAGCCCTACAAGGGCGAGATGCCGGGCCGCCGCAACGGCGTGCTGATCTCGAACGACAAGGGCGAGGCGGTGGCCTACGCCATGTGGAACCTTGAGGATCGCGGCCCGATGATGATCGAGCCCGGCTGGAAGGTCTACCAGGGCATGATCGTCGGCGAGCACAACCGCGAGAACGACCTCGAGGTGAACGTGCTCAAGGGCAAGAAGCTCACCAATATCCGCACCACCTCGAAGGACGAGGCCGTGCGCCTGACGCCCCCGATCAAGATGACGCTCGAGCGCTCGCTCGCCTGGATCCAGGACGACGAGCTGGTCGAGGTCACGCCGAAGTCGATCCGCCTGCGCAAGTCGGTGCTCGATCCGAACGATCGCAAGCGCGCCGAGCGCGCCAAGGAGGCGGTCGCCTGAGGGCGAGCCGCCGGACCAACGCGAGGTCTCACGCCCGGGGCGGCTTCCGCCCCGGGCGTTTTGCTGTCTGCGGCCGGAATGCGCGAACCGCTGCCGCGGTGTCAGCCGGTCGGCCGCCGCCTTAAGCTCTCGCATCCGGAGCCGGGCTCTCAGGGGGCTGAACCTGGCCCGCTATCCGCTCTCGAAGGACGGCAACGCCCCTCCCGCGCCAGCCGGAGTGAGGAGCCTGCCGGGGCTCTGCCCCGGCACCCCGCCGACGGGAGGACTCCCTCGGAAACCCGAGGCCTCAGCTCTTCAGGCGGTAGCCGGTGCGGAAGATGTAGGTGACGGCCGCGAGGCAGAGCGTCAGGAACAGCAGCGTCATCGCAAGGCTGACGCCAATGGCGACGTCGGCCTGTCCGAAGAAGGCCCAGCGGAAGCCGCTGATCAGATAGACGACCGGGTTGAGCAGGCTCACCGTGTACCAGAAGGGCGGCAGCATCTCGATCGCGTAGAAGCTGCCCCCCAGGAAGGTGAGCGGCGTGATGATCAGCAGCGGCACGAGCTGCAGCTTCTCGAACCCGTCCGCCCACAGGCCGATCACGAAGCCGAACAGGCTGAAGGTGACGGCGGTGAGGAACAGGAAGGCGAGCATCCAGACCGGATGGTCGATGCGCAGCGGCACGAACAGGGCCGCGGTCGCCAGGATGATGAGCCCGATCAGGATCGATTTCGAGGCCGCGGCGCCCACGAAGCCGAGCACCACCTCCACCGGCGAGACCGGGGCCGAAAGGATCTCGTAGATTGTGCCGGCGAAGCGCGGGAAGTAGATGCCGAACGAGGCGTTGGTGATGCTCTGGGTGAGGAGCGAGAGCATCATCAGGCCGGGCACGATGAACAGGCCATAGGGCACCCCGTCCACCATCGTCATGCGCGAGCCGATCGCCGCTCCGAAGACGACGAAGTAGAGCGAGGTCGAGATCACGGGCGCGAGGATGCTCTGCGTCGCGGTCCGCAGGAAGCGGCTCATCTCGAAGACGTAGATCGCCCGCACGGCGGGCCAGTTCATCGCCATGTCAGGCGCGCTCCCGCACGAGATCCACGAAGATGTCTTCCAGCGAGCTCTGCCGGGTCTGCAGGTCGCTGAAGGCGATACCGGAGGAGGCGAGGTCGTTGAGCAGCCGGGTAATGCCGGTGCGCTCGCCCTGGCTGTCGTAGGTGTAGACCAGCTCGCGGCCGCCCCCCGTGAGCTCGAGGCCCCGTTCGGCGAGGGACTCGGGCAATTCGCTGAGCTGCGTCTGGAGATGCAGGGTGAGCTGCTTGCGCCCGAGCTTGCGCATCAGCTCGGCCTTCTCCTCCACGAGGATGATCCGGCCCCTCCGGATCACGCCGACCCGGTCGGCCATCTCCTCGGCCTCCTCGATGTAGTGCGTGGTGAGGATGACCGTGACGCCCTGCTCGCGCAGCCGCCGCACCAGACGCCACATGTCCTGGCGCAGCTCCACGTCGACGCCGGCCGTCGGCTCGTCGAGGAAGAGCACGCGCGGCTCATGGGCCAGAGCCTTGGCGATCAGCACGCGCCGCTTCATCCCGCCCGAGAGCTGCATCATGCGGCTGTCGCGCTTCTCCCAGAGCGAGAGGTCGCGCAGCACCCGCTCGATATGGTCCGGGTTCTTCGGCAGTCCGAACAGGCCGCGGCTGAAGCTGACCGTCTTGCGGACCGTCTCGAACGCGTCGGTGGTCAGCTCCTGCGGCACGAGGCCGATCATCGCCCGGGCGGCGCGGTAGTCGCGCTGGATGTCGTGGCCGTCGACCGTGACCGTCCCGGTGGACGGTGTGACGATGCCGCAGATGATGTTGATCAGCGTCGACTTGCCCGCCCCGTTCGGGCCGAGCAGCGCGAAGATTTCGCCGCGCGCGATATCGAGATCGACCTCCGCCAGGGCCGAGAGCCCCGAGGCGTAGGTCTTCGAGAGGTTCTTGATGGAGAGGATCGGCTGCATCGGGAAACGCGTGGGGCGGGCCGGCGCGGGCCTATAGCATGCTGAGCCGCCCACCGAAGCGGTTCATCCCGTCCGTGGCCGGCTGATCGCGGCCCTTTGGTCCGGCCTGTGCCAAATGGCACGTGCCCGAAACGCGAAGAGCCGCCCGAAGGCGGCTCTGTGGTGATCGGCGCGACGCGACTGTCAGGCCTGCAGGCGGGACTTCACCTCACCGAGGCTCGTCTTGATCAGGCTCTGGGCGGCCTCGCCCTGCATGCGCTCGCGCAGGATGGTCTCGGAGACCTGCACGGCCGCGTCGGCGGCGGCAGCCCGGACCCTGGCAGCCGCCTGGGTCTCGGCCTGGGCGATCTTGGCCTCGGCCGCCTTAGTGCGACGCGCGACGAAGTCGTTCAGGCGCTGATGGCCCTCTTCGGCGAGGCGCTCGGCCTCTTCGCGGGCGCTCGCGACGATGGCCTCGGCCTCCTTCTCGGCTTCGGTGCGGCGGCGCTTGTAGTCGGCCAGCACGGCGGCGGCCTCCTCGCGCAGGCGCTTGGCCTCGTCGAGCTCGTGCCGGACGCGCTTGGCGCGGCTGTCGAGGCCCTTGGTGATCATCGAGAAGGCGCCGGCCTTGGCCGCGAGAGCCAGGAAGATGACGAAGGCCGCGGCGACCCAGAATTCCGCAGTGAGCAGCATGGTTGTGATCCTCAGTGCGCGGTCGCGGTGCGGTCGAGGGCGCGGTCCAGGCTCGCCTTGTCCGGCGCCTGGCCGGTCAGGCGCTCGACGATCGCGGCGGCGGTCTCCCCGGCGATGGTGCGGACGTTGCCCATGGCCTCCTCGGTGCGGCCCTTGAGCGTGGCCTCGGACGCGGCGAGCTTTGCGTTCAGCTCGGCCTCGAGCGACTTGCGCTTGGTCTCGGCCGCCGCGGCGAGGTCATTGCGGGTCGTCTGCGCGATCTCGCGGGCCTTGCCCTGAGCGTCGCGGAGGGACTTCTCGTAGGCGGCGCCGGCCTCGTCGGCCTCGGCCTTCATGCGCTGGGCCTCGTCGAGGTCGCTCGACAGGCGCGTGGCGCGGTCGTGCAGGATGCCCTGGATTCGGGGCAGAGCGACCTTCGCCATCAGGTAGTAGAGCGCACCGAACGCGAGCGCCAACCAGATCAGCTGCGCCAGGAAGGTGTGGCTCTCGAAGGGCGGGAAGGCGTGCTTCGCAGCCGGGTGCAGGATCTCGCCCTTGCCGGCATAGGTATCGGTCCCGGGCGGAGGAGTGGTGAGAGGATTCGGCTGCGCCATGGCCCCGTCCGTGAGGAATCTGATCCAAAGAAAACGAGCGCTCGCGAGAGGTCTCGGAGCGCTCAGCGGAGCCGGCGGACCGGCTGCCTGCCCGCCGCCGCGGCGCTGAGGACCGCGGCGGCGGGGTGGTCCTGCCTTAGACGGCGAAGAGGAGCAGCAGCGCGACCAGCAGCGAGAAGATGCCGAGCGCCTCGGTCAGCGCGAAGCCCAGGAGCAGGTTCGTGCGCTGGCTGTCGGCGGCGGAGGGGTTGCGCAGCGCGCCGGCGTAGAACTGGCCGAACAGGTTGCCGAGGCCGATGCCCGCGCCCGCCATGCCGAGGCAGGCGAGACCGGCGCCGATGTACTTCGCAGCGACGGGATCCATCATAAACTCCTGAAGTTTTCGAACTTGCGTTACGGCGGAGGGAGGCCGGCCTGAAGATCAGTGGCCGGGGTGAAGCGCGTCGGCGAGGTAGACCGCCGTGAGCGTCGCGAAGACGTAGGCCTGCAGGGCCGCCACCAGGAATTCCAGTGCGGTCAGCGCGATCGTGAGGAAGAGCGGCAGCGGCGAGAGCACGCTCCAGGCACCGGCGAGGAGGAGCTGCGCGACGAAGAAGGCGAAGATCTTCAGCGCGATGTGGCCGGCGAGGATGTTGGCGAAGAGACGGACCGAGAGGCTGATCGGACGCGAGATGAACGAGACGATCTCGATCGGAACCATGATCAGCAGCAGGGGCTTGGGCACGCCCGAGGGAATGAACAGGCCAAGGAAGTGGCTGCCGTGCTTCATCACGCCGTAGATCACCACGGTCGAGATCACCAGGAAGGCGAGGCCGAAGGTGATGATCAGGTGGCTGGTGACGGCGAAGGCGTAGGGGATCATCCCGAACATGTTCAGGATGAGCACGAACATGAACAGCGAGAACACCAGCGGCAGGAAGCGCTGCTCCTTGTCGCCGGTGGCCTGGTGCAGCGTGTCGGCGATGAACTCGTAGAAGACCTCGGCGAGCGACTGCATCCGGCCCGGAACGACCGAGCGGCTCGCGGTGCCGACGATGGTGATGAGGGCGATCACACCGACCGCGGCGAACATGTAGAGCGCCGACTGGGTGAACGCGATCTCCTGATGGCCGATATGGCCGAGCGAGACGAGCGGCTTCAGCTCGAACTGGTGGATCGGGTCGATGCTGGCCGCCATGCTACGCTTCTGCTCCCAACCGTGTCCCGGACCGCCTTCGTGGCGTGCCCCGGGCGGCTAACCCGATTTCGTGTCGGCCCTCAAGGGCCTTTCCGGTCTTTCGGCCGGTCTTTTGCTCCGGAGAACCCGGACAGGCGCATGATGTTGTAGACGCCCGTCACGAAGCCCAGCAGCACGAAGACGATCATCCCCCAGGGCTTCGTCCCGAGAAAATGGTCGCACAACCAGCCGAGGATCCCGCCCGCGATGACGCCGGCGATGAACTCCGTGGAGAGTGTCATCGCCTGCCCGAGGGAGGACCGATCAGACGACCCTGGACGCGGCGAAAGATCGGGAGCAGCGGGAGGCCGCTTCCGGTCGATCTGCGTCTCGAGACGTCTGAGCCTCGCGGAGAGTTCGCTGTCCGTGGGCGCCGCCCGGTCTCCCTGTCCCTCGTCCTTTGGGTCGTTGCCGCTCACGGCTCCTCCCGTTGGCGAGAGCATGAAAACCTTGGCTTGGCCCCTTCAAGCGCGGCGCACCATAGTTTCGCCCCTATGGCGTGTCAAGGCGCCGGAAACATCGATCAAATCCTTGATCGATCTTGCTTTTTCGAGCTTTCGGGGTCCTCCGGGCGGCAGCGTGTCCCCGAAAGCTCGGGGATCGCCGTGGCGCCGTCCGCCGAGCTCCCGGGACGGCGTGGATCGAGGCCCGCTCAGGCGCCCAGGATCGGCTTGATCACCTTCTCCAGCCCCTCGATCGTCATCTCGCCCTTGTAGCGCTCGCCGTTGATGAAGAAGGTCGGCGTGGAATCGACCTTGAACGTGTCGAGGCCGCGCTGCTTGACCGCGTTCACCCCGGCATAGAGCTTCTCGTCCTTCAGGCAGGCCTCGAACTTCTCCTTCGAGAATCCGGCCTGGCGCAGCATCTGCTCCAGGGCGTCCACGGGCTTCTGCTGGAAGGCCCAGGCAGGCTGCTGGTCGAAGAGCAGGTCCGTGATCGGATAGTATTTCGCGTCGCCGCCGCAGCGGGCGAGCATGAAGGCCGCGGTGGCCAGGGGGTCCAGGGGGAACTCGCGCAGCGTGAAGCGCACCTTGCCGGTATCGACGTAACGCTCCTTCAGCGCGGGCCAGGTGGTGCGGTGGAAGGCGGCGCAATGGGAGCAGGTCATCGAGGCGTACTCGATGATGGTGACCTTGGCATCCGCCGGCCCGAGCCAGACGTCGCCCAGCGGGCCGGGCTGAAGCAGGGCCGCCGCGTCCGCGCCTTGCGCGAAGGCGGGCAGGCCGAGCTTCGGCAGGAGGACGGCCGCGCCGACGGCGAGCCCGGTGACCTTCAAAGCGTCGCGCCGCGTGATCATGTCCAAACTGGCTCCGCTGCTGATCCGAATGCGTGGTGCATGCGGTAGCCGCGTGGAGGGATTACGGCAAGGCGACGGGTTTCCGCAGGTCTCCCGGCCCGCGTCCCGGGCGCGCGTGGACGCGGGCGCGGAAACCGGAGCAGCCCTCAGCGCTCGGTCACGACCGCGACCCCGAGCCGGTCCAAAGCGTCGCGCAGGGATGGATCCTCGATTCGGGCGACCGCGCTCGCCACCTCGCCGCGGCGGGCGGGATCGGGCTTGGCGGTCCGGGTCACGCGGCCGCCGCGGCCGATCCGGTCCTGCTTCATCACGATGCGGTGGATGCAGGCCCAGCCGTAATGCGCGTTGATGCGCTCGATCACCACGGGGGCGAGATGCTGCAGCTCGATCGCGAACACGCTCTCGACCTGCACCACCAGGGTGCCGGCATCCGCGGCCTCCGTGCTCGTGCGGCGGCGGCGCGGCCACTCGATCCGGGCGGGGCGCGAGAAACGGGCGAGGCGCTCGCCCACGATGTCGGGCCAGGCGGCGAGGATGTCGGTCGAGGCGAAGCCTTGAGCCGCGAAAGCCGGGCCGATGCAGCCCTCGATCAGCTCCGCCAGCGGTTTGACACGTGCCATGCCTCTCACCGCACCCCTGTCCACGCGCCATGATAGCGCGGCGCGGAACCGGGCGGGAGCGCTTTGACGGCCACGCCGCTCCGGCTATCACCCTTCGGATGCCGAGGTCCGAATCTTCGAGAGCGCTGCCCCCCGCGGCGGATGCCGAGCCGGCGGCGGGCCGGCCCGGACCGGACGCGCCCGCCGCGCCGCGGGCGGCCGATCTCCTCGTCTGGTACGACCGGCATCGGCGCGTCCTTCCCTGGCGGGCGCTGCCCGGCGAGACGCCCGATCCCTACCGGGTCTGGCTGTCGGAGGTGATGCTGCAGCAGACCACCATCGCCGCGGTGCGGCCCTATTACGAGACCTTCCTGGCCCGCTTCCCCGACATCGCGGCCCTGGCCGCGGCGCCGGAGGAGGCGGTGATGTCGGCCTGGGCCGGGCTCGGCTACTATTCCCGCGCCCGCAACCTGCACGCCTGCGCCAAGGCGGTGGCCGCCGCCGGGCGTTTCCCGGATACGGCCGAGGGCCTGCGCAAGCTGCCCGGCATCGGCGCCTATACGGCGGGCGCCATCGCGGCGATCGCCTTCGACCGGGCCGAGGCGGCGGTGGACGGCAATGTCGAGCGGGTGATGAGCCGGCTCTTCGCGGTGGAGGCGCCGCTGCCGGGCAGCCGTCCCGAGATCCGGCGCCTGACGCAAGGCCTGGTGCCGGCCGCGCGGCCGGGCGATTTCGCGCAGGCGCTCATGGATCTCGGCGCCACGATCTGCACGCCGAAGCGGCCGGCCTGCGCGCTCTGCCCCTGGATGCTGCCCTGCCGCGCCCGGCTGCTCGGGACCCAGGAGACCCTCCCGCGCAAGGTCCGCGCCGAGAAGGGCGCGTTGCGCCGCGGCGCCGCCTTCGTGGCGATCCGCGCCGGCGACGAGGCGGTCCTGCTGCGGACTCGGCCCCCCGAGGGGCTGCTCGGCAACATGGCCGAGCCGCCGACGAGCGCCTGGGAACCCGGCTACGATCCGGCCGGCGCGCTGCTCGATGCCCCCCTCGATGCGCGCTGGAAGCGGCTGCCCGGCCTCGTCCGCCACGGATTCACGCATTTTCCTCTGGAATTGACGGTGTTCCTGGCCCGCGTCGGGCTCAACACGCAGGCGCCGCCCGGCACGCGCTTCACGCCGCGGCGCGACCTCGCGGACGAGCCGCTGCCCGGCCTGATGAAGAAGGTGCTCGCCCACGCCTTCGATCCGAAGCCCGAGCCGGTGAAGGCGCCGCGCGGGCGCCCGAAGAAGAATCCGCCGCCGATGCCCCTGCTCGCCGTCTTCGACGAGCCGGAGACGGTCGAGGAGCCGGCGCCGCGAGTCCGTCCGGTCCCGAAGCCGCGGCCCCGGATCGCCGAGGCGCCGCCGGAGCGCGAGGACATCTTCATCGACGAGGTGCCCGTCGAGGAGGGACCGGCGCCGCGCCGGACCGCGCGCGGGACCACGCGGCGCCGACGCTGAGGCCGGAGGCCGGGATCGTCCGGCCTCGGCGAGCGCTCAGCCGGCGCTCGCCATGGCGCCGCGCATCGTCTCGCGGAAGCTGTCGATGACCACGAGGCGGCCGGCCCGCTCCGCATGCCAGAAGGTCCAGCCGTTGCAGGCGGGCAGGCCCTGGACCAGGGCGCCGATCTTGTGGATCGAGCCGCAGACCGGGCCAACCCCGATCTGGCCGTCCGGACGCACGGTCGCCTTGAAGCGGCGGCGCTCGTCGGTGAGCACCTCGCCGGGGCGGATGTGGCCGGCCTCGATCACGCTGAGGAAGGGCACTCGCGGCTCGGCACGCTTCGTCGGCGCCAGCATCAGGGCGGCCTGGGAGAGGGGCGTCACCGCCGCGATGCGGGCCCGGGCGGCCTGGGCGTAGTGCGCCTCGCGCTCGATGCCGATGAAGCGGCGGCCGAGGCGCTTGGCCACCGCGCCGGTCGTTCCGGTTCCGAAGAACGGGTCGAGCACCACGTCGCCGGGGCTGGTCGCCGAGAGCAGGGTGCGGGCGAGCAGGGCCTCGGGCTTCTGGGTCGGGTGAAGCTTGGCGCCCTCCGCATCCTTCAGCCGCTCGTCCCCTGTGCACAGGGGAATGAACCAGTCCGAACGCATCTGAAGGTCTTCGTTGCCGCCCTTCAGCGCCTCGTAATGAAAGGTGTAGCCCTTCGATTCGGCCGAGCGCGAGGCCCAGATCAGGGTCTCATGGGCGTTCGTGAACCGCTTGCCGCGGAAGTTCGGCATTGGGTTGGCCTTGCGCCAGACGATGTCGTTGAGGATCCAGAAACCAAGATCCTGCAACGCGCTCCCGACCCGGAAGATATTGTGGTACGACCCGATCACCCAGAGGGTCGCGTTCGGCTTCATCACGCGGCGGCAGGCCGAGAGCCATTCGCGGGTGAAGGTGTCGTAGGCCTCCAGGCTCGCGAACTTGTCCCAGTCGTCGTCGACCGCGTCGACGAGGCTCTGGTTCGGCCGCAGCAATCCGGCCGTGCCGAGCTGAAGGTTGTAGGGCGGGTCCGCGAAGACGCAGTCGACGGAGGCTGCCGGCAGGGCGTTCATCGCGGCGACGCAGTCGCCGACGAGGACCTCGTCGAGGGGAAGGCGCTGAGCGGAGGGTACGAAACCCATCCGTGGCGCCGGCGCGGACCGCCCGGTACGCGAGACCTGTTTCCGGGCGGGTGCGCCGGCGACCACGGTACGCTGGGAAACCATGGCAAACACCGGTTACGCGACTGACCGGGAGACCATGCCGCCCACAGGGTAAAGGCGGCGTTTGCCGTTTTCCGCGCGCGCCGTTTCGATTTGGGGCTGCAATTTTTGCCGAGTTGACCGAGCGGGGCCGGAGACATCCGGGCCCGTTTTTTTGTGCGTCGCATCACGCCGCTGCACACCGATCTCGCGAAAAGTTCCCACGCTGAGGGGCCGAACGGTCCCGCCCAGCGGGCAACAGGTCTGCTCTCAGTGCAGATGTCGCGGCCCGATAGGCGTATTTTCTGCCGCATTCGGTTGCTTGAGAAAGTCAATCGCCAGATGATTTCGGTGTATTTGCGGAAGTAGAGCAAAAGTAAAAAATACTTGCGCGGCTTGGACGTTAAGGAGTGCTTCATCTGTGGGGCGCCGGCTGCCCAAAACGCGGCATCGGGCCCGGAAAATCCCGTGTCTTATTTTGGCCCGATCCGCTTTCGATTGGCCCCGCATCGCAAACAACAAAGGGAATGCGAATGGCCATGAAGCCTGTCTGCCGGACCGTTGCCGCCATCCTGGGTACAGCCGCGACCCTCGTCGCCAGCCTACCCACTTCCGCTCAGAGCGGAGGGGCGTCCTGGTACGGCAGCGGACACCGGACCGCGAACGGGGAGCGCTTCAACCCGAACGGGATGACCGCCGCCCACCGCAGCCTGCCCTTCGGCACGCGGGTCCGCGTCTCCGACAATCGCACGGGTCGTTCCGTCGTCGTCCGGATCAACGATCGCGGCCCCTTCGTGCACGGGCGCATCATCGATCTGTCCCGTGGCTCGGCCCGGGCGCTCGGCATGGGCGGCACGTCCTACGTCTCGTTGCAGGTGGTGCGCTGACGTCCTCGACCTGACCGGCCGGTCTCTCCGCCACCGTGATCCGGATTCCCGATGGGCTCTCCCTGGGAATCCGGTCTAGCCCCGGTCGCGGCGTTGCCGGGGCCGATCGGCGCACCCATCTGTGCCGGACAGCAGCAACCGGTGACACCATGGCGAAACCCCTCATCGTCGACATCCCGCACGACCTCGGACAGGCCGAGGCGCGCCGCCGGATCGAGACCGGCGTCGAGCAGGGCAGGGGCATGCTCGCCAAGAGCGGGGTCGCCATCGACAACCTCGCCTGGACCGGCGACCGGCTCGATTTCGCCCTATCCGCCCTCGCCCAGAAGGTGGAGGGCGCCATCGATGTCGGCGCCGAGAGCGTCCGGGTCGAGGTGAAGCTGCCCTTCCTGCTCGCCCTCTTCGCCGAGAAGATCCAGAAGTCGCTCGGCCGCGAAGGAAATCTGCTGCTTACCAAGAAGTAGCCGCCCGCCGGAACCGCCGACGGCGCCTGCCGTTAGCCGCCACGCGCCGCGCAGTTCCCGATCCCGCGGCGCGCGCAAGGAGCGTCGCGTCATGGCCAATCCCGGCGGGATCCCCGAAGTGCCGGACCAGCCCGGCCCCACACCCGAGCCGCCGTCCGAGCCGCCGATCGTCCCGCCTCCCGGTCCGGGACCGGAGGCGCCCGGCAACGTTCCGAGCGAGGCGCCGAGCGAGCAGCCGGTGGAGATCCCCGTGATCGATCCGCCCGCCACGCCGAGCGGTCCCGCCAACCCGATCGCCTGATCGCAGCGTTTGTGAAGGCCGGCGCGCGCTGTCATAAGCCCGCGCATGGCCGCCCCACCGCTTCTCACTCTCCAGGACACCGCGCTGACCTTCGGCGGCACGCCGCTGATCGAGCGCGCCGAGCTGACCGTCTCGCCCGGCGAGCGCGCATGCCTCGTCGGCCGCAACGGCTCGGGCAAATCCACCCTGATGCGCATCGCCGCCGGGCTGGTCGAGCCCGACCGGGGCGTGCGCTTCGTCCAGCCCGGCACGACGATCCGCTACCTCGCCCAGGAGCCGGACTTCTCGGGCTTCCCGACCACCCTGGCCTTCGTCGAGGCCGGGCTCACGCCGGGCGATGCCCATTACCGGGCCCGCTACCTGCTGGAGAGCCTCGGCCTCACCGGCGAGGAGGATCCGACGAAGCTCTCCGGCGGCGAGGGCCGCCGCGCCGCCCTCGCCCAGGCGCTCGCGCCCGAGCCCGACGTGCTGCTGCTCGACGAGCCGACCAACCATCTCGACCTGCCGGCGATCGAGTGGCTTGAGCAGGAATTGCGCGGGACCCGCGCGGCGCTCGTGCTGATCAGCCACGATCGGCGCTTTCTATCGGCCCTCTCGCGATCCACCGTCTGGCTCGACCGCGGCATCACGCGCCGGATCGAGCAGGGTTTCTCCGGCTTCGAGGCCTGGCGCGACGCCTTCTTCGAGGAGGAGGAGCGTGACCGGCACAAGCTGGACCGCAAGATCGCAGCCGAAGAGGACTGGCTGCGCTACGGCGTGACCGCGCGGCGCAAGCGCAATGTCCGCCGGCTGGGCAACCTCCATGCCCTGCGCCAGGCCCGGCGCGAGGACCGCCGCCCGGTCGGCAGCGTCACCATGCAGACGAGCGAGGCCGAGGGATCCGGCACCCTGATCGCCGAGGCGAAGGAGGTCTCGAAGAGCTACGGTGCCCGCAAGATCGTCGACCGGCTCTCGCTGCGGGTCACCCGCGGCGACCGGCTCGGCATCGTCGGCGCGAACGGGGCCGGCAAGACCACGCTGCTGAACCTGCTGATGGGGGGCATCGCTCCCGATTCCGGCACGATCAACCTCGGCACCAACCTGAAGCCGGTGATCCTCGATCAGGCCCGGGCCACCCTCGAACCCGGCATGACCGTCACCGACGTGCTCACCGGGGGACGCGGCGACACGGTGACGGTCGGCGGCCAGAGCCGGCACGTCATCGGCTACCTCAAGGACTTCTTGTTCTCCCCCGAGCAGGCGCGGACCCCCGTCAGCGTGCTCTCCGGCGGCGAGCGCAACCGCCTGCTGATCGCCCGGGCGCTGGCCCAGCCCTCGAACCTCCTCGTCCTCGACGAGCCCACCAACGACCTCGATCTCGAGACCCTCGACCTGCTCCAGGAGATGCTCGGCGATTATGCCGGCACCCTGATTCTGGTGAGCCACGACCGCGACTTCCTCGACCGTGTGGTCGGCAGCGTGCTGGTGAGCGAAGGGGAGGGGCGCTGGGTCGAGTATGCCGGCGGCTATTCCGACATGGTGGCCCAGCGCGGGGCCGGCGTGCAGGCGCGTAGCGTCGAGAAGGCGAAGGAGGCGCCGCGCGCCGAGCCCCGCGAGCGTCCGGCGGCTCCGGCGGGCAAGTCCAAGCTCGGCTTCAAGGATCAGCACGAGTTGAAGACGCTGCCCGAGCGCATGGGCAAGCTGGAGGCGGCGATCACGCAATTGCGCGGCATCCTGGCCGATCCCGACCTCTACGCCCGCGATCCGGCGCGTTTCGAGAAGGCGAGCGCGACCCTCGCCCAGGCCGAGGGCGAACTCGCCAAGGCGGAGGATCGCTGGTTGGAGCTGGAGATGCTGCGCGAGGCGGCGGAGGCCTGATCGGCCTTCATGATGCCGGAAAGTCAGGCTGTTCTGGTTCTCCGCGCGGTCCTTCCGTCGAGACCAACCCGTGCCGCTGCCCGCTGACCTCGCATCCCGGTTCCGCCGCTTCGGCTGGCTCGCCGGCCTGCCTCTTCTGGCGCTCGCCTGGGGCGGGGCGACGCTTCTCGCCGCGCCCGGTCTCGCGGGGCGGCTCGAGGCGGAGGGCGCGGGCATCGCACGCACCACCCAGGATGCCGGCGGTGAGCCCTGGCTACGCGTCGCGGCGCAGGGGCGCGATCTCGTCGCCCGCGGCGAGGCGCCCGGTGAGGCGGAGCGCGATGCGGTGCTCGCCCGCCTCGCTGCGCTGCCGGGTCCCCGCCGAATCGTCTCCGAGATCGGTCTGATCGAGGCTGTCTCGCCCTTCGCCTGGGCGGCCGAGCGACTCGATGGCGCCGTGGCGATCACCGGAAGCCGCCCGGCGGAGATCGGCCGGCACGCGCTCGAGCGACAGATCGCGGCCGTCCTTCCCGACCTGCCCCTGGACGATGCGGCCAAGGCCGCGCGCGGGGCGCCACCCGATTTCGCGGCCGCTGCCGCCTTCGCCGCGGCGCGCCTCGGCAAGCTCGGCCGTGGCGGCCGGGTGACCATTACCGATTCCGTCATCTCCGCCGCGGGCGAGGCGGTGGACGCCGCCGCCTACGACGCGCTGCGCAGCGCCTTCGCCGAGCCGCCCCGCGGCTATTCCTTGGGTCGCATCGAGATCCTGCCGCCGAGCGTGGCCGATTTCCAGTTCGCGGTGGAGCGGGTCGCGGGCGGGGGCGTCGTGCTGACCGGCTACACGGTCTCGGAGAGCGCGCGGGCAGACATCCGGAGGCAGGCGGAGGAGCTGTCCGAAGGCGCCTTCGTGGACGACCGCACCCGGACGGCGCGCGGGCTGCCGCGGGGCGTCGAGCCGAACGCCCTGGTCTCCGGGATGATGAGGCTGGCAGGGCTGGTTGCGCGGGGTCGGGTGAGCTTCGCGGAAGGTCGCGTCTCGGTCTCCGGCGACGCGCTCGATGCGCAGGCGGTCGGGGAGGTGAAGGCGCTCCTGCGCACCGCGTTGCCCGGCGGAATCGAAGCGGGTGCCGTGGATCTCGTGGTGAAGCCGCTCTCGCCCTACCGCGTCGTGATCCGGCGCGAGACGGAGTCCGTCATTCTCTCCGGGCACCTGCCGGATCCGGAGATGCGGGCACGGGTGATGGCGGCGGTGCGGCCACGCTTCTTCCGGGAGCGCATTCTGGACCGGACGCGGCTGGGCGCCGGCGCGCCGCCGGATCTCGGAGCGGCGCTGGAGGCGGCCGTGCCGGTGCTGGCGACGCTGGCGAGCGGCGAGATCGCGGTCGCCGACCGCAGCCTGACCCTGTCGGGCATGAGCCTGTATCGGGAGAGCGCGGCCCGCGTCGGCGAAGCCCTGCGCCGCGGCCTGCCCCCTGGCTGGACCGTGATGCTGGCCGTCGAGCCGCGCGATCCGGCCCCGCGGCAGAGTCCGGAGGCCTGTCGCGACGGCTTTGCGAGCGCCGCGTCGCAGGCCGCGCTGCATTTCGAGACGGGCAGTCTCGTGCTGACCTCGGCGATGTATCCGACGCTCGACGCGACCGCCGCGCTCGCCCGCGCCTGCCCGGGTCTGCGGATCACGGTGGCGGGCCATGCCGACGCGCCGGGCGCAAAGCCGGCGAAGGCCCCGGAGCCGGATGAGCCGAAGCCCGAGCCGCCGAAGGCGGATGCGTCGCCCAAGGACAAGCCGGGCAAGACGGCGGCGAAGGGCAAGGCCCCGCCCACGCCCAAGGCGCCCGCCTCGCCCGAGCCGGAGCCGGCGCCCGAGGCGGTCGCGCGGGCGCGGGCGCAGGTGATCGCGGAGTATCTGCTTCAGGCCGGCGCGGCGATGGATCAGGTCAGCATCGCCGAGGAGCCGCCGGGGGACCGGCGCGCCGCGCGCCTCGCCCTGAAGCCCTGACCCGCGCGGAGACGGCTTGCGCCGCCCGCGCGGGGGTGGTCTGCCCCGTCCGGCTCGGATCGGGGCTCGCATCGGGAGATCGACGGTTTCGTGGTGGCACTGCTCGCCGGCCTCTGGCCGGGACTGGCCGGGGCGCTCGTCCTCGGCCTCGGCCTCGGCGCCCTCTGCGGCTGGCCGCACCGCGCGGTGCCGGCGGCGCTCGGCCTCGCGCTCGTCCTCCTCGCCGCGCTCGCGCTCTCCGGCGCGGTGCCCGGCCGGGCCGGCCTGTTCGTCGAGAGCGGCGCGCTGATGCTGGCGGCCTATCTCGCCGGCTGCGCGCTGGGCAGCCTCGCCCATGGCGGCCTGCGCCGGAACTAACCCGCGCGTGTCACGCGTTCTGTCTTCATGAGGAGCCGCCGCAGCGGCTCGCCCCGCAAGACAGTCACGGATCGCCCATGACGCAGCAGGACAAGACCAGCCGGCCGCTTCGGCCCCGGGCGGGCGGCCTCGCCACCGCCCTGTTCCTCGCGAGCCTTGCCGCCACCGCCGTCGGCAGCCGCTTCATCGGCTCGGCCGAGGCGCAGACCTTCGCCAATGCCAACGACCAGCCGACCGCGCGCACGCTGCCGCCGGACGTCTCCACGGTGCAGGCGCATCCGGAGGCCGCCCATCGGCGCAACAACGGCGTCTCGGCGCCGCGCGCCCTCAAGCCCTCGACCTCCGTGCTCGGCTCAGGGGGGCGGGTGAACCCGAAGGACCACCTGCCCGGCGCGATGCGCAGCGGCGGCTGAGGGGGGTCACGCCCCCATCTCGTTGAACCAGCCCTGCAGGGCGGCGTACTGGACGATCTTCGAGCGGCTGTAGATGTCGAGCTTGCCGCTCGCCCGGCTCTTGTAGGTCTCCACCGATTTGGCGGTGAGGCCGAGCTGCCCGGCCACCTCCTTGTTGGTGTAGCCGAGGGCGATCAGGCGGAAGACCTCGCGCTCGCGGTCGGTCAGGGTCAGGGTGCCGCGGGGCTGGCCGCGGCGGGTGCGCGGGCCGAACCCGGCCACGATCATGTCGGTGGCGACCGACGGGTCGAGGTAGAAGCCGCCGCTGCGCACCGCGTGCAGGGCCTGGAGCAGGCAATCCGGCGGCGAGCGCTTGGAGACGAAGGCGCGGGCGCCGGCCTGCACCGTCTCGCGCACGAAGCTCGGCGCGTCCTGCAGGCTCGTCACCACCACCTGCATGGCGGGCGCCTCGTGCCGGAGATGGCGCAGGGTGGCGAGGCCCCGCATGCCCGGCGCGGCGATGTCGATGATCGCGATGTCGGGCCGCACCCGGTGGGCGACGTCGAGGATCTCGGCGCTCGTATGCGCCTCGTGGATCAGGTCGTAGCCGGCGAGGTCGTCGACCACCATGCGCAGGCCGAGCAGGTAGATGGGTTGGCTGTCGGCAAGCAGAAGCGTGGGGGTGCTGTCGGTCGGAACAGGGTACATGCCGAACGAGTTCCTGTCGCTACGTGGACCCCTCGGGAGGCGCGGATCCGGGCGGGACGCGCCGGCTCCGCGGCGGCGCCGGATCAGCGCCGGCCGGATGCGCCCGGCGATTCCGGAGGGTCAGGCTCCTGGGCATGGGGATGGCGGAGCGGAGCGATGGCTCGGACGTCTGACGGCATCGCATCCACGGGCTGGGCCTCCCCTCGGCGGTGATGCGGCGCCCACCCACCCCGTCGCGGGCACCCGGGCGCCGTGGAAGCCGCGACGCCCCCTTCTTGGCCGATCGGCGCGCCGACCGGCCGGGGTTACGGCGAAGCTCGTTGATCGAACGACGCACCCGGAACAACCGTTCCTCCAAGGCCGCGCTGCATAAGCACTAGGCCGGGACTAGGCCCGAAGGTCTAATCCGATCGGCCGAGCGGCCGTGAGGTTGGCGGGCGAGCCCGCCGGCCCGCGCCGATCCGGCCGCGACCGCCGCCACGCAACCCGCTGCCGGGCCGAACCGTTAACCGCACCGGGCCGGTCGGGGCCCCGGCGGGAGGATGGCATGGGACTGCTCGATTCGGTGATCGGCGGCGTGCTCGGTCAGGTGCTCGGCGGCGGGCAGGGCGGCGCCCGAGGCGGCAGCGCCATGTCGCCGCTGGTCAAGGCGCTGCTGATGCTGCTCCTCGCCAAGGGCGCCAGCGGCGGCTTCGGCGACATCTTCGGGCGCGGACACGCTGGCGAGCCCGGCCCGGATGCCGACCGCTCGGAGCCCGGCCGCCCGCATCCGGAGGCCGGCCCCTATGGCCGCGACGTGCCCGGCTCCGGCGGCTGGGACCAGGACGGCGCCCGCCGCGACGCCCCGCTGCCCCCCGGCGATTTCAGCGACCTCTCCGGCATGCTCGACGGCCCCGGCGACGCGCCGGGCCGCGATCCCGGCGCCGGCCCCTACGCCCATCTCGGCCGCGAGCCGGAGGACCGGCCCGATCTCGGCGGCCTCGACGGCCTGATCGAGGGGTTTCGCAACAGCGGCCTCGGCGACGTGATCGAATCCTGGGTGGGCCACGGCCAGAACCGCTCGGTGCAGCCGAACCAGCTCGCCCAGGCCCTTGGCCCCGACACGCTCGGCACCTTGGAGCGGGCCACGGGGTTGAACCGCGACACGCTGCTCACACAGCTCGCCCAGGTGCTGCCGCAGGTGATCGACGGGCTCACGCCGCAGGGGCGGGTGCCGGGGGAGGGGGAGCGAAGGGGGTGGTAACGGCTTCAGAAATGAAGCGAAAGAGAGTTCAACTCGCGAGCTTGTACCAATCTCTTATTGTTAACTTCAGGCGAACTATTTCCTCTTCATCCAACAGGCCACAATGAGCGATTGGACCTCGGACAAGGTTAAGCCTGTTTATCACTCGGAGAACGCGATTTTTATCAACGCCTCCAAATACGCCAGAAAAAATATCCCAATTTGCGCTTATTATCTCGCCTAACTCTCCAAAGGTGGTATAATCAATTATTCTGCTGGATCTTGGGGCAAGACCCTCATTTGATTCGCGATCGCGGTTTTTCCTTGCGTTTTCTTTTACATTCTGTGGAGTTAGATTTTCCCACCAGGCTGATCCACTCGATGTTTCGAGGGTATCTTGCACCAAGTCTCTTATGTCGTTTTCTAAAACATAGAACATCTTGTAGAACTCAGACATTCTATCTGCATTTCTGCGAATGCGTTCATCAACTTGTTTCAGATGTTCTTCGACAAGTTTGTCTGTTGCTATCTCTACAGCACCTCTCTGGTTGGAGAATGAGTGTTCTTTGAGTATGTCCCTTATTTCAGAACTTATTGCGGAATTCTTCAATGTGAATAATTCAACGACTTTGATCATATTTCACCTCAGCAAATTGTTCTTCAGACTTTGAAATATCGCATTAAATACTTGTATGTTTGTCGATTCTGGAAGAATAATATTTATATTGTATGCAAGATTTATCTCGCTGCCTCCATTAAGTGTAGGTCCGTTCGAAAGTGGTATCGCATCCGCAGGTGCAGTGTTCGATTCTATTTGAGAGGTAGACGGCTGGTCTTTATTTACGAAACTTCTGATCGCCTCGAAAGTACCAGAGGTAGCATTAACAATCTGATCTTTCTTGTTGAGCCCAGTAATTTGTACGATTAAATCGACTATTTCTTCTTTCGTTGCGCGGTGAGCGTAATCGTTATGCCGGAATATTTCCGGAAAACCCCTCTTAAGGCCATCCAGTGCTGCACCACTTCGATTATTTTCGGACTTAAATTTGGAGTACAATTCAGTTGGATTTCCGTCAGAACTTAGGAATACCATTCTTTTCAAAATAGGTGGGATCGGTTTGGCTGAACCACCAGTCACTTTAAGAACAGTAGCCATGAAATCGCTGGAAAACTTGTCGGGCCTCTCGGCGACCGTTATTCCGTCCAACGCGCGCTTTAAAGTGCCAAATGAGGTGGTGTAAGTAAAACTCCCAGGAATTTCCCGCCTGGGTTTCGGAGATTTAGGCGACTTTTCGGCTGGAATAGCTGGTTCTTGTTCAGCCGGAGTTGCGCTCGCTTTTGTTCGTGCAGCCACTCAAACACCTCCCGCGACAGGAGGTGAGAAATTAATCTAGCGTTGCAAGAAAGCGCAAGCGGTGAAGTCGGCCGCCCGCCTTTCCTTGCAGCGTTTCCACAATCTCTGCACGTTATTAGTGTCGGGTTCCGACTACACCCGCCGCATCACCAGCGACGCATTCGTCCCACCGAATCCAAAAGAATTCGACAGAGCCACATCGACCCGCTTCCGCTTCGCCTCGTGCGGGACGAGGTCGATCTGGGTCTCGACGCTGGGATTGTCGAGGTTGAGGGTCGGCGGCAGCACGCCGTCGCGGATGGTGAGGATCGAGAAGATCGCCTCCACGGCGCCCGCGGCGCCGAGCAGGTGCCCGATGGCCGACTTGGTGGAGGACATCGAGGCCTTGGCGGCCGAATCGCCGAGCAGACGCTCCACGGCCTTCAGCTCCAGCTCGTCGCCCATGGGCGTCGAGGTGCCGTGGGCGTTGATGTAGTCGATCTCGGACGGGCTGATGCCGGCGCGCTTCACGGCGGCCGTCATGCAGCGATAGGCGCCGTCGCCGTCCGGGGAGGGCGAGGTGATGTGGTAGGCGTCGCCCGAGAGGCCGTAGCCGATCACCTCGGCATAGATCTTGGCGCCGCGCGCCTTGGCGTGCTCGTATTCCTCCAGCACCACCACGCCCGCGCCCTCGCCCATCACGAAGCCGTCGCGGTCCTTGTCGTAGGGGCGGGAGGCCTTGGTCGGCGCCTCGTTGAAGCCGGTGGAGAGGGCGCGGCAGGCGGCGAAGCCCGCGAGCGAGAGGCGGTTGACCGGTGATTCGGCGCCGCCCGCCACCATCACGTCGGCATCGCCGAAGGCGATCAGACGGGCCGCGTCGCCGATGGCGTGGGCGCCGGTGGAGCAGGCGGTGACGACCGCGTGGTTCGGGCCCTTCAGCCCGTGCGCGATCGAGATCTGGCCCGAGGCCAGGTTGATGATGCGGCCCGGGATGAAGAAGGGCGAGACGCGGCGCGGGCCCTTCTCGTGCAGCGTGATCGAGGCGTCGTAGATGCCGCCGATGCCGCCGATGCCGGAGCCGACGAGCACGCCCGTGGCGCACTGGTCCTCGTGGCTCTTCGGGTGCCAGTCGGCGTCGTCGAGCGCCTGGGTGGCGGCGGCCATGGCGTAGACGATGAAGGGATCGACCTTCCGCTGCTCCTTCACCTCGAGATAGGCGTCGGGGTTGAAGGTGCCGTCGCTGCCGTCCCCGAGGGGGATCTGGCAGGCGATCTTGCAGGCGAGATCGTCGGTCTCGAAGGAGGAGACCTTGGCCGCCCCGCTATCGCCCGCGATCAGACGGCTCCAGACGTGCTCGACACCGCTGCCGAGCGGCGTGACCATGCCGAGACCCGTGACGACCACCCGCCGCATCGCAATATCCCGTTCGTCTCAAAACGAATAACGGCGCGCGGGGCGATTGGCCCCGTCCGCGCCGCGATTTTTGTAGGCCCGGCGCCTCAGGCGGCCGAGTTCTTCTCCAGGAACTTCACCGCGTCCCCGACCGTCTGGATGGTCTCGGCGGCATCGTCCGGGATCTCGACGTTGAACTCCTCCTCGAAGGCCATGACCAGCTCGACGGTGTCGAGGCTGTCGGCGCCGAGGTCGTCGATGAAGTTGGCTCCCTCGACCACCTTCTCGGGCTCGACGCCCAGGTGCTCGACGACGATCTTCTTCACGCGCTCAGCGATATCGCTCATCGTTTCCGGTCCTCGTCTTCTTGTCTGTCGTCGTCTGTCGTGGTGAAGGCGCTTCGGGCCCGAGAGGGCCCTGCCGAACCGGCCGTGAGCCGCGCGAGCCGCGTGAAACCGCTCGCGCCGCGGCCCCTGGCCCGCGGGGCTGTGCTTGGACTGTGATCCCGCGAAGCCGTCAACCCCCCAGTGCCCGGTCGCGGGGGTGTTAACACAGGGTTCCCGCGCTGGCGAGGGGCGGTTCAGGTTTGGTTCATTCGCCAGTGTTCGCGGGGGGTTGCGCCTGTTCGCTCTCCCGCTTCCCCTCTCGAAGCGGGCGGCGGCGGGGGCGCGATCGGTAGGGCCCGCGCCGTCCGCGGCGCACCCGGCGGTGCATGGGGCCGGGGCTTGAGCCCGGCGGCCTTTTCAAACACCGGCTCTCGCGTGTAAACCCGCGCCCCAACGACATTTCGACCGCTGCGCCCGCCCGCGTGGCCCCGCTCCGGGGTCATGCGTGCCCGGGCGCGCGCCCGCGACATTCTCAAGGCGACCCATGCCCAAGCGCACCGATATCTCCTCGATCCTGATCGTCGGTGCGGGTCCGATCATCATCGGCCAGGCCTGCGAGTTCGATTATTCCGGCACCCAGGCCTGCAAGGCGCTCCGCGAGGAGGGCTACCGCATCGTGCTGGTGAACTCGAACCCCGCCACCATCATGACCGACCCGGACATGGCGGACGCGACCTATGTCGAGCCGATCACGCCCGAGGTGGTGGCCAAGATCATCGAGAAGGAGCGCCCGGACGCGATCCTGCCGACCATGGGCGGCCAGACCGCGCTGAACTGCGCCCTCTCGCTCCAGCGCATGGGCGTGCTGGAGAAGTTCGGCGTGCAGATGATCGGCGCCACGGCGGAGGCCATCGACAAGGCCGAGGACCGGCACCTCTTCCGCGACGCGATGACCAAGATCGGGCTGGAGACGCCGAAATCGGCCCTCGCCAACGCCTCGGCCGTGAAGAAGGCCGACCGCGAGAAGTACACGGCCGAGATCGCCCGCATCGAGGCCGCCAACGGCGAGCCCGAGGCCCGCAAGGCGGCGCTCGCCGCCTTCGAGAAGAGCTGGGCCAAGGGCGAATCCGAGCGGCGCAAGCGCTATTCCGAGCACGCGCTGGGCCAGGCCCTGATCGCGCTGGCCGAGGTCGGCCTGCCCGCCATCATCCGCCCCTCCTTCACCATGGGCGGCACCGGCGGCGGCATCGCCTACAACCGCGAGGAGTTCCTCGACATCGTGGAGCGCGGCATCGACGCCTCGCCGACGAACGAGGTGCTGATCGAGGAGAGCGTGCTCGGCTGGAAGGAGTACGAGATGGAGGTCGTTCGCGACAAGAACGACAACTGCATCATCGTGTGCTCCATCGAGAACATCGATCCGATGGGCGTGCATACGGGCGATTCGATCACCGTCGCCCCGGCGCTGACCCTGACCGACAAAGAGTATCAGGTGATGCGCGACGCCTCGCTGGCGGTGCTGCGCGAGATCGGCGTCGAGACCGGCGGCTCGAACGTGCAGTTCGCGATCGACCCGGCCACCGGCCGGATGATCGTGATCGAGATGAACCCGCGCGTCTCGCGCTCCTCCGCGCTCGCCTCGAAGGCCACCGGCTTCCCGATCGCCAAGGTCGCGGCCAAGCTCGCGGTCGGCTACACGCTCGACGAGATCGCCAACGACATCACCGGCGGCGCCACCCCGGCCTCGTTCGAGCCGACCATCGACTACGTCGTCACCAAGATTCCGCGCTTCGCCTTCGAGAAGTTCCCGGGCGCCGAGCCGACGCTGACCACCGCCATGAAGTCGGTGGGCGAGGCCATGGCGATCGGCCGGTGCTTCGCCGAATCGCTGCAGAAGGCGCTGCGCTCCCTGGAGACGGGCCTGACCGGCCTCGACGACATCGAGATCGAGGGGCTCGGCAAGGGCGATGACCACAATGCGATCAAGGCCGCCATCGGCACGCCGACGCCGGACCGGCTGCTCAAGGTCGCCCAGGCCCTGCGCCTCGGCGTCAGCCACGAGGAGGTGCACGCCTCCTGCAAGATCGATCCGTGGTTCCTGGAGCAGCTCCAGGGCATCATCGACCTGGAGAACCGGGTGAAGGCCCACGGCCTGCCCACCACGCCCGGCGCCTTCCGCCAGCTCAAGGCGGCCGGCTTCTCCGATGCGCGCCTCGCGGTGCTCGCCGGGACGGAGGAGGCGGCGGTGCGCGCGGCGCGGCGCAGCGTGGGCGTGCGCCCGGTCTTCAAGCGGATCGACACCTGCGCGGCCGAGTTCAAGTCGCCCACCGCCTACATGTACTCGACCTATGTGGCGCCGTTCGCCGGCACGGTCGTCGACGAGGCGCTGCCCAGCGACCGGAAGAAGGTCGTCATCCTCGGCGGCGGCCCGAACCGGATCGGGCAGGGCATCGAGTTCGACTATTGCTGCTGCCACGCCTGCTTCGCGCTCTCGGAGGCCGGCTACGAGACCATCATGGTCAACTGCAACCCGGAGACGGTCTCGACCGACTACGACACCTCGGACCGGCTCTATTTCGAGCCGCTCACCGCCGAGGACGTGCTGGAGATCATCGAGACGGAGAAGCAGGCCGGCACGCTGCACGGCGTCATCGTGCAGTTCGGCGGCCAGACGCCCCTGAAGCTCGCGCGCGCGCTGGAGGCGGCGGGCGTGCCGATCCTCGGCACCTCGCCGGACGCGATCGACCTCGCCGAGGACCGCGACCAGTTCAAGCGCCTCCTCGACAAGCACGGCCTCAAGCAGCCCAAGAACGGCATCGCCTACTCGGTGGAGCAGAGCCGGCTGGTGGCCGCCGATCTCGGCCTGCCCTTCGTGGTGCGCCCGAGCTACGTGCTCGGCGGCCGCGCCATGGCGATCATCCGCGACGAGGCGCAGTTCGCCGACTACCTGTTCGACACCCTGCCGAGCCTGATCCCCTCCGAGGTCAAGGCCCGCTACCCCAACGACAAGACGGGGCAGATCAACACGGTGCTGGGCAAGAGCCCGCTGCTGTTCGACCGCTACCTGTCGGACGCGGTCGAGGTCGACGTGGACGCGGTCTGCGACGGCACGGAGGTCTATATCGCGGGCATCATGGAGCACATCGAGGAGGCCGGAATCCACTCGGGCGATTCCGCGTGCTCGCTGCCGCCCCGTTCGCTTTCGCCGGAGATCATTGCCGAACTCGAGCGTCAGACGAAGGCTATGGCCTTGGCGCTCCAGGTGGTCGGCCTGATGAACGTGCAATACGCCATCAAAGACCAAACCATCTACGTCCTCGAGGTGAATCCGCGCGCCTCTCGCACAGTCCCATTCGTCGCCAAGGTCATCGGCGAGCCCATCGCCAAGATCGCAGCGCGGATCATGGCTGGTGAGACTTTGCCGGCCTTCGGTCTCAAGCCAAAGACGCTGCCGCATATCGCGGTGAAAGAGGCGGTGTTCCCCTTCGCCCGTTTCCCCGGCGTCGACGTGCTGCTCGGCCCGGAGATGCGCTCCACTGGCGAGGTCATCGGACTCGACGGCGGCTTCGGCGTAGCCTTCGCCAAGAGCCAGCTCGGCTCGGGCACCCAGGTGCCGAAATCCGGCACCGTCTTCGTATCGGTGCGCGACGCCGACAAGGCGCGCATCCTGCCGGCCATCCGCCTGCTCAAGGATCTCGGCTTCGCGATCCTGGCGACGGGGGGCACGCAGCGCTATCTCGCGGAGAACGGCGTACCTACCGAGCGCATCAACAAGGTGCTTGAGGGGCGGCCCCATGTGGTCGACGCCATCAAGAACGGCGACATCCAACTCGTCCTGAACACCACGGAAGGGGCGGGCGCGCTCTCCGACTCCCGGTCGCTGCGCCGGGCGGCCCTCTTGCATAAAGTGCCGTACTACACCACTCTAGCCGGTGCGATGGCGGCGGCCGAAGGGATCAGAGCCTATCTCGAAGGCGATCTCCAAGTCCGCGCTTTGCAAGAATATTTCGCGGCCTGAGCCCGGCTCGGCCCGCGAACCACAGAGCCTGACATCTGGCCCGGAGGGAGCCTCGCTCTCGACCGGGCCTATTCATTGTGGCGTGAGACGATGAGCATAGACAAGGTTCCGATCACGGTCCGCGGCTTCGCTGCTCTAGAAGAGGAGCTGAAGCACCGTCAGCAGGTGGAACGCCAGCGCATCATCCAGGCAATCGCGGAGGCGCGCGCCCTCGGGGACCTCTCGGAGAATGCCGAGTACCACGCCGCCAAGGAGGCGCAGTCCCACAACGAGGGCCGCGTCTTGGAGCTGGAGAGCATGATCTCGCGCGCCGAGATTATCGACGTCTCGAAGCTGTCGGGCAGCAAGATCAAGTTCGGCGCCACCGTGAAACTCTTGGACGAGGACACGGAGGAGGAGAAGACCTACCAGATCGTCGGCGAGCCCGAGGCTGACGTGCGCTCCGGCCGCGTCTCGATCACCTCGCCCATCGCCCGGGCGCTGATCGGCAAAGGTGTCGGCGACACTGTCGAGGTGACGACGCCGGGCGGCGGCAAGTCCTACGAGGTCGTCGGCGTCGAGTATCGCGGCTGAGGTCTCCGACCATGATGGGCAATCGCTGCGGCCGTCGCGCCGGCCTCCTAGCCGCGGGGCTCCTGTCCCTCGGCTTGGCCGTTCTCGCCGCCGGCTCGGCCGTCGCGCAGTCCCTGCAGACGGGCATGGTACCAGACGCCTTCCCGCCGCTGCCCGGTGGTCGCTTCGGCGACGTGCGGGTGGATGTGCGCCCGCTTCTCGCCCGCAGCGCAGGCCTCGAAGCCGCGGCTCTGCATGCCGATCTCACGGAGGCCCTGCGCCGGACCTTCCGCGATCGGATAGGCGGACCGGGCCCGATCCTCGTGGTGCGGATCACTGCCCTATCCCTGCGCGAATATGTCGGCAGCAGCAGCCGTAGCTTCGGCGGGGGCATGCAAAATGACTATCTAGAGGGTGAGGCCCTACTGGTCGATCGGCGCGGCGCTGTGCTTGGCCGCCACACGCAGCTCACGGCGACGCCGTCGAGCTTCGGCGGCGCATGGTACGAGCCGGGCTCCGAGCGCCGCCGCGTGGCGGCCATCGCGGAGATCTATGCCCAGTGGCTGCGCCGCGATTTGCCGCTGAATTGAGCGCCTGTTTGCCCGCTCCCTCCTATCGTCGACCTTATGCTGGGATGCTGCGACGCAGCCTCGAAGGAGGCGGCCGGAGCGACTCAAGACCTCTTGAGGGCTCATTCGAGGCCCGCTTGCGCGGCCAACTCAGGATAAGAGGGACGGAGCGGATGAGCGGTGCTCTCCGGGCAGGTCCCTGCCAATCTTGGTCAGACAGGCTCTGATGTCCGTTTCCGAGCGTAGCGAGATCCCGACCGGCGGTGCCGAGCGGCCGGTCCCAGACCTTACCGGAACGCGTGCCTGGATCGTCACCGACGGCAAGGCTGGTGATGAGAACCAGTGCGTTGGCATCGCTGAGACACTTGGGCTCGACTACGAGCTGCGCCGCGTGCCTGCCCACGGTCCCTTCGGCTGGACGGCACCCTGGGGCCCGATCGACCCGCGCGAAGGCCCACACAGCCGCTACGGCGCGCTACGGGGTCCCTATCCCGAGATCCTCATCGCGTCGGGTCGCCGCTCGGTGCCGTATCTTCGCGCGATGCGCCGCACCACCGACCGGCGGATCTTTACGGCTTTCCTCAAGGACCCGCGTACCGGGCACGACAGCGCCGACTTCATCTGGGTACCTGATTACGACGACCTGCGCGGGCCTAACGTCTTCACGACGCTCACTGCTCCTCATCTCGTCACCGCCGCTCGGCTCGCGGCGGCCCGTGCCAAGCCCGACCCGCGCCTCGCCAGCCTCGGCCGGCCCCGTGTGGCGGTGCTGATCGGCGGCGACAGCCGACATCTCAGCTACCGCAATGCGGATATGGGCCGCCTCGTGGACAACCTGCGCAAGCTCGCAGACATGGGCTGTCGTCTGGTGGTCACAGTCTCGCGGCGGACTCCCGATCCGCTGCGGGAGGCGGTCAAGCGGCTCGCAATCGAGACCGGCGGCTTCCTATGGGACGGCACCGGCGAGAACCCCTACGTCTCGATGCTGGCACTCGCCGATGCGGTGGTGGTCACCTCGGATTCTGCCAACATGGTCAGCGAGGCGGCGAGCACGGGCGCTCCGGTCCTGCTGTTCGAGCTGCCGCGTACCTATATCCGCCACCGGCGGATGTTCGCCGGACTGGCGATCGCGGGGGCGCTGCGGCCCTTCACCGGGCAGCTAGAGGCCCTAAGCTACAAGCCGATCGACGCGACCCCGCGTATCGCCGAGGCGCTGGCGCGTAGCTATGTTGTGCACAAGGAGGCCCGGCAGGGCAGAAATCCGGGTGTCGAGGGGGGCCATCCCACTCGCGGGGCCAAGGCGTGATCCTGGGGAATTCTGTCAGAGCTTCGCCCCAAACCCCATCAAAGGTGTCATCTCTTTGGGACCTTGGGCAGACGTAGGGAGAATCGAGGACGACATGGCCCATACCCACGCCAAGCTCGTGATCATCGGGTCCGGCCCGGCCGGCTACACGGCAGCGATCTACGCGGCCCGCGCCATGGTCCAGCCGCTGCTGATCTCCGGCTTCCAGCCGGGTGGACAGCTCATGATCACAACGGATGTCGAGAACTATCCCGGCTTCGCCGAGGCGATCCAAGGCCCTTGGCTGATGGAGCAGATGCGCCTCCAGGCCGAGCATGTCGGCACTAAGATCCTGTCCGAGTACATCACGAAGGTCGATCTCAAGACCCGACCGTTCCAGCTCGAGGCCGATTCCGGCGAGACCTATTCCTGCGACGCGCTGATCATCGCTACGGGCGCGCAGGCAAAATGGCTCGGCCTACCCTCCGAGGCGAAGTTTCAGGGCGGGGGCGTATCGGCCTGCGCCACCTGCGACGGCTTCTTCTTCCGCGGTAAGGAGGTCGTTGTCGTCGGCGGCGGCAACACTGCCGTCGAGGAGGCGCTCTACCTCGCCAACATTGCGGCCAAGGTCACGGTGGTTCATCGGCGCGATGCCTTTCGGGCCGAGCGTATCCTGCAGGAGCGCCTGTTCAAGCACCCGAATGTCGAGGTGATCTGGAACCACGCAGTTGAGGAGGTCTGCGGCGTCGAGAAGCCGGCCCCGACCGTGACTCATCTACGCCTGCGCGACGTAAGCAGCGGCGTCCTCACCGAGCGCAAGGCCGACGGGCTCTTCGTCGCGATCGGCCATCAGCCGGCCACCGCGATCTTCGAGGGGCAATTGAACATGCGCCACGGCGGCTACCTGACTGTGCGCCCGGGTACCACCGAGACCGAGATACCTGGCGTCTATGCGGCCGGTGACGTAACCGACGACATTTACCGGCAGGCCATCACCGCCGCTGGCATGGGCTGCATGGCCGCACTCGAGGCCGAGAAGTACCTCGCCAATCTTGAGATCGGCGAGCCGCCGCAAAAGGCTGCCGCCGAGTAAGGCACCGGCCGAGAAAGGTCCGGCCTTCGAGCGCCCACAGGAACCGCGACCGGCCCCTCTCTCAAGCGGGAGAAAGGCTCCTGTCTTCCGCGGCGAGCGGTGGGGCCCCTCATGGGCCTTCTGCGACCCCAGTCTCGGTCCTTCCTCAAGCGGAAATTCAGCGTTCCGCGGAAAATCGGTGCGGACATCAACAAATTTTTCCCTGCATGGCTTGCGCAGATGCGCGTCCGGAACGCATGTGTCATGTCCTGACCGCAATGCCGCATTGCCGCATCGGAGGGTCGGGCCGTGCGGTGCATTTCCCTTTGGGTGGGTCGCTCGCTGTGGACTGGGATAAGATTCGGATCTTCCTCAACGTCGCCGAGGCTGGGAGCTTCACGAAAGCGGGAGACGATATCGGTCTCAGCCAATCCGCTGTCAGCCGTCAGATCAGCGCGTTGGAGCGCGAGCTGAAGGCGCCCCTGTTTCACCGCCACGCCCGCGGCTTGATCCTGACTGAGCAGGGCGACCTGCTCTTCCGCGCCGCGCGCGACATGAAGCTCAGGCTGGAGAACACCAAGGCCCGCCTCGTTGAGACGAGCGAGCGGCCCACCGGCGACCTCAAAGTGACGACCACGGTGGGCCTGGGCACTGCGTGGCTGTCGCAGCGGGTCGCCGAGTTCCTCGATCTCTACCCGGACGTGCGCATCGAGCTGATCCTCACCAACGAGGAGCTCGACCTCGCCATGCGCGAGGCCGACATCGCTATCCGCATGCGCCGCCCTGCTCAGCCGGACCTGATTCAGCGCCGCCTATTCACAGTGCACTACCACGCCTTCGCGAGCCCGGATTACATCAAGCGGTTCGGCGCCCCGAAGGCGATCGAGCAGCTCGACGATCACCGGCTGGTCTCGTTCGGCGGCAACGAGCCATCCTACCTGCTTGCCGCCCACTACCTCGCCGATATCGGCCGCGAGGGCCGCGAGCGCCGGCCGGTGCACTTCACCGTCAACAACGTAGCGGCGCTGCAGAAGGCGATGGAGACCGGCGTCGGCATCGGCATCCTGCCCGACTACGCCGTCGATGGGCAGGACAGCCTCGTGCAGGTGCTCACCGAGAGCGAGATGCCGACGCTCGACAGCTACCTCGTCTATGCCGAGGAGATGCGCACGGTGGCCCGCGTCCAGGCCTTCCGCGACTTCTTGGTTTCAAAAGCACAGCGCTGGACGTACTGAAGGTCGGAGCCGCTCTCATACGAAGAGCCGCTCGCCCTCCAGCCCCTTGTAGAGGCCGGCAACCTGCTCGCCGTAGCCGTTATAGATCAGGGTCGGCACGCGCTCATTTGTGCCCAGCACACGCTCACTCGCCTGGCTCCACCGGGGATGGGGCACGGCCGGGTTCACATTCGCCCAGAAGCCATACTCAGAGGCCTGCAGGCCCTCCCAGAAAGTCTTCGGCCGTTCCGCCGTGAAGGAGACCTTCACAATCGACTTGATCGACTTAAATCCGTACTTCCACGGCAGCGCGAGACGGATCGGCGCCCCAAACTGGTTCGGCAGCGGCTTGCCGTAGATCCCGGTGACTATGAAGGTGAGGTCGTTCATCGCCTCCGCGAGCGTCAGGCCCTCGATATAGGGCCAGGGATAGAAGAAGGACCGCTGGCCCGGCGCCATGGCCTTGTCGAGGAAGGTCTGGAACTGGACGTATTTCGCGCCCGAGGTGGGCTTAGCCATCGCGACGAGCTTGGCGAGCGGGAAACCGGTCCAGGGCACCGCCATCGACCACGCCTCGACGCAGCGGTGGCGATAGAGCCTCTCCTCCAGCCCGGCCTTTCGGATCAGCTCGTCCACGCCGATCTCGAAGGGCTTTTCCACCAAGCCGTCGATTTTGACCGTCCAAGGTTCGGTCTTGAGCGCGTTGGCCGCCGGCAGCACGGTCTTCGAGGTGCCGAACTCGTAGAAGTTGTTGTAGTCGCCGCTGTAGCGCTCCAGCGTTACCGCCCGATCAAGGGTGAAGGCCTCGTTGCGCGGAGCCGGGTAGGGACCGGCCGCGGCAAATCCGGGGCGGGTAGCGAGCAGCGAGCCGGCCATCAGGCCAGCTGCGCCGCCGAGCAATGCGCGCCGGTCGAGGAAGACGGATTCGGGCGTGGCGAGGCGCTCGGGGATGTCCCAGCCGCGGCTGCGCTTGATCAACATGGGGCTCGCTCCTGCCTGTGACCCGCGCGCACCCAGATCGGTGCGCGGCCGCGCGGGGTGAATGCTGCTCAGCGTCCCATTCGCGTCGGGTCGCCCGCGGTTACGCGGGCGGCGCCTCACGCAGGGCTCGGCGCAGCACTTTTCCGACGTTGGTCTTCGGGAGGCTTGCCTGGATTACCACTCTGCGCGGCACCTTGTAGCCGGTGAGTTGCGAGCGGGCATGGGCCCGGATGGCCTCGACCGTGAGGCCTGAGTCGCGCAGCACCACGTGGGCCACCACCATCTCGCCCGCCTCGGGGCAGGGTGCCCCGACCACCGCGCATTCGAGGATGCCGGGATGGAGGGCGAGCACGTCCTCTACCTCGTTCGGATAGACGTTGAAGCCGGAGACGAGGATCATGTCCTTCATCCGGTCCACGATGCGTACCTGCCCATCGGCCTCCATCACGGCCACGTCGCCGGTGCGGAAGAAACCGTCCGGAGTCATTGCCCGGGCGGTCTCGTCGGGCCGGCTCCAGTAGCCCTTCATCACCTGGGGGCCGCGCACGCAGATTTCGCCGGGCTCGCCGAAGGAGGCGGGCATGCCGTCGGCGCGCCGGATCGAGACCTCGGTGGAGGGCAGGGGATAGCCGATCGTGCCGGACCATTCGGCGAGCCGGTAGGGGTTCACGCAGACGACCGGCGAGGTTTCGGAGAGGCCGTAGCCCTCGATGATGGTCGAGCCCGTGATCTCCTTCCAGCGCTTGGCCACCGACCGCTGAACCGCCATGCCGCCGCCGACCACGTAGTCGAGGTGGGAGAAGTCGAGCGTCGGGAATTTCGGGTGGTTGTTGAGGAGGTTGAAGAGGGTGTTCACCCCCGACATATGGGTGAAGCGGTGCTTCGACAGCGTCTTGATGAACCCGTCCGCGTCGCGCGGATTCGGGATGAGTAGGCAGCAGCCGCCGGAGCGGATGAAGAACAGGAAGCAGCACGTCAGCGCGAAGATGTGGTAGAGCGGCAAAGCCGTCACCATCACGCGCCGAGGCCCGTCCGGATCCGTCGCCTCGAACCAGATCTGCGACTGGACGACGTTGGCGACGATGTTGCGGTGGGTCAGCATCGCGGCTTTGGCCACGCCCGTGGTGCCTCCCGTATATTGCAGAAAGGCGAGATCCTCTTGCGCTACCGGCACCGGCTTCAACGCCAGGCCCGCCCCCGCCTTGAGCGCTGCGGTGAAGCGGCTGCTGAGGCCGGCCGGCAGCCTGAAGGGCTTCACCGCCTTCTTGATGTGGCGTGAGGCGAGGTCGATCAGCCGGCCCTTCAGCCCGAGCCCGTCGCCGGGCCCGACCAGCAGGACGCGGTCGAGGCTCAGCTGCGGCAGCGCCTCGGCGACGGTGTGGGCGAAGTTCTCCAGAACGATCAGGGTGCGCGCGCCCGAATCGTTGAGCTGTGCCGCCAACTCGCGCGGGGTGTAGAGCGGGTTGACGTTCACCACCGTGGCGCCCGCCAGCAGCGTGCCGAACAGCGAGACGGGGTAGGCCGGCACGTTCGGCATCATGATCGCGACGCGGTCGCCCTTAGCGAGGCCCTGCCCCTGCAGCCAGGCCGCGAGCGCCCGGGCCATGCGGCCGAGCGCAGCATAGCTGACGGAGGAGCCGAAGCAGATCAGCGCGGGCCGGTCCGCGAAGCGGCGCGTGCTCGCCTCGAACATATCGACGAGGGTACCGAGCCCGTCCACGTCGATCTCCGCAGGCATCCCGGGCGGGTAGGCGGCGAGCCACGGCTTATCGCGCCCCGACATGGCGGCCCTTTGCTGCTCGATCACGGCGCACTCCCTACGCACGGCTTCGTAATGGCCGTGCTGATCGTCTGACCATTCCCATTGTCCCAGACTGTGCGGGATCGCTCCGGCATGGGCAAGCGAGGCGGCCAATGGCGCGGCAACAGCCGCACGAATTAGTTCATATATGAACTATCATGTCGGGCGAGACACTTCCAGAGACCGGCGGGTCGCATCGGTCGGCGTTGGCCCGGGCCCTCGGAAGGCCGTGACCAAGACATGCGGCAATGCCGCCACGACGAGAACCAGGGCGGCGCGCAGCGTTTCGTCACTGCTAAATGCGCGGCGCGGCCAGGGGCCAACGCCGAAATCGCGACCGAGCCCAAGCAGGGCGGCGGCGAGCCAGAGGGCAAGGAAGCTCCCGGTGGCAGTTGCTGCGAGCCCGCCCGTCCTGCGCCAGAAGCCAACGGGTTGGAAACGTGCCTGCCCGAGCCAGATCGGCAGGCCGACGGCAAGGCCGAAGACGAGGGCGGCGACAGCCGCGCCAATCACGTAAGCGAGGCCAAGTGGTTGCCCGCTGAGGAAGGCCGAGCCACCAGCCATGAAGCCGCCGCGCAGCACAAGGCCGCCGAAGGTTGGGTGCAGCGCGGCTGCCAGGAGGAGCACCAGCCCGAGTCCGGCGAACACCGCCCGCCGCGCTGGCGAAGCCGAGCCGGGCATGGCCGCCGCGGCCAAAATACGGGCGAGCCCGTAGACGAGGGCGAAGGCGAAAAGGGGGTAGCGGTCGAGGAAGAAACCGTAGGCGTAGGACTCCACGGCCAGCGGCAGGGCCGAGCGCTGGCTGAGACCTGTCGCTGCCACCGCAAAGAGCGTCAGCAGCGCTGCAGCGAGCGGAGCCCCGGCCAGGATCGCTCGCGTGCCTCGCATAGTATCGCCCTCCGCATGAGTCCGACCGGATGGGGCGGACGGCCGTGTTCTAGTTGCTCCCGAAGAGAATCACCACGCGGCCTCCTGGTCTGCCGGACGTAGAGGATCGCGTTGGAGACCTGCAAGGTCGGATCTGGAGGCCCGGGTGTATTGACGCGGCAGTTCGAGTACCGTGATCGCACTGACCGACCTGCTCAGGACTGCTCCTCGGGAAAAGGAGCGGTGCAGGCTCTGAGTGTGAATGGCTCGCTCCTGATAAAGCTGACGCGACGCGAGCAATATCCAAGTCGATCGCCCCGCCTGTTGCCTGCTAAAGCCAGGTGCGCGAGACTAGCTTGACCGTTAAAAAATTGAAGCCGCGGAGGACCCTATATGCCCGTTATGATCCTGTTGCGGATTGCGGCCGCGGCCTTATCGTTGATTGCTCTCCCAGCAAATGCTGCAGGCTATCCGGTGCCCGGATAAAGCGATTGGATGAACAACGATTTCAGGTTTCACATTGGAGAAGTCATACGAAGAGGCGCCTGCACTACATCATGTTTGCAGACACTACAGGCGAACCGGTAGTCATCCAGCACGGCACCACCGGCTCGGCAGGCAACCTGCTGACGACCGAATTCGCTGGCGAGCTGTTAGGTCTCGGTCAACCGCTCGATACGGCCAAGTACTATATCATCATCTCGGATGCGAACAGTCATGGACAGTCGCCCAACCCTGCGGATGGGCTGAAAACAAATTTCCAATATACAACTACGACAACATGGCCGAGGCACAGTACCAGCTGATCTAAGGAGCATCTCAGCGTCAAACACGCGCGACCGCGCATCGGCAACTCGATGGACGGCATGCACGCCGGGATCTTGGGCGTGAGGCATCGCAAATTCATGGAGGCCCTCGTTCTCATGACGTCGTAGCCGAGCGAGATGGAGAGCCGCAATTGGATGATGCTCAGGCCTATAAACAAGCCCATCCGGCGCGACCGAATCTATGCTGATAGCGAGTGCAGGATTCCACCGCCCTCATTGCGGATTGCCAAGATCTTCTTTGCCCTGGCCGCCAGCGGTGGCACACTGTCACTGCAAAGGCAGGAGCCGACCGGCGCGCTGGCCGACAAGCTCGTGGACGCTCGTTTGTCTGCGCTATTCAACGCCGACGCCCACGACTATCTATCAGTTGGGACCGTCGCGCGGCTACGAACTCTCTGCGGGCGTTGAGCAGATCGAAACAAATTTGCTCGCCATCAACTCCGCGGACGACGAGCGCAACCCACCGAAATCAGGATCATGGAGCGCGAGATGAGGCGCCTCAGGAACGGGCGCTTGTACCTGATACCCCCCACCACCGAAGCAGCCGGCCACGGCACCACGGGCTTCGCCAAATTCTACAAGCAGTAGCTCCAACGATTCATGCAAGCCACCTCGATACGATCCATGTAGATCGTCTGCGATCAAGATGGCATAGCGGCCATTCTCACAATGCTCTCGTGTATGTCTCAGCGTCGGCAGTCGATGCGAAGAGGCAGCTTACTGGTGGGCTCAGGGGCGCGCCACCCGCGCTCGACCCGACCGGCCCCACACGCGGTCCCGACCCCGTCCGAACCTTCAGCCGCGGCGAGCTTAATGTCTGCGAGAGTCTGGACGTCCCCTTCCGTCGTTTTGAAGGCAACACCGCCCCGCCTGCTGGAGAGGGGCGGTCAGATTCTGGTCCTAACGCCGTCAAACCCGCTCAACGCGCCTCGTAATGGTCGCGCACCAGCCGGTCGAGCAGGCGGACGCCCCAGCCGGCGCCCCAGCTCTTGTTGATCTCGCTGGAGGTCGAGGACATGGCCACGCCTGCGATGTCGAGATGCGCCCAGGGCGTATCGTTGACGTAGCGCTTAAGGAAGGCAGCCGCCGTTGCGGCACCGCCGTGCCGGCCGCCGGTGTTCTTCATGTCGGCAAACTTCGAGTCGATTGCCTTATCGTATGCCGGGATCAGCGGCATCCGCCAAACCCTCTCGCCCGTCGCCTCGCCCGCCGCATGGAGGCACCTGGAGATCTCGTCGTCATTCGAGAACATGCCGGCGATGTCCTGGCCGAGTGCCACAATGATCGCACCGGTGAGGGTGGCAAGGTCGATCATTGCCTTGGGCTTGTAGGTTTGGTGGGTGTGCCAGAGGATGTCGGCGAGGACGAGGCGTCCTTCGGCATCGGTGTTAATGACCTCAATGGTCTGGCCCGACATCGAGGTGACGATGTCGGACGGGCGGTAGGCGTTGCCGTCGGGCATGTTCTCGACGATTCCGATGGCGCCGACCACGTTGGCCTTGGCCTTGCGGGCGGCCAGCGCGTGCAGGGTGCCGACCACGGCCGCGGCGCCGCCCATGTCGCCCTTCATGTCTTCCATGCCGCCGGCCGACTTGATGGAGACGCCGCCGGAATCGAACACCACGCCCTTGCCGATCAGCGCGAGCGGCGCGTCGCCGGGCCGGCCGCCGGTCCAGCGCATGATCGCCACGCGCGGCTCGCGGGCCGAGCCCTGGGCCACGGCGAGCAGCGCCCCCATGCCGAGCTCGCGCAGGCGGGCCGGCTCCAGCACCTCCACCTCGACGCCGAGCTTCGTCAGCTCCGCGGCGCGCCGGGCGAACTCGGCCGGATAGAGCACGTTCGGCGGCTCGTTCACGAGATCGCGGGCGAGCATCACGCCCGCGGCGACGGCGGCCGAATCCTGGCCCGCCACCTCGGCGGCGGCATGGTCGGCGAGCATCAGGGTCAGCGCGGTGCCGCCCTTGTCCTCGTCGGTCTTCTTCTTGGTCTTGTAGCGGTCGAAGGCGTAGCCGCGCAGGCGCGCGCCGAGGGCGAAATCCGCCGCCTCGCGCCCGCCGATCTCGGCGCCCGGCCAGTCGAGCAGCACCCGGGCCCGGCGGCCCGGGACCTTGCCGGCGGTGAAGCCGCCGAGCATCGGCCACTCGATCGTGGCGCGGTCCTTGTCCGAGCCGAGGCCGACGACGACGAGACGATCCGCCTCGACGCCGGCCGGGGCCGGCAGCACCAGCGCGGTCTGCGCCCGGCCCTTGAACTGCTCGGAGGCCGCGGCCCGGGCGACGAGATCGGTGCCCGCCTGTCCCAGGACCTCCCGTGCGGCGCTACCCAGGGCGAGATCGTCGCCCACGAACACGACGAGGTCGCCCCCGCCGGCCCGGCCGACCGGAGCGAAGGTGATGCTGATGCCGTCCGCCATGTGCCGCTTTCCGAAGTGCTTCCGGTCCCGAGGTCGAGGCCCGCGCCGCGGGTCTCCGCGATGGTGCATCCTGTGTAGCCGCTGAGGCAGAGAACGCAACGCGGCGGCTTCGCTCTTGAAACCGCCCCAGTTCGCGCGCCATGGCAGTGCGCACGAGGCGATTGTCCAGCCGGCAAAGAGGAGGCCGCGGGGCGTTACGGCGATGAACCAGATCGAGCGCTACATCTTCCGCATCGCGCTCGGCGCCTTCCTCGCCTGCCTGATCGGGCTGACCGGCACGATCTGGGTGACGCAGGCCCTGCGCGAGCTCGACCTGATCACGGCCAAGGGGCAGACGCTCCTGATCTTCCTGTTCGTCACCGGCCTGTCGCTGCCGACCCTCCTCGTCGTGATCGCGCCGATGGCCCTGTTCATCGCGGTCATCTACGCGCTGAACAAGCTCAACGGCGATTCGGAGCTGATCGTGATGTCGGCGGCCGGCATGCGCCCGCGGGCGATCCTGCGGCCCTTCCTGACGCTGGCGACGATGGTGAGCTTCCTCGTCGGCTTCCTGACCATCGTGGTGATGCCGGCGAGCTTCCAGGAGCTGCGCGACGTGATCACGCGGGTGCGCGGCGACTTCATCGCGAACGTCGTGAAGGAAGGCCAGTTCACGGAACTCGACAACGGCATCAGCTTCCACTTCCGCGAGCGCGGGCAGAACGGGACGCTGCTCGGCCTGTTCATCCGGGACGGGCGCGAGGCCGGCAAGAGCAAGGTCTACCTCGCCGACCGCGGCAACGCGATCGAGGTCGAGGGCCAGAGCTACCTGGCGCTGGAGAAGGGCAGCGTGCTGCAGCAGCAGAAGGACAGCCGCGATTCCTCGATCCTGACCTTCGAGCGCTACACGATCGACCTCGCCGCCTTCGCGCCTCCCGATTCGGACGTGATCTACAAGCCGCGCGAGCGCTCGACGACGCAGCTCCTCTTCCCCGACAAGACGGAAGGCTATTTCAAGCTCCAGAAGGGCCGCTTCCGGGCGGAGCTGCACGACCGGCTCTCCTCCTGGCTCTACCCGATCGCGCTGGCCTTCATCGCCTTCGCGGCGCTCGGCGACCCGCGCACCACGCGGCAGGGCCGCGGCGTGGCAGTGGCCGGGGCGGTTGTCGCCGTGGTGGCGTTGCGCATCGCGGGCTTCGCCGCGACGAGCGCGGCCGCGCGCAGCGCCGGGGCGGCGCTCGCGATCTACGCGGTGCCGCTGGCGGCGATCGGTCTGTCGAGCCTCATCATCTTCCACGGGCCGGCGGTGCGCAGCCTCACGGCGCGCCTCGCCGCTGCCCTGCGCGGCCTGGGGCCGAGCCGGCGGCTTGCGCGGGGCTAGGCCATGCTGATCGGCCGCACCCTCGGGACCTATTTCGCGTGGCGCTTCGTGCGCACCGTGCTCGGCGTCTTCATCACCGTCTTCGCGCTGGTCTACACCCTCGATTTCGTGGAGCTGCTGCGGCGGGCGGGCGATGCCGAGGGCGCCTCCACCGGGCTGATGGCGCAGCTCTCGCTCTACCGCACGCCGGCGGTGGCCGAGGGTGTTCTGCCCTTCGCGGTGCTGTTCGGCTCGATGGCGGCGCTCCTGCAGCTCTCGCGCAAGCTGGAACTGGTGGTGGCACGGGCGGCCGGCATCTCGGCCTGGCAGTTCCTGCAGCCCGGCCTGTTCGTCGCCCTGGCGCTCGGCGCCTTCGCGGTCGGAGTCTACAACCCGGTCTCGGCGGCGCTGAAGCAGCGCTCGACGGAGATCGAGGCCAAGATCTTCGCCAAATCGACCAAGGCGGGCTCCGGCAAGGCGCTCTGGCTGCGCCAGAAGAGCGTGGACGGCAGCGCCATCATCCGGGCCGAGACGGCGGTGGAGGGCACCACCACGCTCGCGGGCGTGCAGGTCTTCACCTTCGACGACGACGGCCGCTTCGCCGCCGAGATCGTGGCCGCGCGGGCCGTGCTGCATGACGGCTGGTGGGAACTCCAGGACGTGCGCCTGATCACGCCCGACTCGCCGCCCGAATCCTTCGGCAGCTACCTGATCGCCTCGACTCTCGACCTCGGGCAGATCCGCCAGCGCTTCACGCCCCCGGAATCTGTGCCTTTCTGGCAACTGCCGGATACGATCGCGCGGACCGAACGGTCCGGTCTCGATGCCACCCGCTACCGCCTGCAATACGACGTGCTCTGGGCCCGGCCGGCCCTGTTTCTGGCCATGGTGCTCGTCGCCGCAACCGTTTCCTTACGGTTTTTCCGCTTTGGTGGTGTCGGAAAGCTCGTGCTGGGCGGCGTCGCGGCGGGGTTCGCGCTCTACGTCGCGCGGCAGTTGATGGAGGGTCTCGGCGCCGCGGGACTCGTGGCGGCGCCAGTGGCGGCCTGGCTGCCGGCCGTGGTAGGAAGCCTCCTCGGTACGCTCACGCTTCTGTACCAGGAAGACGGATGAGACCCGCTCCTTCCGGGCGGGAATCGGGAGGCGAGGTTTGAGTGTGTTCGTGACGGCAGACGTCACCGGGGTTGGGACAGGCGTTGCGTAAGGTCTCCGACATCGCGCGGATCGCCGGGCTGACGGCGCTGCTGACGGTCCTGGCCGCGGCGGCTGGGCCGGCGCTTGCCCAATCGGGCGGCGCGCCGAACCCGCTTGCCAAGAAGCTCGAGGGCAAGCCCGGGGACAAGCTCCTCGTGGAGGCCGACGAGCTCGTCTACGACAACGACAACAACACGGTCACCGCGCGCGGCAATGCCGAGCTGCATTACGGCCCGCGCACCCTGCAGGCCGACCGCGTGCGCTACGACCGCGCCACCAGCCGCGTCTTCGCGGAGGGCAATGTCCGCCTCACCGACAAGGACGGCGCCGTCGTCACCGGCGAGCGGATGGAGCTGACCGACGATTTCAAGACGGGCTTCATCGACAGCTTGCGCATCCAGCAATCGGTCGAGCGCCGCGGCGAGACCGTGCGGACCCGCTTCTCCGCCCCCCGCGCCGAGCGTCTGAACGGCGAGCAGACGGCCTTCGACTACGGCACCTACACCGCCTGCGAGCCGTGCAAGGACAACCCCGAGAGGCCGCCCCTGTGGCAGGTGCGCGCCACCAAGATCATCCACAACAACGAGACGCACACGATCTATTTCGAGGAATCGCAGCTGGAGCTGGCCGGCATCCCGGTGGCCTACCTGCCGTATTTCGAGGCGCCCGATCCGACGGTGAAGCGCAAGAGCGGCTTCCTGACCCCGCGCTTCGTCACCTCGACGGCGATCGGCACCGGCGCGTCGCTGCCCTATTTCTTCAACCTCGCGCCCGATTACGACCTGACGGTCTCGCCGACCTTCGTGAGCCGGCAGGGCGTGCTCGGGCAGGCCGAGTTCCGCCAGCGCCTTGAGAACGGCTCGTACAACCTGCGCCTGTCGGGCATCTCGCAGACCACGCCCTCGGCCTTCCTGCCGGGACCGCTCGGTGCGGGTGACCGCGACTTCCGCGGCTCGATCGAGAGCCGGGGCCGCTTCTACATCAACGACCGCTGGCGCACCGGCTGGGATCTCGTCGGCGTCACCGACAAGTGGTTCCTCGACAACTACCGCATCCGCAACCAGAACATCGTCACGGACTATTTCCGTGAGGCGGTGTCGACCGCCTACCTGATCGGGCAGGGCGACCGCTCCTGGTTCGAGGCGCGGGGCTACTACTTCAAGGGCCTGTCGAGCTTCGACTGGCAGAAGGAGCAGCCGATCGTCGCGCCGGTGATCGACTACGACAAACGCATCAACGGGCCGGGCGAGCTCGGCGGCGAGGTGCGTTTCGAGGCCAACATCACCAGCCTGACCCGCGAGGCCACCGACTTCCAGGGCCTGCCGCGCACCTCGGCCTACCTGTTCAGCCCGAGCTACAACGGCGTCAGCTACCCGCTCTACGAGACCTGCTCGACCTTCAACCGGGCCTCCTGCCTGATCCGGGGGCTGGCCGGCACCAATACGCGCGCCTCGGCCATGGCGTCCTGGCGGCGCAGCTTCATCGACGATGCCGGTCAGGTCTTCACGCCCTTCACCTATCTGCGGGCGGACGCCTTCTTCACCAATCCGAGCCTGTCCGGCTACCAGAACGCCCTGGTGCCGACGATCGCCAATGTGGGCGAGGGCTTCAACGGCCGCGTCATGCCCGCGGTCGGCATCGACTACCGCTACCCCTTCGTCAGCAATTTCGGGCCGCTCGGCGTCCACACGATCGAGCCGATCGCGCAGATCATCGCGCGCCCGTCCGAGACCCGCATCGGACGCCTGCCGAACGAGGACGCGCAGAGCCTCGTCTTCGACGACACCTCGCTGTTCGAGTGGGACAAGTTCTCCGGCTACGACCGCGTCGAGGGCGGCGTGCGCGCCAATCTCGGCGGCCAGTACTCGGTGACGACGGATGCGGGCTGGTACACGAACGTGATGTTCGGCGAGTCGATCCAGCTCGCCGGCGTGAACTCGTTCCGCCGCGGCGACATCGCCAATGTCGGCCTGGAATCGGGCCTGGAGACGCGCCGCTCGGACTTCGTCGGCCGCTTCCAGCTCTCGCCGAACCAGAACATCTCCTTCATCACCCGGGCGCGGTTCGACCACAGCGACTTCAAGGTCAACCGCTTCGAGACCGGCGTGACCGCGCGCTTCGCGCCGTTCCTGCCGCTGACGCTCTCGGCCTTCTACTCCTACTACGAGGCGCAGCCGCTGCTCGGCTTCAGCCACCGCCGCGAGGGCCTCACCGCCAGCGCCACCTACAACATCACCCCGAACTGGTTCCTTACCGGCTCGGCGCTCGTCGACATGACGCACTACCTCGACACGCGCGACCTGTTCGCCGACGCCTATGCCAGCTACCTCGCCAACCCGGTCGGCCTCGCGCCCGTCTACCAGAACCCGGGCCGGTTCTACCTGTCCGGCATGAGCATCGGTGGCGGCTACCAGGACGAGTGCACCACGGTCTCGCTGAACTACATCGTCTCGCCGATCGCCACCGCGCTCGGCACCCGCGAGCGCAACCAGACCGTGCTGCTGCGGCTGGAATTGAAGACGCTGGGCGAAGCGGATCTCCGCCAGAACGTCGGCACCGTGACCACCAACGACGGCATCGCGTCGGTCCGCTGAGGCGGGCCGCGCGCGACGGTCCGCGACGCGCCCCCCTCTCCCGTTCGGGAGAGGGTTGGGGTGAGGGTTGAGAATTGTCCGGAGTGGCCGCGACGGTGAAGCGGCTCCGGCTCCTCCCATTCCTGGGAGTTCTCGACCCTCACCATGTCCCTCTCCCGAACGGGAGAGGGGACCCGCGCTTTGTCCGGACGGCGTTGTGCGAACTGGGCAGTCCGGTCGAGAGGCGGGGCCCGCGCGCGCACCGGAAGACAGCCTGCCGATGCATGATGGGCCGATGCGCCGCCTCGCCTTGCGCGCCCCGTGCCGGCTCCCTTAATCCCATGCCGTGGCGCATCGGCCCCGCGCCATCCGCGAGCCTGTCCCATGCTCCCACTCGCCCTGACCCTCGGAGACCCGGCCGGGATCGGCCCGGAGATCGCCCTGGCGGCCTGGCTCGCCCGCGGCGGCCTGAACCCGCTGCCACCCTTCTTCCTCGTCGCCGACCCGGCCTTCGTGGAGCGCGCGGCCGATCGCATGGGCCTGCCCGTGCCGGTCGCCGAGATCGATCCCGAGACCGCCGCCGAGGTGTTCCCGCGGGCGCTGCCGGTCGTGGCGCTGCCCAGCGGCACCGCCATCGCGGCCCTGCCGGGGCGACCGGATTCCATCCATGCCGGCGCGGTCATCGAATCGATCACCGCCGCGGTCGGCTTCGTGAAAGCGGGCCGTGCCGCGGCCGTCGTGACCAACCCCATCGCCAAGTTCGTGCTGACCCGGGCCGGGTTCGCCCATCCCGGCCACACCGAGTTCCTGGCGGCCCTGTCCGTCGCTCCGGGGCGCACGCCGCCGCGGCCGGTGATGATGATCTGGAGCGAGGATCTCGCCGTGGTGCCGGTGACGATCCATGTGCCCCTGCGCGACGTGCCGGATCTTCTGACCCAGGACCTCGTCGAGGAGACGGTCCGCATCGTGGTCCACGATCTCAAGACCCGCTTCGGCCTGCCCGAGCCGCGCCTCGTCCTCGCCGGGCTCAACCCGCATGCGGGCGAGGCGGGAACCATCGGCCGCGAGGACCGTGACGTGCTCGCTCCGGCGGTGGCGCGGCTGCGCGGGGAGGGGATCGACCTCCGGGGACCGCTGCCGGCCGACACCCTGTTCCACGCCCGCGCCCGCGAGACCTACGACGTGGCGCTGGCGCCCACGCATGATCAGGCGCTGATCCCGATCAAGACGATCGCCTTCGATGACGGCGTCAACGTCACGCTGGGGCTGCCCTTCATCCGCACCTCGCCGGACCACGGCACGGCCTTCGACATCGCCGGCCAGGGCATCGCGCGGCCGGACAGCCTGATCGCGGCCCTCAGGCTCGCCGAGCGGCTGGCCCGCAACGCCGGCATCGCGAAGGCCTTCGGCGGCGCGGTCATCCCGATCAGCGCCTATGCCGGGCGCCCCTCGCAGATGCGCCATTTCGACCCCGACGACGAGCTGTGATACCGCGGCCGCTCTGACGGATCGGAGATGACATGAGTGCCCCGGACGGGCTGCCGCCCCTGCGCGAGGTCGTGGCCCGGCATGGGCTCGAGCCGAAGAAGTCGCTCGGCCAGAACTTCCTGTACGATCTCAACCTGACCGGCCGCATCGCCCGGGCGGCGGGGCCGCTGGCGGGCGTGACGGTGGTCGAGGTGGGCCCGGGCCCCGGCGGCCTGACCCGGGCGCTCCTGGCGGAGGGGGCGGCCCGCGTCGTCGCGATCGAGCGCGATCCACGGGCGCTTCCCGCCCTGGCCGAGATCGCGGCGCATTATCCGGGCCGCCTCACCGTGGTCGATGCCGACGCGCTCGCCTTCGACCCGCGCCCGCTGATCGGCGACGGCCCGGCCCGGATCGTGGCGAACCTGCCCTACAATGTCGGCACGCCGCTGCTGACCGGCTGGCTCGACGGCGAGGCCTGGCCGCCCTGGTGGGATTCGCTGACCCTGATGTTCCAGCGCGAGGTCGCCGAGCGCATCGTGGCCGACGAGGGCGCGCGGGCCGATTACGGCCGCCTCGGCGTGCTCTGCGGCTGGCGCACGGAGGCCGACATCCTGTTCGATGTCAGCCCCTCCGCCTTCGTGCCGCCGCCGAAGGTGACGTCGAGCATCGTGCGCCTCGTGCCGCGGCCGGACCCGCTGCCCTGCCGGGTCGGCGCCCTCGAAGCGGTCACTCGCGCCGCCTTCGGCCAGCGCCGCAAGATGCTGCGCCAGAGCCTCAAGCCGCTCACCCCCGATCCCGGCACGATCCTCGCCGCGGCCGGCCTGCCCGAGACCGCGCGGGCGGAGGAGGTGCCGGTGGCCGGCTTCGTGGCGCTGGCCAATGCCTGGGAGGCCGGGCGCGGGCGCTGATCCGCACACGAAAAGGCCGGCGCCGCTGAGCGGCACCGGCCCTGTTCAGCCCCGATCCGGCGGCTCAGGCGGTCTGCTGGATCGCCGAGAGGATCCACGGGCGGCCCGGGCGGCGGACGAAGGTCCACAGCTCGACGGCCTGCGGCGCGCCGGTCTCGACCACGCGGTCGCTGCGGCGGTCGATCGTGACGTCCTTCAGCGTGTAGCGCATCGCCACGGTGGCGTACTCGTCCGCGCCCTCGCCCCAGGCCTCGGCCAGATCGCCCTGCTGGAGCTTGACCTCGCTGATCCGGTTGACGACGCCGCGCGCCGCGTTGGCGTTCAGCTCCTCCTCGAAGTAGCCGGCCATCTCAGGGGTGGCGAGGTTGCGCAGGCCGACCTTGTCCTCGTGGGAATAGGCGTCCTGGATCTCGCCGAGCAGGCGCTCGAACGACTGGTAGTCGTTCGGGCCGATCTGCACGGGGCGCTGCTGAACCGGACGTGCGCCGCCCATGCCACCCATCATGCCGCCGCCCATCATGCCCGAAGGGCCGCCGGGGGCGGGATTCGGGCTCTGGTCCTGATCGAGGCCGGAGCGGGCATAGGGCGCGCCGGCACCCGCCGGCTGGCCGCTGCGGCGGCGGAACCAGCGCACCGCGAAGGAGACCAGTAGCACGACGAGGCCGACCTGCAGCAGCAGGCCGAGGAACGAGGCGAAGCCGCCGAGGCCGCCCGAGAAGCCGGCGCCGAGCAGCGCGCCGATCAGGCCGGCGCCGAGCAGGCCCGCGAAGAATCCGCCGCCGAAGCGCCGACCCTGCTGCGGGGCCTGCATGCCGGGATTGGTCATGCCGGGCTGCTGTTGCGTGCGCTGCATCGGCGCGGCCGTGCCCGGCGCGGTCGGCGTGGCCGAGGGCGCGTTGAAGGTGCGGGACCCGCGGGACCCGACGCTGCCGCCGCCGCCCGGCCGGGCCTCGGCGATGGGCGCCGCGACCGTCAGCGCGGCAGCGAGCGCCAGGAAGGTCGCCGTGCGCTTGCGTCGCTTGAGGGAGGTGAGCATCGGGAGCCCCTGAAGAGAGAACAGATCGTGTGAACCGGTCGCGGCGTTCGCCGCCGTCGATAATATGGGGACGGTTCAGCCGGCGTTTTAGTCCATCGCCCCGGCCGTCTTTCCACTCGCGGCGGTGACAGCGCGCCCGGGTGGTCAACGATTCCTCAATCGAGGCGCCGGGGAAGCCGGCTCAATGCATGGTTCGGCGCGGCGCGGCAGGAAAGACCAGGCGGACCTGCGTGCCCTCGTTCTGGCGGCTGTCGAGGCTGATCGTGCCGTTCTGGCGCTTCATCAGCCCGTGCACGATGGCGAGCCCGGCGCCGCGGCCGGCCTCGCGGCTGGTGGAGAAGGGCGCAAGCGCCCGGGCCAGCATCTCCGGCGACATGCCGGTGCCGGTATCGCTGATCAGGAGGCCGACTGCGCCGTCATTGGGCTGCTGGAGCGTGCGGTCCCCCGCCGGCACGCGGAAGGTGGAGAGGGTGACGAGGCCGCCCTCCGGCATCGCCTCGCAGGCATTGGCCACGAGATGACGCAGGGCGAGTTCCACCTGGGTCGGGTTGGCGACGGCGAAGGGCAGGTCGGGCGTGCGCATCACGTCCAGGCGAACCCGGCCCGGCAGGCTCGGCCGCATGGCATCGGCCGCCTCGGCCACCATCAGGTCGAGGTCGATCGCCCGGACGTCGGGCGCGATCTTGCGCGAGAAGGCGAGCAGCTGGCGCGTCAGCACCGCGGCCCGCTCGGTCGCGTCGGTGGAGCGGCTGATGGCACGCTGGATGAAGGGCTCGGGCCGGTCGCCCAGGCGGCGCTTCAGCCCGTCGATGTAGCCGATCAGAATCTGCAGGAAGTTGTTGAACTCGTGCGCCACGCTGTTCGTGAGCAGGCCGAGCGCCTCGCGCTGGCGCGACAGGGTCAGCGCCGTCTCGGCCTCGTGCCGCCGCGTCACGTCGAGGAGCTGGACGAGCCGGTGCGGGCCGCCGGCCACGGGCGCGCTGTCGAGCCAGGCCCAGAAGCTCGATCCGTCCTTCCGGCTCGCCAGGAATTCCAGGGGGCCCGCCGCCGGGGCGAGCGCCGCCTCGCCGAGTAGGCCGAGATCGTGGCCGAGGATGTCCGCGTCGGCATAGCCGGTGAGCGCCCGGAAGGCCGGATTGGCGTATAGGATGCGCCCCTCCGGACCGTCGAGAAGCAGGGCCGCGACGCGTCCCGCATCGAGGAGGGCGGCAGTGCCGGGATCGAGGCCGCCGGCCTCGTCTCCGTTCGGGGGATTGGTCTCTTCCGGCAAGGTCCCGTCCGGCCAAGTCTCGTCAGGATGCGGGCCGGTCCCGGTCCGCGCGGCGCCGGCAGGGTGACCGTCCCCGGGCCCGGCGTCAAAGCGGGTTCGCGCCTACTGGCGCACCCACATCACCCGCGCCATCCAGGCGATCTCGCCGACATTGAGAACGCGCTCCTCGTGGTCGGGGTTGAGCGAAGTCAACTCCACGGTGCGTGCGGTCCGCCGCTTCAGCTCCTTGGCGAGCACCTCGCCGCCGTGCAGGCGCACGACGATGCGGTCGCCCTTGCGCACGCTCGCCGAGGGGGAGACGATCAGCACGTCGCCGTCGCGGAACAGCGGCAGCATCGAATCGCCCTGGACCTCCAGGGCGAAGGCGCGCTCCTCGCCGAGATCGGGGAAATCGATCTCCTCCCAGCCGGCGCCGCCGGTCGGAAGACCGTCCTCGGTGAACATGCGGCCGGAGCCTGCCTGCGTCATGCCGATCAGAGGCACGGTGGAGCGCACCGGCCCCTCGCGCGCCTCGATCAGGCGCAGGAATTCGTCGAGGCTCGCACCCGTGGCGGCGAGAACCTTGGAGACCGATTCGGTCGACGGCCAGCGCTTGCGCCCATCCGCGCCGATCCGCTTCGAGCGGTTGAAGCTCGTCGCGTCCAGGCCGGAGCGTCGGGCCAGGCCGGAGGGTGAATATCCGTGGCGTTCCGCCAGCCTGTCGATGGCGGTCCAGATCTGTTCGTGGGACAACATCAGTCGGGCTCGGTGCCTCAACCGGCCGCTGGGACGCACGGCTCAGTTGTAGGAAACTAGGGCTACCACGGGCGAAACGCAACCATTTTCCGGCTCGATTCAACCGGTAATTCTGCTGCGATCCACACCTGCCCGGATCAACCCTGCGGATGGGAAAAGGTTGTCAGGGGCCGGGAGATCGCCCTATCGACGCTGGCGACAGCCACGGACCATCGATGCCGCTCATCTACAAGATCTGCCCGCGCGCGCTCTGGCGCGAGGCCGAGGCGCTCGGCCGCTTCACCGGCGCTCCCGTCGACCGCACCGACGGTTTCATCCATTTCTCCACCGCAGCGCAGGTGCGGGAGACCGCCGCCCGCCATTTCGCAGGGCAGGACGACCTCCTCCTCGTTGCGGTGGATGCGGAGGCGCTGGGCGAGGCTCTGCGCTACGAGCCCTCGCGCGGCGGCGACCTGTTCCCGCATCTCTACGCGGATATGCCGCTCTCAGCCGTGCGTACGGTCTCCGACCTGCCGCTCGGCACGGATGGGATCCACCGCTTCCCGGCGGAGATCGGGGCATGATCGATGTCCTGTTCCCCCTGGTCCGGCCGGTTCTGCACGGACTGGATGCCGAGACCGCTCACAATTTGACGTTGCGCGCCCTGGCAGCCCTGCCGGCCCGCCGCCCGGCCGCGGACGACGGGCGTCTCGCCGTCGAGATCCTGGGCCGCCGCTTCCCCAATCCGGTCGGCCTCGCGGCAGGCTTCGACAAGGGCGCCGCGGTGCCGGACGCGCTCCTCGGTCTCGGATTCGGCTTCGTCGAGGTTGGCGGCGTGGTGCCGCTGCCGCAGCCCGGCAATCCGCGGCCACGGGTGTTCCGGCTCGCGCGCGACCGGGCCGTGATCAACCGCTTCGGCCTCAATAGCGAGGGCGTCGCGGTGGTGGCCGGTCGGCTGGCCGCTCGCGCCGGCCGTCCCGGGCTCGTCGGCGTCAATATCGGCGCCAACAAGGAATCCGGTGACCGCCTCGCCGACTACGCCGCCTGCACGCGTCGCCTCGCACCGCACGTGGCTTTCGTCACCGTCAACGTCTCCTCTCCCAACACGCCGGGCCTGCGCGACCTCCAGGGCGAAGCGTTCCTCGACGAATTGCTCGCTCGGGTGGTCGAGGCACGCGACGAAGCCGGCCCAAGCGCGGCCGTGCTCCTGAAGATCGCCCCCGACATCACGCGCGAGGCCCTCGACGCGATCTGCGAGACAGCCCTGCGACGCGGCGTGCAGGCGCTCGTCGTCTCGAACACCACGATCGCTCGGCCCGCCTCTCTCGCCGAGGCGGATCTGGCCAAGCAGACCGGCGGTCTCTCCGGCCGGCCGCTCTTCGGGCCGTCCACCCGGCTCCTGGCCGAGACCTATCTGCGCGTCGGGGACAGGCTGCCGCTGATCGGTGTCGGCGGCATCGACTCGGCCGAGGCAGCCTGGGCCAAGATCCGCGCCGGGGCGAGCCTCGTGCAGCTCTACTCCGCGCTCGTCTACGAGGGGCCCGGCCTCGTCGGGACGATCAAGCGCGGCCTGCTGGCCCGGATGCAGGCCGAAGGCCTGACGAGCCTCACCGGAGCGGTGGGGCGCGACGCGGCGGCTTTGGCGAAGGACTGAGCGGAGCCGGCACAAAACTGCATCGCCGGGCGCGGATCGGCATCTTGGTTCCGGGTTTGGCGTCATCACCGCGAGTAATTGTCGATCGACAAAAAGATCCCGTCGATCGTCGCAAGGCGGTCCAGCAGCAAATCCCGACGCGGCGGCACACTTCCACATCGGAACAAGTAAAGATCAGCGGTCCAACACCTGCTTTCGCTGCATGAGGGGCTTGCGCTCGGGCCCGATTGAGGCGGCCGGGGGTCGGCGCTTATCTCGCAAACGCACACAGCGTTTTCGCGAGTTCCTGCATGGACAACCCGGTCGCGTCTCCCAAGCGCTCCTCCGCCGCCGGCGGCTGGGGGGCCCTGAAGTCCTGCGGCAGGCACCTCGTCGGGAGCCGGGCGCCGCTGACGGGAGCGCGCGCCTTGCTGAAGGCCAATCAGCCGGACGGGTTCGACTGCCCCGGCTGCGCCTGGGGTGATCCGGAGCACGGCTCCTCGTTCGAGTTCTGCGAGAACGGCGTGAAGGCGGTCTCCTGGGAGGCGACCGACAAGCGCACGCCGCCGAGCTTCTTCGCCCGCCACACCGTCACGGAGCTGCGCGACTGGAGCGATTACGCCCTGGAGGGTGAGGGCCGGCTCACGCAGCCGATGCGCTACGATGCGGGGCTCGACCGCTACATCGCGGTGCCCTGGGACGAGGCCTTCGCCGAGATCGGCGCGACGCTCCGCAGCCTCGACCATCCGGACCAGGCCGAATTCTACACCTCCGGGCGCGCCTCGAACGAAGCGGCCTATCTCTACCAGCTCTTCGCCCGGCTCTACGGCACCAACAACTTCCCCGACTGCTCGAACATGTGCCACGAGGCGAGCGGCATCGCGCTCACCCAGGCCATCGGCATCGGCAAGGGTACGGTGAGCCTGGAGGATTTCGAGAAGGCCGACGCCGTCTTCGTGGTGGGTCAGAATCCGGGCACCAACCACCCGCGCATGCTGGGCGACCTGCGCCGCGCGGCCGAGCGCGGGGCCCGCGTCGTGGTCCTGAATCCGGTGCGCGAGCGCGGCCTGGAGCGGTTCGCGGACCCGCAGAACACCGTCGAGATGCTGCGCGGCGCGAGCCGGCCCATCGCCAGCCACTACCTGCAGCCGCGTCTCGGCGGCGACATGGCCGCCTTCCGCGGCATGGCGAAGGTGATCTTCGCGCGTGACGATGCCGAGCTTGCGGCGGGGCGCCCCTCGCTCCTGGACCGGGCCTTCCTCGCCAAGCACACGGCCGGGCTCGCGGCCTACCGCGCGGCGGTCGATGCCACCGGCTGGGAGGCGATCCTCGACCAGGCGGGCCTGACCCGCGCCGAGATCGAGGCGATGGCCGAGGTCTATCTCGGCGCCGACAAGGTCATCGCCACCTGGGCGATGGGCGTGACGCAGCACAAGCACTCGGTGGCGACGATCCGCGAGATCGCCAACGTGCTGTTCCTGCGTGGCCATGTCGGGCGGCCCGGCGCGGGCCTCTGCCCGGTGCGCGGCCACTCGAACGTGCAGGGCGACCGCACGGTCGGCATCAACGAGAAGCCGCCCGCCGCCCTGCTCGATGCCCTGGAGCGCGAGTTCGGCTTCGCGGCACCGCGCCGGCACGGGCACAACGTGCTCGCCGCGATCCGCGCCATGCTCGACGGCTCGGCCAGGGCCTTCATCGGCCTCGGCGGCAACTTCGCCCGCGCCACGCCGGATTCGGCGCTGGTGGCGAAGGCGCTGGCCGGTTGCGAGCTCACCGTGCACATCGCGACGAAGCTCAACCACTCGCACCTCGTGCCGGGCCGGATCGCCTATATCCTGCCCTGCCTCGGCCGCACCGAGATCGACCGGAACAGCGCCGGCAAGGTCCAGATCGTGACCGTCGAGGATTCGATGAGCATGGTCCACGGCTCGGGCGGCATCAACAAGCCGGCCTCGCCGCATCTGCGCTCCGAGGTCGCGATCATCGCCGGGATCGCCGCGGCGACCGTCGGATCGGACAAGGTGGACTGGGCGGCGCTCGCCGACGACCACGACCGCATCCGCGAGCTGATCGCCCGCACGATTCCCGGCTTCACCGGCTACAACACCCGCGTGCGCCGTCCGCGCGGCTTCCTGCTGCGCAACCTCGCCGCCGAGCGGGTCTTCGAGACCGAGACCGGCAAGGCGACCTTCTCGGACGACGCGCTCCCCGAGGCGACCGAGCACCAGCAGGCCAAGCGCGCCGACGACACCTTCGTGCTGCAGACCTTCCGCAGCCACGACCAGTACAACACCACCATCTACGGCTTGGACGACCGCTACCGCGGCGTCTACGGCGAGCGGCGCGTGCTGTTCGCCCATCCCGACGACCTCGCCGCGATCCGCGACCGGCTCGGCGAGCGCGTCGACATCCGCGGCACGCATGCGGACGGCGTGGTGCGGGTGGCCGAGGATTTCCGCCTCGTGCCCTTCGACATGCCGCGCGGCTCGCTCGCCGGCTACTACCCCGAGCTCAACGTCCTGGTGCCGCTCTCGACCTTCGGGGCGCAGAGCGACACGCCCACCTCGAAATCGGTTCTGGTCACCCTCCACGCACGGTAACAGACATGACGGAAGCGGACTTCATCGGCGCGGTCGATCATCTCCGGGGACGGCGTCCGGATCTCACCCGGATCGAGGCGGGGCTTCTCGCCGCCCCGCATCTGGGTCTGAGCCCCGACACGCGCAGCTTCGCGAAGGTCTTCGACCTCGCCCACGCCCATGTGCTGCGCGCCCTCTCGCGCCTCGACGAGGCCGGCCTCGTCACGGTGACGGAGCGCGACCCCCGTACCCAGCGCACCCATTTCGCGCCGACCGAGGCGGCGCGGACGCTGTTCGCCGAAGCGGCCTGAAACGGCGGAAGCTCCTGCCGGGGCTCTGCCCCGGCACCCCGCCGAACGGATGATCCCTCTGGAAACCCGTCATTCCGGCCTGGCGAGCGGGAAGCCCTCGTCGAGCCAGCCGGTGATGCCGCCGATCATCAGCTTCACCGGCCGGCCCGCCTCGGCGAGGCGCAGGGCGCCGCGGTCGCCGCCGTTGCAGTGGGGCCCGGCGCAATAGACCACGAACAAGGTGCCCGCGGGAAAGCGCGCCAGCGTCTCCGGGCCGATCTGCCGATGGGGCAGGTTCAGCGCGCCCGGCACATGCCCCGCCGCGTAGGCCGCCGGCCCGCGCACATCGAGCAGAACGAAATCGGGCGTCCCCGCGCTCAGGCCGGCCTGCACGTCGGCGCAGTCGGTGTCCAGGGCGAGACGCGCCGCGAAGTGGCGGCGGGCATCCGCCGGTTCGGCGGCAGGAATTGCGGCGACGGGGCTCGGCATCTCGGCTCTCTCCTTCAGAGGACGAGGGGCAGGGTAGGGGACGGCCACGGCACTGGTGAGCGGCGCGGATGCCGCGTAGCGTCAAGATCGTGCCAAGCTGCTCCCGTCCGATCCCGCCCGCCAATCCCCTCGTGGTGCTCGTCGCCTATGACGGGCTCTGCACCTTCGAGTTCGGCTGCGCCGTCGAGGTGTTCGGCCTCGCGCGGCCGGAGATGGGGCCGGACTGGTATCGCTGCGCCGTGGCGGGAATCGAGCCCGGGCCGCTGCGGGCGACCGGCGGCGTGCGGATGATGGCCGATGGCGGCCTCGACCTCGTCGCCGCCGCCGGCACCGTGATCGTCCCCGGCTGGCGCGGCGTGGACGCCCCGGTCCCGGAGGATCTCTGCATCGCCCTGCGCGCCGCACGGGAGCGCGGCGCGCGCATCCTCTCGCTCTGCTCCGGCGCCTTCGTCCTGGCGGCGGCCGGTCTCCTCGACGGGCGGCGCGCGACGACGCATTGGCGCTACGCGGAGGCGCTGACCGCCCGCTATCCGGCCCTGCGCTTCGTGCCCGACGTGCTCTACGTGGACGAGGGCGACGTGCTGACGGCGGCCGGCAGCGCGGCCGGGCTCGATCTCTGCCTGCACCTCGTGCGACGGGATTTCGGGCCCGACATCGCCAACCGCGTGGCGCGGCGCCTCGTGCTGCCGGCCCATCGCCAGGGCGGGCAGGCGCAATATGTGGAGCGCCCGGTGCCGCGCGAGCGGGCGGCCGGCTCGCGCCTCGCTCCGCTCCTCGACAAGGTGCGGCGCGATCTCGATCAGGACTGGCCGATCGGCCGGCTGGCGGCGGAGGCGGCGCTCAGTCCCCGGGCGCTGCACCGCCGCTTCCGCGAGGTCACCGGCCAGAGTCCCGGCGGATGGCTGCTGGCCGAGCGGATCGGCCATGCCCGGACCCTGCTGGAGAGCACACGCCTGCCGATTCCCGAGATCGCGGCGGCCAGCGGCTTCGGCTCGGCGGCGAGCCTGCGCCATCATTTCCGAGCCCTGCTGGGGACGAGCCCGGCCGCCTATCGGGCGGCATTCCCGGCAGGCGGATCGGTCGCCGTCCGTTAGAGCACGATGCGGAAACGTGGAATCCGGTTTTCCGGAATCATCGTGCGATCACAACACGCTCAAGCATGCTGCTGTTTCCGTGGAAATGCAGCATGCTCGAGAGCGCTCTTCAGCCGAAGTGGATGCCGGTCCGGCGAAAGAGAGCGTGCTGAAACCAAGGCTTAGAGCCGCTCCCGGTTGCAACGCGATCGGGAGCGGCTCCAGATCCCGGTCAGTAGCCCTTGGCGGCGATCGCCTCCGACCACGTCACCGCGCGCTTGGCCATGCTGATGTGCTGACGCTCGTAGAGACGCCCCTCCAGCTTGATCGCGCCGCGCTTGGCGTTCTCGGGCTTGGCGAAGGCCTCGATCACGAGACGGGCGCGGCGGACTTCCTCTTCGGTGGGGGCGAAGGAGGTGTTGGCCGGCTCGAGCTGGTTGGGATGGATCAGGGTCTTGCCGTCGAAGCCGAGATCGCGCGACTGCCGGCACTCCGTGCGGCACCCGTCGACGTCGGCGATGTCGTTCCAGACGCCGTCGAGGATGGTCAGTCCCTCCGAGCGCGCGGCGGCCAGCGCGAACATGATCCAGGGCAGCATCGGCACGCGACCGGGAACGAGCTGCGCCCAGGTATCCTTGGCGAGGTCGTTGGTGCCGAGCACGAAGCAGGTGAGCCGGGTGCGGCGGTCGCGCCGGGCCTGGGCGATCTCCTTGATGTTGAGGATCGCGGCCGGGGTCTCGATCATCGCCCAGACGGCGATGTCCTCGGGCGCGTCGAGGGCCTCGAGATGGTTGGCGATCGCCTCCAGCACGGCCGGCGAGGACACCTTCGGCATCAGGATCGCGTCCGGTCGCGCCTCGATCGCGGCGCGCAGATCCGCTTCGCCCCAGGGGGTCTGGGGGGCATTGACCCGGATGACGAGCTCGCGGTCGCCGTAGCCGCCGCTCTTCACCGCGGCGCAAACCTGCTCGCGGGCGAGTTCCTTCTCCTCCTGGCCGACCGCATCCTCAAGGTCGAGGATCAGGCTGTCGGCGGGCAGCGTCTTGGCCTTCTCCAGAGCGCGCGCGTTCGAGCCCGGCATGTAGAGCACGCTGCGGCGGAGGCGGAGATCGGTCATCGGGTCAGTCCTTCGGCCCAGATTGTCTTTGCGCTGCACCATAGTGCAACGATCCGGTGAGGCCAGCACCCCGAAGGTCGGGGGCTAAGAAACCGCGACGTTTGTGACGTCGCCACGCTGTGGCCACCTTCCCCCAGCAAGGGCGATTCGGAGGAACGGGTTCGATCCCGCGGCCGAATCCGGTCGGGGACGGGCCCGAACGGGTGTCTGCGCGCTGGCGCGGCACGCGAACACTGAGGGGATCGACCATGAAGCGGGTCTTCTTCGGCCTGATGCTGGCCGGCGCGCTCGCCGCGCCGCTCTCGGCGCGGGCGGCAAGCAACACCACGGTCGGCGTCGGCACGGGCGCGATCGCCGGAGCCGTGGTCGCCGGACCGATCGGCGCGGTGGCCGGGGCCATCGTCGGCGGCGTGGTCGGCGCGACGAGCGAGCGCCCGCGCCGCTACCGCCGGG
>NZ_CABFPH010000011.1 GCF_902141845.1 Methylobacterium symbioticum | reverse complement strand
GTGACGCTGCTCGCGGCCCTCGCCCTCCGGGCGGTCGCGGCGCGGCGGGCGCCCGTCGGGACGGCCCTCCTGTCCCGGACCGCGGCCCTGATCCGGCCGGCGGCCGCCATGGGGGCGGCCTTCCTGGGGACGGCCCTCCTGGGCGCCGTCACGCCCACGTCCGGCACCGCCGCGCGGACGCGGGCGCTGATGGGCCGGGCGCTGATGGCGCTGCAGATGCCAGACCTCGACGGTGACGGGCTCGGCCGGCGCGGCCTCGACCTCTTCACCGGCGGCAGCCTCCTCGGCGAGAGGAGCCTCCTCAGGGGACGAATCCTCGTCGGCCGAAGTGACCGCTTCGGCGGGGGCCGCATCCGCGGCCTCATCCGCGACAGGCGCCTCGGCGGCCGTCTCGTCGGGCACCGCGCTCTCGGCCGCGGCGACCGGTTCCGGCTCGGGCGCAGGGGGCTCCGGGGCCTCCACGGGCTCGGCAGGCAGGGACGCGGCGACAGTGTCCTCCTCGGCCGGAGGGGTGTCGACCGAAGTATCGGCGGAAGCCTCGGCCGGTGCGGCCTCGCTCGCCTCTTCGGACGCCTCCGCCGGGACCGCGGCGGCATCCGCCGGGACCACGACCTTGGCGGGCTCGGTCGCGGCGGCGGCGAGCAGCGGCACGGTGATGGCCGGCCCCGGCCGGGTCTCGGCGACGTAGCCGAGCGACTTCAGGATCGAGGCGAAATCCTCGCCCGAGCAGCCGACCAGCGAGGTCATCCCTACCGTGGCGACGAAGCCTTCCCCGTCGGCCGCGCCGGGCGGCGGCGTGCCGGGCGTGGTGCCGGGACGATAGGTCACGGCCGGGCGGATCAGGTCGGCGAGACGCTCCAGGATGTCGACCCGCACCGCCCGCTCGCCGCAGACGCGGAAGCCGGCCGCACGGTAGAGGCCCTTGGCGATCTCGGGATCCACCTTGATCGAGGTGCGGCCCGAGCCCGCCAGATGCGCGATCTCGTCGAGGCCGCGCTGGTCGAGGCCGCCGTTGCGCAGAGCCCAGAGCTGGGCCGCCAGCGTGCGCGGGGCCGGCTTGAGCAAAGCGGGCAGGAAGATGTGGTAGGCGCCGAAGCGCACGCCGTGGCGGCGCAGCGCGCCGCGGCCGTCCTGGTCGAGGCTGCGCATCTCGTGGGCGACCTTCGAGCGCTCCAGCACGCCGAGTGCCTCGACCACCTGGTAGCCGATGCCCTTGGCGAGGCCGGTGAGGTCGGCCGCAGTCTCGATCTCCATGACGGGCCCGAGGAGGCGCACGATATGCGCCTTGAGCCAGGCTTCGAGGCGCGCCTCGACCTTCTCGCGGGCGGGGCCGGCGAGATTCTCGTCGGCCAGCAGCCGCAGCTGGGGGGCGAACAGCTTGTCGCCGGGCACCAGTTTGGCCACCGGCGCGCCGGTCCAGCGGATCACGCCCTCGTGCGAGAGGACGAGGGAGGCGTCGGCCGCCGAGGCGAAGCGCTCGGCCCGCGCCTCGATCTCCGGCCCGAGCGCCTTCTCGGCGGCGCTTCGGAGCGTCTTGGCCTCCTGGCCCTCGGCATTGGCATCCGGCACGAACAGGAAGCCGTGCAGGTGACCGACGTGTTGACCCTCGACGGTGACGTCACCGTCGGCGGTGATCTGGGCTTCCAGCATCGTGTTCTCTCTCAGGCGCCGCATCAGGACGCTGGTGCGCCTGTCCACGAAGCGGCTCGCGAGGCGTTCGTGCAGGGCGTCGGACAGCCTGTCCTCTACCCGACGCGTCTCGCCCTGCCAATGTTCGGGGTCGCGCAGCCAGTCAGGACGATTCGCGACGAATGTCCAGGTGCGCCCCTGCGCGATGCGCCGCGACAGGGTGTCGATGTCGCCGTCGGTGCGGTCGATCATCGCCACATGCTCGGCGAACCATGTGTCGGGGATGCGTCCGGCCAGCCCCCGCATCAGGAAGCGGTAGAGCTGGGCGACGAGATCGGCATGCACCTGCGGGTGCACCTTGCGGTAATCCGGCACGCCGCAGACATCCCAGAGACGGCGCACCGCGGCCGGCCGGCTGGCGAGGTCGCGGATGTCGTCCTCCTTCATCAGGATCTCGAGCGCCTGCTGATCCTCGCCCATGGGCGCGCGGGTGAGCCCCGCCTCGTGCGGATGCTCGTCGAGGCTCGCCTGCAAGGCCTGCAGCGAATCGAAGACGAGATCGGGATTGCGCCATTGCAGGATGCGCACCGGGTCGAAATCGTGGCTCTCCAGGCGCTCGACCAGCTCCTGCTCGAAGGGCGGGCAGCGGCCCGTGGAGCCGAAGGTGCCGTCCGACAGGTGGCGGCCGGCCCGGCCGGCGATCTGGCCCATCTCGGCCGGGGTCAGCTTGCGGAAGCGCGTGCCGTCGTACTTCCAGTTCGCCGCGAAGGCGACGTGATCGACGTCGAGATTGAGCCCCATCCCGACCGCGTCGGTGGCGACGAGGTAATCCACGTCGCCCGACTGATAGAGCTCGACCTGCGCGTTCCGGGTGCGGGGCGAGAGGGCGCCGAGCACCACCGCCGCGCCGCCGCGCTGGCGCCGGATCAACTCGGCGATGGCATAGACCTCCTCGGCCGAGAAGGCGACGATGGCCGAGCGGCGCGGCAGCCGCGAGAGCTTCTTCTCGCCGGCGAAGCTCAGGGTCGAGAGTCGCGGCCGCGTGGTGGTGTGGACGCCCGGGATCAGCGCCTGCACCAGCGGCTGCATGGTGCCCGAGCCGATCAGCAGAGTCTCCTCGCGGCCGCGCTGATAGAGCAGCCGGTCGGTGAAGACGTGGCCGCGATCCATGTCGGCACCGAGCTGGATCTCGTCGATGGCGACGAAGGCCACGTCGAGATCGCGCGGCATCGCCTCGATGGTGCAGATCCAGTAGCGCGGCCGGTCGGGCTTGATCTTCTCCTCGCCGGTGACGAGGGCGACCGCGTCGGGACCCACCTTGGCGAGCACGCGCAGGTAGACCTCGCGGGCCAGCAGCCGCAGCGGCAGCCCGATCATGCCGGTCGGGTGCTGCAGCATCCGCTCGATGGCGAGATGCGTCTTGCCGGTATTGGTGGGGCCGAGCACCGCCGTGACGCCGCGTGCGCGGGCCTGCGGGGGAAGGGAGCGGCGGGACATCAGGGGAGGGCTAGGTCCCTTCGGCAGGCGCCGATCTCGGAAGGGGCGGGCAGACGCGCCGCGGCGCCGCTGCGGACGGTTCCGTCCGAACTGCTCACTCCGGGAGCGGGACGGGTCGCGCGCGGCGCCGGAACCGACCCTCATATGGGGCGCTCGCCCCGTCGGCGCCACTGCCGGATTCCGTTCCGAGGCCCGGAACGCCGTAGATGTCCACCTGCACGGAGGGGCGCGGGCCGTCGAGATCGGCGCAGAGCGTATCGGGAACGGCCACAAGCGGCCCGTGGCGCGGCGCTCGCCCTTCGACCACCTGGGCCGAAGAATAGGCGTTGCCACCGCAGGCAGAGCCCGCCTTGAGCGGCCCGGCGGAGACGGGCACCGCGGCGAGAAGCGCCAGGCCTGCGAGGCGTGCGACGCGCATGCTCAGCGCGCGTCGAGGCTCGCGACCGAGCCGGTCGTCTCGGTGGTTTCGGGGGCGGCATGGGGGCCCGCGTTCGGGGCGGCCGAGGCGGTGCTGGTACCGGAGCGGGTCCAGCGGGTCGCCTCGATGATGTTGGTGCCGATCGTGGTGCGCACCGAGATCCGGATCGGCAGCAGCACCCGCGTACCCTCGACCGGCGCGAGCCAGACCGACATGTCGCGGTTCTCCTCCATGAATCGCACGCCCGGCCGGTCCGGCCGGTGGCCGGCGATCGCCTGGTAGCGGGCGTTGCAGACGAGAACGGGGCCGGAATAGCCGGGTTTCTCCACCGCGCGCGTCTCCGCGTAGCTCAGCACCACGTTGAAGCGGGTGGCGCCATCGAAGACGGGCAGCGTGCGGTTGCAGTTCTCGGGATCGGTGATCTCGCCGCGGGCCTGAGCCGGCATCAGGAGCGCGCTTGCCGGATCCATGATGCCGCGCTTGTTGGCGGCCGTGACCGGCACGCGGTCCTCCATGTCGATCAGCGGCGGCGTCACCTCGGACTGCACCACGTTGCCCTGGCGCAGCGCCATGCGCACGGCGATGCCGGCATTGGCGGTGCGGGAGGCGATCGCGAAGCTGTTCGGCTGGGGGCCTGCGCCGAGGAGGCCGGAGGACTGGGCCGAGCCCTGGCCGCCGGTGATGGCGCCGACGAGGCCGGTGAGCGTCGCCGACACGTCCATGCGGTAGCGGGCCCCGTCGAAGGCGCCGGCGAGTCGCGCAGTGCCGATCGGCAGACCTGCGAGGTTGATGCCGTAATCGACCGCGATCGCCGACTCGCCGGGACGGGCGTGGTGGCGCCGGGACCGCGCCTCGGCAGGCAGGCCCAAAGCCGCGACGGCAAGACCGGCAAGGCACAGCGCACCGGCGCGGCGGGCCGGCGCCGGGAAGGCTCTGGCGCTGAGGGTTTGGGCGCGCATGGTCCGAACTCGATTCTCGACGCTCGCGGCGGACACCGGGGAGCGTGCGCCGCGACGACAGCGATTTATCCCCAGGCCATGGTTAACAGACCGTTCGACGCCTGTTAGCGACCGTGAGGCCACAGCCGCCCGTCTTCCGCACCGCTTCGCGCGGGCTTCCGCCTTGACGGAGACGGGCCCCCTCCCCTATAGGCTCGCGCCTTCTACAGGACTCCGCTGGACCTGGAATCACGCTTGGGCGAGGCCCGCGGCGCGTGCCGCGACGGCCATGACGGTCCGAGTTCTGACCGCCCACGGAACGATACGGGATATTTGAGACCATGGCGCGCCGCTGCGAACTCACCGGGAAGGCCGTTCAGGTCGGCCACCTCGTGAGCCACTCGAACCGGAAGACCAAGACCCGGTTCCTGCCGAACCTCTGCAACGTCACCCTTCAGTCGGATGCCCTGAACAAGAGTGTCCGCCTGCGCATCACCGCCCACGCGCTGCGCTCGGTCGAGCACCGCGGCGGCCTCGACGCCTTCCTGATCAAGGCCGGTGAGTCGGACCTGTCGCAGACGGCCAAGCTCCTGAAGCGCGAGATCCACAAGAAGCTCGCCGAGACCCAGGCCGCCGCCTGATCCGGATACGGCCGCGTCTCGCGCGCCGAACCTCTTGGACTGACCGATTGGACTGACCGAAAGCCGCCGGTGCGGACGCCCGCACCGGCGGCTTTCGTGTGGGCGCGAGCGCGAACGACAGGCGTGCGGCTCCCCCTCCCCCTCTGCGGGGGAGGGAGCGGATCTCAGGGAAGCCCGAGATCCGTTGAGGGACAGGAAGCCGCGCCCGATTCGATCGTCAGCGCCGCCCGCCCGCCGCGCGCAGCGGCTGGCGCACCGGAGCGCTGCCAACATCCTCCTCGAACAATTCGGCGAGCTTCTCGGTCATCGCGCCGCCGAGCTCCTCCGCGTCGATGATCGTCACGGCGCGGCGGTAGTAGCGCGTCACGTCGTGGCCGATGCCGATGGCGAGGAGTTCCACGGGCGAGCGCGTCTCGATCTCCTCGATCATCCAGCGCAGGTGCCGCTCCAGATAATTGCCGGCATTGACCGACAGGGTCGAATCGTCGACCGGCGCACCGTCCGAGATCACCATCAGGATCTTGCGCTGCTCGGGCCGGCCGAGCAGGCGCTTGTGCGCCCAGTCCAGCGCCTCGCCGTCGATATTCTCCTTGAGCAGCCCCTCGCGCATCATCAGCCCGAGATTCTTGCGGGCGCGCCGCCAGGGAGCGTCGGCCGCCTTGTAGACGATGTGGCGCAGGTCGTTCAGGCGGCCCGGATTCGGCGGCTTGCCCGCGGCGAGCCAAGCCTCGCGGCTCTGGCCGCCCTTCCAGGCGCGGGTGGTGAAACCGAGGATCTCGACCTTCACGCCGCAGCGTTCGAGGGTGCGTGCCAGGATGTCGGCGCAGGTCGCCGCCACCGTGATCGGCCGCCCGCGCATCGAGCCCGAGTTGTCGAGGAGCAGCGTGACGACGGTGTCGCGGAAGTTCGTGTCCTTCTCCTGCTTGAAGGAGAGCGGCTGGAACGGGTCCATGACCACGCGCACGAGGCGGGCCGGGTCGAGCTGGCCCTCCTCGAGGTCGAACTCCCAGGCGCGGTTCTGCTGGGCCAGCAGGCGCCGCTGCAGCCGGTTGGCGAGCCGCCCGACCACGCCCTGCAGATGCGAGAGCTGCTTGTCGAGGTAGCTGCGCAGTCGGGTGAGCTCGTCCGGGTCGCAGAGGTCCTCCGCGTGGATGACCTCGTCGAAGCGGGCGTTGAACACCCGGTAATCCGGCCCGCGCGGCGCGTTGTCCGGCCGCTGCGGCGGACGCCAGGATTCGCCGGCCTCCTCGGCCTCCGCCTCCTCGGCCTCGTCGGGCACCTCGCCCGAGGGCGCGTCGGCGGATTCCTGGGCCCCCTCCTCGATCTCGTCGGATCCCTCCTCCGAGGTCTCGATCTCGGCGCGGTCGCCCTGGCTCTGCTCCTCGGCCTCGCCCTCCTGCGGGCTCTGCTCGTCGTCCTGGGATTCGCCCTCGTCGTCGTTCTCGTCGTCCTCCGGGTCGAAGGGCGTCTCGTCGGCCATGTCGAGGGAGGAGAGCAGGTCGCGTACCGAGCGGGCGAAGGCGCGCTGGTCCTCGATCGTGCCCAGCAGCCCGTCGAGGTTGCCGCCCGCCTTGCCCTCGATGTGGTCGCGCCAGAGGTCGACGATGCGCTGCGCCGCCGGGGGCGGGGCCTGGCCGGTCAGGCGCTCGCGCACCATCAGGGCGACGGCATCCTCCACGGGTGCGTCGGCGCGGTCAGTGATCGCCTCGTACTTGCCGCCGCGGTGGTAGCGGTCCTCCAGCATCGCCGCGATGTTCGAGGCGACGCCCGCCATGCGGCGCGAGCCGATCGCCTCGACGCGGGCCTGCTCGACGGCGTCGTAGACGGCACGGGCCGCCGCGTTCTCCGGGGCGAGCCGGCGGTGGACGCCGGCGTCGTGGCAGCCGAGCCGCAGGGCCATCGAATCGGCGCTGCCGCGCAGCACCGCCACGTCCGCGGCGGAGAGCTTGCGCGGCGGCTCCGGCAGGCGGGCCTTGTCGCCGGTCAGCGCCGGCCGGTCGGTGGCGTAGGTGACCTCGACCTCGGCGCGCCGCGCGATGGCGCGCAGGCACCCCGCGACCGAACGCTTGAGGGGCTCGGCCACGGGCTCGCGACGCTCACCGGGCTTGCGGTTGGAGATGGACATGCGGCCTACCGGTCGGAATCGACGTCGAAGAGACGGCCCGGGACGCCGTTCCGGGCGCGGCTCTCAGTCCTTGTTGCGACGTGCGCCGCTCAGCTCAGCGCCACGTTCACCGCGCTCTCGGGCAGCTCCTTGCCGAAGGCACGCTGGTAGAACTCGGCGACCAGCGTCCGCTCGAGCTCGTCGCACTTGTTCAGGAAGGTCACCCGGAAGGCGAAGCCGATGTCGCGGAAGATGTCGGCGTTCTCGGCCCAGGTGATCACCGTGCGCGGGCTCATCACGGTCGAGAGGTCACCGTTCATGAAGGCGTTGCGGGTGAGGTCGGCCACGCGGACCATCCGGTTGACGATGTCGCGGCCCTGCTCGCCCTTGTAATGGGTGGCCTTGGACAGCACGATGTCGACCTCGCGGTCGTGCGGCAGGTAGTTCAGCGTGGTGACGATCGACCAGCGGTCCATCTGGCCCTGGTTGATCTGCTGGGTGCCGTGATAGAGGCCCGAGGTGTCGCCGAGGCCCACCGTGTTCGCCGTGGCGAAGAGGCGGAAGCCGGGATGCGGACGGATGACCCGCTTCTGGTCGAGCAGCGTCAGCCGGCCCGACACCTCCAGCACGCGCTGGATCACGAACATCACGTCCGGGCGGCCGGCATCGTACTCGTCGAAGACGAGGGCGACGTTGTTCTGCAGCGCCCAGGGCAGGATGCCGTCCTGGAAGGCGGTGACCTGCTTGCCGTCCTTCAGCACGATCGCGTCCTTGCCGACGAGATCGATGCGCGAGACGTGGCTGTCCAGGTTCACCCGCACGCAGGGCCAATTCAGCCGGGCGGCGACCTGCTCGATATGGGTGGACTTGCCGGTGCCGTGATAGCCCGTGACCATCACGCGGCGGTTCTTGGCGAAGCCGGCGAGGATGGCGAGCGTGGTCTCGCGGTCGAAGATGTAGTCCGGATCGAGATCGGGGACGTGTTCGTCCGCCTCGGAGAAGGCCGGCACCTTGAGGTCGAGGTCGATGCCGAAGACCTCGCGGACCGAGACGTGGCGATCGGGCAGCGTGGCGGGCTTGTCGTCAGAGAGCATACGGGACCTCGTGGGGGCGGACTCGCGCCTGGGCGGTGTGAGCCTCGCGGATAGCTCGGGCCTGATGCCCGCGGCGGGACCGCGGGATGCCGGCCTTCCTTAAACGTCGTCGGGACGGCGCGCCAAGTCGGAGATCGACCTGGGGGGACGCCCTCCATATAGGCGCGCATCCGCAGTTTGCCGCCCATCCATGCGAATCCGCGCAGCGGACGGCGTGCTGCCGGTGCATTGATCGTGCCGCGCCCTGCACGGGGCTCAGCACAGGCCGGCGGCCCGCAACACGTCGTGGGCGCGGATGATGTCGCGCAGCCGGTCCTCGAAGGAGCGGTCGCCACCATTGGCATCCGGGTGGAAGCGCTTCACCAGCACCTTGTACTGCGCCTTGATCGCGGCGGCATCCGCGTTCTCGTCGAGACCCATCACGTCGAGGGCCTTGCGCACCGCCCCCGAGCGGCGCGGCCGCTCGGGCTCCTCGCGGCCGGGCGCGCGGCGGCTGCCGCCCCCCACGCCCGCGCCGCGCAGGATGCCGAGCGGGTCGACATAGGCCCAGTCGCGCGGAGGCTCGTTGCTCGGGCGCGTATCGCCGGCCTTGTTCACGCCCATCGCCCAGGTCGGGCGGTGCCCGATGATCGCGTCCTTCTGGTAGGCCTGCACGGCGGCATCGTTCATGCCGTCGAAGTAGTTGTAGGCCGCATTGTAGGCGCGCACGTGGTCCATGCAGAAGCGCCAGTACTGCCCCTCGGCCTTGCGCCCCTTGGGCGCGCGGTAGAGGCCCGGATGGGAGCAGCCCGGGCTCTCGCAGACGGGACCGGTCTCCTTCGTTTCCTCGGAGGCGGGCTTGATCCGGATGCTGTCGAACAGGCGCGAGTTGAGATCCATGACGGGGCGATTATGAGGGGGCGGACCGGAGACACAAGGCCGACGGGCCTGATGCCGCATGCGGAGGAACGGGCTTGACGGCCCCATCTGGCCGGGCATCCCAGCCGGCAGGACATTCGAGGATGCGGGTATGGCGACGCTGCGGGACTGGATTCACGAGACGCTTCAGGCGCGACTCGCGCCGACGCGGCTCGACGTCGTGGACGAATCCCACCTCCATGCCGGCCATTCCGGCTGGCGCGAGGGAGGCGAGACCCATTTCCGCCTGGACGTCGTCTCGGCGGCGTTCGAGGGCAAGAGCCGGGTGGAGCGGCACCGGCTGGTGAACGGGATGCTGGACGAGGCGTTCAAGCGCGGGCTGCACGCGCTCGCTTTGCGGGCGCGGACGCCGACAGAGGCGGCCTGACGCCACCGGCCTCGGCCTGACGGAGATATGGCGATCGTGGCCCTCGTCTGCACCCCCCACATCGCCCTCGACGAGGCGGAGTTGGAAGAGAGCTTCGTGCGCGCCTCCGGACCTGGCGGCCAGAACGTCAACAAGGTCGCGACGGCGGTGCAGCTGCGCTTCGACGCGCGCCGCTCGCCCAACCTGCCCGACGCGGTCGCCGTGCGCCTGATGCGGCTCGCCGGGCACCGGCTGACGACCGACGGCGTCATCGTGATCACCGCGCAGCGCTTCCGCACTCAGGAGCGCAACCGCGAGGATGCCCGCGAGCGCCTCGCCGCCCTCGTCGCGGAGGCGGCCGTGCCGCCGACGCCGCGCCGGGCGACCCGCCCCACCCTGGCATCGAAGAAGCGGCGCCTCGAATCGAAGAACCGCCGCGGCGCGGTCAAGCGCATGCGCGGCGGTCCCGTGGACGACTGACCGCCTCAGGCGGAGACCGCCTTGGCCACCGGCTTCGCGTGGGGCGCGGCGTCGGGAGCGGGGGAGATGCCCGAGACGAGGGGACTGCCGGGCTTGGCCAGGGTGAGCACCACGGCGACGAGGGCGAGCAGCGCGGCGAGCGCCGCCGGGAACAGGAAGGCCGTCTCGCCGTACTTGATCTGCAGGATGCCGCCGAGCACTGCCCCCGAGCTGAGACCCGCCCAGAGCGGCGCCTGGATCCAGAACGACGAGGCTACGGTGCCGAGCATGAGGTTGGCGAGGCCGGTGCCGAAGCGGACCACGGCGCCGGTGACGTAGGTGAGCGCGATGCTGCGGCCGCCCTCGTCCTGAAGGATCGCGTTCTGGAGCCCGAGCGCCAGCACGATCGGGTAGGCGTGGAGCGGGTAGGCGAAGGTGCCCCAGGGCATCAGCAGGCCGAGGCCGAGCAGAGCCGCCTCGATGATCAGGAGCGCGGCGAGCCGCCAGCGGCCGAACAGGGCGGCGAGCAGCGTGCCGAGGAAGGCGCCCAAGCAGAACACGATGATCGTGCTCGCGACGCGGGCCACGTTCTCCCAGTCCTGGCTTGCCACCGCCACGCCGAAGCGCGTGGTGTTGCCCGACATGAAGGACATGAAGAGCTGCGAGAATTCGAGGAAGCCGATGGAGTCGGCGCAGCCCGCCAGAGCCGCCAGCGCCACCGCGAAGGGAATCCGCGTCGATGCGCTCGCCGGGAATGACTTGTCCGCCGGCGCCTCCGTACCCGTTCCCGCCATCCGATCGGTCTCCCGCCTGTCTCCGAAGGTCGCGTATTAAGCGGCGACCAGCGGCGAAGTTTCATGCCGGAGCGTTCACAACTCGATTTTGCGCAATACGAAAATGCGGCCCGGAACATCCCGGCCACGCTCGCGCCGGATCGCCGCAGGCGTGCACAGCCGCACGCTCAGGCCGGCCTCCTCCGCCCCCTCCGCGACATGCCCGTCTGCATGGGCGTAGCGTCCGTCCTCCCCGAGCCGGACGCCCGCACCGTCGTGGGACTGGACACTGAAGGCGGCCCATCCGCCGGGTCGGAGCACCCGCGCGATCCCGGCAAGCGCGGGCGCGAGGTCGGCAAGGTAGATGAACACGTCCGCCGCGAGGCAGAGATCGGCCGAGGCCTCCGGCTCCGCCTCCAGAAAGGTGGCAAGGTCGCCCTCTGCCAGCCGGTCGTAGCATCCCTTGGCGCGGGCGAGGCGCAACATGGCGGGAGAGAGATCGACGCCGGCGAGTTGCCCGACCCTGTCGCGCAGGGCGAGCCCCATCAGCCCGGTGCCGCAGCCGAGATCGAGGGCATCGGCGAAGCGACCCGGCACCTCCGGCAGAGCGTCCAGGGCGCCGCGCAGAAGCTGGGGCCCGCAATAGCCGAGGCCGTCGACGAGGTGCCGCTCGAAGCGGCCGGCATAGCCGTCGAACAGGGCGCGCACATAGGCTTGGGACAGCGCGGCCTTCCCGCCTCCGAGAGTGCCTCCGAAGCCAGGCGCGAGCCGGGCGCCGTGCAGCCCGGCGCCGATGCGGTCCTCCGGATCGAGCCTGCGGGCGGTCTCGAAGGCGGCGAGCGCCCCGCGCAGCGTCTCCTCCGCGCCTGTCACGGCGTGCAGGCATTCCCGGGCGCGTCCGAGGAGCAGCCAGGCTGGAGCGTAGCCGGGCGCGCGCTCGATGACCTGCTCGGCCATCTCGGCGGCGCCAGCGGCGTCCCCTTCCGCCAGGCAGGCCTCGGCATAGACGTAGCGGCGGTCGGCGAGGAGATCGCCGGAGGAATGCTGGGACATGGCCTGTGCTGAACGGACCCGATCGGGCGCCCTATATACCGGCTCCCGGAAATCCGAAGGCCCATGCCGCTTCGCGCCAGCGACCTCCTCACCCTGACCCGCGAGGGCCTCTATTGCCCACTCGGGGACTTCCACGTCGATCCGACTTGGCCGGTGCCCCGCGCGCTGATCACCCACGGCCATGCCGACCATGCCCGGGCCGGCCATGACCGCGTGCTGGCGACGCCCGAGACCCTCCGCATCATGGCGGTGCGCTACGGCGCTGAGTTCTGCGGGACCCGCCAGGAAGCCGCACTCGGCGAGGCGATCCGCATCGGCGGCGTCACCGTGCGCTTCGCGCCCGCCGGCCACGTCCTGGGCTCGGCCCAGATCGCGATCGAGGCGGAGGGCGTGCGCGTCGTCGTGTCAGGCGACTACAAGCGCGCGCCGGACCCGACCTGCCTGCCCTTCGAAGTGGTGCCCTGCGACGTGTTCATCACCGAGGCGACCTTCGGCCTGCCGGTCTTCCGCCACCCCGACACCCGGGGCGAGGTGCGCCGGCTCCTCGAATCGGTGCGGCTCTTCCCCGAGCGCGCCCACATCGTCGGCGCCTACGCCCTCGGCAAGGCACAGCGGGTGATGGCGCTCCTGCGCGAGGAGGGTTGGGACCGGCCGATCCACCTGCACGGCGCCATGGAGAAGCTGACCGAGCTGTACAAGCGGGAGGGCGTGCCGCTCGGCGACACGCCGAAGGTGGCAGCAGCCGAGCGCAAGGCCCTGGCCGGCGCCATCGTGCTCTGCCCACCATCCGCCATCCAGGACCTGTGGTCGCGCAAGTTCCCCGATCCCGTCACCTGCTTCGCCTCGGGCTGGATGCGGGTGCGGGCTCGGGCCCGCCAGAAGGGCGTCGAGCTGCCGCTGGTGATCTCGGACCATTCCGACTGGCCGGACCTCTGCCGCACCATTCGCGAGACCGGGGCCAGCGAGGTCTGGGTCACGCATGGGCAGGAGGACGCGCTGGTGCATTGGTGCGGGACGCAAGGCATCCGCGCGAAGCCCCTGCACCTCCTCGGCTACGGCGACGACGGCGAGGCCGAGGCGGGAGCGCGGTCCGAGGAGGAAGCGGCGTGAACGACTTCGCCCATCTCCTCGATCGCCTCGCCTACGAGCCGCGCCGCAACGCGAAGCTGCGCCTGCTGCAGGACTACTTCGCCCGCACCCCCGACCCGGAGCGCGGCTATGCGCTCGGCGCCATGACGGACAGCTTGAGCTTCCGCGAGGCCAAGCCCGCCCTGATCCGGGCGCTGGTCGAGGAGCGGATCGACCCCGTCCTGTTCCGGCTCTCGCACAATTACGTCGGCGACCTCGCCGAGACGACGGCCCTGATCTGGCCGGCACCGTCCGAGCCCGCGCCGGCCGCGGAGGCCGGCATCGGCCACAACAACCCGCCGCCCCACGTCCCCACCCTCGCCGAGGTGGTGGAGACGCTGGCGTCGACCCCGAAGAAGGATCTGCCCCATCACCTCGCCCGCTGGCTCGATGCCCTCGACGAGACCGGGCGCTGGGCGCTGCTCAAGCTCGTCACCGGCAACCTCCGGGTCGGCGTCTCGGCCCGGCTCGCCAAGACCGCGGTCGGCGCGCTCGGCGGCCACGAGGCCGACGCGGTCGAGGAGGTCTGGCACGGGCTGGAGGCGCCTTTCGCCGGATTGTTCGCCTGGGTCGAGGGCCAGGCAGAGCGCCCCGAGACCCTGAACCCGGCCCCGTTCCGGCCGCCGATGCTCTCCCACCCGATCGAGGAGGAGGCTGATCTCGACCGGCTGGAGCCCGAGGCCTTCTCGGCCGAGTGGAAATGGGACGGGATCCGCGTCCAGCTCGTCGGTGGCCGCGACCGCGAGGGCCGCCGGGTCGCGCGCGTCTATTCCCGGACCGGCGAGGACATCACGGGTGCCTTCCCCGACCTCGCGGAGGCGATCACCTTCGACGGCGCCCTCGACGGCGAGCTCCTGATCCTGCGCGAGGGACGCGTGCAGAGCTTCAACGTCCTGCAGCAGCGGCTCAACCGCAAGGCGGTGACGCCCAAGCTGCTCCAGGACTTCCCGGCCCATGTGCGCGCCTATGACCTCCTGGCGGCCGAAGGCGAGGACCTGCGGGCCGAGCCCTTCGCCGCGCGCCGCGCCCGCCTCGAAGCCTTCGTCGGCGGCCTCGACCATGCCCGGATCGACGTCTCGCCCCTCGTCCCCTTCGGCAGCTGGGAGGATCTTGCCGCCGCCCGCGCGGACCCGGCCTCGGTGGGGGCCGGCGCGGACGCGGACGCCATCGAGGGCGTGATGCTGAAGCGGGCGAGCAGCGCCTACCTGCCGGGACGCCCGAAGGGCCCCTGGTGGAAGTGGAAGCGCGAGCCCCACATCGTCGACGCCGTGATGATGTACGCCCAGCGCGGCCATGGAAAGCGCTCGTCCTTCTACTCGGACTATACGTTCGGGGTCTGGCGCGCGGGACTTGATGGCGAAGAATTAGTGCCAGTTGGCAAGTGTTACCATGGCTTTACTGATGCAGAGCTCGCCAAGCTCGATCGCTATGTCCGCAACAACACCACCAAGCGCTTCGGCCCCGTACGCGAGGTCGAATTCGGCCGCGACAAGGGCCTCGTCCTCGAGATCGCCTTCGAGGGCGTGCAGCGCTCGACGCGTCACAAATCGGGGGTCGCCATGCGCTTTCCCCGCGTGAGCCGCATCCGCTGGGACAAGCCGCCCGCCGAGGCCGACCGCATCGATGTCTTGGAGCGCATCCTCGCGCGGGGCGAGCGCGAGATCGCGCCGGGCCGGACCGTGGAGGAATCCGCATGAGACGGGCCAGGATCGGGGCGCTCGAAGGCTTCTCGGCGGGGGAGGTCCGGCGGCAGGCGAGCGCGCGGCTCACGGTGGCGACCGAGGGCCCAGGCTTCACCGACATCACGGCGGCGGTCGCCGAGTTCGTGCGCCAGAGCGGGATCCGCGACGGGCTCGCCGTCGTGTTCTGCCGGCACACCTCCGCCTCGCTGACCATCCAGGAGAACGCCGACCCGGACGTGCAGACCGACCTCATGAGTGCGCTGGACGGGCTCGCGCCGCGCGGCGCCGGCTACGTCCACGGCGCGGAGGGACCTGACGACATGCCCGCCCATATCCGCACGATGATCACCGATTCGGGGCTCGCGGTCCCGGTGGCGGGCGGGCGCCTCGCCCTCGGCACCTGGCAGGGGATCTACCTGATCGAGCACCGCGACCGGCCGCACCGGCGGGAGGTCGCCCTCAGCGCGATCGGCGCCTGAGCGACCCGGCCCGGCGCTTGCCAGGCCCGCTCCATCCAGGGCAGGAACGGCGGTGGAGCCGACTGCGCACGGGAGCCGAGCCATGATCGACCAGGGACCCGATCACCCCTCCGGCCTCCAGGCCGTGGCCGACCGCTACGGCGTCAGCCTCGAGGCCGTCCGCCACGTGATGCGGGCGCTGGAGCGCGGCCAGGGCAACATGGCCCAGTTCGACCATCCCGATCTCGGCGGCATGGGCCAATGGTCGGCTGGCGGCATGATCATGGTCGGCGACATGTTCAACAACGCCCTGAAGGCACGGGTGGCGGGCCTCTGCACCGAGCTCGCCGCGGCACTTCCACCCGGCGGCTGGTCGGCCGGCGGCGCGCCCGAGAGCCGGCGCGGGGGCGGCGAGTGGTGGCCGGCCGATCTCGGCCATCCCGCGAGCGCGGGCGCGCAGGACGGCCTGCGCTACGCCTATTTCCCGCAGAGCCGGCGCCTCGCCATTGAATCCGGCCACGGCGTCGCCGTCTACGATACGGGCGAGTACCAGATCTCCGGCGTCTCACAGTCGAACGGGGCTCTGGGCTTCACCGGGCCGCAGGGCACGGTCCATCTCGACCGGCTGCGCCGGGTCGGCGCGGAGGCGGAGGCGATGATGCGCCATCCCGAGCCCGAGACGGTGCCGGCCTTCGCGGATCCGCTAGGTGCCGCCTCCGCCTTCTCCACGCCCTCCTCCGCCCATGGCGGCGACATCATCGCCACCATCGAGCGCCTCGCCGAGCTGCACGCCCGCGGCGTGCTGACCGACGAGGAATTCACCCGGAAGAAGGCGGAGCTGCTCGCCCGGCTCTGAGCCCGGCCCGCTGCGCCCTGACCCTCGGGATGGCGCGCCCGCCCTGCGAGCCCCGCTCCGGACGAGCGGGGCCGCAACGGGTTGGTCACGGGTTGATTTCGCCGGTCGGTCGCCTGATATCAGCCGCGACCTTCCGCCCATCATTTTCAACGAAACATCATGACGAGCAACGACATGCAGCAGGACGACCCGCGCCGGAGCGAGGCTGCGGAGGCCGGCGCTGCCCAGGCCCAGACCGAGGCGACCGCTCAGAACGGGTCCGCAGCCACCGAGGCGCAGCCCGACGCGCTCGCGGCCATGACCGCCGAGCGTGACGCGCTGAAGGACCGGACGCTGCGCACCCTGGCCGAGATGGAGAACCTGCGCCGCCGCACCGAGCGCGAGGTGGCCGATGCCCGCACCTACGCGGTCACGAACTTCGCCCGCGACATGCTCACCGTCGCCGACAACGTGCGCCGGGCCCTGGACAGCGTGCCGGCCGAGGCCCGCGCGGGCGCGGAGGGCGCCCTCAAGGGCCTGATCGAGGGCATCGAGCTCACCGAGCGTGACCTCGGCAAGACGCTCGAGCGCCACGGCGTGAAGGCGGTGGAGCCGGAGGGGCAGCGCTTCGATCCGAACCGGCACCAGGCCATGTTCGAGGTGCCCAACCCGGACGTGCCCGCCGGCACCGTGGTGCAGGTGATGCAGTCCGGCTACGTGATCGGCGACCGGGTGCTGCGCCCGGCCCTCGTCGGCGTCGCCAAGGGCGGCCCGAAGGCCGGCCCCAACCCCGCCGACGCGGCCTGAGCCGCACGCCTCCGGGAGCGGAAGTCCGAGGACTCCGCCCCGGACCCGCGAACGGCATGATCCCGTTCGAAACCCGGATCAGGGATCGCAGGGCAGCGCGAGCGCGCCGTCCGCGATGAACTGTGCCGTCTGGCGCACCGAGGCAGGCGTGGCGGGATCGCGCGCCACGAGACCCGCCTCGGCGTGCAGGCGGTCGTGACAGGTGCAAGTCGGCAGCCGGCCCGAGGCGAGGGGCGGCGTGCAGGCGTCGTGATGGGCGCAGGCGAGGTCGAGGGCATCGACCGGCGGATGGCCCGGCCCACGGTTGCCCGGCCCGCAGAAATTGCCGTGGATCAGGAAGGCGCCCCGCTGCGGGTCGATGCGCGGCAGCTCCTGTGCCCGCAGGGGCAGGATCGCTGCGGCGGCGATGGCGCAGCCGACCGCGAGCGCCGGAAGGCGGGAGAGCAAGGTCTCGGTCAAGGTTCTGGTCCTACTCGGTTGCAGTCCCCTCTTGCCGGCCAAGATGGGTCGGGCGACCGTCGTGGCAACCGCTCTGCCTGGCATGTATCGCAGCCAAAAGCCTCGGCTACCGCGCCATGACCCCTCCGGCACAGGACGAGATCTGTCTTCGGCACGGCGAAGACCAGACGCGTCCCAGGGAATACCGATCGAATAGGAAAGGCCGTGTCGGTGCCGCCGCGCACATGCGCCGATGCGGCCTGACCGGCCCCGTCGGGCGGATCAGGCCCGGCGGGACCGGCTCCGACTCTTCGTTCGAACGCGCTCGCTTTCGCCGAACCGGTATCCGCTCCGGCGGAGAGCGCCCTAGAGCCGCTCCCGACCGCACTGCAATCGAGAACGGCTCCAAGTCCTTGTTTTGACGCGCTCTCTTACGCCGAACCGGCGCCCACTTCGGCGGAGAGCGCTCTAGAAGCGGTAGTTCAGACCGGCCCGGACGAGGCCGAAATCGCCGGGATCGCGCCCACCGCCGTAATAGGCCGCCGTGCTCGCGTCGTAGTAGGTGGCGCCGGAGAAGCTGCGGCGCAGATTGACGTAGAGGGCCTCGACCTTGGCCGAGAGCTTCTCCGTGAAGGCGTATTCGACGCCGCCGCCGACCGCGTAGCCGGTGCGGAAACTGTCCGGCAGCGTGTAGGGATAGGCGGCGGCGGTGCTGCCGCGGCTGCCGTCGCCGTAGGCGAAGCCGCCGGTGCCGTAGACCAGAACGCGGTCGAAGGCGTAGCCGACCCGGCCACGCACCGTGCCGAAATAGTCGAGGCTCGGGCGCACGCTGTAATAGGGCGTGCTGCCGAGATAGGCGGCGTCCGCCTTGGCGAAGGTGGTGCCCTGGATGTCGGCCTCGACGCCGACCACCCAGCCGGATCCCGGCGTGAACTGGTAATTGTAGCCGACCTGGCCACCGCCGGCGAAGCCGCCCCCGCTGCCGCCGCCCGTCACCGCACCATAGGTCGGATCGGTGAAGCCGCTCCCGCCGCCGCGGAAGCCGTAGCCGGCATTCACACCCGCATAGAAGCCGGTCCAAGTGAAGACCGGGAGGCTCGGCAGGGGCGGCGGCGCCGCCGCCCGGCGCGGAAGGTCGGCGGCCTGGGCGCCGGCGAGCGTCAGGGCAAAGCCCGTCACGAGGCCGCCGAGGGCGGCCGGGATGGATCTCGACATGGGGATGTTCCGGTTGGGATGGGCGCGGGCGCCGCGGGATGCGGGCGCGGGCCTCTGGACGCGCGTCAGAGGGCCAGGAGCAGCAGGCCGACGACCGTGACGGCCAGGATCAGGCAGATCGCGAGGTCGAGGACGCGGGCACCGCCGCAGCCTTCGCTCTGGTTCGGGCGGTCGGCCATGGCATCGAGCTGGACCGCCATCATGGGCGAGCCTCGCTGCCAAGGCTCAGGGAGGCCTCCCGGACCGGGATGGAGGACCGGAGGAGGCCGGCGGCTGCCGCCGCCCCGCGCGAGGGGGTGAGCGGGGCGGCGGCCTGCTGCGCTCCCGGCGCGCCGGCGCGGGGGACCATATCCGCGCAGGCGAGTCCGAGAGCGGGCAGAGCAAGCGCGACGAGACTGACGGCAAGCCGGGTCAGGCGCGCGGTGTCGGGAGCGAGCGTCGCGGCAACGCCGTGGGCGGCCGCGATGCGGGTCGAGCGGAGAGGCGGCAGGGCCGGTGCAGGGTGAAGCTGTCTCCGGTCTGCCATCGTTCGCCTCTCCGCGAGTTCGTGGGAAATTTGACCACGCAATCGATGTACGTGTGCAAAAATCCCACGTCAACGGAGTTTCGGTGCATCCTGGTGCGACACCGCACGTCGTGGGATTGTGTCCCACGAGGCCTTCGCTATGGTCCGCGCCATGTCGGATGGAAACGCAACCTCGGAGGATGCCGCCCTGCATGCGCCCGTGGCGCGCCTGCTGCGCCCGCTGGTGCGCCTGTTCGTGGCGCGCGGCATCACCTTCCCGGCGCTCACGAACCTGCTGCGCGAACTCTACGTGAACGTCGCCGAGTACGACTTCGCGCTCCCCGGGAAGGAGCAGACCGACAGCCGCGTCTCGCTGCTCACAGGGATCCACCGCAAGGAGGTGCGGCGCCTGCGCGGTGCGGGCGCGCCGGTGAGCGCGGTGCCCGCCGTCGTCTCGCGCACCAGCCGGATCATCGCGCGCTGGCTCGCCGACCCGCGCTTCACCGACGGCCAGGGCCGGCCCCTGCCGCTGCCGCGCGCGGCCCCCGGCGAGACCCCCTCCTTCGAGGCCCTCGTCTCCGGCGTCACCCGCGACCTGCGCCCGCGCGCCGTGCTCGACGAGTGGCTCGACCGGGGGCTCGCCACCCTCGACGCGGAGGACCGGATCGTACTGGCGGAGGGCGCCTACGTGCCGAAGGGCGGCGGCGAGCCGCAGCTCTACTATTTCGGCCGCAACCTGCACGACCACATCGCCGCGAGCGTCGCCAACATCGTCGGCGAGGCGCCGCGCTTCCTGGAGCGGGCGGTCCATTACGACGGGCTCTCCGAGGACCTGGCCAAGCGCCTGGAGGCGCGCGCCCGCGAGATCGCGATGGAGGCCCTCCACCAGGCCAACCGCGAGGCCCATGCCGCCTGCCAGGGCGATCCCGGCGGCGAGCATCGCTGGAATTTCGGGATCTACGTCTACGCCGAGGCGGCCCCCGCCTCGCCCCAGGCCCCGGCCGCCCGCTGAGAGCCGGCCGTGCCCCCGCGCTCCCTGAATCGCCGCCTCGCCCTGCGCCTTCTCGCGGGCCTCGGCGGATCGCTGCTGCCGCGGCCCACGCCTGCACAGGAGGCGCCGATCCGCGACCAGGGCATCGGCGGCACCGGCGCCCGCCCGACCGAGCCCCCCGGCGAGGGTGACCGCGGCATCGGCGGCACGGGCGTGATCGGCACGATCCGCCGCTTCGGCTCGATCGTCGTGAACGACCTGCGCATCAGCTATCCCGAGGACGTGGCAGTGCGCATCGACGGGGCGCCGGCCAAGGCCTCCGACCTGCGGATCGGTCAGGTGGTCCGCGTCGTGGCGCGCCCCGAGGAGAGCGGCCTCGCGACCCGGCGCATCGACGTGACGAGCGAGGTGGTCGGCGTGATCCAGGCGGTCGGCCGGGACCGGCTCACCGTGCTCGGCCAGCGCGTCGCGGTGGCAGGTCTAGCGGGCGGCCCCTGGAGCGTCGGCCAGCGCGTGGCGGTCAGCGGCCTGCGCCGTCCGGACGGAATCGTGGTCGCGAGCCTGATCGAGCCACGTGCCGGCGGCCCCGACCGGGTCGCCGGACCGGTCCACAGGGCGAAGGACGGGACGCCGATGATCGGGGGCTTACGGCTCGCCGGCGGGCAAGCCCTGGTGGCCGGGCGCCGCGCCGCCGTGAGCGGCCGGGCGGCGGGCGACACCCTCACGGTGACGGATGCGGCCGAGGCCGGGCTGCCGCCGGGGATCCGCACCGCCTCGATCGAGGCCTATATCGGCCGCCGCAAGGGCGGCATCGCCCTCGGCTCCGGGCTCGACGTGGCGGGGGGCTCGGCTGTGGCCATGCCACGCTCCGGCGCCGTGCGGGCGGTGCTCACCACGGAGGTGGCGGGCGACGGGCGCCTGACGCTGGAGCGCCTGCGCATCGAGAACCGGCTCGCCCCGACGGAACCCTTGTCCGATCGCTTCCAGGCGCCCCGGGACGGTCTCCAGAACCAGCCGCGCTTCGAGCGTGACAAGCTCGATCTGCGCGGCCTGCCGGGACAGGGACCGGAACCCGGACATGGGCCGGTGCGCGGGCCCGGCCCGGGGCCGGCTCCGCGCGGCGGCTTCGAGGCACCGCGCGGCATCGATACGCGGCCGGGCTCGGGGATGCTCGGCGTCCCCGATTCCGGGGGGCCCGGAGGATTCGGCGGGCCGGGACGGGGCTACGGCGCACCGGGCGGCCTCAACATGCCGGGCGCCGGCGGCGGACCGGGCGGCTTCGGCGGGGCGGGCGGCTTCGGCGGCGGAGGCGCCCCGGGCGGCGGCTTCGGCGGCGGCCGGCGCTAGAGCCGTCTCCGCCGAAGGGGAGCCGGTTCGGCGAGGGGGAACGCGGCCATCCTCGAGGGTATCGCGACGTCCTCGGGCGCGGCTCAAGGGCCGCTCACGCCAGCATGTAGGTGAGGAGCGAGCGCAGCTGTGCCGGCTTGATCGGCTTGCGCACCAATTCGACGCCGCAGGCCTCCGCCTCCGCCTCGATCTCGGGGCTGTAGTCGGCGGTGGTGAGGATGACGGGCAACGGCGCCGCGCGCAGCGCCCGCAGATAGTGCGCCACCTCCAGGCCGCAGGCCCCGTCGTCGAGATGGTAGTCGAGGATCAGGATGTCGGGAGCGGTCGCGCCGCCCTCGATCGCCGCGCGCACGCCGGCGAGATCGCGGAAGGCGGCGACCCGGGCGTCCCAGTTCTGCAGCAGGCGCTTGAGGGCATCCGCCGTGGAGGCGTCGTTCTCCACGATCAGGATCCGGGCCCCGGAGAGCCGGGTCGCCACCGGGGCGGGCCGGATCTCGGGCTCGGGCGGCGCCGCGCTCGGCGGCAGGGTCAGGGAAACGCGGGTGCCGTGGCCCGGCCGCGAGGCGAGCGCGAGCGGATGCCCCAGCGCCGCAGCCATGCGGCGGACGATCGAGAGCCCGAGCCCGAGGCCCGGCTCGCTGACCTCGCCCCCTTGGGCGGCCCGGCGCGTGCCGCCGCGGTAGAACTCGTCGAAGACGAGCTCGCGCTCCTCCGCCGCGATGCCGCAGCCCGTATCGACCACGTCGATCCGGACCTGGTCGCCGCGGGTGCGGGCCAGGATCATCACACCGCCGAAGGCCGTGTAGCGCACCGCGTTCGAGACGAGGTTCTGCAGGATGCGCTGGAGCAGGATGCCGTCGCTCTCCACCGTCAGGTCGGGGCAGCGCACCACGAGGCGCAGGCCCTTGCGCTCGGTGAAGGGCTTGAAGCTCGCGGCGAGCCCGGCGAGGAGGTCGGGCAGGGACAGGGGACGCAGCTGCGGCCGCACGATGCCCGCATCGAGCTTCGAGATGTCGAGCAGCGTCTTGATCAGATCCTCGATGGTCTGCAGGCCGCGCTCGACCTGACCGGCGACCACGGTGGCGTCGGAGCAGAGCGGCAGATCGGCGAGCGCCGAGAGGGACAGGCGCGCCGCGTTGAGGGGCTGGAGCAGGTCGTGGCTCGCCGCCGCCAGGAAGCGGGTCTTCGACCGGTTGGCGTTCTCCGCCTCCTCCTTGGCCGAGACCAGCGCCGCGTTGGAGCGCTCGAGCCGATGCATCAGCCCGGTCAGCTCCTCGGTGCGGCTGCGGACGCGGCCCTCGAGGGTGATGGCCGTCTGGAACAGGGCGTAGGCGCCCCCCTGCTGGTCGGTGGAGCGCTCGACATGGGCCATCAGCGCGGCGTTGATGCGCTCCAGCTTCTCGATGCGCCGCCGCAGCTCAGCCTCGGTCTCGGATGCCGGTCCGGGCGGGATCGTGCGCAGGTTCATTGCGGCAGCTTGCCGATGGCGATGCCGGTGAAGGTCTGGTTCAGGTGCATCGCGCGGTACTGCTCGCCGTAGGTCTCGAAACCGACGACGCTGTAGCGCCGGTACAGGTCGGCGATGCTCTGCCGCACCTGCCGTCCCTCCGCGTCGAGGCGGCGCAGCACGCACTCGAAGCCGATGATCAGGTCGATGCCGCCGATGAGGTCGTCGAGGCGGGACAGCTCCGCGCGGGTGGTGGCGACGATGTCGCGCGGCTCGGCCAGCGTCAGCACCACGCCCTCGTCGATGGCGCAGAAGAAGCTCAAGGACCCGTCCGGGTTGAGGTGCCGGATCGAGCGGCAGAAATACTCGCCGCCGACCTTCACCGCGAGGGGATAGGCGGCGAAGCTCATCGGTGAGAGCCTCTCCGGATCGAGCCCGACGGCCATCGCGTATTCGCGCGCGGCCGGCTCGGCGTTCAGCTCGTGCACGATGCGGCGCTCGCCGTCGGAGGCGGTGACCACGAACTTGGTCCGGGTCGGCTCGAAATTGTCGCTCTTGAAGATCTGGACCGGGTAGTCGGTCTCCACCAGCATGAGCACCGCGGCGCGGCGGTGGATCCGGCCGCCATGCAGCACCACCGCGTCGCGGAAGGTGAGATCGTCGCCCGCCGAGCCGCCGACCAGCGGGATCCCGTCGAGGGCCCAGGCGATGGCCGAGACCACGGTCTCCTCGGCATTGGCGAGCCCGTCGATCAGGGAGAGGGCGAAGCAGCGCTCGGGCCGCCGGGCGGGATCGCCGGCGCGGTCGTATTCGGGATCGAGGGTCCGGCGCAGCGCCCGCACCGCCGAGGCCGTGCGCTCGACATCGAGATTGTCGATCGCGTCGAGCAGCGTCGAGACGATGCGGAAGCCGCTGCGGGGGAAGGCGATCGCCACGAGGCCGCGATCGATGCCGCCCTCGGGGCAGATCGTGCCGGAGGTGGTGCAGCCCGCGATCGCGGTGCCAGGCACCTGCGCTTCCAGCGCCCGCAACAGCGTCTCGGGGTCGTAATCGGGCGAGAAGAAGACGACGAGCTGCGCCATGCCCACGCCCACGGCACGGGCGATCTCGGCCGCGGCCGCCTCGGGCGACACAGCTTCGGTCCAGGCCGTCTTGATGCCGCACAGATGCGCGCGCATCCGCGTTCCTTGCGCCAATTTCCACCCCATGGCCCGTGCGGCGAGCTTGATGCCCGCTCTCACCGGGCGAAGATTATGTCGGGCACAACCGAAACACGCAACGGCACCGGTTTTCACAAGTCAAATCCGGAGCTTGGCCGCCGCTGGGCCTTCGACCGGCCTCGCATCTCGGACCAATGGCCGAGGCCGCGGCCATTGTTTGCGCGCGGCGCTTCATGGACAATGCCCGCGCCGACCCCGAACGGGGCGGGCTCCGAACGAGCGCGGGGGGAGCGCGCCCATGCAGCTGCTGATCGTCGACGACCATCCCCTGTTCCGGGACGCGCTCGCGAGCGCGATCCGGCTCGCCCATCCGGATGCGGTGCTGCACGAGGCCGACGGGATCGCGCGCGCCTGCGAGATCCTGTCCGAGAATCGCGGCATCGACCTCACCCTGCTCGACCTCTCGATGCAGGGCGTGACCGGCTTCGACGGGCTCGTCACCGTGCGGACCCGCTTCCCCCGCGTGCCGATCCTCGTCGTCTCCGGCCACGAGGATCCGCGCATCATGCACGAGGCGCTCCAGCACGGAGCGGCGGGCTTTGTGCCCAAGGCCGTGGACAAGGCGACCCTGACCCGGGCCATCGCCGACGTGCTCAGCGGGGCACTTGTCATCCCGCAGGGCCTGGAGGCGCCCCCGCAGCGCGCGCGCAAGACCCCGCTCGCCGAGCGCGTCGCCCGGCTCACCCCGCAGCAATTGCGGGTGCTGATGATGATCCGGCAGGGCAAGCTCAACAAGCAGATCGCCCACGAGCTGCAGGTGGGCGACTCCACGGTGAAGGCGCATGTGTCCGAGATCCTGCGCAAGCTGGAGGTCATCAGCCGGACGCAGATCGTGATCGATACGGCGCCCCTCGATTTCGAGCAGATCCACAACGCCCGCGTGGGCTGATCCGGTTTCCGCTCGATCCCAAGCGGCAACCGGATCGGCAAACCCGTGCGGCGCTCGAGCGACGTCGACATCCGCCATCCCGAAGGATCGACCGGATATCGGATGAGGCCGGGAGGACCGGCTTTCCACGGTCCGCCCGCCCATTCCCCGCCGGACCCGCGCGGCTTGCCGAGCCGCAGCGCGCGTCGGCCCGCCGACGCGCATGCCGGCCCCGCTGAGCCCGGACACGCGCCATCCTGCGGACCTGCGGCATCCCGCCCGGTGCCGCCGCGCGATCTTCGCTGTGCATGCCAGGACGCGGGCCAGCGGGACGTCGAGTTTCCCACGTTGCCCACACGATTAACCTTTTGTTAAGCTGCCGATTGCCGGGCAGGCCCGGGCGTGAGAGCTTTCGTTAACGAGAGCTTAACGGGTTGGGTCGAAGGCCATGCAATTCCCGATTTCGAAGCGGCGGGATGGTGTGACGGCCCGCACGGGAACCCTGCGGGGCCTCGCCGCCAGTGTTCTTCTCGCTCTCGGTATGGCCGCTCCCGCCACCGCCCAGACGCTGGCCTCCTTGCCGGCCAGCCCGAGCTTCGCGGAGCCCCTCGGCGCGGCGAAGCCGATTGCGGCCTGGGTGACCTTCTGCCAGTCCTACGCGGCCGAATGCGCGGTCAGCAGCGCCGAGCCGGCGCGCATCACGCTGACCGCGGCGAGCTGGGCGCAGATCGTGGCGGTGAACAAGCGGGTCAACAAGAGCGTGCGCGCGATGACCGACATGGATCATCTGGGCGTGCCCGACCGCTGGGACCTCGCCGAGGACGGCATCGGCGATTGCGAGGACTACCAGCTCCTGAAGCGCCACCTTCTGGCCGCGGCCGGCCTGCCGAAGCGGGCGATGCGCATGACGGTGGTGATCGACGAGAAGGGCGAGGGCCACGCGGTGCTGACGCTGATCACCGACCGCGGCGACCTCGTGCTCGACAACAAGACCAGCCAGATCCTGCCCTGGCACCGCACCGGCTACGTCTTCGTCAAGCGCGAGAGCCAGGACGCGGTGGCCTGGGTCTCGCTCGGCGGCGTCACCTCCCCCGCCATGACCGCCAACCGCTGACGGCGTCGGCCAGAGCGCTCTCCGCCGACGTGGAGACCGGATCGGCGAGAGCGCGCGCGGCACACCAAAGACTTGAAGCCCTTCCCGATTGCAGCGCGCGCAGGGACGGCGCTCGCACCCGTCCCGGTCCGGGACGGACCCCGGCGTGAGACAGTTAGCGCGATCTTAACACCGATCGCGCGAGGCTGCCGCGTTCGCTAGCGGCGCCTTCACCATGATCCGATCTTCAGCCATCGCCGGATCTCTCGCCCTGGCCTTCGCGCTGGGCGGCCCGGTTCAGGCCAGCGAAGCCGGTGCGCGGCACGCCACCTGGCAGGGCTGCTTGAACAGCAATTTCGGGATCCAGTCGCGGCTGACCAGCCGGATGCTCGCCGCCGACGCGGCGCTTCGGGCCTGCCGCGAGGCGGAGCAGGCCTATCTCGACGCGCTCGCGACCTCGCCGCTGGTCGATGCCGCGGAAGCGGCCGAGGCGCGCCCAGCGCTTCTGGCACGCGCCCGCGGCTGGCTGCTCGGCCGCCGCGCCGCGCTGTGAGGCGCTCCCCCGGACCGGTGGGAAGCGCTCCGAGCCGAACCGCTCAGGCGGTCTCGACGGACTTGCGGCGGGAGCCGCCCTTGCGACGGGTGCTGCGGGCCGGCGCCTCGGGCTCGGGAGCCGGCGCGGGTTCCTCCGCCTTCTCGGCGACGGTCGAGCGGCCCGGCTGGCCCAGACCGAGGCTCTTGGCCAGAGCCGAGCGCTGCGCCGAATAGTTCGCCGAAGTGGTCGGGTAGTCCGGCGGCAGGCCGTAGCGCTCGCGATACCCCTGCGGATCGAGGCCGTGCTTGGTCAGGTGCCGCTTGAGCGTCTTGTAGGACTTGCCGTCGATGAAGCTGATCAGTCCATCGGGCCGGATCGACTTGCGGATCTGCGCAGAAGTCGGCTTCTCGACGCTCTCGGCGGGTTGCTGGGCCGGGCCGGCAGCGATCGTGTTCAGCGCCTCGTGGATGCTGGCGATCAGCGCCGGCAGCTCAGCGGTCGGGATCGAGTTGTTCGAGACGTAGGCCGCGACGACATCGACCGTTCGTTCGATGTAGTTCGGCTGCGATTGTGTGACGGTATCAGACATACTTGCGATCCTCGTACCTTGCCGACGGCCCAGGGTCCCCCTCGCAGCGAGGTATGATAATGGTCAAAGAAAGCAAGGATGAAATGTCATTTCTCTGTGATTAGACCCCTTATCCCTCTGGATCAGGTTCAGCGAGCTCTCTCGCCCTGAGCTCGGTTTATCGGCGTCGCTGCGGATCCAGCTTTATCCGGGGTGCGAATGCTGCGCCGCAGCCTCGCCCGGGCTCATTCCTGGGCACGGATCGCTTAACGTGCTGGCAACATTCAGACTTGTCGGCCAGATGACGCGGCAGCCGGCGACGGGGCCGGCGAAACACGCCGAAGCGCGGCGGGAATGCGTCTGCGCCCCGGTCGATTGCTGTCGATCCGGCGGCGCGGGCCCACGACAGGACGTGATGTTCAGGAAAACGTTTTCCGCGGATCGAACGCGTCGCGCACCGCCTCGCCCGCGAAGACGAGCAGGCTCAGCATCGCCGCGATGACGAAGAAGGCGGTGAGCCCGAGCCAGAGGGCGTTGAGATTGTCCTTGCCCTGAGCCAGCAGCTCGCCGAGCGAGGGTGAGCCGGGAGGCAGGCCGAATCCGAGGAAGTCCAGCGAGGTCAGCGTGGTGATCGAGCCGTTCAGGATGAAGGGCAGGAAGGTCAGCGTGGCGACCATGGCGTTCGGCAGGAGATGCACGGTCATGATGCGCAGGTTCGACAGCCCGAGGGCGCGGGCGGCGCGCACGTACTCGAAATTGCGCGCGCGCAGGAATTCGGCCCGGACGACGCTAACGAGCGCCACCCAGGAGAAGAGCAGCATGATTCCGAGCAGCACGAAGAAGCCCGGGGCGATGAAGGCCGAGATGATGATGATCAGGTAGAGGGTCGGGATCCCGCCCCAGACCTCGATGAAGCGCTGGAAGCTCAGATCCACCCAGCCGCCGAAATAGCCCTGCACGGCCCCAGCGATCACGCCGACGACCGACGAGACTGCGGCGAGGATCAGCCCGAACAGGACCGAGATGCGGAAGCCGTAGATCACCCGGGCCAGAACGTCCCGGGTGGTGTTGTCGGTGCCGAGCCAGTGCCAGGGGATATCCCGGCAGCCGGTGCCTCCGACCGCCTCGGCCGCGACCTTGCACTGCGCGTCGGAGAGCATCCAAGTGGGCGGGGACGGGGATGGGGTCGGCAGGTCGTTGTTGATCGTGTTGTAGGAGAACGGGATCGGCGGCCAGAGGGCCCAGCCGTTCTCGCTGATCTCCTTGGCGATCTCGGGCGAGCGGTAATCCGTCTGCGCCAGGAATCCGCCGAACTTCTCCTCGGGATAATCCACCAGGACCGGCACCAGCCACTCGCCCTTGTAGGAGACGAGGATCGGACGGTCGTTGGCGATCACCTCCGCGAAGAGGCTGACGACGAACAGCCCCATGAAGATCAGGAAGGACCAGTAGCCGAGCCGGTTGCCGCGGAAGTTCTGCAGGCGGCGTCGGTTGAGCGGCGACAGAAAGCCGCGCCGGGCCGGAGCGGCCGGCGGCGGGCTTGAGGGCTCGTCACCCTCGGGGCGTGGCACGACCGGTTGAGCCCCGGGCATGGGCAAGCCGATCGCCTCGGCCTCCGGCGGGCGGGCGGGATCGGGGCGGGTGTGTTCGTTCAACGGCTCCGCCCCTCCAGAAACGACCTCAGCCGTCGAGCCGGACGGCCGTGCCCTCGATCTCGCTCGGCCGCACCGTCCCGCTGCGCTCCATCCAGCGGCGCAGCAGGCGCACGTTGCGGCGGTTGGCCTTGAAGGCCGCATCGAACAGGTCGCCCGCCAGCGGCACGATGCCGACCGCGCCGTCGAAGGCGACGTTCAGCGCCATGCGGGCGATCAGCCAGCGCGGGGCGCCCAGGCGTTTGGCCTCGTACACGATGTAGGACGAGATGACGGCGCCGGCGATGTCGCCGACCACCGGGACGAGGCCGATCACCGCCTCCAGGCCGACCCGGCGGTTGATGCCGGGAATCAGGAAGGCCGTGTCGAGGATGTGGGCCAGGGTCTCCAGCCTGGCGAGGCTGGCCTCGGGGCTCGTATCGGCCGGCGGATGCGGCCGGGCGCGCGTGCCGGCGCGCGGATCGGGGGCGGCGCCCCGGTGGAAGGCGGCCTGGGAGACATCCATCGCGGGGATCCGGGTCGAACTCATGCCCTGCGATGTGGCCCCGGCGTGCGCGCCCCGCAAGCCGGCCGCTCACACCGCGCTCCGCCGGGCATCGGCCATCCGCTCGAGAGCCCTGTCGATCGTGGCGTCGGCCTTGGCGAAGCAGAGGCGCGCGAGGTGGCGCACCGCGCCCCCCGGGTAGAAGGCGCTCACGGGGATCGCCGCAACCCGGTGGCGGCTGACGAGCGCCTCGCAGAAGGCGACGTCGTCGCCCCCGAACGGCGTGATGTCGATATTGAGGAACCATGTCGCCTGCGCCGGCAGCACGCGGTAGCCGAGTCCGCTCAGCCCCTCCGCCAGCCGGTCGCGGGCGCGGGCATAGCCGGCGCGCATCCCCGTGAAATAGGCCTCATCCTTGGCGAGACCGTAGGCGACCGCCGCCTGCAGGTTCGGCGGCGTGGTGAAGGTGAGGAACTGGTGCGCCTTGGCGAGCACCCGCATCAGGCCGGCATCGGCCATCACGAAGCCGACCTTCCAGCCGGTGAGCGAGAAGATCTTGCCGGCCGAGCCGATCTTCACCGTGCGCTCGCGCATGCCGGGCAGCGCCATCAGGGGCAGGTGCCGCGCGCCGTCGAAGACCACGTGCTCCCAGACCTCGTCGCAGACGGCGATCACATCGAAGCGGCGGCAGACGGCGGCGAGCCGGGCGAGGTCGTCCGCGCCGAACAGGGTGGCGCTCGGATTGAGCGGGTTGTTGAGCAGCACCACGCGAGTGCGCGGCGAGAAGGCCTCCGCGAGCGCGGCTTCCTCCAGGCGGAAAGCCGGCGGCTGCAAGGGGACGATCCGCGGCACGCCGCCCGCACGCCGGACCAGCGGCAGGTAGGCGTCGTACATGGGCGCGAACAGCACCACCTCGTCGCCGGGCTCGATCAGCGCCATCAGGGCGCCGGCAAGCGCCTCGGTGGCGCCCGAGGTCACCATCACCTCGCGCTCGGCGTCGAGGGCGAGCCCCTGGTGCCGGCCGTAGTGTACGGCGATCGCGGCCCGCAGCTCCGGCAGCCCCATCATCGGGGGGTACTGGTTGTTGCCCGCGATCAGGGCCTGCGCGCCGACCGCGCGGATGTCGGCGGGGCCGGGATCGTCGGGGAAGCCCTGGCCGAGATTGACCGCATCATGCACCCGGGCGAGCGCCGACATCCGCTCGAACACCGTTGTGGGCAGATCGGCGAAGACGGGATTCATGGCCCGCAGACCGATTCGACGGCGGCTGGGCGGGCTGGAAGGGCCAGGCACATGGCCGCCCTGATAACAGGCGGATCCGGCGTGCGGAACCGTCCGGCGCGGGGTTGGACGACAACGAGGAAAAGCAACCGCAGCGTGCGCCAGCGCACGCCCCCAACCCCTGCTCAGCCGATCCGGGCTGACGATTGTTGACTTTCATCAGTCGTGAGGTACCTCTCTGAGCACACGGCCGGGACGACGCCGCGCGGTGCAGGACTTCGCCCCCTCGTCCGGCATCTCCGAAGGCGTCGTTCCGGTCGTGGACGGATAGGGCCGCCAACCTGTTGGCGGCCCTTTTCGCGTGCACGGCGCGACGCATCCGCGCTACGATTCCAGCCGCGTCCCGGAGTCTGCCGATGCGAACCTGCCTTGTCCTCGCTCTCGCCCTCGGCGCCCTCGGGGTCACCCTGCGTCTGGCCCTGCCGGTGACGCCGGCCGACGCGTCCTTCCGCGAGGTGGTGCGTTACTACGGCGCGGATGGGCAGGCCGCCGCCGGCAACATGCGCGAAACGTCGGCGCCGTAGTGAGACCGCATTGGGCCGGCAGGGTCTTCGCGGCGCGACGGGCGCTTTCGCCGCGGATGCCGTCCCGATGACGAAGGTGGGCGTTCGACCGAGATTCCGAGGCTTCGGCCGGCGCGCGCCGCTGGGAAAGATGTTCTGATCAGGCATGAACGAGAGTTCACCGATCCGCACGGACACTGCTCGGGCCTACCAGCCGGATCTGGAGCCCGGGCCGACACGGCGCCGCGCCAGGCCGCTGCGCTGGATGCTGCTGCTCGTCGCGCTGCTCGGCGTCGGCGCGCTCGCGCACCGCTGGTACGACGCGCGCCAGAAGCCCGAGGGCGAGGCCGCCGCCGTCCACGGCAAGGGCGGCCGGCGCGGCGGCTTCGGCGGTCACGACATGCCGCAGGCGGTCGGCGTCGCCGCGGTGGAGACCGGCACCATTCCCGTGGTGCTGCAGGGGCTCGGCACGGTGACGCCGCTCGCCACCGTGACCATGCGCTCCCAGATCAGCGGCTACCTGACCGAGATCGGCTTCCGCGAAGGCCAGACCGTGAAGCGCGGCGACTACCTCGCCCAGATCGATTCCCGCCCCTACGAGGCCCTGCTCGCGCAGTACCAGGGCCAGCTCGCCCGCGATCAGGCGCTGCTGCAGAATTCCAAGCTCGACCTCGAGCGCTTCCGGCGCCTGTCGCAGCAGGATTCGATCTCGAAGCAGAACGTCGACACGCAGGGCGCCCTGGTGAAGCAGAACGAGGGCACCGTCGCCGCCGATCAGGCCCTCGTGGACCAGCAGAGGCTCAACATCGCCTATACCCGCATCGTCTCGCCGGTGGACGGGCGCGTGGGCCTGCGTCAGGTCGATCAGGGCAACTACATCACCGCCGGTAGCACCGCGATCGTGGTGGTCACGCAGCTCCACCCGATCTCGGTGGTGTTCACGCTGCCCGAGGACGACGTGGCGCGGGTGATGCAGCGGGTGCGCGCTGGCGCCAAGCTCACGGTGCGCGCCTACGACCGCGGCGATGCCCACGAGATCGCCACCGGCACCCTCGACACGGTGGACAACCAGATCGACGTGACCACCGGCACGGTGAAGCTGCGTGCCCTGTTCCAGAACGACGACGAGGCCTTGTTCCCGAACCAGTTCGTCAACGCCAAGCTCACCGTCGACACGGTGACGAACGCGCCCCTGGTGCCGACCGCCGCGATCCTCCAGGGCACGCCGGGCACCTACGTCTATCTGATGGACGGGGACGAGAAGGTCAGCGTCCGTCCGATCAAGACGGGCGAGACCGACGGCACCCGCACCGTGGTGCTCGACGGGCTCAAAGCGGGAGACCGGGTCGTCACCGACGGGACCGACCGTCTGCGGGACGGCGCGCCCGTACGGGTGACGAGCGGCGCCGGCGCGCAGAGCCAGGTGCATCCGGGCGGCCCCGGGCCCCGGGCCGCCGCGCCCCCGGCCCCGGCGCCGCCGGAGGGCGCCGCGGGGCCCCCCCGGGGCGCCGCCCCCCGGCGGCAGTGCCGAGGGGAGGGGTGACACCGGGGTCCCCCCCCCCCCCCCGGGGGGGAGACGCGGCCCTCCCCCCGCAGGGGGGGAGAGGGTCTGCTGACCTGACGACCGGAGGCGGTTGGTGAACCCGTCCCGCCTCTTCATCCTGCGCCCGGTCGCCACCACGCTGCTGATGCTGGCGATCCTGATCGTGGGCGGGGTGTCGTACCTGAACCTGCCGGTCTCGGCCCTGCCCTCCGTCGATTATCCGACGATCCAGGTGCAGACCTTCTATCCGGGCGCGAGCCCCGAGGTGATGACCTCGGCGGTGACGGCGCCTCTGGAGCGGCAGTTCGGCCAGCTCGCCAACCTCAACCAGATGACCTCGCAGAGCTCGGCGGGCGCCTCGGTCATCACGCTGCAGTTCAGCCTGGACCTCTCCCTGGACATCGCCGAGCAGCAGGTCCAGGCGGCGATCAACGCCGCCGGCAACCTGCTGCCGTCGGACCTCCCGGCGCCGCCGATCTATGCCAAGGTGAACCCGGCCGACGCGCCGGTCCTGACCCTCGCGCTGACCTCGAAGACCCTGCCGCTGACCCAGGTGCGGGACCTCGCCGAGACGCGGCTCGCGCAGAAGATCAGCCAGGTGGCGGGCGTCGGCCTGGTGAGCATCTCGGGCGGCCAGCGCCCGGCCGTGCGCATCCGGTTCAATGCCCGGGCGCTCGCGGCCTACGGGCTCAACATCGACGACCTGCGCACGACGATCACCAACCTCAACGTCAACACGCCCAAGGGCAACATCGACGGCCCGAAGCAGTCCTACGTCATCAACGCCAACGACCAGATCCGCGACCCCGCCGCCTACAAGGACGCGATCATCGCCTACCGGAACGGCTCGCCCGTGCGGCTCTCGGACGTGGCCGACGTGGTGAACGGGCCCGAGAACACCAAGCTCGGGGCCTGGGCCGACGAGACGCCCGCCGTCATCCTGAACATCCAGCGCCAGCCGGGCGCCAACGTCATCGCCACCGTCGACAAGATCAAGGAGCTGCTGCCTCAGCTCCAGAGCTCGATGCCGGCGGCGATCGGGATTGGGCTGCTGACCGACCGCACCACCACGATCCGCGCCTCGGTGCACGACGTGCAGTTCGAGCTCGGCCTCGCCATCGCCCTCGTGGTGATGGTGATCTTCCTGTTCCTGCGCTCCCTCTCGGCAACGCTGATCCCGAGCCTGTCGGTGCCGCTCTCCCTCGTCGGCGCGCTGCCGGTGATGGATCTCTACGGCTTCTCCCTCGACAACCTCTCGCTGATGGCGCTCACCATCGCCACCGGCTTCGTCGTGGACGACGCCATCGTGGTGATCGAGAACATCGCGCGCCACGTCGAGGAGGGCGACGCGCCCCTCGAAGCCGCGCTGAAGGGCTCGCGCGAGATCGGCTTCACCATCATCTCGCTCACCGTCTCGCTGATCGCGGTGCTGATCCCGCTCCTGTTCATGGGCGACGTGGTCGGGCGCCTGTTCCACGAATTCGCGATCACGCTGGCTGCCACCATCGTGATCTCGGCCGTGGTCTCGCTGACCCTCGTGCCGATGCTGTGCGCGCGGCTCCTGCGGCACGAGCCGGAGCACCGGACGCACAAGCGCGAGGGCGCCCTGTCCCGCCTCGGCCGGCGGGCCACGGAGGGCACGATCGCGGCCTATGGCCGGGCGCTGCGCGTGGTGCTCGACCACCAGGGCCTGACGCTCCTGGTGACGCTGGGCACGGTGGCGCTGACGGCCTACCTGTTCATGGCGATCCCGAAGGGCTTCTTCCCCGTCCAGGACACAGGCGTGATCCAGGGCGTGACGCAGGCCGACCAGACCGTCTCCTACGGCGCCATGGCCGAGCGCCAGCAGCGCCTCGCCGCGACGATCCTGAAGGATCCGGATGTCGCGAGCCTCACCTCCTTCATCGGGGTGGACGGCTCCAACGTCACGCTCAATTCCGGCCGTTTCCTGATCAACCTGAAGCCGCGCGAGACCCGTACCGCGACCGCCTCCGACATCATCCGCCGCATCAACCGGGCGACGGCGAACGAGGCCGGCATCCGGCTCTTCCTGCAGCCGGTGCAGGACCTCACCATCGACACCGCCGTCTCGGCGACCCAGTACCAGGTCATCCTCGAGAGCCCGGATCTCGAGGCCTTCGACACCTGGGTGCCACGCTTCGCCGAGGCGCTCGCCCGCTCGCCCGTCGTCGCCGACGTGGCGAGCGATCATCAGGCGCAGGGGCTCGCCGCCTATATCACCATCGACCGGCCGACCGCCGGCCGCTACGGCATCACGCCGGCGACCATCGACAACGCACTCTACGACGCCTTCGGCCAGCGCATCATCTCGACGATCTTCACCCAGTCGAACCAGTACCGGGTGATCCTCGAGGCCGATCCGGACATGCACCGGACGCTGGAGAGCCTGGAGACGATCTACCTGCCCTCCTCCACCGCCACGAACGGGCAGGTGCCCCTCTCGGCGGTGGCGCGCATCTCGGAACGGCGGGCGCCGCTGCTGATCTCGCATCTCGGGCAGTTCCCGGCGACGACCGTATCCTTCAACCTCGCGCCGGGCGCGGCGCTGGGGCAGGCGATCGAGGCGATCGATCAGGCCAAGGCGGCGGTGGACCTACCCCCTTCCTTCCGGGTGGTGCCGCAGGGCTCGGTCTTCGCCTTCCAGGCCGCGCTCGGCAACGAGCTGTTCCTGGTGATGGCGGCGATCGTCACCGTCTACATCGTGCTGGGCGTGCTCTACGAGAGCTTCATCCATCCGATCACGATCCTCTCGACCCTGCCCTCGGCGGGGATCGGAGCGCTGCTCGGCCTGATGCTGTTCGGGCTCTCCCTCGACATCATCGCAATCATCGGCATCGTGTTGCTCATCGGCATCGTGAAGAAGAACGCGATCATGATGATCGACTTCGCGCTCCAGGCCGAGCGCGAGGACGGGATGGACCCGCGCGAGGCCATCTATCAGGCCTGCCTGCTCCGCTTCCGCCCGATCCTGATGACCACGCTCGCCGCCCTCTTCGCGGCTTTGCCGATGATCTTCGGCGAGGGCGTCGGCTCGGAGCTGCGCCAGCCCCTCGGCATCTGCATCGCGGGCGGCCTGATCGTCAGCCAGGTTCTGACCCTGTTCACCACGCCGGTGATCTACCTCGCCTTCGACCGCCTGGAGCGGCGCGTCACCGGCCGGCGCGGGCCCGACCTCGCCGGCGGCGAGGCGCTGCCGTGAACATCTCCGAGCCGTTCATCCGGCGCCCGGTCGCGACGACGCTCCTCACCATCGGCGTCGTGCTCGCCGGCCTCTTCGCCTTCCTGAAGCTCCCGGTGGCGCCGCTCCCGCAGGTCGACTTCCCCGTCATCCTGGTCCAGGCCCAGATGGCGGGCGCGAGTCCGGACACCATGGCGACGACGGTGGCGGCACCGCTGGAGCGGCGCCTCGGCGCCATCGCCGACGTCAACGAGATGACGTCCACGAGCTCCACGGGCACGGTGCGCATCGTCCTGCTGTTCGGCCTCAACCGCGACATCGACGGCGCGGCGCGCGACGTGCAGGCGGCGATCAATGCCGCGCGCGCCGACCTGCCGGCCTCCCTGCGCACCAACCCGACCTACCGCAAGTTCAACCCGGCCGAGTCGCCGATCATCATCCTCGGGATGACCTCTGACACTCTGACCCCGGGCCAGCTCTACGATTCCGCCGCCACGGTGGTGCAGCAGAAGCTCTCCCAGCTGCCGGGCGTCGGCAACGTCGATATCGGCGGCTCCTCGCTGCCGGCGGTGCGGGTCGAGCTCGATCCGACCGCGCTGTTCAACTACGGCATCGGGCTGGAGGGCATCCGCGCGGCGCTGGCCAGCGCCAACGCCAACTCGCCCAAGGGGGACGTCGAGGTCGGGGGACGGCGCTATCAGCTCTACGCCAACGACCAGGGCCGCAAGGCGGACGATTACCGCGATATCGTCGTGGCCTACCGCAACGGCGCCGGCGTGCGGCTCACCGATGTGGGCCGGATCATCGACGGCGTCGAGGACCGGCGCAATCTCGGCCTCGTGAACGGGCGGCAGGGCGTGATCCTGTTCGTCTACAAGCAGCCGGGCTCGAACGTCGTCGAGACCATCAAGGGCGTGAAGGAGGCGCTGCCGCAGATCGCGGCCGCCTTGCCGGGCGGCATCGAGATCAAGCTCACGGGCGACCGCAGCGCCACGATCCGCGCGACGCTGGCCGCCACCGAGGAGACCCTGCTGGTCGCCGTCGCCTTGGTGATCCTCGTGGTCTACGCCTTCCTGCGCTCGGCCCGCGCCACCCTGATCCCGGCGGTCGCCGTGCCGATCTCGATCATCGGCACCTTCTCGGCGATGTACCTGCTCGGGTTCTCGCTCAACATCCTCTCGCTGATGGCCTTGATCATCGGCACCGGCTTCGTGGTGGACGACGCCATCGTGGTGCTTGAGAACATCCAGCGCCACATCGAGATGGGCAAGCCCCGGGTCGAGGCGGCGTTGATCGGCGCCCGTGAGGTCGGCTTCACCGTGATCTCGATGAGCCTGTCGCTCGTCGCCGTGTTCCTGCCGATCCTGCTGATGGGCGGCCTCGTCGGCCGAATCTTCCTCGAATTCTCGCTGACCCTGTCGCTGGCGATCCTGATCTCGCTGGTGCTGTCGCTGACCACCACGCCGATGATGTGCGCGCGCCTCCTCAGGCCCGAGGCGCATGGCGGCGCCACTGGCACGGGCAAGCGCCCGAACATCCTCCTGCGCACCCTCGAAGGGGGCTTCGAGGCGATGCTCGCCGCCTACGAGCGCACGCTCGCGGTCGCCCTCCGCCACCCGCGGCTGGTGCTGCTCTCGCTGCTCGCGACGGTAGGGCTCAACGTCTACCTCTACGTCATCGTGCCAAAGGGCTTCTTCCCCGAGCAGGATACCGGGCAGATGATGGGCGGCATCCAGGCCGACCAGCGCATCTCCTTCCAGGCGATGGAGAAGAAGCTCCGCGAGGCCGCCGCGATCGTGCAGGCCGATCCGGCCGTCGACAGCGTCGTCGCCTTCACGGGCGGGCGCGGCACCAACTCGGCCAACGCCTTCATCGGGCTGAAGCCGCGCAGCCAGCGCGACCCGATCTCGACGGTGATGAACCGCCTCCGCCCGAAGCTCGCACGGGTGGCGGGCGCGCGGCTCTACGTCTTCCCGCGCCAGGACCTGCAGATGGGCGGGCGCCAGAGCTTCGCCCAGTACCAGTACAGCCTGCAGGGGGACACGGCGGAGGAACTCTACGCGGCGGCCCCGAAGCTTCTCGCCGCGCTCCAGAAGGACCCGACCTTCTCCGACGTCACCTCCGACCAGCAGGAGGGCGGCCTGGAAAGCCGCATCGTCATCGACCGGGCCACCGCCTTCCGCTACGGCATCACCCCGGACAAGATCGACAACACCCTCTACGACGCCTTCGGTCAGCGGCAGGTCTCGACGATCTACAATCCGCTCAACCAGTACCACGTCGTGATGGAGATCGACCCGCGCTACCTGGAGACGCCGGAGACACTCAAGCGCATCTTCGTCTCGACCTCGGGCGGCAAGGCGCGCGGCTCGGCCACCACCAACGCGGTCGCGGGCACGGTGGCGGCCGACGGCACCGCCAACACGAATTCCGGCAGCACGAGCACGACCGGTCCGACGACGGCTGCGTCGGGCACCACCGACACGGCGGCGGCCATCGCCTCCGATTCCGCCCGCAACGCCGCGGCCAACGCCATCGCCGCCTCGAAGGGCGGCGCCTCGTCGAGCGCGCCGGTCTCCTCCGCCAAGGAGACGATGATCCCGCTCTCGGCCTTCGCCCATTTCGAGACCGGCAACGCGCCCGTGCAGGTCAGCCACCAGGGCCTGTTCGTGGCGACCACGATCTCCTTCAACCTCGCGCCGGGCAAGAGCCTCTCGGACGCGACCAACGCCATCGACCGGGCCATGGCGGAGCTCCGGCTGCCCGCCACCATCCACGGCTCGTTCTCCGGCGCGGCCAAGAACTACCAGGCCAGTGCCTCGCGCCAGCCGCTGCTGATCCTCGCCGCGATCCTCGCGGTCTACGCGGTGCTCGGCATCCTCTACGAGAGCTTCGTGCACCCGCTGACCATCCTCTCCACCCTGCCCTCGGCCGGCATCGGCGCGGTGCTGGCGCTCCTCGTCACCGGCACCGAGTTCTCGATCGTCGCGCTGATCGCCGTCTTCCTGCTCATCGGCATCGTGAAGAAGAACGCGATCATGATGGTCGACTTTGCCCTCGACGCCGAGCGGACCCGGGGGCTCTCTCCCTCGGAATCGATCACCGAGGCCTGCCTCTTGCGCTTCCGCCCGATCATGATGACAACGCTGGCGGCCCTTCTCGGGGCGGCGCCGCTGATCATCGGCGGCGGCGAGGGTGCGGAGCTGCGTCAGCCCCTCGGCATCGCCATCGTCGGCGGCCTGATCGTGAGCCAGATCCTGACCCTCTACACCACCCCCGTCGTCTACCTCTCCCTCGACCGCCTCCGGCATCGGGTGAACGCCCGCCGTCGCCGCCGCGGCGGACCGGCCGTGCTGCAAGCGGGGGAGTGATGGTGGAGACGGGAGCGATGTCGCCCGCGCGCCGCGGGGGCCAGCCGCGACCGGCCGCGCCGGCGCCCGGGGCATGGATGCGCCCTGCCCCCTCTGCGGGACGGGCGATCGCTGCGGTGCTGGTGAGCGTTGCTCTCGCCGGCTGCGTTGTCGGTCCGGACTATTCCCGCCCCTCCGTCGAGACGCCGCTGGCCTTCAAGGAGGGGGGTGCCCGCGAGGACAGCGTGGCGCAGGTCGCCGCCCGCAAGAACTGGCGCCCGGCCGCGCCGAGCGACTGGGCCGAGCGCGGCGACTGGTGGCGCGTCTTCAATGATCCGGCCCTCGACCGGCTGATCCGCCTCGTCGACGTGGACAACCAGTCGCTCCGGCAATCGGTCGCCGCCTACCGGCAGGCGCGCGCCATCGTCGAGCAGGCCCGGGCCGCCCTCTACCCCACGGTGGTCGGGGCGCCGACCATCACCCGGTCGCGCAGCGTCGGCGCCGAGCGCACCACCGTCTCGCTGCTCGGCCAGGCGAGCTGGGAGCTCGACCTGTTCGGGGGCGTCCGGCGCAACGTGGAGAGCCAGACGGCGCTCGCCCAGTCCGATGCCGCGCAAATCGCGCTGACCCGCCTCGCGATCCAGGCCGAGGTGGCGACCAACTACTTCTCGCTGCGCTATGCCGACTCGCTGCAGCGGCTGCTCAACGAGAACGTCGAGAACTTCAAGCGCACCCTTCAGATCACCGAGAACCAGTACAATGCCGGCGTGGCCGCGCGCTCGGACGTGATCACCGCGCAGACGCAGGTGCAGACGACGCAGGCCTCGGCGATCGCGGTCGGCCTGCAACGGGCGACCTTCGAGCACGCCATCGCGACTTTGGTCGGGCGGCCGCCCTCCGAGCTCGCCCTGCCGGTGTCGCTCCTCGCCGTCCGGCCACCCGCCGTGCCGGTCGGCATTCCCTCGACGCTGCTGGAGCGGCGCCCGGACGTGGCCCAGGCCGAGCGCCTCGTGCAGTCGCAGAGCGAGCAGATCGGCGTGGCGGTGGCCGCCTTCTACCCGACCGTGACGCTCTCGGCCTCGGGCGGCATCTCGGGGGCCACCCGCAACGGTCTCCTCTCGGCGGCCAACCAGGTCTGGTCGGTCTCGGCCGCCGGGACCGAGGTGCTGTTCGATGGCGGCGCCCGCTCGGCGGCCCTGCAGGCGGCGCGGGCCGGCTACGACGCCGCGGTCGCCAATTACCGGCAGACCGTGCTCGCAGCCTTCGCCGAGGTGGAGAACGGCCTCGCCGGCGTGCGCATCCTCGCCCGCCAGCAGGTGGCCCAGGACGAGGCCGTGACCTCGGCCAGGCGCGCGGTCGAGATCACCCTCAACGAGTACCGGGCCGGCACCCAGAACTTCACCACGGTCGTCACCGCGCAGAATCTCGCCCTCACGAACGAGGTCGCCGCGCTCCAGATCCGACTCAACCGCTTCACCACCGCGGTCACGTTGATCCGGGCGCTCGGCGGCGGCTGGGACGCGCGTTCCCTGCCGAGCGATGCCGAGCTGAAGGGCGCGCGGTTGCCGATCGACCTCAGCCCCGCGGTACGGGTGGAGGAGTAGCGCGGCCTTTCCGGAGGACGGCGCATCGCCGCCCGGAACGTCGGCCGGGGCTTCCGGTTAACGTCGCAGTTTGCTGCGGCGCGGCGCGCGGGAGCCCGATCATGCCCGAACCTGTCGACACGGCCGAGTTGAAGGACGGCGCCGCCTGCGGCACCGATCCGGCGCCGCCCTGCACCCTGGTGATCTTCGGGGCGATGGGCGACCTCACCAAGCGCCTGCTGATGCCCTCGCTCTATAATCTCGCGGGCGCGAAGCTTCTCGATCCGGGCTTCGGCATCCTCGGCATCGACCACAACGACAACACCGACGAGGGCCTGCGCGCGGCCCTCACCGAGGCGATGGAGAGCTTCGCCAAGGATCCGACCTCCGAGTTCCATGCCGACCGGATCGACCCGGAGAGCTGGGGCTTCGTGCGCGAGCGGATTCACTTCCTGAAGGGGGATTTCGAGGATCCGGCCCTGTTCGCCGCCCTCAGGGACCGGCTCTCCGGCAACGTCGTCTTCTATCTCGCGGTGGCCGCCCGCTTCTTCGGGACCATCGTCGAGGGACTCGGCCGAGCGGGCCTCCTGAAGCAGGAGGACGGCGCCTTCCGCCGGGTGGTCATCGAGAAGCCGTTCGGCTCGGACCTCGCCTCTGCCAAAGCGCTCAACGCCCGCATCCTGAAACAGGCCGACGAGAGCCAGTTCTACCGGATCGACCATTTCCTCGGAAAGGAGACGGTCCAGTCGGTGATGGCGATGCGCTTCGCCAACGGGATGCTCGAACCGATCTGGCGGCGCGAATATGTCGACAGCGTGCAGATCACGGCGGCCGAGACGGTGGGCGTCGAGGAGCGCGGCGGCTTCTACGAGCCGACCGGGGCGCTGCGCGACATGGTGCCGAACCATCTGTTCCAGCTTCTCTGCATGGTCGCGATGGAGCCCCCGAACTCCTTCGACGCCGAGGCCGTGCGCGGCGAGAAGGCCAAGCTCGCCGAGGCCGTGAAGCCGATTCCGCCGAGCGACGCGGTGCGCGGCCAGTATACCGCCGGGCGCATCGGCGAGACCGACCACGTCGCCTACCGCGACGAGCCGCACGTGGCCAAGGACTCGGTGACCGAGACCTACATCGCGCTAAAGCTCGGGATCGACAATTGGCGCTGGGCGGGCGTGCCCTTCTACCTGCGCACGGGCAAGCGGATGACGAGCCGGCGCACAGAGATCGCGGTGCTGTTCAAGCCCGCCCCCTTCCGTCTCTTCGAGGGCCAGGGCATCGACCCGCTCACCCCGAACGTGATGCGCATCACCATCGACCCGGAGCACGGCGCGGCCACCGAGATCAATGTGAAGGTTCCCGGCCCGAAGATGCGCATCGGGCGCGTCGTCACCCGATTCCGCTACGCCGACTTCTTCGATACTGCCCCGAATGTCGGCTATGAGACCCTGCTCTACGATTGCATGACCGGGGACGCGACCCTGTTCCAGCGGGCCGACAACATCGAGGCGGGCTGGAGCGCGGTGGATCCCCTGCTCAAGGGCTGGCCGCAGGCGGACATCGCCTTCTATCCGGCCGGCAGCGCGGGCCCACGCGAGGCCGACGACCTCCTCGCCCGCGACGGGCGCCACTGGCTCGGCCTCGACGGAAAGACGGATTGAGCCGCTCGGGGATCCCGAAGGTCATTGTCCCTTTGGTAGGGTACCGGGGCGAAGCCCTGATCTTCGATGACCAGGGCTCCGCCCTGGACCCGCCAAAGGGATGATCCCTTTGGAATCCCGGATCAGGCCTCGGGCTTGACCGCGCGGAACATGAAGCGGCGGGCTTCCAGATCCATCTCGGCCTTGAAGGTGTGGCGCTGTTTCAGCGCCTCGGCCCGCTGGGCGGCGGGCCGCGCGTTCACCGCGTCGAGGTGGCGCTTGACGTGGCGCAGCTCCGCGAAGGCGCCCTCGCCGAGCATGAAGGGCACCATCCGCGCCCAGCCCCACAGCGCCATGTCGACGATGCCGTAATCCGGACCGAGCATGTAGGGACGCTCCGCCAGATGCGCGTCGACGATGCCCCAGTGCCGGCGCGCCTCGAAGGTGTAGCGCTCGACCGCGTAATCCTGGCCCGCCGGCGCGAAATGGCGGAAATGCACGCACTGCCCGGAGAAGGGCCCGATCCCGGTGGCGACGAACATCAGCCAGGACAGCATCTCGCCCCGCGCCTGCTCGCCCTCGGGCAGGAAGCGGTCGGCCGCCTCGCAGAGATGCAGCAGGATCGCGTTCGAATCGAACACCGTGACGGACCCGTCCTCGATCGCCGGCACTTTCGCGTTCGGGTTGATCGCCGTGTAGGCGGGCGCGAACTGCTCGCCCCGGCGCACGTCGACCGGCACCGGCTGATAGGGCAGGCCCAGCTCCTCAAGGCAGAGGGCCACCTTCATCGGATTCGGGGACAGGTTGTAATAGAAGCGGATCATCGGGCTCTCCGGAATGGACGGGCTTGCCCGTCACTCCGTCACGATCTTGTAGGCCTCGCCGACCTTCAGGGTCGCACCGCGCTCCAGGCCGTTGAGGACGAGGAAGCGCTCCAGCGCCCTGTCCGGCACCGCCATGCGGCGGGCGAGCTCATCCGGATCGGCGGAGGCCGCCGTCACCACCTGCAGGCGCAAGGGGCGCAGGGCCGCCGTCTCGGCGGGCGTGACGGTGGCGAGGCTCGCGACCCAGCGCCGGAAGGCCGGCTCCGGATCGGTCGCGCCCTTGGCGGCCATGATCATCCGGTAGGTGGCGTCCCCGACGCGCAGCGCCGCGAGGCGGAAGGTCCAGTCCTTGCCACGCGAGAGGGCGGTGGCGGCAGCGTGGCCGCCGATCTCGCGGGTCTCGACCGAGGTCGGCTCGATGGCGTCGTTCCAGGTCGCGCGCAGCACGGCCTCCAGGCTGCGGCCCGGCTCCGCCTCGACCTGGTCGAACAGGAGGCGCCGGCTGCCCTCGCCTGTGGTGCCGAGCACGGCGCTGCGGGTGTTGTCGATGGTGAAGCCCTCCGGCACCTCGAAAGCGATGCCGAGGCTCGGATGGATGAAGCGCCGCCCGCGCACCACGCCGTCACCGGGATTGTCGCCGTAGGTCAGGCCGTCGATCGCCGTGAGGTAGCGCGCCCGCTCGTCCACGCCGACGCCCGGCGCGCCGGTGCGGCGCGCGGCCCGCGTGACCAGAGTGATGCGCTCGCCCGTGCCCGGATGGGTCGCGAGCATGTCGGGCTCGCCCGGAGCGCCGGTGCCAGTCTTCAGCGCCAGCGTCCGGTTCAGGCTGTTGAGGAAGCGGGCGGCGCCATAGGGGTCGTAGCCGGCCTTCGCGAGCGTGCGGACGCCGACCCCGTCCGCCTCCAGCTCCTGCTCGCGGGAGAAGCGGGCGAGGGCGAATTTCGACTGGCTCTGGAGCTGCGCGCCCGTGGTCGGGTCGTTCAGAACGTCAGCCACCACCCGGCTGACGAGCTGCGAGCGCAGCTCCAGCTCGGTGCGGGCATTGGCGTGGCTGAGCGTCACATGGGCGATCTCGTGGGCGAGCACCGCCGCGATCTCCGACGTGTCGGAGGCGAGCGCGAGCAGGCCGCGCGTCACGTAGAGCCGCCCGTTCGGCAGCGCGAAGGCGTTGATCACCGAGGAATCGAGCAGGGTGACCGCATAGGACTGGTCCGGCCGGTCGCTCGCCCGAACGAGACGGTCGGTGACCTCGGTGAGTAGGTGCTGGGCGGCCGGCGCCCGATACTCGCCGCCGAAAGAGGCGACGAGCTTCGCGTGGTCCGAATCCGAGGATGCGCCGCGTCCCGTGGTGCGCGGCGCGTCGGCCGGGACCCGCACCACGGCCGGCGTCAGCACCGCCCCCGTCTGCTCCGCGGCACATGCCGAGAGGGCGAGGGCGAGGGCGGCCCAGCGCACGCCTCGCAATCCCGCCCGAACCGTCGCGCCGATCCTCGTGCCGGCCCTTGTCGCCCCCGTGCCCATGCCCCTCAGCGCCGCAGCGCCCGTCCTCCGTCCGAATCCCCGGCGGTCGCCTGCGCGCCGCCGCTCTCGACCAGCTCGATCAGCTCGGGCGCCGCGATCTCGATCGTCGGCCCACGCCGGACCTCGACCACGCCGCGCACCCGAAGCAGCCTACCGGTCAGCCCGGCAGCACTCAAACCATGTTCGCGCATCCTGCGCCAAGTGCGTTTCGACACTGTGACCGTGAGCCCGTCCTCGCCGCGGCGCACGAAGTCGAGATAGGTCCAGGCGGAGCGCTCCCCGACATGGCGCAGCAGCCCCTCGGCCACGACGAATCGGCCCGCCTCGGCACGCAGGGCCGGCCCGTCCGAGGCAGCGAGCGGCCCCTTGGCCCAGAGCCCGCGCCCCGCCGCGCGGGCCCCCGCCTCCACCTGCAGGAGAGCGGGCCGACAAAGCGTGTCGAGCTCGCCCGCATCGACCGCGACGAGCCCCTCCGCCACGAGGCCACCCGCGAGATCGAGCGCCTCGTCCGCGCGGCCCACATCGCCGGCGCTCGCATCGATCCGCACGCGTCCCCAGCGGTCGGCCGGCCCCCTCTGCAGCACCGCGAGCGGGCGACCCACTTGTGCCGTCAGCCAGGCTCGCGCCGCGCGCTCGGCCCCCGCCTCCTCCGGCCAGCGGATCGAGCCCAGCAGGGCGCGGGCCCCGGAGGCGAGCAGGATCTCGCCGCGCTCGGCCACGGCCGCGACCGCGTCGGTTCGCTCCGGGCCGGGGGTACATTCGGAGGCGGACGCCGCGCGGACGAGGCCGGGCAGCGCTGCTGCGATCAGGATCGCCGAAGCGAATCGCGCGTTCATGGACCGCTCGCCGATGAGCCTGCCGATGAGAGGGTCCCGCCAAGGTTGGCCCGCTCCGGCATCGATGCTATAGCTCGGAGCGGAACGTCTCCGTAGCTCAGCTGGACAGAGCACAGGTTTCCTAAACGTCAAATTGGGCGTCGCGCCGGGAAACCGCGCGGCGGATCCGCTCAAAGTCGGGGAAAGCTTCAGGCGCGGACCAGCGCCCTGCCGATCCCGAGCCAAGCCCGACGGCACCTGCTGCTCGGGAAGGTGTAGAGACTAGACGGGCGGCGCCTAAGGGCCGATCCTTTCGGGGAGGCGGGCCTAGGGCGAAGGGATAGTCCAGACCACGAACGCCCGCCTCTCAGGCGGGCGGCGGCGAAAGCCGAAGTGGTAAGAAACCTGGGGTCGCAGGTTCGAGCCCTGCCGGGGACGCCATCTTTTCCTAAGCCCTTGCCAGGGCGGAAATTCTGCCGATATCAATGCCTTAGCGGTCGCCGGTCCTACAATCCGGTGCTGCAATCGCCATGGCTCTGATGTCGTACCTGATCCGCGACCGCAACGGCACCTACTACTTCCGACGAATCATCCCGCAGGCCCTGCGCCCCTTCATGCCGGGCGACTGGAAGGGCAAGGGCGCCTGGACCAAATCGCTTCGGACCAAGGACCCGGCGGCGGCTAAGAAGGCGGCGGTACGCTGCCTCGCGGACTGCGTAGAGGACTTCGAGACGGCTGAGCGGGCGGCCCGAGGTGAGCCCCCTCCCCTACGGCCTCCTCACCGCTTCGCCGCCGCCATGCCGCAACCTGAGGAAATCGAGGCGGAGGAGTTGGCGCGGCTGCTCGCGGAGGACGAGGCGGAGCGCTTGGACGGGGATGCCCGGCGCCAGCTTCAGACCGCCGAGGAGCGGGCGCAGTGGCCCGACCTCCTAGAGGTGCCCGCCCCTGATTCCGGCATGGCCGACGATCACCACCACGCCTACGGCCTGGAGGCGGAGGAGCTGTCCCTGGAGTTCCGGGAGGCACAGTCCAAAGGCAACATCCAGATCGTGGACGGAGCCGTGCGGGACTACCTCCGGCGAAAACAAGCACCGATAGTCCCGAACTCGGAGGACTACCGCCGGGCTGCCCTCGCGGTCCTTCGAGCCCATGTGCGGGCCTACGACCTCATCCTTGGCCGCCAGCGCGGCGATGCGGTGCCCACCCCTCCCCCGCCGAGCGCCAACCGCGGGCCGAAGCTCTCGGATGCCTTCGAGGCTTGGAAGGCGGGTTCGGGGGCGAGAGGCAGCAAGAAGCCGGCCGCCAAGACGCTGCTTGAGGCCGGACGGGCTGTTCGCCTCCTCACGGAGTGGCACGGCGATATCCGTCTCGGCGACCTCACGCGGGAGAAGGGGCGGGAGTTTTCTCTGAACCTAGCCCGGCTGCCGACCCACCTCCCCGACACCCTGCGGCGTCTGCCTATGCGCGAACTGCTGCGCCGGGATCTCAAAGCCTACCCAACGGTGCACGCCTCGACGGTCAACAAGTCCCTCAACATCCTCTCCGCCATCGTCAGCCATGCCGATGCGACGGGCAAGCTCGACGCGGTGCCTAACTTCCGGAACCCCTTCGGGAAGGGCGTGAAGCAGGTGGTGGATGAGCGGGCGGAGGAGAGCCGCGAGCCGTTCACCAAGGCCGACCTCACGGCCATCTTCAGCACGGGGGTCTTCCGGGCGGGTGCTAGGCCGCTCGGCGGCGGGGGCGAGGCGGCGTTCTGGCTGCCGCTCATGGCCCTCCTCTCAGGCGGCCGGCAGGGCGAGCTTGCGCAGCTCCGCGTGGCCGACCTCGCGCAGGACCCGGAGTCGGGCGTCTGGTTTCTCGACATCGGCGTAACGGGCGGCCGGCGGGTGAAGACAGCAAGCTCCCTGCGGCGCGTACCTGTGCATCCCGAACTGGAGCGCATCGGCCTCCTCCGCTACCGGCAGGCGCTGGTGGACGGCGGGGCGACGCCGGGCGATTCGCTGTGGCCGGACCTGAAGCTCGGGCGCACAGCTCAGCCGGCGGGGGCGTGGTCGAAGTGGTTCACCCGATTGCTGCGCGAGGGGGCAGGCATCGAGGACCGCCGCAAGGTCTTCCACTCCTTCCGGCACACCTTCAAGCGGCTGGCGCGTGACGCTCGGATCTCGGAGGAGATGCATGATGCGCTCACGGGGCATACGGGCGGAGGCGTCGGCAGGGAGTACGGCAGCGGGTTCGGCTTGAAGGTCTTGGCGCAGGAGCTGGCGCGGATCGAGGCGCCGGACGCGGTGCGGGGCCTGAGGTGGCACGTCCGAGAAATATCTCGACATCTTCCCTAATACAATGATTTCGAAAATATCTATGACCGAGGCTGTTGGCAATGGCAATATCTTCTGTGCAAATCTCTGGATATCGCGGATTCAAAAATACTGGCACAGTTAGGTTCGCTCAGCCAAACGGAACTCCGGGGGGCGGGCTTACGGTATTAACCGGGCCGAACAACTCCGGAAAGTCATCTGTCCTTGAGGCTGTAAGAGCAAGATCTGGATACCAGTCAGTAAGTTTTACCGCTGGCACAAGAAATCCAGAACTTGAATATGTGGAGATCACATACGAGATAAACGGAAAAATTGAGAGAATTCATTCCGTCTCGAAGGGGTCGAGTGAGACAGTAAAAGTAAACGTAGATCAAAGCTACAGGATTTTCGTTCTCCCGTCCAGGAGGTCGTTCGCCCCATACTTCAGCAAGCATGAGCAAAATCGTGCTAACTATGTACAGAGTCTGACATTGCCCGCACAAAGATCTTCGAATTTGACAAATTTCGAGCAGCGTCTGTTTAACGCGCTGAGAAATCCAGAAGCTTTTAACAGAATGCTGGGCGAGGTTTTAGGCTTTATGCCCGTCTGGACGATAGATCAATCTGACCAGGGGGCGTATTTTCTTAAGTTTTTTAATGGCCCAAACTCACACTCAAGCGATGGTATGGGAGAAGGTATCGTAAGTATATTTTCAATAGTTGATTCTCTTTATGATTCCGATCCGGGAGAGGCAATTTTTATAGATGAGCCTGAGCTTTCTCTTCATCCCGCACTCCAAAAAAGACTTGCAAGACTTTTAATGCGTTTGTCTTCGGATCGGCAGATTGTAATTTCGACTCATTCTCCGTATTTTGTTGACCCTCGAATCCTTCTATCAGGCGGACAATTCCTCCGCGTAACGACTGGCACTGACGGAACGCAGCTATACCAGCTATCCGAGCAATCGATCGAATCAATCAGGCGACTATCCGCCGGTAATCTATATAATCCGCACGTCTTTGGTCTTGATGCGCGAGAGTTGTTTTTTCAAGAAGAAGGAATTATACTCACCGAGGGCCAAGAAGATGTCTTGCTGTACCCCAAGTTAGCCGAAAAACTAGGCGTTGAGATAAGCGGTGATTTCTTCGGATGGGGTGTCGGCGGAGCTGGAAACATGCAGCACTTGTGTTTAATACTCCGAGATCTCGGCTTTAAGAAAGTTGCTGGCTTGCTGGATGGCGATAAGGAGGACGTTCAACAGAAGCTTCAAACCGAGTTTCCTGATTTCTTTTTCGCCTGCATACCAGCGAAAGATATCCGTACCAAAAGCGCAAGGAAGCCCTCCGAGGCGGTTGAAGGGCTTTTCGATGATAAGCTCGAAGTTCGGACGGAATATATAGAGAGCACCCGTAAAATGTTGGCCGATATTTCCACCTATATCGATGGAGCAAAAGCAGATATCAAGTCCTGACGCTTTCCCACAAATTACCTCGAACTGCCTTGGGGCGGGCCTTCGGCCCTTGAGACCCCCGATCCAAGATGACGATGGGCGGGCTGGTGAAAGCATGAGGGTCTGGGCTTTCGGCCACTCCCTTCATCAACAGGACAGGAAGGACGGTCTCGTGTTGTCGAGGCAGTAGTGCTCAGGGTGACCGTGAAGGAAAGTATGGGGTGCCGCCCAAAGCCACGTCGATGGTGGGCAGCACCTCCGCACTCTATCTAAGGAGGCTCCTCGGCCTCCCGCTTCATCCTCTGCCGCCGGCCTCGTCGCTCCCGCAGGTGCGCCAGGAGGAACGGCATTAGGCTCAGTGCGAAAACGCCGATGAAGGTCAGGCGGGCCGGTCTCCGTGAGTGTTGGTCTCGCCCGGAGCAGAGGACCGACAATCACGGGGAGCGAGCTTGGCGCCGACCGGCAGCAGCCCTTGGAACAGCTAGAAGGTGCAGGAAGTTTGGGTGGTGCTACTTACAGGAGTACCGCGTATGGACCTTTGGCAGCTCATCGAGCGCGACCACGAGAACATCGCCCAACTCATCCGTGAGATCCCCTATGCCCTGAACGGCCCCGGTGTGGTTCGCAGCCGTGAGCGCATGTTGGGTGACCTGATGGGTGAGCTTGAGCTGCATGCTGTCGGGCTCGATGCCAGCCTCTACGCGCCTCTGAGCCGTGAGAGTGGCACGCGAGACCTCATCGAGGATCTGCATCACGGCCACTCTGAGTTCATGCGGCACCTCAAGACTCTCGCTCGGCACCGGCAGAAAGGCTCGCAGGGTTGGCTCAACACATTCGAGGACGCCACCTTTCTCGTGGACCAACACCTACACCGCCATACGCACGAGCTGATCCCCGCGGCTCGCAAGCTGCTCTCGCCTCAGGAAGTCAACACCGCGACCCGAGCGTTTATCCGCGCCAAGACTGGTGCCCTTCAAAGCCGGCAGCGGGTTGCGCTGGGCGGGGTGTTGTCGAGCGAGACCGCCCTCATCGCCACGCTCACGGCAGCCGCGACTGGGATCGGCTTGTTGGCGTGGCATTACGGCGTCTTCGGTCGCGGCAGGTCGCCCCGAAGCGGATCTCCGAAGGAGAGGCACGCCGAGCGCCGGGAGCGTCAGCTTGATGAGGCGGTCGAGGATACGTTCCCGGCAAGCGATCCCATTTCACCTGGGCATTTCACCAAGTAGCCGCCTCAGCGCTCCGAAGGCGGAGGCGCTAGGCTGACCGAGCGACGGCGGGAGGTGCCAGCGAAAGGCTTCCCCGCCGCCACGAGTGAGCAAGCACCCACCACGGCTGCGGTGCCGCATGGATTTCCTCACAGGGTGTGAACGTTAACCAGCGTCGATGCCGGCGGCAGCGAGCAGTGCGAACAATCACTGCCGCAGATCTCAGTCCGTCCGCAAGAATAATGCTGAGCTGGCATACAGATCCTTGCAAGGTCAAGCCTGAGTGAGGGTCTTTATTTTTGGAACGCTCCGCACGCACTTAGAATTTCTTCCGAGAGATAATTCGGGAGAAGCGCAATGCGCCAGACATTCACCGCCCTGACACTGCTCGCTCTGCTGGGCCTGAGCCCCGCTGTCGCGCAGACTACCGTGACCGGCAAACCTGCCCCTGACGCCGCTACCAGCGAGAAGTCGGGCGGTCAGCAGGCTGTCACTCGGCCGAACACCGACAGGCCTGACGCCAACAATCCGGGCACCACGGGCACGGCATCGAGCGCCAAGCTTGAGGAAGGCGCCAACAGCTTCACCGAGGCGCAAATCCGCAAGCGTCTGGAGGATGCCGGCTACAAGGAGGCGAAGGACCTCAAGAAGGACGACAAGGGCATCTGGCGCGGCACCGCGATGATGAACGGCAAGTCCGTCAACGTCGGCGTGGACTTCAAGGGCAACGTCGCCGTCCAATAGGCAGCGGCACCCTGACACCCAACCACGATCATCATCCAGGAGGCCACCATGGCAAAGCAAATGGTCACGGCGATATTCGATCGCTACGAGGACGCCAGCACCGCAGTTGGCAAGCTTGAAGCAGGCGGCATCCCGCACTCCGACATCAGCATCGTCAGCAACAACGAGGGAGACCGCCACGCCGGGCGGGTCACTTCGGGCAATCACCATGAGGCCAAGCAGGGGGCGGAGACCGGAGCCGGTACAGGTGCAACGCTCGGCACAGTGGTCGGCGGTGGCGCGGGTCTCCTCGCCGGTCTCGGACTTCTCGCCATACCGGGCGTCGGGCCTGTCGTGGCCGCCGGCTGGCTTGTGAGCGCCTTGACCGGCGCCGGCATCGGAGCGGCGGCGGGCGGCTTGGTCGGCAGTCTTGCTGGCGCCGGTATGGGCGAGACTGACGCCCACGCCTACTCGGAGGGCGTGCGCCGAGGTGGCACGCTGGTCACCGTACGGGCCGACGACGCCCAAGCACTGATGGTGATGGATATCCTAGAGCAGCATGGCTCCCTCGACATGCACGAGCGGACGCAACAGTGGCGGAACGAGGGTTGGGCCGCGCCGACCGCAACGACCACTGAGCTTGATCCCACAGCCTCCAGCGCAACGCTCTCGCCCGCTGGCATGGTCGAGGGTCGGACCCGGGTTCGGTCCTATCCCGATACTAGAACGATGCCTTGAGGACTCACCAAGAGCCCTAACCTCAGGACGGCGGCGGCGGAGAGCCCATGAAGCCCTCCGCCACCTTCGTGTCTGGCTCTGACCCCTACCGCGCCGCCTGCCTCGGGAACGGCACCACGTTGAGACCCTTCGCCCGCTCCCACCGCTCGAACGCCTCATCCATCAGGCGGGCGCTCTCGGCTGGCGTGGCGGCAGCAGGAGGCGTGGTCTCGGTGCCGGCCGCATTGGCTTCCTCAAACATCCGCACGATGCCCTCTGCCACGGTAGGCTCGCCTTCGGTCCTGTCGTCGCTCATCATCGCTGCCGTCTCCGTGTTCCGTCACGCCCGCGTCGTCGGGGCCATCTCGATGTGAGTGCGGCCACCGCCCAAGCCGCCGCCGATGTTCACGCCGAAGCCAAGCTGCGTGGCCGACCTCCGCACGGCTGCGCCCACGGCATCCTGTTGGGCGGGATCGAAGGAGATCCGGCCCTCGGCATCCACCGGCCAGACCTCGGCGCCCGCCTCACCCTTCCGCGAGACCACCGCCAAGCGCAGCTTCGGGTTCTCCGCCTGGGCCCTGCGGATCACTGCCGCGAGGTCGGGCGCCACCTCCGCCAGGACCGCCGCGCTGTTGCCGACAGGGTCCGGGTTGGCCGCTCGGAGCCGGGCCGCGAGGTCCGGGCTCGGGGCGTTGGCATAGGCGTCCACTGCCGGCCCGGCCTGCTGCCCACCCGCACCGCTGCCGCCGCCGAACATGGTGCGGACCTTCCGGGTGAACTCCGGCCCGCCTGCCTGCTTCGCGAGGGTCTGCGCGGCCTGCTCCAGGCGAGCCGCCGGGAACGCCCCGGTGCCTGTCAGCGCGGCCCGTACCTGAGAGGGCGAGACCAGTGCCTTGTTCACCCCGTCGCCCGCATAGTGGCTCCTGCCGGTGGCCGGGTTCGGCAGCGAGGCCCACTCCTTCGCGAGGTTGGCCGCGAAGGCGTCGTCGGTGAGCTTGCCCACGGTCCACTCCCGGAAACCCCTGCGGTTGAGCAGGGCCAGCGCCATGCGGTCCTGAAGCGCCGGGCTGAAGGGCTCGCTTCCCGACAGCTTCAGCTCCGACTTCAGGCTCTCCAGGGTGCTGGCGAGGAACTGGTAGCGGCCGGTCGCCGAGGATGAGGTGCCGCGGGACTGCGACCACGCGATGGTCTGATCCAGCGTGCGCCGGCTCAGGTCCTCGGTGGCAGCGGCATTGCCGTAGACGGCATTGTAGTTGCCGGCCTCGGTCCCCTTCAGCTCCGCCCCGCTCACCAGGTCGAGGATGCGGGCGGCTCTCGGGTCGGCCTGGACCTCGGGCGCCGCGAAGGTGCCCGCAGCCTTGCCCGTGCTGCTCAGAGCCCGCACGAAGGCCGCCGAGACCTCCTTACTCGCGCCACCACCATCACGGGCGCCCACCGCGAAGGGGCCACGCGTGCCGGCCTCGGGCGGTCGCCTGAAGCCCGCCACCTTGCTCAGCGGCAGGGTATCCTCCTGTACCTTGTTGTCGTCGTTGCCGGCGAGGTAGCGGACCCGATCGCCCTCGATGCCGACCACGAAGCCGACATGGCCGCTGGAGCCACGGGCCATGGATTTGAAGACCACCACGTCCCCGCGGGTGGGCTGGTCGGTGGCGGTGCCGTAGTCGAGGAAGTCCGCTGCCCGAAGGGAGCCGCGTGTCTGCCGGCCGGAGGCGTCCAGTACGCTGTCCACGAAGGCCGCGCACCATGGCACCTTGGCGGGGTCGATGCGCTGGCCCGCGGCCTTGGACAGGAATGCGGTGAGGGCCGCGCGGTGCTTCGGGTTGGTCTCGTCCAGGCCCTCGAACTGCCGCGCAACCTGCTCCGGGCTGGCGGGGCCGGTGAAGGTCCGGCCGTTGAGGGTAGCCTTGATGCCGTCGAAGGTGGCCTGGCCCGAGTAGGCGCCGCTGACGACACGCTGGAACCCGGAGACGGCTTCGGCGGTCGGATCGGGGGCGCCGGGGGCTGTGGTCGTGCTCGCCGAGGCCGTCTCGATGGGCGTGCCGTCCGGTGCGCGGGCAGGCGGCATCGAGCCCGGCTCCGCGGATGACTGGCGGCCGGGAGCTGGCGTGGCGGGGACGGTCTGAACGGGAGCGGCCGGCGGCTGAACCGGAGCCAGCTTGGGACGGGAAACCGGGGTTGGATCATCGTCGGATGCGATCAGCCCAGCGTCGAGGGCCTGCTGATAAAGAATCTGCGACGCTTGGCGCACATCTATGCCCGCTTGCGCCGCCTTTCTCTCCACGACTGCCTTGCTTTCGGGTGAGAGCGATTTGAACCAAGCTGCGGCACCATCGTAGGTGCTCCGCTTATGCGCAGGGCGGGCCCCCGGGTCGGTGGTCATCTCGGTCCCTCCGATCGGGCTGCCCATCGCGTCCGTCTCCGGCATGGGCGTAGGCGCGGGCGGCACAGCGGGGGCACCTGGCGGGGTCGAACGGTTTGGCACCTTGGTGGCCCCCGGGTTGGAGCGTCCGCCCTCTACGGCACCCGGTGCGGCCGGCTCGCGGTTCTCGAAAGGATTGCCCCCCGTCAGCCCAGCCCGGTCATAGGTCTTGTCCCCGTCGTCGTTGGTCCCGAGGCGCCCGAGGATCGCCGCGCCGATCTTCGAGATGGCTTCCTGCTGCTGAATGGGATCGGCACCGGGGTTGGCCGCCATCCACGCAAGGATCTGCATCCGGTAGTCGTGACGTGCCGCCAAGCCGGTATCCGACATGCCGTCCGGGTCGAGGATGGCCGTCCGATCGTTCTGTCGGAGCGTGCGCTCCCGGATGGTCCGCTCGATGGTCTTGGACTGGTCGGAGGAGAAGATGGCGGTGAGGGCTGGGCCGTGCTCCTTCATGCCCTCGGCGAGCTTGTAGGCCCGCGTCAGATCCTCGGGGTTCCTGAAGACCCCGTCCCGCATGGCCCGCTGGACGCGCTGGAGACCGCCCCCATTGAGGATGTCGGAGGTGACAGCGAGAAGGTCCTCGGGGTCGGAGGTCTGCCCCTGCTTGCCGATCGTGTCGCGCCACCGGATGGCATTGATGCGGAAGTCCGGGTCCACCTTCTCACCGCGGGCCAGTAGCTCCTCCGGGATCGGGGCTCGCGGGTCCTTGGTGATGGCGGCGATGGTGTCTCGGGTGACGGAGTCCTTCGCCTCCGCCTTCTCCTCACGGCGCCGCTTCTCGTCATCCCCGATGGACCGCCGGCCCATGGTCTCCAGGGTGTCGATGGTCTTCTGGCGCTGCTCCCGGCCGTACGGGGTGTTGGACCATGCGTAGTCGGTCCCGGGCACCTTGCGGTCCAGGAAGTCGAGGATCTTCGGGTCCCGGAGCTGGACGGCGGCAGCGGTGATCCCGTCCACCACCACCTGCTTGTCGTAGTCCTGGGCGTTGGCGCCGAGCTTGAGCTTGGCCTCGCGGTTCGCCTCGATGGACTTGAAGACCGCCTCGTAGTCGGTGCCCTTGCGGCTCGCGAGGCCCGCAGTGTTGGCGGCTTCGAGTGCCTGGCTGTCCTGCGCCGCGGAGGCTTGGAGCAGCCCTTGCGTGGCGGCCTTCGAGGCGTCCCCGATGTGCCGCTGGAGGTAGTTGGCGTTGAGCTGCCGGACCTTCGGGAGAAGGCCCTGGAGCACATCCGGGTCGTTGGTCTTGACGTTCTCCTTGAGAAAGCCCTGGAGGAAGCCGTCGAATGCCTTCGGGTCGGCGGAGGTCTTCCCCTCCCAAGCATCGTAGGCCGCCGAGAACTTCTGCTCCAAGACGCCACCGGCCACGGTGCCCTCGGCCTGCTTCCAGCCGCGCATGAAGGCGGGGGACGCTTGGGCGGGCATCAGGCCCTTGGAGACGGCATCGGCGGCCCCGGTGCCATTGCTCTGCCAGAAGGCCGCCTCGCCGCGGATCTTGTCTTCTTCCTCGGTCTGCTTGTCCCGCTGGCCGACGAGACCCGCCAGGCTGCCGCCGAGGCCGGAGAGGGAGCGTGCGAGGTCCTGAAGGGAGGTGTCTCGGGAGGGGGCCTGTGCCTGGACGAAGGTGTCAACGGGGGCTGCCACGGGCCGCAGGGCCTCGCTCAGCTCAACGGGTCTGTAGGGTGCTCTGGCCAAAGGGGTGGTCCTGCATTGGGCATGCGTTCCCGAGACCCCCGTACCGATAGGCAAAGGGGTAGCTTCCGCGGCCTGAAGGGGCCTCGGGGCGCACTGACTGGCGATGTGGATGGGTGATGGTGCGGGGCGGCTGGGCTTGGGTTCAGGCTGCTAGGGCCCGAGAGGCGCCACCCCTGGAGACCTCCCGGGCCCGCCTCACCCCGCGCTCGATGCCGGCCCCGCGAAAGGGCTTCGGGCTCAGCGAGGCGGGGATCTCGGGCAGGGGTCTGTGCGCTAGCTGCCGATCGGGCGGAGCAGGTGGTGCGCGTGCTCGGCGTCATACAGGCGGAAGGCACCTCGGAGCAGGGCCTCGTACTGCGCCCGGCTCAGCAGATCAGCCAAGCCCCAGTCCGCCGCGTTCTTGTCGTACAGCGCCAGGGCGAGCCTGATGGCGCCCCGCCGGTCCCGCTTGGCCCGCGGATGGCTGCCCTCGACGGACAGGCACCAGGGGAGGAGGTCGTGATGGTCGCCGAGAAGCCGGACCACCTCGCCGGGCTCGGCGCCGACCATGAGGCGCTGGAGGGTGTACCCCTCGGCCAAGACCTCGACGTAGTGCTGCTCCCGGCCGCCCTTCTTGTTGGTGTCGATGAACGGGAAGCCGCCGAACAGGCAGAGGGCTCGGAGGATCAGGAAGCCGGTCGGCACGGTGAAGCGCGGGCTGCGATCCCCGATCCTCCAGCCGATCACGGGGCCCTGAGGCCGGTCCTGGAGGAACGCCGCGTTGATCGATCCGTGCGGCAAGCCAAGAAGCAGGTGCTCGGATTTCGGCGCGGAGACGACCGTCGGGCCCTGGCAGTGGGCCACGGCGTCGTTGAAGAAGGTGAGGCAGCCCTGGACGGCCGCGCGGGAGGTCGGCTCGTGCTGGCCTCGGGGGACGCTTCGGGTGGCCGGGGTGGCGGGGGTCTCGATAGTGGGCTGTGCTGTCATCGTCGGGGTGACTTTCGGACAGGGTGGTGAGGGGTGGCGCAGCTTGCGGGCAAGCCCTGGAGCTGGGCCGGTGGATCACAGTCACAGCTCCCCCATCCCGCTGCCCGAGGACGGGCGGCAGGTTGCTGGAGGTCGGCGAGGTGCGGACTGTGATGGCGGAGGGCTGCCGGGGGCCTCGGAGGCGTCAGTGGGGCAGCCGAAAGGGAGTGGCCTGAAGGCGGGCGAGATGCCGGGGCTTCAGGTTGGGAGGGCGTCAGGTGGCGGCATCAGGAACCGATGCGCCGATTTGGCGCCGACCGATGGTATCTCACGCTGGCGGAGAGTGGTCCTGCGGGGCGCTGATGCTGGGATAGACCACCCATCCTCGGACAAGGGCAGGGAGCGGGGCTCGGGGTGGGTGCTCAAGGTGACCGGGAGGAGTCCAAGGCGGAGGGGCTGTGCACCAGCACCACCACCGGGCTGGCCTGGAGCCGGCCTCGGGGCTGTCTCCCCTCATTATACGGGGAAATTGCCGGCTGGAGGCTACCTCTCCTCATAACTATGGGTAATTCCGCCAGAGGGGCCTGCCTCTCTCATAACCCGATGTGATTCCGCCAGGCCGCCGGGATGGGCCTCCCGCTAGTTCTCCTCATTACCTCGGGTAATTCCCGCCGGGGTGGCATTGGGTCCGGCCTGGAGCTGGCTCTCCTCATAACCGCACCTATTTGCCGAGGGCCGGAGCCAGCCTCCAGCTCACAGACCCCCGATCCCCCTACTCGACTCCCTCCCTCCGCTTGGCCCACCACCGGCTGAGCTTGCGGTTCCGCCTCAGGCGCTCCAGCACGGTGACCACGAGGAACGGCATGAGGCTGAGCGCGAAGTCGCCAAGCACTCGAAGGGTTGCCTCTACCTTCTCGACCATCTTCGCCAATCCCCCCTCGGTTGAGTCTTGAGGTGAGAAGGAGAGCTGGCTAGGTGATGACCTTGTGCACCCTGCTTCAGGTCAGCATCAGGTCTATCGCACCCAGCCCACTAGGTGCAGGAGATGGTGGGAGGTCTTCCCATCACTATCATCTCTATGCATACACCTAGGGGCGGGCTCTATGTCTCCCCCTCATATACGCAGGGTATTAGGGGGTCTAAGTCATTGATTTTATTGAGGCCGCTTTTGGCCCCTCACAGATCGGCCTCTGCCGATCACCGCGAGGTCGGCTTCAAGCCCGCCGCACGCTTGTCCACTCGGCGCAGCTTGCCACGCGAGCGAGCCAAGCCGACCTTCGGCATCCCGTACTCGTCGTCGGAGCGAACAGGGGCCTAGAGGTCAACTGGGCGCTGCGGTCTTCTCATAACGCAGGGTAATTCCAACTCCTTGTTTTATCAGGCGAAAAAGTAGTCGCTGGAGAGCACGTCGCCGAGCTTTAGGCGCAGCTCGCGAGCGGAGCGACCCATCTCGGGCAGCTTCGGGATGCCCCTTAGGCGGCCCCAGGCTGCCCGTAGGCGGCCACGAAGCTTCACGGCGGAGTGACGGGACTGGGAGAGGCGGCAGGCGCTACGGAGTCGCTGAGGGGCCTCCCTGCACACCGGCAGCCTCAAGCCGCCTCGCCGTGTCGCTGGCAGCAGCCGCCATGGCCTCGCGGAGGTCCGTGAGGTCGGCATGGGCGTACCGCGCCGTCATCGTCGGAGAGGCGTGGTTGAGGAGCTGCTGGACGATGCGCAGGTTGCCGGTGGCCCGGAGGGTCCGCGTGGCGGCGGTATGCCGAAGATCGTGGATGCGGAAGTCCTTGAGGCCCGCCTTGGCGAAGGTCCGGCCGAGCTGCGTGCCCAGTCCTTCGTAGGTGATCGGGTATCGCTGGCCCCGCACCACACGATGCCCGCTCTTGGGCACTTTCCGGCTGCGCTGTGCCACGTAGGTGAAGACCGCCGCGGGGTGGTGGGCGCGTAGAGGCTCTAAGAGGGCCCGCAGCTCGTCCGTGATGGGCAAAACGTGCGGCTTGTCCCCCTTGCCCACCACGCTGATGGTCTCGGCGCCGAAGTCCACTTGGTCCCATGTTAGGCCAGCGATCTCACGGCGCCGCAGGCCCGTAAGCTGGGCGAATAGGCGCGGCGCCCGGTAGTCGTCCCGCTCGGCAGCCCCGAGACGGCCCTCCTCATCGTAGCGCAGCTCCCGCACCCGGCCCTTGGGCTCGGCCAGCATGTGCGCCCGCCAGTTCGGCTCTTCTGGGAGTGTCTGCTTCCAGGCCACGCGGGCCCGGGTGAGGATGCGGCGGAGAAGCTGAGTGGTTGAACGATTGACTTGGGCCGGCGAGATGCGGCCCCGGCGAGGGTCACCCTTCACGAAATCCTGGCGGCGCTTGAGGACGAGTTGCGCCACGAAGTCATCGTTGATGGCAGCGAGGGGCGTTGTCGGGCCGATTGCTGTGGCGAGGCGTGCAAGGTCATTCAGTTCCTTCCGCGGCGAGGCGCACGCGTGGCTGACCTCAATCCAGTAACGCTCAACCGCGTCATCAAATGTGAGGCCCCGACTGCGGCCCCGTCTGGCCCTCATCGCGCGAATCTCCGCCGCGGCTTCCTCCTTGAGACGGCGCTCTATCGCTTCCGCAGCTCGGCGTTCCGTTTGCTCAGTTGAGCCAGAAAACCTCCGCCCACCGCGCCAGAAGTCGAAGCTGTAGGCATCCGAGCCCGGGCGCTTATAGACTGACATTCTGTGGCACTCCTCTCTCGGATAAAGCGCATGACGGCTTCCAGCGTGAAGCCTCGACGCATCGCTTTGTCTCCGAAGCCCATCTGGACGAATTCGATGTGCCCGAAGCGGATGTGCCGCCCGAGCGTCTTTCGGTCCATGGGCAGCAATGCGCACAGCTCGGCCGCCGAGATGGTCACCTGCTTCTCGAAGGCAGCCGCAAGGGGAGCGGGGATGGTTGGTTGCATCTCGGGCTCTCCCTCGCGGCTGAGCGGCTCTACGCCTGCCCAGCGTAGCCCTCAGGTCCGCTCCGCCGGCACCCCGGCCACTGCGCTGTCCCCGAGGTAGGCTACGAGGTCCCCCGCCCGCGCCAGCATCTGGCGGGACTCGTAGCCGAAGCAGTCGGCCACCGCCTCGCCCACGGCCTCCAGCTCGGCGGCGTACCAGTGGGCATGCTCGATAAAGACGATGGCCTCCGCCTGGTCGGCGCAGGGCGCCAGCAAGACCGCCTCCGATCCCGCCCCTGCGACATCCGTTAGGGCGAAGTGGGCGTCCCACCCGGTCTCCTCCGCATGCGGCGTCGCGCTGTAGAGGCTCCAGGCGGCACGGTGGGCCAAGATGAGCCCGAGCATGGCGCCTGGCTCCGGCACAGGGGCAGCGCCCGCCCCCTCCGCACCGAGGACCATCCCGAGGTCCCGCAGCCGCACCGCGATGAAAGAGCCCTCGGCCTCGCTCAGTGCCGGCCGCTTCGGGTGCTGCGGGCGCACGCCAAGGTACCAAGTGAGGTGCGCCCGTATGGCCTCCGCGTCCGCACGGTCCCGGCAAGACAGCATGAGGAGGTCCGTCAGCGCCTCGTCTTCGGCATCCTCCGCCGGCCACGTCACGTCCTCGCGCTCCTCAGCCTTACCAGCGGCCCGGAGGAAGGCAGCGCTGGCCTGGAGCGCCTGCCAGGTGCGGCGGTGAAGGGCGATGGCGAAGTGGACTGGGGACGGCAGGGCAGCCTCCCAGACCGCATCCAGTGCCGCAGTGTCGGCATCGAGTCGCGCCCATGCCGGGTCTCGCTTCTTGGTGCCGTATAGCTCGGGCATCGAGCGCTCGGCGATCTGGGCGAGGAGATTGAGGGCCTTGTCGGAGCGGACGCTGCTCTTGCTGGCCGCCGCATCTGTGAGCCATCTTTCGTCTGTCGGCGACAGCGCATCACCGGCCAGCCAACCGTAGAAGGCTACGGCCACTGCCTGGACGCCAAGCTGGTCCTGTGTGGCGGGCGGCAGCCGGGACCAAGCCTCAAGGACCGCATCGAGCCCCGGGATGCGGCGCGACCGCACTGCGGCGGCGGCACGGATCTCCAGCGAGGGGCCCCGAAGCTCGGCACCGAAGTCGGCTCCCGGGCAGTCGAGGTCGGCGGTCTCGATGGCGTCCAGGCGTGCGGCATCGTTGGCCGCAGAGGTGGTCTCGCGCAGCATCAGGGTGGCTCCAGGCTGTGGGCAAAGCTCCGCCGTGCGCGGGCTTGAGGGGCCCTCGCGGTGGTCCTGCCGGTATGGATGGTGAGAGAAGGGGCTGGTTGGTGACGGCTCCTTAACGTCCCCGGGGTATCCGATAACGGAAACCTGGTCAATTACCGATAACGGTTTGGTGCTGCGGTGGCGATAGAGCCCGATGATGAGAAGCCGTCGCGTGGCGGCAGGCCAGCGCTAGGTGTGAAGCCGACGATGGTGCGCTTGCCCCTTGGCATTCCCGAGCGGATCGACGCGATAGCGGGCAAAGGCCACCGCGCCGAGTTCATCCGCGATGCTGTCGTGGCTGAGGTCGAGCGGCGGGAGGCTGGACAGGCTACGGCTCAAGGTCCCGCCTCAAGCAATCGACCGCCTCCCAAATAGATTGCATCCGGTCCTAGCGCACGAACCTTTGCCTCTACCGTGCGTTCGCCCTGCATACCGCACATCAACAAGAGGCTTACTCGATGCGCTCCGTCTTGCTCGCCATTCCGCTGGCTCTGTCGCTCACCGCAGTGGCGTCCGCTCAGACCACCCCTCCCACAACACCGGCAGTGCCCGCTCCAGGTACCCCCGGAGTTGCCACCCCGACCACAGGCTCAACGGGCTCGCCCGGTGCTGCCACCTACTCGCCCACCGGCCGTCCCGCTGACACGATGTCGAACGACTCCTCGGCAGCTGGCAATGCGGGCCAGCCCTCGCGTGTGGCTCCTCAGGGCGGTGGCGGCAGCAGCCGCTGAGGGTGTTGCTGATCTGGCATACCTAGGCTTAACCCAGATGGGTTATGCAACCAGCAGTTCGTAAACCGAGACCACGGACTACCTTGCGGCGCGGCCTTCACGGGCTCGCGCCGTTTCCTTTCGTGGACTCGCGGTTGCACTAATCGCCCTTCCCGGTGTTCAGGTGCCTAACCCGCTCCTCCAGGTCCGTCGCTGCGTCACTGTAAATTCGAAGCGGCGCCGATGCATGGCCCGCTTCTCGTCATTCTTGGCACTCTGGAGCCGCTCCCGGCACCATCGCCGCTGGTGATCGTTGGTCCTATGAAGCGCGGCCTCCTGCCGACGCACCAAATCCAGGAGCCAACCTCATGAAGCAGCTATTGCTTGCCTCTGCCCTTGTCCTTTCCCCGCTCGCGCTGTCCGCCACGGTCCAGGCTCAAGGGACCATCCGTGGCGCTGAGCGTGGCGCGGAAGACGGCAACCGTGCAGCCGGCCCAGTGGGTGGCGTCGTGGGCGGTGCTGTCGGGGCAGCGACCGGCACTGTAGGGGGTGTGCTCGGGGTCGATCCTGAGCCACGCCGCGGGGAGCGTATCGAGCGGCGCGAGGAGCGCACTGTCCGGGAGCGCCCAGCACGCTAATCGCAGCACGCAGAGTTACCCAAGCGGCGCGGCCTCAATGGGTTCGCGCCGTTTGTTTTGCTGTGCGCCTCAAGCCGGCACAGCGGTTTTGCCCGAGGCAAGAGCCCGATGCACAGACCCCTTGCCGATGCCGAGCTTGGTGGCGATGGCGCCCATGCTCAGACCCTCCGCCGCCAGCGCCTTGATCTCCTCCGCCTTGGCCCGTGCGGTCGGCTTGCGGCCCTTGTAGGCGCCCTCCGCCTTGGCCTTGGCGATGCCCTCGCGCTGGCGCTCCAACATCATCTCCCGCTCGAACTGCGCCACGCCCGTGAGGACGTTGAGCATCAGCTTGCCGGTGGGCGTGCCGGTATCGACGCCGAGGTTGAGGATGCGGAGCGCCACGCCCTTCGCCTCCAGGGCGGCCAAGATGCTGCCCATGTGCGTCACGCTGCGGGCCAGCCGGTCGAGCTTCGTCACCACCAGCGTGTCTCCGGAGCGGGCGAACTCCAGGGCGGCATCGAGCTGCTTACGAGGCGCGACCGATGAGACCTGCTCCTTGAAGACCTTCTCGCACCCGAGGGCGGCGAGGTCTCGGAGCTGGGCATCGAGCCCGGCCTCCTGCTCTAGGGTGGACGTGCGAGCGTATCCGATGAGCATGACGGCGATGGTCCCGGGCTTGTCGTTCCAGTGAAGTCTAAGACATGAAGCCTTAGCCCGTTCCAGAATGCAAGACGTTTCTTTTGGAACCGCTCTGCCTCCTATGTGGAACGTTCTGCTAGGGCAAGCCCTATTGGAACGCGGAGGCACTGGCGTTGCTCACCGCTCGCTTGGCCATCCGCTCAGCCCACAAGCCTTCTTTAGCCGCACATCGGCACGAGCGAGGCATCTCGCCGACTGCTCCGCATCACCCTTCGCATCGGCTCGGTCAGCACCGATCACGTCACGCTTGGCGAGTTGGAGGAGCACTTGGTTGTGAAGGCGGCGGAGGAAGACGAGCATCCTTGTCTCCAGGCAGAGACACTGTTGGCATGCAAACTCCGCGCTCAGCGCGGCCACTCACCTCTGGGCTCCTTGCCCAATCGGCATGCCGACAAGCCCACCCAGCCCCGGTCTCGCGCTCGCCTGGAGGGCCATCGGGTCACGGCCTAGGGGGGAAACCTCGCCGCTCGCGTCCAGGTATGGCCTGTCGTGTGCGTGACCCGGTGGGTACTTCGGGTCGCACCTCAGGCCGAACCTTGAGCACGCCCGCATGTTGCCCCTGCATGGTGCGCACTTCGCCTTCGTCGCCGCGCTTCGTCTCGCCGGCCTGCTCACCCACGGCAGTCGGCATCATGTGCCAGTAGTAGGCTCAGGGGTGCAGTTGGTCCGGCAGTGAGCAGACGCCTTATGCCTTCGTCCGACGCTTCGCCTTGCCCATCCGCATCTTCGAACGCCTCTTTGTCCGCGGACCTTTGGTCATCTCCGCCAGGGCAAGCTGTTGCTGACGGCGGGCCAGGGAGGTTGCGGTGCCGAGCCACCAGCCAGCAGCCTGGTTCGCAGCAGACAGCCAGAAGCTCATCGCAGGATTCTTCATCGGGGGCCTCAGGGCGCGACGCAGGTTTGCTCCGAGGTTAACGTCTCCCGTGCCGCAGAGTGGCATCGACGTGAGCTAAACCTCGCCGCCACCTGAGAGAGGTGCCTGAGCTGTGCCGGAACGCAGCACCTCAGCGTGGGTTGGCTTCAGCGTGCTCAACGACAATCACCACGGAGGAACGCCATGAAAGCTACAGCTCTTGCCTTAACCAGCATCTTGGCCCTCGGATCGGCCGCCTACGCTGCTGAGGGCGGCTCGGGAACCACCAAGTCAGGCACCATGAACAGCACGGGTGCCAATGATGCAGGCGCCGGGTCGTCTCCCGGTGCGGCAGGCAGCGGCCCCTCTACGGGTGACAAAAGCCGCTCCGGCACGTCGAACAGCACGGGTGCCAATGACGCAGGCGCGGGGTCCACGCCTGGAGCAGCCGGCAAGGGCACCACGGCGCCGACCCGCTAGCTTTGTAGCAGCAAGCTGACCGTGCGGCTGGACCCAGGCTCGGGCCCGGCCTCGCGTTCGCTTGGAGGGCCATCAGGCCAGGCATAGGGGGAAACCCTGTTCCCGCGTGTCTCGTATGGCCTGTGAAATGTGTGACCCCTGCGGGCAGTCAGGGGGCCTTCGTCATCTCCCGGACCTAGAGCACACGAAGCGATTGGTCTCGCCCGGAAAGCTGAGATCAGCTTGCCAGATCAGCACCTAGGTCCTACAAACCGAACCGAGGCCTCCGCTCTTAAGCGTTGATCTGAAACAGAAATTCAGGACGGTCGATCCTCCCTGCCGGGGACGCCATCTTTTCCCAAGTCCTTGCCGGGCGGGGATCCGGCCGCTATCCGCGCCGGCGTTTACGCCTCGCCGTCGAGCCCGGCCGACACCTCCGCCACCGCGGCTCCAGCCACCGCCAAGCCCGCGGCATAGTATTTCGCGACGGCCGACCAGAAGCCGCTCGCGGCCTCCTCCGGCAGCGTGCCGAGGCGCGAATCGATGGCGTCCCGCGCCGCCTTCGCGAACGCCTCGACTTCCTCCGCGGCGACTTCGAGCAAGGGCGGCATCGCGGTCTCCCGGGGTGGGCAGCCCTGTCTAACGCGCGGAACGGCGAAGGTTTCCAGGCGATGCCCGCATTGATCTGACATGTCCGGTTGTGACGCGTGGCCAGGCGCTCACGAAGAAGGGGACCTTAACCATTCACGCAGCACATTCCGTCGCCCGAGGGAGAGCACGCATGCTGCTGGTGGTGTTCGCCGCATTGGCCGGTGGTCTCGTGACGGGCGCAGCCCTCATCCCCCACGGCCTTCTCGTCGCGCTCCTGGCTGCTCCGCTCGGCGGCAGCCTCAGCGCGGTGCTCGCCGGCTTGGTCAACTTGCAGCGCAACGAGCCCACCTGGCGGTTCGAAGCAGCCCTCGAGGCCCAGACGGACGCCATGGTGGCCGACCTGCGCGGCCTGATGGCTCCGGGGCGGGTCGAGGATGGCATGCCATTACGACAGTCGCGACCATCAAAACTCGCCCTCTGAACAGTAAAGCTCTAATCTGCACACACATTCAGCAATGCTCAGCCGCAACAATCGTGCGGACAGCACGTTAAGCGCTGCATGAGCATCACATCGAACTCACCCACGATGCTTGGCACGGTCCTGCCGGCCCTGGTCGTCGGCCCGATCGCAGCCGCGATCGCATCATCCCATGGCATTCTGGCCGCTGTCGTCTCGGGCCCACTCGCCGCCAGTGCAGTGACGCTCGGGCTTGCCGCCTGGATCGGCCTCGGCAACAGCCCTCGGACCAAGCGTGCGACGCGCGCGAGGGCCACAGCCCATTTCGAGCCGGTCTGGCACGGCACGGCCCACGGCTGAAACCATACCCACCATGAAGCATCGGCGGCGGGCGTCTGTACTCCCGCCGTCGCCTGAACTTCATGAGACGGGCCGCGCTCACCCTCTCGCACCGCCCATCATCGCCTGCATCCGCGAGAGCTGCGAGACGTGCAGCCTGATGAGGGGCAGTGCTGCGTGCGCGATGCGGCGCAGAGCCGGGTCCTCGCCGGACTGGGCATAGGATCCGTGGATGTCGTACGCCTCGTGGTGCCCTTGAAGGGATGCGGTGACGAACATCGCGTCGTATTCGGGGCCGCCCTGTGTGCCGGTGAGCTGCGCCAGGATCCGCGCCTTCTGCTCATCCGAGGTCATGCCGCTCGGCGGGGGAGCACCCGCGCCCATAGAGGGATCGAGCTTCCTGGCGAGGCCGACCTGCTCGACGACCTCGGCCCGGCTGAAGGTCTTCACGCGAGGATTGCTGGTCTTCGCATGCGCGTCGCACGCCGTGTTCTCGAGGAACAGGCCGCCCTTCGTCGCCATGTCGAGATGGACTGGCGTCGGCATCGCCCCCGCCGGTGTCGGTTGCACGATGGCCGTACGGGTCACCGCTATCGCGGCGGTGGCCGTCATCATGCTGGTCAGGAAATCGCGGCGGCGCATGCTGCCCTAGCTCCCGGTGATATCCAGCACCCAGGCTCCGACCGACGGACAGCGCGGATGTACTTCAGGCGCAACCTGCCTTGCCGACTGATGCTGCTGATTTTAAGTGAACAATACTTCAGCAACGCAGACTATTATCGAGACAATTCGACCTCGATTACAATCACAGGCAGGACTAAACTATTTTAATCTTGCCACCGATCAGGACGCTCCCGTTCAGTGACGGACGGCCCGGCGAGAGGCAGCCTCGGCCATACCGGCAGCGATCGGCTTGACTGTTCGCAGGCAGGCGCCCTGGCCAAGCTCGGCGGCAGCCCTAGCTGCCGGCCCGTCAGCCGCGATCGAACATCATGCCCGTCTTCACCTTCCGCGCCCTCCGCCGCGAGCCCGATGGCATCCTCGGGCCGACCCTCTACGAGCAGCGCGTCGAGGCTCCCGACAAGCACGTCGCGGTCGCCGTGGCGCGGGCCATCGACATCGACATGGAAGCCCTCGGAGCCAACGCGGTCTACCTGACCAACGAGGAGGGGCGGGCCATCTGGAGCCTGCACGCCGCGCCTCCGCAGAGCAGGTCCACCTGAGGGACTGCGGCGGCTGAGGAACCGGTGCGCAAGAGGCCTCGACGCCGCCGTGCCGAGGCTGCTCCGCCAGTGCCGTGCCGGGCGCCGCAGCGCCACCCATCCGGATCTTGACAGGCGGATGACGCGGCAGCCGCCGCGAACTGCCCCGGATACATGCGGCAAACCCAGCCCAGGTGCGTTACCGCACCGGACGGTTCAGGCATGAACCATTTGCAAGGGCGATGTGCGTCGCACCCGATTGTGTTGTGCGCCGCGGGATGGCATACCAGTGAGGTCAGGCGGCGATGGCGTCGCGGCCTGGCAGCCCTTCACTGGGCGTTTCCTCCCTAGACTTCGGGCCGCTCCTTCGGGAGTGGCCTTTTTTATGGCTTGAGGCCAAGCGCGAGGTATCAGGCCTCCGCCTGCGGCGCAAGCAAGATCGTGCCGAGCCGGTCTCTTGCCCTGCATGGTTTTTCCACAGCCAGGGTCCGCACGTGCCGGCCCCATGCCAGCACCGCGCCCGAGGCCGGGGTGGCCGCCGCACGCCTCCCCCTCCCTGTGCTGTCTGAACCTAGCCCCGAAGCGGCGCTGCTCCCACCAAACCTGGCCCGGAGCTTGCTCAGGCGCCCGCGTTCGTAACCGAGACTACGGACCACCTTGCGGCGCGACCGTCATCGGTCGCGCCGCGTCCTTTTCGTCACCGCAGCGGCCGAGCCGCCCAACACGTTTGTCGTGCAGGCGTCATGGCGCCAGCGTAGCGTCCCCGCCTGTCCGGGTCCGATCCCCTGACCGCACGCGCCTGCCGGAGCCTCTCGGACCCGATTCTCCGGTGGGCGCGTCTCGCCTCCCGTCAAGGCCGAGCCATGTGGGTCGGCTCGGCAGTTCTGACCGCTCCCGAACGCCATCGATGGGCCGAGTTCCGGGCCGCGGCGCCTGTTCCGACGCACGTCCCGAGCCGGCCGCGACCTTCGCTGCGGGCGCTCATCTGCGCGTGGCTGCTTGTGGATGCCGAGCAACCTCGGCCGCTCCCGGTTGTTTGATCGAAGCTCAAGCCTGGAGCCTGCTCCAGGCTTGAGGCTGGGACTCTTACGGTCTTTCCGAGGGAGGCAATGGGGCAGAACCGCAACAGCACCGATGACGGCAGCCGCACGGTGACCTTTCTCGGCCGGGGACTGGGTCTGAGGACGGCCACCAAGCTGACGCTTCTGGTCTGCCCCCTCTGCTCCCAACGGAACGGGGACCGGATGGCGGACAAGGGCGTGTGCGAGTGGTGCGCCTACGAACCGGCCGAGCGCGACGAGGAGCCCTGCGGCACGGCGGGATAGGCGCCGTTCAGAGGAGATAGCTGCTTGGCCGGTTCTCCTGCGCCGAACCGGCATATCCGACTTCGAGTTCTGAGGGGCTCGAGCTGCCGCGTTGTTGGCAGGCTGGGACGCCGTCGGCCGTTCGCGACGGGCCGACCGGGAGAGGAGACGAAGCCGCTCCGGCCGACCCGCGGCCCCGGATCCCTGGGGTTGAGACTTGGGCGGGGCGCAGGTCGGATTGCATGCAGCGTGCCACGCCCCACGCGCCGTGACGGCCGGCCGCGGGACCGGCAAGGGCCCAATTTCGCAGCCGAGACCGCGGGTCCCTGGACCCGGCGAATCGGACGGGATCACGCCCGAATTCGCTTGACTTCCTCCAGGTTGCCCACAGCCTTCCGTACCCAGGCCCGGTATCGCCGGGTCCGCGCCCGAGGCATCTGGACCTTAACCACTGATCAAAAAGGATAATTCCGAACGGTCTGGTCAGCCCGCTCGAGAACTTCCAACGCATCGCCCGGGCGCAGTCATCCTAGTAATTTGAATGCAATTCGCTTACTCAGGGTGGGGAGCGCCGTGACAAACCCGAGCGGCGCGCCTAAGCTCGACCGTAACTCGTTCCGGGTTCGCGGGCAGATGCGGACTAGGGCACACTGCGAGAGCGTTCATGGCAGGCCAGAAGACCGATCAGCGTGACGTCTATGTCGGACAGCGCATCGCCGAGCAGCGGCGTAAGGCGTCACTGACCCAGAGGCGCGTGGCGGAAAGCTTCGGCATGTCGGCCGCTCAGCTGCAGAAATACGAGAAGGGCACCAACCGCATCAGCGCCGTCCATCTCGACATCTTCTCGCGCATGACCGGCGTCCCGCTCGAGTACTTCTTCCAGGGCGCGCCCCGACTCGACGATTTCCCGCAGAACGGGTTCGGGGATTCCGCCCAGCAGACCTATCGGGCCGAGAGCAATCTGCAGAGCCTCGCAGAGGCGGTCGCCAAGCATGTCAGCGATCATTTCCCGGATGCGGTGAAGCGCGACATCGCCGCCGCCGCCCAGGTTCTGAGCAAGCGACTGAGCGACTGATTTTCCGGCCACTTTGTCCGGAATAACGGAAGCGTTCGCTGTTTCGGCTTGACCTTGCAACAAAGCGGGTGCCAGAACGCCATCGTCAGTCCGGGCCGGACGCCTCGCATGAAGGTGGGCCTGCACATTTTTCAGGGGCTCGCAATGCCGCGTTCCGACTACCTCTTCACCAGCGAATCCGTGTCCGAGGGACATCCGGACAAGGTCTGCGACCGCATCTCGGATACGGTGGTCGACGCCTATATCGCGGCGATGCCCGAGGCGCGCCTCGGCGTCGAGACGCTGGCGACCACCAACCGCATCGTCATCGCGGGCGAGGTGCGCGGCCCCGACTCGGTCACCTTCAAGGATCTTGAGGAATTGACCCGCGAGGCCGTGAAGGACATCGGCTACGAGCAGGACGGCTTCCACTGGAAGAACAACGACGTCGCCATCCACCTGCACGCGCAGTCCGCCGACATCGCGCAGGGCGTCGACGCCGCCGGCAACAAGGACGAGGGTGCGGGCGACCAGGGCATCATGTTCGGCTACGCCGCCGACGAGACCCCGGCTCTGATGCCGGCCCCGATCTTCTACGCCCACAAGATCCTCAAGGATCTCGCCGACGCCCGCAAGGCGCGCCAGGGGGAAGCCGCCAAGCTTGGTCCGGACGCCAAGAGCCAGGTCACCGTGCGCTACGCCAACGGCAAGCCGGTGGAGGCCACGCAGATCGTGCTCTCGACCCAGCACATCGACGAGTCCCTCGACTCGGCCGACGTGCGCGCCATCGTCGAGCCCTATATCCGCGCCGCCCTGCCGGAGGCCTGGATCACCGAGGGCACCGTCTGGCACATCAACCCGACCGGCAAGTTCGTGATCGGCGGCCCCGACGGCGATTGCGGCCTCACCGGCCGCAAGATCATCGTCGACACCTATGGCGGCGCGGCGCCCCACGGCGGCGGCGCCTTCTCCGGCAAGGATCCGACCAAGGTCGACCGCTCCGCGGCCTACGCCGCCCGCTACCTCGCCAAGAACGTGGTCGCCGCCGGGCTCGCCAGCCGCGCCACGATCCAGCTGTCCTACGCCATCGGTGTCTCCAAGCCGCTGTCGATCTATGTCGACCTGCACGGTACGGGCAACGTGGACGAGAGCCGGCTGGAGGCGGTCCTGATGGACGCCCTCGACCTCTCGCCCCGCGGCATCCGCACGGCGCTCCAGCTCAACAAGCCGATCTACGCGCGTACCTCGGCCTACGGCCATTTCGGCCGCGAGCCGGACGCGGATGGCGGCTTCTCCTGGGAGCGCACCGACCTCGCCGCCAAGCTGAAGTCGGCGCTCGCCTGATCCGCCCATGACCGGGAGGGATCAGACCCCTCCCGGTGCGGAGGGCAGAGACCACGCGGAGGAGGCCGAGCGCGCCTTCTTCGGCCGCCGCAAGGGCAAGCGCCTGCGCGATGCCCAGGAGGAGCGCCTTGCGCGGCTGCTGCCGACCTTGCGCGTCGTGCTTCCACCGGGTGGCGCCGTGCTCGATCCGCGCGCACTCTTCCCGGACCTCGACCCGGACGAGATCTGGCTGGAGATCGGGTTCGGTGGCGGCGAGCACCTCGCCGCCCAGGCTCGCACCCATCCCAAGGTCGGCATCATCGGCGCCGAGCCCTTCGTGAACGGCGTGGCCAAGCTGCTCCGCACGATCGACGAGGAGGCTCTCGGCAACGTCCGCATCCGCGACGAGGACGTGACGGCCCTCTTGGACCGCCTGCCCGATGCCTGCCTGAGCCGGGTCTACCTGCTCTATCCCGATCCCTGGCCGAAGCGGCGCCAGCGCAAGCGCCGCTTCGTCTCCGAGGCGTCCCTCGCCGCCATCGCGCGGGTCCTGAAGGATGGCGGCTTGTTCCGCTTCGCGAGCGACATCGACGACTATGCGGGCTGGACGCTGGCCCGCGCCGCCCGCTGCGCGGCCCTGACCTGGACCGCCGAACGCGCCGCGGACTGGCGGCAGCCCTATCCGGGCTGGCCCGGCACACGCTACGAGGCCAAGGCGATCGCCGCTGGACGGCGCCCGACCTACCTCGAATTCGCGCGGGTGGCACGAACTTAGCTGTTGCTTCGATCCGTCGCCCCGCCTCGAACCTTGCTCCATCCCGCCGCTCTCGCCATCTTGGCCGCGCCGCGCTGCCGTAGCATCGCGGCGGGCGGCACGTTCGAGGTCGGGATTGGGCGAGGGCGTTGACCACGGTCCGGCCGCCGGGGCCGGGGACCTGCATCGCGCGGCCTTCGAGGCGGCGGCGATCGGGCTTGCCGTGCTGACGGAGGATCGCCGCCGCATCCGCGACGCCAACCCGGCCCTCTGCCGCCTGCTCGGCCACGCGCCGGGCACCCTCGCCGGGCGAGCGGTCGCCGACCTCCTGCCCGAATCCGAGTCGATCGAGGCTGGAATCCGCCGCTGGAAGCAGGCAGACGGCCGCGTCGTGGACGTGCGGGTGCGCGGCGCGGGCACCACGCTCGTGGTCGAAGGCGTCGATCCCGACGAGGCGGCGCGCTCCGACGAGAACCGGGATGCCCTTCTCGCCGCCGGCCTCGGCGAGTGGCGCTGGGATCGGGCGAGCGGCCGGATCAACCTGTCGCGCCGCGCGGCGCAGATCCTCGGCCATCCGCCGGGCGAGCCGGTGACCTGGGCCGTGCTGCGCGCGGCCATGCCGGAGGCGGAGGCCGCGCGCCTCACCGAGAGCGTGCGCGTAGCGCTCGCCCAGGGCGGCGCCTACAGCTTCGAGGGCACCCTCGGCCGGATCGGGGACGGGCGCCCGGTCGTCATCGCGTCGCGGGGTCAGGCGCTGCGCGGGCCGGACGGCACCGTCAGCGGGCTGGCGGGCGTGCTGCAGGACATCACCACCCGGGTCCAGACGCGTGACGAGCTCATCGCCCGCGATCAGCGCCTGCGGGTCGCGACCTCGATCGCCAGGCTCGGCATCTTCGAGTGGCACATGCTCGACGACCAGGCGATCTGGGAGAACGAGCGGATGTTCGAGATCTTCGGGCGCACGCCCGAGGACGGCACCATCGGCAAGACCGAGTTCCTCGACGACGTGCTGCATCCGGGCGACCGCGATGCCGTGCGGAAGGCGATCTCGCGGGCCCTGCGCGAGGACGAGATCCTGCACGTCACCGTCCGCATCCGACGCAAGGACGACGGGGCCTGGCGGACCATCGACATGGCCGGACGCTTCGAGCGCGACGCGCCGAACCGGCTGCCGCGCAGGCTGATCGGCGTGGTTGCCGACGTGACCGACCGGCTGCGCGCCGAGGAGCGGCAGGCGCTTCTGATCCGCGAGTTGCACCACCGGGTGAAGAACACCCTGGCCACGGTCCAGGCAATCGTCGGCTCGACGGCGCGCACCGCCTCCAGCATCGAGAGTTTCTACGAGGCCTTCGTCGGGCGCATCAAATCGCTCGCCCACACCCATTCGGTGCTCACCGAGGCGACGTGGCAGACGGCGAGCCTGCGCAACCTGCTCGCCAACGAGCTGCGTCCCTATGCCGAGGCGGAGGCGGAGGGCGGCGCGGACGGCCGCGTCACCTTCGAGGGGCCGGATATCGAGCTGCCCTCCGAGATGGCGGTACCGGTGGGCATGGCGATCCACGAGCTGACCACCAACGCCGCCAAATACGGGGCGCTGTCCAACCGTCGCGGGAGGGTCGCGGTGCGCTGGTCGCTGGAGCCGGGGGGCAAGGCGGGAATCCTGCACTTCGCCTGGCGCGAGAGCGAGGGCCCCGCGGTGCAGGCGCCACGCCGCCAGGGCTTCGGCACCCGCCTGCTGCAGCGGGTGCTGACCACGCAGGTCCAGGCCGAGGTGACCACCGACTACGCCCCGGACGGGTTCGCCCTCACCATGGTTGCCCCGATCCCGGCCCGGAACGAGGCGCTCAACCCGCTGATCTGAGGTCGGGGTCCGGGCAGGATCAGGCCGCCCCGCGCGCCGCCCCCTCCCCACCCGCGTCGATGAAGGCCTTCAATTCATCGAGGGACGCGAAGTTGAAGCGGCCGCGCGGGGTCTCGGCCTCGATCGAGCCGTCCGCGTACATCACGTAGGTGTTGCCGCCCGAGGCGTACTTGCCCACCACCTCGCGCGCCGGCTTCTCCGCAGCCTCCTCCGCCTCGGGCGCGGCGGTCTCGGGCGCGGCATCGAGGCTCGAACGCAGGGCCGGGGCCTCCGTCTCGGCCGGCGCGGGCTCGGGCGGCACGGGACCGGCGAGGAGGTCGTCCTCCGGCGCGATCCCGTCGTCGGGCTCCGCGGCGTGCGCGGGTCGCTCACGGTGCGGCTCGTCGATCGGGGCCTCCTCGAGGAAGGGCTCCTGGCGCCCCTGCCGATGCGCCTCGGGCGAGGCTTCGGGCTCGGGGGCGGGGATCGGAAGCTCGGGCTGACGCGGATCCGGCGGCGCGGGCGCGAACAGGCTGTCCTCGAAGGTCGGCTCGCTCGGGCGCTTCTCGGCCGTCGCGGCGGCTGTCCCACCCAGGGCTCCGGCGGCGAGGCCGGTCAGACCCGGCAGGATCGGGCGGGACGGGCGCGGCGGCTCGGGGAAGACGGCACCGAGCGACGAGACCGGCGGCGGGACGGGAACCGGCCCGGCCTCCGCCTCCCGGCGCATCTTGAGTCCCTTCTCGATCCGCTTGAGGCCGAGGCAGACCACGCCGAGCCCGAACAGGATCGCGCCGGCGGAGGCCGTGCTCGCCCCCGCGATCACCATGGCCAGGCCACTCTCCAGCCGGACGAAGGGAAAGCCCTGCACCACGGCGGCGCTCCCGCCGATCACCAGGGCCGCGGCCAGCGCGAACAGCGCAACAATCATGGAACTCTCAGCTTAGAAGGCGACCGGCGAGGCGACCGGACATCGGCCCGGACCCCGAACCGGGGCGCGGCGCACAGTAAGCACCTGCATTGGTTTTGCAAAACCCTGGTGCGCCGCCGGGGAAAAGGAGATGCGCCACGTTGCCGCCGCGCGCGCGCCGACTTACCTACCGGGCCGTCGTCGCTCGACGGCCCCTGGAACGGGTCTTGGATGAACGGCCCCCCGGCCGGGCCGCCGCGCGGGATCTCCCGCCTGGGCCGCCGAGATCGCAGCCGGATACCGACGCCGACGAGCCCGAGAACGGAGACGGACGCATGACCTTCACCCTGCCGGAACTGCCCTACGCCTACGACGCGCTGGCCCCCTACATGTCGAAGGAGACCCTGGAGTTTCACCACGACAAGCACCACAAGGCCTATGTCGATACCGGCAACAAGCTTCTCGAAGGAACCGATCTCCAGGGCAAGAGCGTGGAGGAGATCGTAAAGGCCTCCTACAACACCAACCAGGCGCTGTTCAACAACGCCGGCCAGCACTACAACCACATCCACTTCTGGAACTGGATGAAGCCCAACGGCGGCGGCACCCCGCCCGGCGCGATCGCCAAGAAGATCGATGAGGACCTCGGCGGCTTCGAGAAGTTCAAGGCCGACTTCATCCAGGCCGGCATCGGCCAGTTCGGCTCGGGCTGGGCTTGGCTCGCGGTCAAGGACGGCAAGCTCGCCATCCTGAAGACCCCGAACGGCGAAAACCCGCTTGTGCACGGCGCCAAGCCGATCCTCGGCGTCGATGTGTGGGAGCACTCCTACTACATCGACTATCGCAACCGCCGTCCCGACTACCTCAAGGCCTTCATCGAGAACCTCGTGAACTGGGAGCACGTGGAGAAGATGTACGCCGAGGCGACCGCCTGAGGCGGGCTGCCCGCATCCGGCCGAATCCCTCGGGAATGCGGATCCGGTCGGGTCGAACCGACCCGACCGACCTCGCCGCTCCGGGATCCGCGTCCGAGCGGGATCGAGCGGATCACGTCCCCGAGCCGCCCCCTGCACCGCAGGCGGGCGGCTCCTGCATTTCTGCAACTTCGCCGGGAACTCGTCACCGCGTGTTCATAATTCACTAGCCAAAACCTCTTTCGAATTTTTCTTATTTGTCCCGGTCGAACGGGGCGAGACAGCGCGCGAGGGAGGATTCGGCCCGTGACCGAACCGAAGGACATGTCGTGCATGGCAGAACCCGGCGCGCCCGGCGCGGCGCTCACGGCGGCGGTTCGCGACCATCTCGGCGCGCAGCTGCGCGAGACCTATGCCCGACTGATCGAGGAGCGGCCCGCCCATCTCGTCGCGCTGATCGAGCGCCTCACTACGCTGCTCGACGGCCAGGACGCCGCCTCGGAGTCCCGGTTCGGCAAGGATCTGATCGAGGTTCTGCCGGCCTTGCGCGCCTTCGCCCTGTCGCTGGCGGTGAGCCCGGCGCGTGCGGACGATCTCGTGCAGGAGACGCTGCTCAAGGCGTGGGCGAACCGGAACCGGTTCCAGCCCGGCACCAACTTCACGGCCTGGCTGTTCACGATCCTGCGCAACCAGTTCTACAGCGAGATCCGCAAGCACCGCCGCGAGGTGGAGGACGTGGACGGCGCCGCCGCTTCAGCCCTCGTCAGCCTACCCGATCAGGTGGAGCACATCGCCCTGCAGAACGTCTGGGCCACGATGGCGAAGCTCCCGGCGGCGCAGCGCGAGGCGCTGATCCTGGTCGGCGCGCAGGGCCTCACCTACGAGGCCGCCGCCGCGGTGATCGGCTGCCAGACCGGCACCGTGAAGAGCCGCGTCAGCCGCGCCCGCGCCTGGCTCACCGAGGCGCTCGGCCTCGACCGGATCGAACAGCCCTCGCTCTGACACGACGCCCCTTCGTCGGCCACGCCCCCCATCGCTCCGAAGAACGGGCGCCGAGGGCGCGTGCGATCTTTCGGCGGGTGTGGCCCAGGCACCGGCACGCGGGCGCCCTCCGATCTGATAGGGCTCGGCCATGATCGCGCCCTCGTCTCCGGCGCGTGAGCCCGGGGGCCGCGCGCGATGATCCGCTCCATCCTCTCCGTCGGCGGCTGGACCCTGGTCTCGCGGGTCACCGGCTTCGCCCGCGACGTGGTGATGGCCGCTGTGATGGGCGCCGGGCCGATGGCCGACGCCTTCGTCGTCGCGTTCCGCCTGCCGAACCATTTCCGGGCGATCTTCGGCGAGGGTGCCTTCAACACCGCCTTCGTGCCGGCCTATGCGGGGCTCGCCGAGGCCGGCGCGCCGGGCGCCGCCAAGGGCTTCGCCGACCGCATCTTCGCCCTGATGCTCATCGTGCAGCTCGCGCTGCTGGCGCTGGCCCTTCCGCTGATGCCCCTGGTGGTGCGGGCCCTCGCCCCAGGCTTCTCCGAGGATCCGGAGCGCTTCGCGCTCGCGGTCTCGCTCACGCGGATCACCTTCCCCTACCTGCTGTTCATGACGCTGGTGACACTCGTCTCCGGCATCCTGAACGCGCATCGCCGCTTCGCGGCCGCCGCCGGCGCGCCGGTGCTCCTCAACCTCGCGATGCTGGCAGCGCTGGCGCTGGCCGTCCTGTTCCCGAACGCGGCCTATGCCGCCGCCTGGGGCGTTGCCGTCTCGGGCGTGCTGCAATTCGCCCTGGTCTGGTGGGATGCGCGCCGGGCCGGCATCGCGCCCAGCCTCGCACGGCCGAGCCTGCGCGACCCGGCCATGACCAAGTTCTTCAAGGTGCTCGGCCCCGCGGTGATCGGCTCGGCCGGCTTCCAGATCGCGGCGTTTGCCGACACCATCATCGCGAGCTTGCTGCCGACCGGCGCGGTCTCGGCGCTCTACTACGCCGACCGGCTCTACCAGCTCCCCTTCGGCGTCATCGCCATCGCCGCCGGCACCGTGCTGCTGCCGGAGATGAGTCGCCGCATCGCCGCCGGGGACGTGGCGGGGGCGCACGCGGCGCAGAACCGGGCGGCGGGCTTCTCGCTCGCCCTGTCGGCGCCCTTCACGGTGGCCTTCCTCACCCTGCCCGGCCTGATCATGGCGGCTCTGTTCCAGCGCGGCGCCTTCTCGGCGGAGGATGCCGCCCGGGCGGCCGAGGTGCTGGCCGCCTACGGCCTCGCCCTCCCGGCGGTCGTGCTGGTGCGCAGCGCCGTGCCGAGCTTCACCGCCCGGCAGGACACCATGACTCCGCTCTGGGCCTCCCTCAGCGCCATCCTCGTCAACGTGGCCCTGAAGTTGGTCCTGACAGGGCCCTACGGCGTCACCGGTCTGGCGCTCGCCACCGCGATCAGCCAATGGGTGAACCTTGCCATCCTCGTCGGCCTCGCCTGGCGCCGGGGCTGGACCGCGCCGGGGCGCACGCTCGGGCTCACCGTGTTCGGCGTTGCGCTGGCCTGCGCGGCGCTCGCCCTCCTTGCGCTCTACGGTCTGCCGGTCGCCGACCGCTTGGTGCCGGCCCTGCCGCACGGACGCGAGATCGCGGTACTCGGCCTGCTCGGCCTCGCTGGCGCCACGCTCTACGGCATCCTGCTGCTCGGCTTCCTGCACGGCGTCGGGGTGCGCTTGCGGCGGCGCTGAGCGGGGCTGGCCGCGGGCCTGGTCCGGCCCCAGATGCGGGGGCACGGAACTGGAACCCGCCCATGACTCAAGCCCTGCTCGACGGCACCGACTGCGTCCTGTTCGACGCCTACGGCACCCTGTTCGACGTGCACGCGGCCGTTCAGCGCCACGCCGCGGCGATCGGGACCGACGCCCCCCATCTCTCGGAGGTCTGGCGCAACAAGCAGCTCGAATATAGCTGGATCCGCGCGCTCAGCGGACGCTACCGCAGCTTCTGGTCGCTGACCGAGGAGGCCCTCGACTACGCGCTCGCGCTCCACCCGAACGTGGACCCTGCCCTGCGCGAGCCCCTGCTCGACGCCTATCGCGATCTCGACGCCTATCCGGAGGTGCCGGACGTGCTGCGCGCCTTGCGCGCCCGCGGGATCCGCACGGGCGTCTTCTCGAACGGCAACGCCGCGATGCTGGAGCGCGCGGTCGCCTCGGCGGGCCTCGGGCCGCATCTCGACGCTTTGCTCTCGGTCGAGACCGCGCAGACCTTCAAGACGGCGCCCGCCGCCTATGCCGACGCCGTAGAGCGGGCCGGCGCGGCGCGGGAGCGCGTGCTGTTCTGCTCCTCCAACCGCTGGGACATCGCAGGCGCTGCCGCCTTCGGCCTGCGCTGCGCCTGGATCAACCGCCGGGGCCTGCCGGACGAGTACGCGGATCTCGCCCCCGCCGCGGTGCTCGGCAGCCTCGACGGGCTGCTCGCCTGATGCTCCTGCACAAGTCGATCGTGCCCGTCGCGTTGGCGGATTCTTAAACATCCGGGCGTTGAACTCCTGCGACCCCAGCGGGAGATTTCGAGCGTGCGCACCATCCCTGTCCTCGGGCCGATCCGGCATGGAGCGCGCCTCGCGCTCGTCGGCGCCCTCCTCATCGCAGCCGTCACGCCGGGCTCTGCCAGGGACGGCCAGAACGCCGCGATCATCGGCGGCCTCGCCGCAGGCGTGGTCGGTGGCGTCGCGGCGGGTGCCCTCATCAACGGCGCCAATCAGCCGCCGCCCCCGCCGCCGCCGGGATACCGCCCCCGCCGCGTCGTGGGGGAGGAGCCCGAAGAGGTCGTGGTGCGTCGCCCCCGCGGGCCGATTTGCCACTACGAGCGCCGCAAGGTGTGGCTGAACGACGAGGACTTCACCTACAAGCGCGTCGAGGTCTGCGAGTAGGGCCACTGTCTTCCCTCCCCCCTCTGCGGGGGAGGGTCGGAAGCTTCTCACTTCACCACGATCCAATCCTCCACCACCAGCGCGTCGAGGCCGGTGGTGTAGAACATCAGGATCGCGTCCTCCGCGCTGTGCAGGATCGGCTTGCCCATCACGTTGAAGCTCGTGTTGAGCAGGATCGGCACGCCGGTGATCTCGGCAAAGGCCGCGATCAGCCCCGCATAGGCCGGGTTGCGCGCCTGCGTGACGCTCTGAAGCCGGCCCGTTCCGTCCGCGTGCACCACGGCCGGGACGCGCGTCCGCACCGCGTCCCGCCAGACCAGGGTCCGCTCCATGTAGGGGCTGTCGGCGTAGTCCTCGAACCAGTCGGGGCCGGCCTCGGCCAGGATCGAGGGCGCGAAGGGGCGGAACGCCTCGCGATACTTCACCTTGGCGTTGAGCGCGTCCTTGGCACCCTCCGGTCGCGGATCGGCCAGGATCGAGCGGTTGCCGAGCGCCCGGGGCCCGAACTCGGCCCGTCCCTGGACCCAGCCGACGAGGCCGCCCTGGCTGAGGATCCGCGCCGCTTCGCGGGTGACGCCCTCATGGCCGAGGCGCCGGGCGCGGGGCTCCTGCTCGGCCAGCCGCTCCATCGGTTCCGTGGAGACGCGCGAGCCGAGATAGGGGCTGAGCGGTCGCGCTTCCGGCGCCGGGCCGGTCCAGTCCGGGTGATCCTCGGCATAGGCGAGCCACGCCGCGCCGATGGCGTTGCCGTCGTCGCCCGGTGCCGAGGGCACGTGCAGGCGGGAGAACGGCGAGCGCCCGAGGACGCGCCCGTTATAGGAGGAGTTGAGCCCGCAGCCGCCGGCGACGACGAGGTTCTCGTGGGGGCTGAGCGCGTGGGCCTCGGCCACGAGGACGTCCATGAGCTCGCAGAAGATCTCCTGGCCGCTGCGGGCGAGGTCAGCCCAGCCGCTTTCCGAGGCCGCGGCCGGGCGGCGCGCCAGGATCTCGGCGGCAACCGCCTGGACCGTGGCGTCGTCGGCGAAGCGCAGGCGCCCGTTCTCCACCGCATAGAGGCGGCGCAGAAGCTCCATCAACTCCGGATCGGGCCGGCCATAGGGGGCGAGCCCCATGATCTTCCATTCCTCGCCCTTGATCTGGTCGAACCCGGCGAGATCGGTGACGAGGCCGTAGAGGAAGCCGACGGAGCCGCGCCCGCGCTGACGGCGCACCTCCGCGATGCGCCCGTCCCGCAGGGCGTAGATCGCCGCCGCGCCGGTCTCGCCCATGCCGTCGACGACGAGCGCCGTGGCGTCCCGGAATGGGCTCCCCCAGAGAGCGTAGGCGGCATGCGCGAGATGGTGGGGGAAGCGGTGCTGCGCCACGATCTCGGCCCGTGCCGGCCGGCCCGTGCCCCGCGTCTCCTGGTTCAAGGCCAGCAGGGTGCCGTAGCCGGCCCGGGCCTGGGCGAGCGCCAGGTCGGCGATGAAGATGCGCTCGGCCCGCTCCGGCACGAAGGAGCGGTTGAGAGCCGTCGGGTGCTGGGCGAGCGCCATCAGGTCGAAGGCGCCGCTGCGCTCCTGACCCCGCAGGAACTCGCTGAACTGCGCCCCCCAGCTCGAGGCCACCACGATCTCGGAGCCGCGGGGCACATAGTCTTCCAGCAGCCCCACCATCCGGCTCGCGGGATCCGGCTCGCAATTCGGGGCGCGCTTGTATTGCAGGACGCGCTCCGCCCCCTCGGCGAAGAGCACGCCCCCATCCGGCCCGATCAGGGCGAGTGCCGGGTCGTGGAACGTGGTGGCGAGACCGAGATAATAGCGCATGTCTCCGGGTTAGTCCGCGTGGGCCGCGGCCGCAACGCGGACCCGTGAGCGTCGCGGGTGGTTCGGTCTCACGCGGCTGGCGAAACCCGCGTGAGCGTGCGAGCGAACGGGGTATGGGGCGTCCGGCCGGACCCGCCCCGATCTGGACCGGTCGCGGACCCCGTCATGCTCGGCACCATCGGATTCGCCCTCCTCGCCGGCCTGCTCTCGACGCTCTCGCCCTGCGTGCTGCCGCTTCTCCCGATCGTGCTCGCCACGGCGGCCTCGGAGCACCGGCTCGGGCCGGTGGCGCTCGCCGCCGGGCTCGCCCTGTCCTTCACCGGGATCGGGCTGTTCGTCGCGACGGTCGGCTTCGCGATCGGTCTCGACGGCGACCTGTTCCGCAGTCTCGGCGCGGTCCTCCTCGTCCTAGTCGGCCTCGTCCTCCTGATCCCGGCGCTCCAGGCCCGCGCCACGGTGCTCGCCGGACCGGTCGGCGCCTGGGGCGAGCGGCGCCTCGGCGGCGTCGCGGGCCGGGGGCTCGGGGGCCAGTTCGCGGTGGGGCTCCTGCTCGGTGCGGCCTGGAGCCCCTGCGTCGGGCCGACGCTCGGGGCCGCCTCGCTGCTCGCGGCGCGCGGCGAACATCTCGGTGCGGTGGCGCTCACCATGCTCGCCTTCGGGATCGGGGCGGCGGCGCCGCTCGCGCTGCTCGGTCTGATCTCCCGCGAGGCGCTGCTCGCCTGGCGGCGGGATCTCGGCCGTGCCGGCCGGGGCGCCAGGGCGGCGATGGGCGCCGTGCTCGTGGCGCTCGGCCTCCTCGTCCTCGGCGGACTCGACAAGCGCGCCGAGGCCTGGGCGGTTGCAGCCTCGCCCGACTGGCTCACCACGCTCACCACCCGCTACTGAGATCCGGTCCCGGGAACGTGAACGGGGAAGCCTTGGCCGTCCCCGGCAGGCCGTGACAGATCGGGACTCGTCGACGTTTCGACCGGAGTATCCGAGCCATGGCCCCGCGCGAACCCATCCTGACCCTGGTCCCGATCGCGGAGCTGCGCCCGACGCAGATGACGGTCGGCTTCCGCGAGGTCGAGGAGAAGCGCCGCCGCTGGCGCGAGCACGACCCGGAGAAGAAGGAGAAGTTCCTCGGCTCGCACACGATCCCGACCCTGCTCGGGCCGAAGAAGCGCCACTACGTCATCGATCACCACCACCTCTCCCGCGCCCTCCAGCTGGAGGGCGTTGAGGCAATCCAGGTCACCGTGGTGGCCGACCTGCACAAGCTCGACAAGGACGCCTTCTGGACCGTGTGCGACCACAAGGCCTGGTCGCACCCCTACGACGCGGAGGGCACGCGCCAGACCTTCAAGGACATTCCGAAGGGCATCGCCGACCTCGTCGACGACCCTTTCCGCAGCCTCGCGGGCGAGCTGCGCCGGGCTGGCGGCTTCGCCAAGGACACCACGCCGTTCAGCGAGTTCCTCTGGGCCGATTACCTGCGCCGGAACATCAAGGCCAAGCGCGTCGAGGGCGACTTCGCCGAGGCGCTGGAGGAGGCGCTTCGCCTCGCCAAGTCTCCCGAGGCCGGATATCTGCCGGGCTGGTGCGGCCCGGTTTCGGGCTGAGCGCCCTCGGACCACTCTGCCGATCCCATCAAACAACCTCATCCTGAGGTGCCGCGTCAGCGGCCTCGAAGGAGGCCCCAGGGATCACAGGGATGTCTGGAGGCTTCTTCGAGGCCTCCGCCTCGCTCCGGCTCCTCAGGACGAGGTGGAGGAGGGAATGCGCGGGATAAACACCCGAGCGATCTGCTCAATCAGGCTCTGCGTCGAGACCCGCGCCGTCCGGGGTCAGATCCCCCAGTAGGGCGCCGCGTTGTAGTAGCGGTGGACCTGTTCCTCCCAGGCCCGCTCGTCGGTGGGATCCGTCCCCTCCGGCGAGCGCGGCGGCGCGGCGCGCAGCTGGTCCTCGGTGATGTCCACCACATAGGCGTCGTGGCCCGGATCGAAGCGCAGCACGCTCCAGGGCAGCGTGTAGAAGTCGCTGCCGAGTCCCAGGAAGCCGCCGAAGCTCATCACCGCGTAGGCGACGCGGCCCGAGACCTTGTCGAGCATCAGCCGCTCGATCACCCCGACCCGCGCGCCGTCCGGGCGGCGGACATCCGTGCCGATCACCCGGTCGCTGGCGATGAGGCTGCGCGGCTCGCGCCGCGATTCGACCTCGGCCTCCATGCCTGTCTCCCACATGCGTCGGGGTCCGCCTGAAAAACGCCCCGAGCGGACGCCACGTTCCGGCAAGCTTCAGCCGCTATACCGCCACCCCCGGAAAACGCCGACCGGAGAGACGGATCCTCGATGCCGATCACGCCGCGCCTCCTCGCCGCCGCCCTCCTCCTGCTCGGCGCCGGTTCCGCCGCGGCGCAGGACAGGGGCACGCTCACCCCGAAGCCGCTGCCCCCGCTCGCCAATCCGGACGATCCCGCCACGCCGGCCAAGGCCCTGTTCGGCCGCGCCACCAGCCCCGCATCGGGGCCGGTGCGCGCCTACGGCTCCTATGCCAAGGGCTGCTTCGCCGGCGGCGAGGCGCTTCCCGTGGATGGGTCCCACTGGCAGGTGATGCGCCTCTCGCGCAACCGGATGTGGGGGACTCCCTACCTCGTGGATTTCCTGGAGCGCTTCGCGGCGCAGGCGCCGCGGGTCGGCTGGCCGGGGCTCCTCGTCGGCGACATGTCCCAGCCCCGCGGCGGGCCGATGCTCACCGGCCACGCCTCGCACCAGCTCGGCCTCGACGCCGATGTCTGGCTGACGCCGATGCCGAACCGCCGCCTCACGCGGCAGGAGCGCGAGGAGATGTCGGCCACCAACGTGGTGCGCGCCGACCGGCTCGACATCGACCCGGAGGCCTGGACGCCGGAGCACCTGCGCATCATCCGCCTCGCCGCGGAGCAGCCCGAGGTGGCCCGCCTCTTCGTCAACCCGGCGATCAAGAAGGCGCTCTGCCGCGAGACCACGGGCAGCCGCTCCTGGCTCTCCAAGGTACGCCCGATGTACGGGCACAACTACCATTTCCATATCCGCCTTGCCTGCCCGGACGGCCAGGGCGCCTGCGAGGATCAGGCGCCCCCGCCCGGCGGCGACGGCTGCGGCGAGGAGCTCGCCTACTGGTTCAGCGACGCGGTTCTGAATCCGAAGCCGCCGAAGGTGAAACCGAAGCCCAAGCCCCCGATGACCATGGCCGCACTGCCCGCCGCTTGCCGCAGCGTGCTGAAGGCGCCTTGATTTTTCCGTGCGCGGTCCGATCCTCCGGTCACGCTTGCGCTGCCCGCGCGGCGCCCACCGGAGACCGCCCGTGACCGAACCGACACCGCGCCAGCCCGACCACGCCATCGACCCGCTCTTCCTGGAGCGGCGCTCGCCGCGCGCCTTCACGGGCGAGGCTCTGCCGGAAGCAGAGCTGATGCGGATGATCGAGGCCGCGCGCTGGGCGCCCTCCTCCTACAACTCGCAGCCCTGGCGCTTCCTCTACGCGCTGCGCGGGGACGCGCATTGGGACACCTTCTTCGGCCTCCTCGTGCCCGGCAACCAGAAATGGGTGGCCAATACGGGCGCGATCCTGTTCCTCGTCTCGAACACGCGGATGAAGGTCGGGGACGAGCTGAAGCCGTCCTACAGCCACTCTCTCGACGCCGGCGCGGCCTCCCTCGCCTTCCAGTTGCAGGCGATCCGCCAGGGCTGGCACGCCCACGGCATGGGCGGGTTCGACCATGCCCGCGCGCCGGAGGTGCTGAACCTGCCCGAACACCACCGTGTCGAGGCGGCCTACGCGGTCGGCCGGGCGATCCCCTGGGACCAGCTCGGTGATGAGCAGCAGGGCCGGGAGCAGCCGAACGGCCGCCGCCCGATCACCGACTTCACCCATGCGGGACCGTTCCCGGCGCGGGATTGATCAGACGGGGCCGCGCGCCAGGAGCCGCGTCAGCCCGGCCCCGAGCCCGATGCTCTGAACCGGCGGCACCGTGGGTCGAACCCGGGTGCCGGCCGCTGCGAGCACCGCCCGCGTCCCGGCCTCGACCGAGCAGATCACCGGGCAGGGCACGTCCGGCTGGATCCGCGCGGCCAGTCCTGCGAGGCCGGCGCCGCCGAGGATCACGGCCTCGGCTCCGTCCTCCGCGGCGCAGGCCCGGCAAGCGGCGGCGAGCCCTGCCAGCGCCCGGTCCGGGTCGCGGGCGATCTCGCCACCGGTCGGCGCCACCGCGCGGATACCGGAGAGGCTCTCGCGTAGACCGAGGAGCGTGACGAATTCGGTGAGCATGGCCGGCCACAGCGCGCCGCCGGTGACGATGCCGAACCGGCGTCCTCCCTCCGCCGCCACTTGGCAGGCCGCCTCCGCCATCCCGACGACCGGCACCGGCGAGACCTCCTTGAGAGCCGCAAGGCCCGGATCGCCGAAACAGGCGAGATAGACGGCATCGCACCCGGCCCCATGCTCTGCCAGGGCGTCGAGGGCCGCGTGCCCCGCGACTGCGGCGGCCGCCCGGCTCGCGATGTAGCGCGCGCCGAAGCGCCCGGTGACGGGCACGATCTCCGCCCCCTCCCCGGCGATGCGGCGCACATGCTCCACGGCCAGCGCGGTCACGGATTGCGTGGTGTTCGGGTTGATCAGCAGGATGCGCGGCATGTCCGGTCCGGACAGAAAAAAGGCCCCCGGAGCATGCTCCGGGGGCCGGTCTCAGGCGAGGCCCGATCGGGCGATCAATGGGCGACGAAGGCGGCGCCGTCCTCGTCGCGGGCGGGCTTGGCCGCGGGCAGCGGCTCGTCCCACTCGATCGGCTCGGGCTGGCGCACCAGCGCCCGCTCCAGAACCTGATCCATCCGAGCGACCGGCACGATTTCCAGGCCGTTCTTCACGCTGTCGGGCACCTCGGCGATGTCCTTGGCGTTCTCTTCCGGGATCAGCACCGTCTTGATGCCGCCGCGGAGCGCGGCGAGCAGCTTCTCCTTCAGGCCACCGATCGGCAGGACGCGGCCACGCAGGGTCACCTCACCCGTCATCGCCACGTCGCGGCGCACCGGGATGCCGGTGAGCGTCGAGATGATGGCGGTCGCCATGGCGATACCGGCGGACGGGCCGTCCTTCGGGGTCGCCCCCTCGGGAACGTGGACGTGGATGTCCCGACGCTCGAAGAGCGGCGGCTCGATGCCGAAGTCGAGCGCGCGCGAGCGGACGTAGCTGGCCGCCGCCGAGATCGACTCCTTCATCACGTCCTTCAGGTTGCCCGTGACCGTCATCTTGCCCTTGCCGGGCATCATGACGCCTTCGATCGTCAGCAACTCGCCGCCGACCTCGGTCCAGGCCAGACCCGTGACCACGCCGACCTGATCGTCCGCGTCGATCTCGCCGTAGCGGAACTTCGGCGGGCCGAGGAAGACCGGCAGGGTCTCGACGTTCACCACGACCTGCTTGATCTTGGTGATCAGGATCTCCTTCACCGCCTTGCGGATCAGGTTCGAGATCTCGCGCTCCAGGTTGCGCACGCCCGCCTCCCGCGTATAGCGGCGGATGAGCATGAGCAGCCCTTCATCGTCGACCGACCATTCCTTGGTGTCGAGGCCGTGCTTCTTCAGCGCGTTCGGGATCAGGTGCTTGCGCGCGATCTCGAGCTTCTCCTCCTCGGTGTAGCCGGCGATGCGGATCACCTCCATGCGGTCCATCAAGGGCGCAGGGATGTTGAGGGTGTTGGCCGTCGTCACGAACATCACGTTCGACAGGTCGTAATCGACCTCGAGGTAATGGTCGTTGAAGGTCGCGTTCTGCTCCGGATCCAGGACCTCGAGGAGCGCCGCGGACGGATCGCCGCGGAAGTCCATGCCCATCTTGTCGATCTCGTCGAGCAGGATGAGCGGGTTCGAGGTCTTGGCCTTGCGCATCGACTGCACGATCTTGCCGGGCATCGAGCCGATATAGGTCCGGCGGTGACCGCGGATCTCGGCCTCGTCACGCACGCCGCCGAGCGACATGCGCACGAACTCGCGGCCGGTGGCCTTGGCGATCGATTTGCCGAGCGAGGTCTTGCCGACGCCGGGAGGGCCGACGAGGCAGAGGATCGGGCCAGTGAGCTTGTTCGCCCGCTGTTGCACGGCGAGGTACTCGATGATCCGCTCCTTGACCTTGTCGAGGCCGAAATGGTCCTCGTCGAGCAGCGCCTGGGCTCCGAGCAGATCCTTCTTGATCTTCGAGCGCTTGCCCCACGGGATGCCGAGCATCCAGTCGAGGTAGTTGCGCACGACCGTAGCCTCGGCCGACATCGGCGACATCTGGCGCAGCTTCTTCAGCTCGGCGGTGGCCTTCTCGCGGGCCTCCTTCGAGAGCTTGGTCTTCTCGATCTTCTCCTCGAGCTCGGCCAACTCGTCGCGACCGTCCTCGTCGCCGAGTTCCTTCTGGATGGCCTTCATCTGCTCGTTCAGGTAGTACTCGCGCTGGGTCTTCTCCATCTGCCGCTTGACGCGGGTCCGGATGCGCTTCTCCACCTGAAGGACCGAGATCTCGCTCTCCATCAGCGACAGCACGCGCTCCAGGCGCTGGGCCACCGTGGGGGTCTCCAGAATGCCCTGCTTGTCGGAGATCTTGACGAGCAGGTGCGAGCCGATCGTGTCGGCGAGCTTCGAGGGCTCGTCGATCTGGGTGACGGCGGAGACGACCTCGGGCGAGATCTTCTTGTTCAGCTTGACGTAATTCTCGAACTCCGAGAGCACGGAGCGTGCGAGCGCCTCGGCCTCGACCTTGTCGCCGAGCTCGTCGTGCAGCGCCTCGGCCTCGGCCTCGTAGAACTCGTCCGAGCGAGTGAATCCGGTGATCTTGGCACGGCCGGCTCCCTCGACCAGCACCTTCACGGTGCCGTCGGGCAGCTTCAGAAGCTGCAGAACGGAGGCGAGCGTGCCGATCGTGTAGATGGCGTCGGTGGCCGGGTCGTCGTCGCCCGCGTTGATCTGGGTGGCGAGCAGGATGTGGCGGTCCGTGCGCACCGCCTCCTCGAGAGCGCGGATCGACTTCTCGCGCCCCACGAAGAGCGGCACGATCATGTGCGGAAACACCACGATGTCGCGCAGCGGCAGGACCGCGTAGGTCCCTGTCGAGCCCGGGACGACAGGCTGGCGCGATTTCGACTGAGTCATGTCTGACTTCCTCATGATGGACGCCGGGCTCGCGCTCCTCCGATACGGGGAGCAAGCACCCTGCCAGGCGCCGACCGGGCCGCGAGGGTCGGAAAAAAGGTACGAGAACTTTGCGGCTGGTGGCGCGGCACCGTCCCCCGGAGTGGGCTGACGGCCACCGCGCTGAGCCTCAGGTGATGTCCGGCAGCACCGTTTTCAAGATGCCGCCGCCTCCGCCGCGGAGGGGGCCGAATCCAAATTCGGCCTGCCCTCTCAAGGCGTTACGCATGCACGGAGGGCAGCCCAGCCCTACGCGCTGACGCTAGCCGGCGCTTCCTTGTTGCGGTCGCCGTGGATGTAGAGCGGGCGTGACTTGCCCTCGACCACCTCCGGCCCGATCACGACCTGCTCCACCGAGTCGAGACCCGGCAGGTCGTACATCGTGTCGAGGAGGATCGTCTCCAGGATGGAGCGCAGGCCGCGGGCGCCGGTCTTGCGCTCGATCGCCTTGCGGGCGACGAGCGAGAGCGCCTCGTCCTGGAAGGTCAGGTCGACGTTCTCCATCTCGAACAGGCGCTGGTACTGCTTGACGAGCGCGTTCTTCGGCTCCTGCAGGATCTTCTTGAGCGCGGCCTCGTCGAGATCCTCCAGGGTCGCCAGAACCGGCAGGCGGCCGACGAATTCGGGGATGAGGCCGAACTTCAGCAGGTCCTCCGGTTCGACCGAGCGGAAGATCTCGCCGGTGCGGCGGTCATCGGGCGCCTGCACGCTCGCGCCGAAGCCGATCGAGGTGCCCTTGCCGCGCTGGGAGATGATCCGCTCCAGCCCCGCGAAGGCGCCGCCGCAGATGAACAGGATGTTGGTGGTGTCGACCTGCAGGAACTCCTGCTGCGGGTGCTTGCGGCCGCCCTGCGGAGGCACGGAGGCGACGGTGCCCTCCATGATCTTCAGGAGCGCCTGCTGCACGCCCTCGCCCGAGACGTCGCGGGTGATCGAGGGGTTGTCCGACTTGCGGGAGATCTTGTCGATCTCGTCGATGTAGACGATGCCGCGCTGCGCCCGCTCGACGTTGTAGTCGGAGGCCTGGAGCAGCTTGAGGATGATGTTCTCGACGTCCTCGCCGACATAGCCGGCCTCGGTCAGGGTCGTCGCGTCCGCCATGGTGAAGGGCACGTCGAGGATGCGGGCCAGCGTCTGCGCGAGCAGCGTCTTGCCCGAGCCGGTCGGCCCGATCAGCATGATGTTGGACTTCGCGAGCTCGACGTCGTTGTGCTTCGTCGCGTGAGCGAGCCGCTTGTAGTGGTTGTGCACGGCCACCGAGAGAACCTTCTTGGCGAAGTCCTGGCCGATGACGTAGTCGTCGAGGACGCGCCGGATCTCCTTCGGCGTGGGTACGCCGTCGCGGCTCTTGACCAGCGAGGACTTCGATTCCTCGCGGATGATGTCCATGCACAGCTCGACGCACTCGTCGCAGATGAACACCGTCGGGCCCGCGATCAGCTTGCGGACCTCGTGCTGGCTCTTGCCGCAAAACGAGCAGTACAGCGTGCTCTTGGAGTCGTTGCCGCCAGTCTTGCTCATATCGGTCTCCGATCGTGTCGTGCGCTGCCAGCCCGGGGCGCACGCGCATCGTTCACAGGTAAGGGAATCCGCTTAAAGAAAAAGTCACCTGCGCGCTTGTGACGGCTCCTCCCGGAACGCCGATGCAAACACGCTGCCGTGGCGGGATCAAGGCCATGGCGGGCGTGCCCTCAGCCGGCAAACGCCGCCGGGGGCACGCGAGGTTCCGTGGCTCAGGCCGCGGCGGGCTCGGGCCGCTTGTGGATGACCTCGTCCACCAGGCCGAACTCCTTGGCCGCGTCGGCGGTCATGAAGTTGTCGCGCTCGAGCGCCTGATGGATGGTGTCGTAGTCGCGACCCGTGTGCTTCACGTAGATCTCGTTGAGGCGGCGCTTCAGCGCCTCGATCTCGCGGGCATGGATCAGGATGTCGGTGGCCTGGCCCTGGAAGCCGCCCGAGGGCTGGTGCACCATGATGCGGGCGTTGGGCAGGGCGAAGCGATGGCCGGGCTCGCCGGCGGCGAGCAGCAGTGAGCCCATCGAGGCCGCCTGGCCGACGCAAAGCGTCGTCACCGGGCAGCGGATGAACTGCATCGTGTCGTAGATCGACAGGCCGGAGGTGACCACACCGCCCGGCGAGTTGATGTAGAAGGAGATTTCCTTCTTGGGGTTCTCGGCCTCGAGGAAGAGCAGCTGCGCCACGATCAGCGAGGCGCCCTGATCCTCGACCGGGCCGGTCAGGAAGATGATCCGCTCGCGGAGCAACCGGGAGTAGATATCGAACGCGCGCTCGCCGCGGCTCGACTGCTCGACCACCATGGGCACGAGCGCGCTGTTGTAGAAGTCGACCGGATCTCTCATCACGTCCTGCCCCAGGGCTCCAAGGGGCCCGGCGCCGCGAATCAGGCGGCGGCCGGGCATGTCAGCGAACACCGGCGGTGCTTAACGCCGCCTAACGATACAGCCCGCTGCCAGTCAGGACAGACGCCGGGCTTAGTCGGCCTTCGACTCGGTCGAGGCCTCGGCGCCGTCGGCTTCCGCATCCTCGTCGGCGAACAGCGCCTCCTTCGAGACGGGCTCCTCGACCAGTTTGACCTGCGAGAGAACGTGGTCAACCACCTTCTCCTCGAACAGGGGCGCACGAAGCTCGGCCAGCGCCTGGGCGTTCTTCCGGTAGAAGTCCCAGACCTGCTGCTCCTGGCCCGGGAACTGCCGGACCCGGGCGATGAGGGCCTGGTTCACCTCCTCGTCGGAGACCTTGATATCGGCGCTCTCGCCGACCTGCGCAAGCACCAGACCGAGTCGCACGCGGCGCTCGGCGATCTTGCGGTACTCGGCCTGCGAGGCCTCCTCGGTGGTGCCCTCGTCCTCGAAGGTCTTACCGCGGGCCTTCAGGTCCTGCTCGACCTGGGCCCAGACGTTGGCGAATTCCTGGGCGACCAGGGAGGGCGGCAGGTCGAAGGCGTACTTGCCGTCCAGCGCGTCCAGGAGGCCCTTCTTGAGCTTGCGCCGCGAGGCCGCCTCGTAGTCCGAGCCGATCGCCTGGGAGATCGCCTCCTTCAGCTTGTCGAGGCTCTCGAGGCCGAGATTCTTGGCGAGCTCGTCGTCGATCTTGGCCTCGCCGGGCGCCTGGATCTTGGTGACGGTCACGTCGAACTCGGCATCCTTGCCGGCCAGGGCTTCAGCGCCGTAGGCCTCCGGGAAGGTCGCCTTGACGACGCGGGCCTCGCCGACCTTGGCGCCGACGAGCTGGTCCTCGAAACCCGGGATGAAGGTGTTCGAGCCAAGCTCCAGGTCGATGCCCTCGCCCTTGCCGCCCTCGAACTCGACGCCGTCGATGCGGCCGACGAAGTCGATGGTGACGCGGTCGCCGGACTGCGCCTCGGCGCCCTCGTCACGCTCCGCGAAGGGCCGGGACTGGCCGGCCATGCGGTCGAGCGCCTCCTGCACCTCCGCGTCGGAGGGCTTGGCGACGTACTTGGTCAGGCTCACGTCCGAGAGGTCGGCGAGCTCGAAGGTCGGCAGCACCTCAAGGTTCACCTTGAAGGCGAAGTCGCCCTTGGCCTCGAGCGCCTTCTCGACCTCGGCCTTGTCCTCCGGGAACTCGACCTGCGGCTCGAGAGCGAGCTTGAGGTTGTTGTCGGTGATGATCTTCTGGTTGGCCTCGTTCACCGCGTTCTGGACGACCTCGGCCATCACGGAGCGGCCGTAGACCTTGCGCAGATGCGCCACCGGCACCTTGCCCGGGCGGAAGCCCTTGAGCTGCACCTTGTCCTTGAGGCCCGTCAGCTCGGAATTCAGGCGATCCTCGAGGTCCTTGGCCGGGAGCAGAACCTGATAGGCGCGCTTCAGCCCCTCGGAATGTGTCTCGGTCACCTGCATCGTCGTCGCTCTCAAAAACGGTCCGTGTGGTCGGGTCTTAAAACGTCGGTGATGCGCCGCCCTTCGGGCGCGCATCGGGACGGCGGATGCGGGCGGGGCGGAACGGTACGGGTCGGCGGTCGGCGTCCCACTCGAGGCTGAAGCCGATACCGGTCCCTGCGGCGGCGCTGGTGCGGGCGGAGGGGCTCGAACCCCCACGTCTTGCGACACTGGAACCTAAATCCAGCGCGTCTACCAGTTCCGCCACGCCCGCGCGCGCCGACGCCCGGCGCGAATCCGGCCGCCGGAGGGCGGCTCTATAGCACGCGCGCCGCGGCAAGCAGCAAAAAACTTGCACCGGGCGTCGATGGGCTTCGCGAAGGAGCAGCGGCGGTGGCGCCGGAGGGACGCCGCGGCTACAAGCGACGGCCCCGCTCGCGCAAGGATTCCGATGCCGCCTCGCCAGACGCCGCCTCGTCAGACGCCGCCTTGCACAATGCGGCTCTCCTCCGCTGGCAGGCCCGCAGATCCGGCTTCAGAGACGATCGCAGAAGAGCCCACAGGCACACCCACGCGCCGGACGCTCCTCCAGGGGGCGGCGCTGCTCGGGCTGGCGCCGGGCGCGGCCCTGGCCCAGGGCGGACGCAGGCCCGCCGCCGGGGATGCGGCGAAAGAGACCAAGCCCGAGCCCCCGAAGCCCGAGGCCGCCGCCGAGGCGCCGGCCCGCACGCTGACCGCCGGGCCCGGCAAGCTCCGCTTGCGCGACGAGCCCGCCGCCGAGACTGCGGCTTGGCGCTTCGACGGCAAGGCCGCACCGCCGGTGCTGCGGATCAAGCTCGGCGAGGAATTGCGCCTGAAGGTCGAGAACGGCACCGACAAGCCGCTCTCGCTGCACTGGCACGGGGTGCGCAACCGCAACGCCATGGACGGCGTCGGCGGGGTGACCCAGGCGCCGATCGCGCCCGGCGGCGATTTCACCTACGCCTTCACGCCGCCCGATGCCGGCACCTTCCTGATGCGCCCGCTCGTGGTGGGCGGCTCGAGCGAGCCCTCGGGACGGGGCCTCGCAGGGCTGCTCATCGTGGAGGAGAAGGCGCCGCCGGCTGTCGATGCGGATGTCGCGCTGCTGATGCAGGACTGGCGCCTGGAGTCCGATGCGAGCCTGATGCCCTTCGGGCAGACCTTGCTTGCCGCCTCCAACGGCCGGCTCGGCAACCTCGTCACCGTCAACGGCCGGCCGGTCCCCGACATCTTCGAGGCGCGCCCCGGCGCGCGCGTGCGCGTGCGGATCGCCAATGCCTGCAATGCACGGGGCACCCGCATCCGCTTCGACGGGATGAAGGTCTATGTCGCGGCGGTGGACGGGCAACCGACGGACACGTTCGAGCCCCTACGCGCCACGCTGCCGTTTCCGCCGGGCACGCGCTACGACCTCCTGGTCGACCTGCCCCCCGAACCGGGCGCCAAGGGGGCGATCAGCGCCCTGATCGGCCAGGGACTCGTCCTGGCGAGCGTCGTCACCAAGGGCGAACCCATCTCCGAGAAGCGCGGTCCGATCGCTCCGATCGGCGAGAACAAGCTGCTCCCCGCAGAGATCAAGCTGCAGAACGCCGTGCGCCGGGACGTCATCCTCACGGGCGGGGCGATCGTCCCCAAGGACGGGGCCCAGAATCCCGGCAAGGACGCGCCCAAGGACATATCGAAGGACGCGCCGAAGGACAGGCCGCAGCCGGAGCCGGTGTTCACGGGCGACCCGGCCAAGGTCTGGTCGGTGAACGGAGCGAGCGGCGCGCCGGGCCTCGCGCCGATCTTCTCGGTGAAGCGTGGACAGGTGGTGGTGCTGGCTTTGCGCAACGACACCGCCTTCCCGCAGGGCCTGCACCTGCACGGCCACGTCTTCCGCCTGCTCCACCCCCTCGACGACGGCTGGGAGCCCTACTGGCTCGACACCTTCCAGCTGCTCGAGGGCCGCACCGCCCGCATCGCCTTCCTCGCCGACAATCCCGGGCGCTGGCTGATCAGCGCCACGGTGCTGGAGCGGTTCGATACGGGCCTGTGGACCTGTTTCGAGGTCACCTGACCCGCGGCGGGAGGCCGCACGACAAGCCCGATAGCAGGGCGGACAACACCTGCGGCATCAGCTCGGGGATGTCCTCCGCGATCAGCCCCGGCCCGTGGCGCAGGCCCGCATCGCCGTGGAGCCAGACGCCGGCGCAGGCCGCCTCGAACGGTGCCATGCCCTGCGCGAGCAGCCCGGCGATCAGGCCGCCGAGCACGTCGCCCGCCCCCGCAGTGCCGAGCCAGGGCGTGGCGTGGTCGTTGATGGCGACGCGCCCGTCCGGATCCGCGATCACGGTGTCGCCCCCCTTGAGCACCACCACGGCGCCGCTGAGGGCGGCGGCGCGGCGGGTCTGCTCGGCCTTACCGCGCCCCTCCCCCCCAGCCCCCGCCCCGGCGAAGAGCCGGGCGACCTCGCCCGCATGCGGGGTCAGCCCCGCCCGCGCCTCCCCGTCCCGGATATGCGCGGCGAGGGTGGCGGCCTGCCCCTTGAAGCTCGTCAGCGCATCCGCGTCGAGGACGAGGGCGCGGCCCGCCGAGGCCGCCACCATCACGCGCTCCCGGGCCGGCTCGCCGCTGCCGAGGCCGGGGCCGAGCAGGACCGCGTTGAGGCGCTCGTCGGTGAGCAGATCGTCGAGATCGTCGGCACTCTCGCAGGGGCGCAGCATGATCGCGGTGAGTTGCGCGGCGTTCTCGGGCAGCGCGTCGGCGGGCGAGGCCACGGTGACGAGGCCGGCGCCCACGCGGAGCGCCCCGCGGGCGGCGAGCCGGGCGGCGCCGGTGCGCCAGGCCGGCCCCGACAGGACGAGGGCGTGGCCGCGCGTGTATTTGTGGCTCTCGCCCGTCAGTTGCGGGAAGGCCGCCCCCCAGAGATCCGGCCCGTTGCGGAAGAGCGCGGGACACGCCGCCAGCCCGGCCGAGAGCGCCGCCCCGGTGCCGATCTCGGCGCAGTGCAAGTCGCCGCAGAGCGCCCGTCCCGGCTGGAGCAGATGGCCGGGCTTGAACGCGACGAAGGTCACGGTCTCCGTGGCGCGGATGGCAGCGCCGCGCACCGCTCCGGTATCGCCGTCGAGGCCGCTCGGCACGTCCACCGCGAGGACAGGCAGGCCCGAGGCATTCACGCGCTCGACCAGGGCGCGGGCCTCCCCGTCGAGGTCGCGCGAGAGCCCGGCCCCGAACAGGGCGTCGATCACGAGGCTGCAGGGCGGCAGCGTCTCCGGCACGCCCTCGCGCACCCGCCCGGCCCAGGCGGCGGCCGCACCGGCCGCGTCGCCGGAAAGCTGGTCACGGTGCCCGAGCAGGATCACCTCCACGGCGAAGCCCGCCTTCGCCAAGTGGCGCGCGGCCACGAAGCCGTCGCCGCCGTTGTTGCCGGGCCCGCACAGGACAAGGACGGCGCCGCCCTCGCGGGCGCTCTCCGCGGCGCCCCCCTCCGCGAGGCGCGCGCGGGCGCGGGCGGC
>NZ_CABFPH010000010.1 GCF_902141845.1 Methylobacterium symbioticum | reverse complement strand
CGGGCCGGCGCCCGCCGCGGAGGCGCGGCTCACCGCGCTCCTGTTCCTGGCCGGCGCCGCCGCGGGCCTCGTCTACTGGCTCGTCGCCGGGCGCCACGGCGCGCCGCGGCCGGCGCGCTGAGCGAGGACAGCGTGCCGCGCCCCTGCTATCTGGGGTCGTCCGGTCGAATGAAGGGGAGCGCGCCGTGAGCGAGATGCCGAGCCGGGAGGCGATCCGCAGCCATTACGGCGAGCCGACGCCGCGCTCGCAGGCCAAGGAGCGCGACCGGCTCGACGATCATGCCCGCGCCTTCATCGCGCGCTCGCCCTTCCTGGTGATCGCCTCGGCGGACGGGGCGGGCCGCTGCGACGCCACCCCCCGCGGCGACGCGCCGGGCTTCGTGGCGGTGCCGGATGCGGGCACGCTGCTGATCCCGGACCGGCCCGGCAACCGCCGGGTCGACACGATGATGAACCTCGCCGAGAATCCCCGCCTCGGGCTGCTGTTCTTCGTGCCGGGCCTGCAGGAGACCCTGCGCGTCAACGGCCGCGCCGCCCTCGTCACGGAGGCGGCGGCGCTGGCGCCGCTCTCCGCCCACGGCAAGCTGCCCTGCGCGGCCCTGCGGATCGCCGTGGAGGAGGTCTATTTCCACTGCGGCAAGGCGCTGATCCGCTCGGACCTCTGGGCGAAGGGCGCCGGCCCGCGGCCGGATTTCCCGAGCCTCGGGCGCATCCTGTCCGACCAGATCGGCCTCGACCGGGCGGAGACGGAGCGCTCCGTGGCCGAGGGCTACCGCGACCGGCTCTACTGAATTCAGGCGGTCGGCGCGCGGCGGCCGTAATAATCGTCGACGCGCCCGCCGTAGCGGGGATCGGCGAAGGCGTCCTCCCCGGGGCCGTGGCTCGGCGCGCCCTCAAGCACGCCCGGGTCGATGTCGACCACGTAGCCGCCGAGTTCGGTGCTGTAGGTCAGGGCCCGCCAGGGCAGGGGATGGTGGTTCTCGCCGAGCCCCAGGAAGCCGCCGAAGGCCAGCACCGCGTAGGCGACCTGGCCCGAGACCTTGTCGACCATGAAGTTGTGCACCGTGCCGAGATGCCGGCCGTCGCGGTCGTAGACATCGGTGCCCTCGACCTTGTTCGACGCGATCAGGCGCGGGGTCTCGTCGATGGCCACGCCCTCGCCCGTGGGGTCGAGCTCCATGGACCCGGTCTTGCGGATGCTGCGCTCGGTGGGCAGGTCGGTCGGCATGGGGTCTCCCGCGAGGATGCGCGCCGCGGCCGCGGCCGAAGGGCGCCGGTCACGGGAGTTAGCGCGCGGGCGCGGCCGACGGTTCCGTCCGCCGGTCCAGATGCCCGGTCAGGTCAGACCAGGCCGCAGCCCCGGCCAGGCGCGGCGGGGGCCGCCTCGGCGTTGATGCCGATCCCGAGGCCGAGAACGAGGCCGGCGGCGAGGAGGACAGCGAGGGCGAGCGCGGGCACGAGCATGCGCACGAGGCTTCGCCCGCGCGCCTTAAGGGATGGTTTCCGCGTGGCCGCGGTCCACAGGTCGTGCCCCGAGAGGCGCCCGAAGGCGCCTGCCCTGTGGATGAGAGCGGGGAACCGATGAAATTCCCCTTGGAACGGGTGCCTCACCGCTTAGTTGTTGCTGCTATGCTGCCTTCGCTGCGGCGCTGGCTCGTTCGCGCGCCGCAGCGGGAACCGGAGGAAATCCATGGCGACGAAGACGACGGACAAGGCCGCGCCCAAGGCGGCGAAGGCCAAGGCACCCGCGGCCACTGCCCCCAAGGCGACCAAGGCCGCTGGCGCCACCAAGCCGAACGCCCTGCAGCAGCCGCTCAAGCCCTCGGCCGAGCTCGGCGCCATCGTCGGCACCAGCCCGCTGCCGCGCGGCGAGGTGGTGAGCAAGGTGTGGGACTACATCAAGAAGCACAACCTCCAGAACCCCGAGAACAAGCGCGAGATCGTTGCCGACGACAAGCTGAAGAAGGTCTTCGGCAAGGACAAGTGCAGCATGTTCGAGATGAACAAGCATCTCGCCGCGCACCTCAAGGCCTGATCCCCTCCGGCAGCATCGGCCAGACCGCGCCGGGACGGACGAACCCGTCCGTCCCGCGCGTCGTCAGGCGATGCTGGTGAGAACGCCGCCGTCGACGCGCAGGGCCGCACCGCTCGTCGCGCTCGCCGCCGGGCTGCACAGATAGGCCACCATGCTGGCCACCTCCTCGACGGTCGCGAGACGGCCGATCAGCGAGGTCGGCCGGTGCTCGGCGACGAACTGCCGCCCGAGCGCGTCGAGGTCGGCGTCGCCCTCGACCCCTGCCATCTGCTTCATGAAGTCGGCCACGCCCTCGGACAGGGTCGGGCCGGGCAGGACGCTGTTGACGGTCACGCCGGTGCCGGCCACCGCCTGGGCGAGGCCGCGCGAGACCGCGAGCTGCGCGGTCTTGGTCATGCCGTAATGGACCATCTCGTTGGGGATGTTCAGGGCGGATTCGCTGGCGATGAAGATCACGCGGCCCCAGCCCCGCGTCGTCATGCCCGGCGTGTAGGCCCGCGACAGGCGCACCCCGCTCATCACGTTCACCTCGAAGAAGCGCTGCCAGTCGGCGTCCGGGATCTCGAAGAAGGGCTTCGGCTCGAAGATCCCGGTATTGTTGACCAGGATGTCGACCGCCGGCAGGGCCGAGAGCAGCGCGCCGACGCCCGCCGCGCTCGCCACGTCGCCGACCGCCGCGAAGGGGCTGCCGGCACCCGTCCGCCCCGCGATCTCGCCGCGCAGCCGTGCCAGGGCAGCCTCGACCCGCTCGGCCGTGCGCCCGTTCACCCCGACATCGGCACCGAGTTCGGTGAGCGCGAGGGCGATGCCGTAGCCGATGCCGCCGGTGGAGCCGGTGACGAGGGCGCGCCGGCCGCTGAGGTTCAGATCCATGGGCTCGCGAATCCGTGAGGGCAGGATCCGGGACAACGCGCGGGAGCGTGGCCGGTGGCATGCGCCGGACGCTGGCCCGCTCAGCGGACCGGTGCGCGGCGCAGGATGCTGGTGACGATGCCGGCGAGCGCCAGCATCACGGCCCACCACAGGGAGACATGGACGCCGAAACCCGCGCCCTGCGCATGGGTCAGCCCGAAGATCACGGCCACCAGGGCAGCCCCGAGGGACTGGCCGGTGAGGCGGGCGGTGGATTGCATGCCGCTGGCGCCACCGCTGCGCTCGCGCGGGGCGGCCGTGATGATCACCCGGTTGTTCGGCGACTGGAACAGGCCGAAGCCGAGCCCGCAGAGCGCGAGCCGCCAGGCGATGTCGAGGGCGTGCGGCTCGGGCGGCAGCAGGGCGACCGCGGCGAGGCCCGCCGCCATCAGGCCAAGCCCGATGCCGCCGAGCAGCCCCGGCGGGTAGCGGTCGGCGAGCCGGCCGGCGAGGGGCGCCATCAGGGCGATGGCGATCGGCCAGGGGGTCAGCAGGAAGCCGGCCTCGGTGCTGGAGCGGTGCAGCACGTCCTGGAAGTAGAAGGGCAGGGCGATGTAGGCGATGAGCTGCGACGAGAAGGCCAGGATCGAGGAGGCCATCGAGAGCGCGAAGGCCGGGATCCTGAGGAGGTCGACGGGCAGGAGCGGCGCCGCGAGCCGCATCTGCCGCCGCACGAACACGGTGCCGACGAGGAGCGCGCCGGCGAGGACGGCGAGCGCCTGCGGCAGCCGCTCCGGCTCGCCGAGCTTGTCGACGCCGACGATCATCAGGCCGAAGGTGAGGGCGTTGAGCACGGCGCTCACGCCGTCGAAGCGCGCGCCGCTGCGCGGCGTGACCGGCAGGGTGCGCGAGGCGACGGCCAGCGCCGCGAGGCCGACCGGCACGTTGACCAGGAACAGCCAGGGCCAGTCGGCGAAGGAGAGGATCGCGGCGGCGACCGTCGGGCCCGCCGCCGAGGCCATGGCCACCATCAGGGCGACGTTGCCGACGCCGCGGCCGATCATCCGGTGCGGATAGATGAAGCGCACCAGCGCGATGTTGACGCTCATCACCCCGGCCGCCCCGAGACCCTGCGCGATCCGGGCCGCGACGAGGAGGGAGAGGCTCGGCGCGAGGGCGCAGGCCAGGGAGGCCGCCACGAAGACGGCGAGCCCCGCGAGATAGACCCGGCGGTAGCCGAGGATGTCGCCCAGCGAGGCCAGCGGCAGCAGCGCCGCCGTCACCGCGATCTGGTAGGCGTTGACCACGAAGATCGCCGCGTCGGGCTGAACGGCGAGGTCGCGCGCCATCACGGGCAGCGCCACGTTGACGATGGCGCCGTCGAGCACGGCCATGGTCATGGCGAGCGCGATCGCCAGCATGGCGAGCAGCCGCTCGCGAACCGGCAGCCCGTCCTGCTGCGCGCGCGTCTCGGGTCCGGCCGCCTCGGCCATGATCGTGCCTGCTCCGTCTGCGGGTGACGCAAGGGGCCATCTCACCGCGCGGGCCCGCCGTCGAGGCGTGCGATGTGCCCTATGTCACGCCGCGTGCAGCGCGGCCGGTCCAAGCGGCGCCGGCCCCCGCGACGACGGAGCCTCCCGTGCGCCATGTCCTGACCATCCCCGCCCTCGGATTCAGCCTGGGCCTCGCCCTCCTCGCGGGGACGGCGCCCCCGGCCGCCGCCCAGACGGCCGAGCCGCTGGGCATCGCGCTCGAGGGCTTCGCCTACCCCTATCCGGTCTCGTACCTGCCGCTGACCCGCGACGGCGAGGCGCAGCGCCTCGCCTACATGGACGTGGCGCCCCAGGGCAGCCCGAACGGACGCACGGTGGTCCTCCTGCACGGGCGCAACTTCCCGTCGAGCTACTGGGCCCCGGTGATCGCGGCCCTGTCCGGCGCGGGCTACCGGGTGGTGGCGCCGGACCAGCTCGGCTTCGGCAAGTCCTCGAAGCCGGTCGGACCCTTCACCTTCGACCGCATGGCCGCCGACACCGTGGCGCTCCTCGATGCCCTCGCGCTGGCCCGCGTCGACGTGGTGGCGCACTCGATGGGCGGAATGCTCGCCGTGCGCCTCGCCCGCAACGCGCCCGACCGGGTGAACAGCCTGCTGCTGGAGGCGCCGATCGGCCTGGAGGATTACCGGTTCAGCGTGCCGCTGGTGCCGGATTCCGAGCTGCTGAAGCGCGAGGGCGCGCTCACGGCGGAGGCCTATCGCAAGCAGCTGATGACGACGCAGTCGATCTCGCTGCCGGAATCGGCGATCGAGCCCTTCGTGGAGATCCGCGAGCGGGTGAAGGGCTCGGGGGAATATCCGCGCTGGCTGCAATCCTTCGTGAATTCCTATCAGGCGATCTGGGGGCAGCCGGTGGTGCACGAGATCCCGCTGATCCAGGCGCCGACCCTGTTCGTGATGGGCGGCAACGACCACAACGCCCCCGGCAAGCCCTTCGCGCCGCCCGATCTCGCCGCGGCGATGGGCCGGAACGCCGAGCACGCGCGCAGCCTCGCCACCCGCATGCCGAGCGGGCGGGCGGAGGTCTTCGACGGGATCGGCCATCTCGTCCACATGGAGGCGACCGACCGCTTCAACGCCCGGATGCTCGATTTCCTCGACGGGCATTGAGCGAGGGCAGGGCTCACATCGTGGTCATCGGCTCGGATCGACCGGCCGAGGCGACCCCGCAGGCCGGCTCTCCGCCTGCCATCGGCGCGTGCATGTCGAGCGCTTGGGCGCCCGCGCCATCGTAGGCGTCGAACAGGGCGGTGAGGATCAGCCGCGCCGGGATGTCGAGATCGGGCGGCATGCCGAGATCGACGGTGCGCTGGAAATTGCTCTTCGGATCGGGCTGCGAGAAGCCGAGCCGATGCAGGGCCGCGACGGCCTCCGGTCTCAGGTGGCGACGGATGCCGGAATCGTCCCGGTCGCGATAGGCTCCCGACGAGGCTTCGCAGAGCATCGTCCGGTCTTCGTCAACGAAGATGCATTGCACGTAGCTCTGCGGCTCGCCGCGGATCGCGACGACGAGGAACCGGTTTCGGGAGGTGTCCCGCGGGCCACGCTCGTGGATGTGCGTCAGGCGCGTGCGCACGGCGCAGAGATGATCGGTGACAAACTGGTCCCGCGGGGTCGGGGCCGCCTCGGCGGCCTGCGCGAGCAGAAGAGCGAGGGCCGCCGCGACGAACGACCGTCGCGGACCCGTCACCGCGTGCCGTCCCGCCGCAGCAGGAACACGCCCTGCGCCCCGATCAGGTTCCAGAACCACCAGGGCATCGAGAAGCGCATCGGGCGGCCGCTGGCGTCGAGGGCGGCGGCGGTCTCGATCTTGGCGCCGACGAGCCGGCACAGGCCGACGAAGTCGCGGATCGTGCAATGGTGGATGTTGGGCGTCTCGTACCAGGCTTCCGGCAGGATCTCGGTCATCGGCATGCGCCCGCGGAAGGCGAGCTCGGCCCGCACGCGCCAATGCCCGAAATTCGGGAAGGAGATGATCACCTGCTGGCCGATGCGCAGCAGGTGCTCCAGCACGATCTTCGGGTTGCGCGTCGCCTGGATGGTCTGGGACAGCACCACCACGTCGAAGGCGTCGTCCGGGTAGTTGGCGAGGTCGGTGTCGGCGTCGCCCTGGATCACCGGCAGGCCGCGGGCGAGGCAGGCATTCACGCCTTCGCGCGACAGCTCGATGCCGCGCCCGTCGACGCCGCGCCGGTCGCGCAGGAGCGCCAGCAGGGCGCCGTCGCCGCAGCCGATGTCGAGCACGCGCGCCCCCGGCGGCACGAAGCCGAGCACCACGAGATGGTCGACGCGGGTGGCGCCGCCCTCGGCCTCGCTGCGCGGCAGGGCCTCGGTCGCCTGCCAGGGCGCGAGGCCGGTCTTGTGCGCGCCGCTCACAGGCCGCGGGCCCGGGCGGCGGCGTCGATGAAGCCGCGGGCGGCCGAGAACATCGCCGGCTCGTCGAGCAGGAAGGCGTCGTGGCCCTTGTCGCTCTCCACCTCGACGAAGGCGACGGGCGCCGCGGCCGCGTTGAGCGCGTGCACGATCGCCCGCGAATCGGAGGTCGGGAACAGCCAGTCCGAGGTGAAGGACATCACGCAGAACCGGGTCTTCGAGTCGCGGAAGGCGTTGGCGAGCACGCCGCCGTGGTCGGCGGCGAGGTCGAAATAGTCCATCGCCCGGGTGAGGTAGAGATAGGCGTTCGCGTCGAAGCGCTCGACGAAGCTCAGGCCCTGGTGGCGCAGATAGCTCTCGATCTGGAAGTCGGCGTTGAACGAGAAGGTCGGCGCGCTGCGGCCCTGGAAGCGCCGGCCGAACTTCCGGTGCAGGGCCGGCTCCGACAGGTAGGTGATGTGTGCGCCCATGCGCGCGACGCCGAGGCCCTTGGCCGGCCGCGTGCCGGCCTCCAGGTAGCGCCCCTCCGCCCAGGCCGGATCGGCCATGATCGCCTGCCGGCCGACCTCGTGGAAGGCGATGTTCTGGGCGGAGTGGCGGGCGCCCGTGGCGATCGGCATCGCCGCGAAGACCCGCTCCGGAAAGAGCGCGGCCCATTGCAGCACCTGCATGCCGCCCATCGAGCCGCCGATGCAGAGGAACAGGTCCTCGATGCCGAGATGCTCGATCAGCATCGCCTGGGCCCGGACCATGTCGCGGATGGTGACCAGGGGGAAGTCGAGCCCGTAGGGCCGCCCCGTCGCCGGATCGAGGGAGGCCGGGCCGGTCGAGCCCATGCAGGAGCCGATCACGTTCGAGCAGATCACGAAGTAGCGGTCGGTATCGACCGGCTTGCCGGGGCCGACGAGGCTCTCCCACCAGCCGGGCTTGCCGGTGACCGGGTGGCGGTGGGCGAAATACTGGTCGCCGGTCAGCGCGTGGCAGATCAGCACCGCGTTCGAGCGCGCCGCGTTCAGGGTGCCCGCCGTCTGGTAGGCGACCTGGAACGGGCTGAGATCGACGCCCGAATCCATCGCGAGCGGCCGGTCGGCGCCGAACAGGGCGACCGGGCTCTGCGGCTCGAGCGCCTGGCTGAGTTCGAGGCTCGGGCGCATCCCGCGGCCGGGCTCCACGGTGGGGCCGATGCCGAGGGCGGTGTCGGGGGCGTTGTCCATGACCGTTCGCGTGCGGGCGCGCTGCCGGATGAGGCGCGGGGCTCCGGGAGGCGCGCCGTGCGTGATCGCCCGAGGTAGTATGCGGGGCCCGCAGCGTCAACGAAACCCGGGCGGCGCCCCCGTTCAGAGGCGCCCCTCATGTCCGTCCGCGAGGCCCCGGCCCGCTGGCCCTCCGGCCTGCGGGATCGTACACACGGGGCGCAAGCCGTCCCGGCCGAACACGCGACACCCGATGCGCTTCTCCAGCAAAGCTTCGTCCCAGGCTTCACCGCGCGAGGATCTCGCGGCGCTCCGCGCCGAGATCGACCGGATCGACGCCGAGATGCACGCCCTCCTGATCCAGCGCGGCACGATCATCGACCGGCTGATCGCCGTGAAGGGCACCACCGCCTCCGGCTCGGCCTTCCGCCCGGGACGCGAGGCGGCGATGATGCGGCGCGTGGCCGAGCGCCATCGCGGGCTCCTGCCCCTCGACACGGTGGAGGGGATCTGGCGCGTCATCATCGCCACCTTCACCTATGTGCAGGCCCCGTTCTCGGTGCATGCCGATGTCTCGGGCGGCGATCCGGCGATGCGCGATTCCGCCCGCTTCCATTTCGGCTTCACCGTGCCCTACCGCCCGCACCCGACCTGCGCGGCGGTGATCGAGGCGGTGGCGGCCTCGCGCGGCGATCTCGGCATCTTCCGCTTCGAGTCCAAGGGGACCACCGGCGCGGTGCGCCCGCCCAAGGGCGAGGCGTGGTGGGAGGGGCTGATCGGCGAGGGCCGCCCGAAGGTGATCGCGCGGCTGCCCTTCATCGAGCGCCCGACCCATCCGGCCGGCACGCCGGTCTTCGTGGTGGCCAAGCCCCTGGAGGATCCGACCGCGGCGCAGCGCGACTGGGTGCTCCATGCCGCCCGCACCGCGACCTGGACGGCCGAGACGGAGCGCGCCCTGCAGGACCTCTACGGCGAGGTGGTGGGCCGGGCCAAGCCGCGCGGCGAGGGCGAGCGGCTGCTGATCGCGGTGCCCGGGGGCGTCGGTCCGCGCCAGCTGCGCGAGGCCCTCGACCGGGCCGGCGCCGAGGTCGCCGCCCTCGACGAGACCGGCAGTCACGCCGCCCGCTTCCGGGTCTGAGGCCGATCCCTCAGGGAGCCCCGACACGGCACGCGACCCGGCTCGCCCGGGGCCAGCCGTAATAGGTGACGCTGCCCTCGGCCCGGCCGGACAGCGCCGGCACCGAGCCCGCGACCTGTTCGAGCACCGCGCCGGCACCGTCGAGAAAGCGGCAGATGAAGGCGACGGGCCCCGCGCCGCCGGGCCCGTCCCCGTGCAGGATCACGTGGGCCCGCTGCGGCTCGTGCGAATCCGAAGGCTGGCCGAGGCGGGCCTCCGCCACGACCGGTTCGGCGCGCGCGGGCCCCGGCAGGCCGGCGAGCAGGAGCAGGGCCGGCAGGACCGCCCGTATCCGCAGCGCCGCAGGCGCGCCGCGGGCTTCATCGGCCGCGGAAATGCTGTAGAGGGGCGGCTCGGCTCTTCTGACCCCCGACGCTCCATGTCCGCCGCCCCGTCCTCCGCTTCTCCCCTCCGCCCCGTGCCGCGCCCCGGCGTGATGGCGATCGAGGCCTACGTGCCCGGCAAGAGCGGGGCGCCCGGCGCGACCAAGATCCATAAGCTGTCCTCCAACGAGACGCCGCTCGGCCCGAGCCCGGCGGCGATCGCCGCCATGCAGGAGACGGCCGGAAAGCTCGCACTCTACCCGGACGGCAATTCCACGGCGCTGCGCGCGGCCATCGCCGCGCGCTACGGGCTCGACCCCGCCCGCATCGTCTGCGGCGCGGGCTCGGACGAGCTGCTCTCCTTCCTCGCCTACGCCTATGTCGGCCCCGGCGACGAGGGCCTGTTCAGCGCGCACGGCTTCCTCGTCTACCGGATCGCGATCCTGGCCGCGGGCGGGACGCCCGTGGTCGCGCCCGAGCGCGACCTCACGACCGATGTGGACGCCCTGCTGGCGCGCGTCACCGAGCGGACCAAGATCGTCTACATCGCCAACCCCAACAACCCGACCGGCACCTACCTGCCCTTCGACGCGGTGCGCCGCCTCCATGCCGGGCTGCCGCCGCACGTGCTCCTCGTTCTCGACGGGGCCTACGCCGAATATGTCCGCCGCAACGACTACTCGGCCGGGCTCGACCTCGTGCTCGACGCCGACAATGTCGTGATGACCCGCACCTTCTCGAAGATTCACGGTCTCGCGTCCTTGCGCATCGGCTGGATGGTGGCGCCCGCCCATGTGGCGGACGCGGTCAACCGCATCCGGGGGCCGTTCAACCTCTCCGGCGCGGCGATCGCGGCGGGCGCGGCGGCGGTCGCCGACGACGCCCACCTCGCCGCAGCGATGACCCACAACGAGACGGGGCTGCCCCGCCTCACCGAGGGGGCGGAGGCGCTGGGGCTGACCGTGACCCCGAGCGTCGGGAACTTCATCCTGGTGCATTTCCCGCCTGAGCCCGGCCGGTCGGCGGCGGAGGCGGACGCGTTCCTCGCCGAGCGCGGGGTGATCGTGCGCCGCGTCGCCTCCTACGGCCTGCCGGACGCGCTCCGGGTCACCGTCGGCAGCGCCGAGGCGAACGAGGCCTCCCTCGCCGCCCTCTCCGATTTCGTGCGGGGCGGGCATGCCTGAGGCGGGCAGGGACGGCGCCGCACCCGTCTTCGGGCGGCTGGCCATCGTCGGGCTGGGGCTGATCGGCTCCTCGACCGCCCGCGGGGCCCGCCGCTACGGCCTCGCCGACACGATCGTGGCGATCGACGCGGACGCGGCGGTGCGCGCCCGCGTGAGCGAACTCGGCCTCGCCGACCGGGTGACCGGCGACGCGGTCGGGGGGGCCGCCGAGGCCGATCTCGTGATCCTGTGCGTGCCCGTCGGCGCGGTCGGCACGGTCGCGGCGGAGATCGCGCCGCACCTCAAGCCCGGTGCCATCCTGTCCGATGTCGGCTCGGTGAAGGGCTCGGTGGTGGCCGCGGTGATGCCGCACCTGCCCGCGGGCGTCGCCTTCGTGCCGGGCCATCCCGTCGCGGGCACCGAGTATTCGGGGCCGGATGCGGGCTTCTCGACCCTGTTCGAGAACCGCTGGTGCATCCTCACGCCCCCCGAGGGCACGGCGGAGGCGGCGACCGCGCAGGTCACGCGCTTCTGGGAGGGGCTCGGCGCCATCGTCGAGACGATGAGCCCCGAGCACCACGACCTCGTGCTGGCCATCACCAGCCACGTGCCGCACCTCATCGCCTACAACATCGTCGGCACCGCCGCGGACCTGGAAGAGGTGACCCAGTCCGAGGTGATCAAGTTCTCCGCCGGCGGCTTTCGCGACTTCACCCGGATCGCGGCCTCCGACCCGACCATGTGGCGCGACATCTTCCTGACCAACAAGGACGCGGTGCTGGAGATGCTGGGGCGCTTCAACGAGGACCTCGCGGCCCTCGCCCGCGCCATCCGCTGGGGCGACGGCGAGGCGCTGCACGCCCTCTTCACCCGCACCCGGGCGATCCGCCGCGGCATCGTGGCCATGGGCCAGGAGACGGCGGAGCCGGATTTCGGACGGCGGCCCAAGGTCGAGGGTTGATGACCAAGGGCTGATGGCCGAGGGCTGCGGAGGGCTGATCGAGCCCTCCGCAGCCCTCGGGCCGGCGCCGGGGTCAGCGCTGGAAGGCCGAGCGCAGGAGGCCTTGCTGGGCCGCCACCGGGCTCTCCAGCGGGATCGGCATCGGCCGGTCGTCGGAGATCAGGGTATCGAGGTGCAGGATGCGGGCGTGGAGCCGGCGGGTGCGCAGGACGAGATCCTGCAGCCGCACCGGCAGCAGGCTGAAGCTGTCGGGTTTCGGGGGCTCGGCCGTGGCGAGGCGGACCCGGTTCTTCTCCTGCAGGGCCTGATCCGCGGTCAGCTCGCCCTCGGCGACGGCGCGTTGCACCAGGAGCCAGGAGGCGACCTGCATCAGGAGCGTGGTCAGGCGCATGCTCTCGGAGGCGTAGCTCAGGGTGGCGTCGCGGGAGATCAACCGCGATTCCTCGCGCCCGTCACCGTCGAGATAGGCCGCGGTCTCCTCGACCAGCGCCATGCCTTCGCGGAACAGCACGCGGAACGCCTCGGAGCCGACATAGGTCTGGCCGAAATCCACCCAGTCGCGCTCGTCGCGAAACGTAACGTCGAAGCCGATCATCTTGCCTCCTCAACCCCGCTTCGGGCCGTCGCCTGTCCCGTTGCGGGACGCGCCGGCCGATCACGGGGTCACAGCCGCAATCCTAACGCCGAATGCGGCGGCACGTCGGACAAAGCTTTCCATACCGTTAACGCCGTCGATGCGCGCCGGTCCGGGGGGGGGCGGGGCGCCGATCCGCCTCACTCCCCGGATCGCACCGTCAGCCCCATCTCCCGGGTCTCGATCCGTGCGGGGAGGGCGGTGTTGACGCTGCGGGCGATCACTCTGGGGCCGGGCGCCGATCTCGCCGGCTTCCGTGCCGCCACGCGCGCCCTCGTCGGCGCGGGCGTCCCGCCCGAGCGGGTCGCCTGGAGCGTCGGCGGCGCGGCCCAGCTCTTCGGCGAGGAGGCCGGGGCCGGCGGCGCGCCCCTGCGCCTGCCGCGCGCGCTGGCCGACCTCGTGCCGATGGTGGTGCCGCACCGCGATCCCGAGCGCTACGGCCTGCTCTACGCCCTGATCTGGCGGGTCGCGGCGGGCGAGCGCCACCTCCTCGAAGTCGCGAGCGACCCGCTCGTGCACCGGCTCGGGCTGATGCGGAAGGCGGTGGCCCGCGACCTTCACAAGATGCACGCCTTCCTGCGCTTCCGCCGCGGCGAGGACGCCGGCGCTGAGCGCTTCACCGCCTGGTTCGAGCCCGACCATCACATCCTGGAGGCCGCCGCGCCCTTCTTCGTGGAGCGCTTCCGCGCCCTGCGCTGGTCGATCCTGACCCCGGAGGGCTCGGCGCATTGGGATGGCGCGGCGCTGCGCTTCGGCCCGCCCGGGCGCAAGGCGGACCTGCCCGAGGGCGACGGCTTCGAGGAGGGCTGGCGCGACTACTACGCCAGCACCTTCAACCCGGCCCGCACCAACCTCAAGGCCATGCGCGCCGAGATGCCGAAGAAGTACTGGCGGAACATGCCGGAGACCGCGCTGATTCCCACTCTCGTCCGCAACGCCGAATCCGGAACCCGCGCGATGATCGAGAGGAGCCCGAGCGTGCCAGCCAAGCGCAATCCCGAGCGGGCGGTCGCCGCCATGGCCGATCAGGAGCCGCGCTCCCTGGAGGCGCTGAACGCGATCATCGCCCGCAGCGAGCCGCTGGTGCCGGGCGCGACCCAGGCGGTGCTCGGCGAGGGTCCCGTCGGCGCAACCCTCGCCTTCGTCGGCGAGCAGCCGGGCGACCAGGAGGACCGGCAGGGCCGGCCCTTCGTCGGTCCGGCCGGCCAACTCCTGTCCCGGGCGATGCAGGAGGCCGGGATCGACCGGTCCGCGAGCTACCTCACGAATGCCGTCAAGCATTTCAAGTTCGAGGAGCGCGGCAAGCGCCGCATCCACCAGAAGCCCACCGCGGGCGAGGTCAGCCACTATCGCTGGTGGCTCGACCGGGAACTCGATTTCGTCGGGCCGCGCCTCGTGGTGGCGCTCGGCGCCACCGCCGTGCTGGCGCTGACCGGCAAGGCGGTGCCGATCACCCGGGCGCGCGGACCCTTCCGCTTCGAGCGGTTCCACAACCGCTTCGAGGGCTTCATCACCGTCCACCCCTCCTACCTGCTGCGCCTGCCGGACGAGGCCAAGGCGGAGGCCTACGCCGCCTTCGTGGACGACCTGTGCCGGGCCGAGGCGCTCGGGCGGGAGCTCGCAGGATGAGGCACGGTTTCCCTCCCCCGCAGAGGGGGGAGGGAATGCGCGTCTGCTGACGCGCGATGCCGTGCCGATGCGGGCCCAACAGGCCTCCGCGCTGCCAAGCCCGTCAGGCCAATCTCAACCTTTCCGGTTCATGAAGGGCGGATGAGAGGCGGGCCGGCGTATCCGGGCTCGCGGAGACGCGTGCATGAGCTCCAGTCTCGCGATCGGACATTCCGTGCCGGGCCGGCCGCCCGCCCGGCGGGAGAGCGCCCGTCCAGGCCAGGCGCCCGCCGGCGGCATCCGCGTGCTGCGGCTGGTGACCGGGCTCGCCAAGGCGCTGTTCGTCGCCTTCATCTTCTTCGCCTGCTTCGCCTTCTCGGACGCCTCGCCCTACGACCTCGTGGCGCTGCCGACGATGCTGCTCTGGCTCTGCCTCGGCCTCCGCCTGCACCGGGGCGTGGTGCCGCTGGTGGGGCTGCTGCTGCTCTATCTCGTCGCGATCGGCCTCGCGCTGATGCCCTATCTCGACGAGAGCGTGCCCGTGACTTGGACGGTCCAGCTCGTCTACCTCGCGGTCACGGGCATCTTCTTCGCGATGTTCTTCGCCGACGAGACCCAGTCCCGCATGGAACTGGCGCTCCAGGCCTATACCGTGAGCTGCCTGTTCTCGGCCGTGCTCGGCATCGCGGGCTATCTCGGCCTGATCGGCGTCGAGGACCTGTTCTACAAGTACGGCCGCGCGTCCGGCACCTTCCAGGACCCGAACGTGTTCGGCTCCTTCCTCACCCTCGGCGCGCTCTACCTGATGCGCAACCTGCTCACCGGGGAGACGCGCCGGCCGGTCCTCTCCTTCCTGAGCCTGCTCGTCCTGCTCGCGGGCATCTTCCTGTCCTTCTCCCGCGGCTCCTGGGCCGGCTCGGTGGTCGCGACCGCGGTGATGGTCGGGGCGGTCTACCTCACCTGCGAATCGCCGCGGCTGCGGCGGCGCATCCTGGTCCTCGTCGGCGCCACCCTCGTGCTCGGGATCGTCATCCTCTGCGCGCTGCTCTCCATCGAGAGCGTGCGGACGATGTTCCTGGAGCGGGCCACCGTCACCAAGGATTACGACGAAGGCGAGACCGGGCGCTTCGGCAACCAGATCCGCGGCATCGGCATGCTGCTCGAGATGCCGCTCGGCATGGGCCCGATGCATTGGCGCCTGATCTTCGGCCTGGAGCCGCACAATTCCTTCATCGGCAGCTTCGCCAATGGCGGCTGGCTCGGCGGCGCGGTCTTTCTCGGCCTCGTCCTGGCCACGGGCTTCGTCGGCTTCCGCCTGATGGCCCGGCCCTCGCCGTTCCGGGCCCATGCCCAGATCGTCTGGCCGGCGCTGCTGATGTTCTTCCTGCAGGCCCTGCAGATCGACATCGAGAAGTGGCGCCACGTCTACATGATGCTCGGCATGGTCTGGGGCCTGGAGGCCGCGCGGCTGCGCTGGGCCGCGCGGCGGACCCCTCACGCCGCCGGCATCTCCGCCTCGGGCTCCGGATCGGCCGTCCAGGCGGTGGCAAAGGCCGCGAGCTGACGCGCATCGCCGAAGGCGAGCACCGTCACCGTGCGCTCGGCCGGGGCGGCGCCCGGATGGGGCGCCAGCGCGATCGTCACCCGGACGAGCCGGGCGTCGGGCGCCTGCGCCGCGATCCAGCCTTGCGCCTCCGCGTTCAGCCGGTCGGGCGCCGCGAGCGCCCGAGAGTCGCCGCGCAGCACGATCACGTAGGATCCGAGGCTCGGATCCTTCTCCTGCACCGCCTTGACGATGTCGATCACGGGTTCAGCCTTCGGGGAATGCGTTGATCTGGACCTGCGCCTGCCGGTCGGTGAATTTCGGGATGTCGCCGAAGATCTCCGGCCCGTGCGCCGCCGCGGCCTTGGCGAAGGCGTCGGCCGAGTCCCAGGTCAGGAGCGCCATCACCTGGAAGGGGGCGGCCCCGCCATCCGGCGTCGAGACGCCCTTGACCACCTTCGCCTCGTGCAGGCCGAAGGAGGACCAGCGCTCCCGCACCAGCGGCATGTGGTGGCCGAGATAGTAGTCCATGTCGAACCGGCCGCCGGCCGGGTACATCACGCTGACGAGCACCATGGGACGTCTCTCCTGACGGACCCGTCTTCGCGCGGGCCGCGGCGACAGGAGCACCGAACGGCCCGGCACGCAACGGGCGGACGCCGAAGGAGCGGGTGTCGCGAGGGATCATCCCTCGCGCGGGTCCGGGCGGAGTCCGGGAACGCCTGCCGGGGCTTTGCCCCTGCACCCCACCGAAGGGATGATCCCTTCGGAATCCCGCGACCCCGCCCGCGGCCGCGTCTCCTCAGTGCAGCTTGATCCGCGGCTCGGTGCGCCGGGTCAGCGCCCGGGCGACGGCGTCGAGGGCCGTCTTGAAGGTGCCGTGCAGGGCCCGCTGGTGCATCTTGTAGAGCGAGCGGTACATCAGCCGCGCGAACAGCCCGGCGATGAACATGTTCTTGCCCTGGATGAAGCCCATCAGGCTGCCGACCGTCGAGTACTCGCCCAGCGACACGAGCGAGCCGAAGTCGCGGTACTTGAACGGGATCAGCGGCCGGCCGTCGATCTTCGCCGGGATCTGCTTGACGAGGTAGCTCGCCTGCTGATGCGCGGCCTGGGCGCGGGGCGGCACCGGGGTGTCCGAGCCCGCCTCCACCAGATAGGCGCAGTCGCCGATCGCGAAGATGTCGGGATCGCGCGTCGTCTGGAGCGTCGGCGTCACCACGAGCTGGTTGGTGCGCGTGGTCTCGAGGCCGCCGATCTCCTTGAGGAAGGGCGGCGCCTTCACACCCGCCGCCCAGACCACCAGCTCCGAGGGGATGAAGGCGCCGTCGGCCAGCGCTACGCCGTCGGCGCGCACCTCGGTGACGCGGGCGCGCACCCGCACCTCGACGCCGATCTTGGTGAGCAGCGCCATCACCTCCGCCGAGAGCCGGTGCGGCACCGCCGGCAGGATGCGGTCGGCCGCCTCGACCAGGGTGATCTTGAGGTCCTTGTCCGGATCGATCCGATCGAGCCCGGTCGAGACCACGTGCCGCAGCGTCCGGTGGAGCTCGGCCGCGAGCTCGGTGCCGGTGGCGCCCGCGCCGATCACCGTGACGTGGAGCTGGCCCGGCCGGACCGGCCCGGTCTGGGTGTGGGCGCGCAGCATCGCGTTGACGAGGCGCTGGTGGAAGCGCACCGCCTGGTTCTGGGTGTCGAGGGCGATGGCGTGCTCGGCGACGCCGGGCGTGCCGAAATCGTTGGTGGTGGAGCCCACCGCCATCACCAGCGTGTCGTAGGGAACGGCGCGCTCGGGCGTCACCTCGCGCCCCTCGGCGTCGTGGCTCGCCGCGAGCTGGATGGTGCGCGCCGCCCGGTCGAGCCCGACCATCTCGCCGATACGGTAGCGGAACTGATGCTCGTGGGCGTGGTGCAGGTAGTCGACCGCGTGGTGGCCGACATCGAGGCTGCCGGCCGCCACCTCGTGCAGCAGCGGCTTCCAGATATGGGTGCGGGCGCGGTCGACGAGGGTGACGTGGGCCTTGCCCTTCCGCCCGAGGGAATCCCCGAGCTGCGTCGCGAGCTGCAGGCCGGCGGCGCCGCCCCCGACCACGACGATGCGGTGCAGGCCGGCTTGGCTCTCGGCAGGTACCATCGATGCTCCCCTCGGACCCCGAAATCGTGTCGCGCGCGCTCGCGCCGACCGGTATCCGCTTCGGCGAACTGCGCTTTAGAATCGTTTCCGATCGCATTGCAATCGGAACGGTTCCAGGCGGTTGCGCCGAGGCGGCCCGATCCGCCGGGCAGGCCTCCGCGCCCCCGACCCTCGATCGCCCCGGCCGGGCTCGGCCACCCTCAGGACGTCGGCGCGCCGGGCTGGCGCAGCGGGTGCGCCGCCTGCACCTCCGGCAGCGCGAGGATCGCCTCGGCGATCCGGGCCACGGTCGGGTAGGGCTCGGTCGGCACCGCGAAGATCTTGGTGCCGACCCAGAGGCTGACGAGGCAGAGGTCGGCGTGGCTGATCGCGTCGCCCTGGCAGAAGCGGCCGGTGCCGGGCTCGTCCGCGAGCCGCGTCTCCAGGGTCTTCAGCCCGGTCTCGAAGCTGTGGCGCACGAATTCCATCATGCGCTCCTTGGGCAGGCCGTAGGCCTCCATCAGATAGGTGCGCACCCGCGGCACGTAGAGCGGATGGGTATCGCAGGCCACCACCTGGGCCAGAGAGCGGGCCCGGGCCCGGGCGCGGGGATCTTCCGGCAGCAGCCTCACGCCGCCCTTGGTCTCCTCCAGATAGTCCAGGATGGCCAGCGACTGGGTGAGGGGCGGCCCGTCGCCGTCGAACAGCGCCGGGACCGCGCCCTGCGGGTTGATCGCCCGGAATTCCGGCTTGTGCTGGTCGCCCGCATCGAGGTCGATGAAGGTCTCCTCGTAGGCGAGTCCCTTCAGCTTCAGGGCGATCCGGACCCGGAAGGCGGCGGCCGAGCGCCAGTTGCCGTACATCTTCATGGAGGAATCCAGTCTCCCGCTGCGTATCCCGGAGGACAGCGCACATCGCGCGGGACCGCAAGGGCCGACGCGCCCGACGCGCATCACATCCGCCGGGCGACATCCCCGCCGCCCGCGCGTTGCCCCGGGGCGCGGTTCCTGCGTAGACACCGGGAGAGCGGGAACTGGCGCGCGGGGCTCGGCGCGCTTCCGGGAGCGCAGCGCATGCAGATCGCCACACCCTACCTGATGTTCCTCGGCGACGTTCCGGACAGGCTGGCCGCCAAGACCGCCTACGGCATCGCCGACTGGCGCCCCGACTGGTGCGTCGGCCAGATGCGCCTGCCCGGCTGCGCGGCCGATCTCGGCATCCCCGACCTGACGCTCGACGAGGCGGTCGCCCAGGGCTGCCGCACGATGGTGATCGGCGTCGCCAATGCCGGCGGCGTGCTGCCCGAGCACTGGGTCTCCGAGATCGTCGCGGCGCTCGATGCCGGGCTCGACGTGGCGAGCGGTCTGCATGCCCGGCTCGGCGCCGTGCCGGCGATCGCCGAGGCCGCGCAACGCAACGGCCGCCAGCTCCACGACGTGCGCCACACCAGCGAGACCTTCGCCACCGGCAAGGGCACCAGGCGGCCCGGCCTGCGGCTCCTCACCGTCGGCACCGACTGCTCGGTGGGGAAGAAGTACACGGTGCTGGCGCTGGAGAAGGGCATGCGCGCGCGCGGCCTCGACGCCGATTTCCGCGCCACCGGCCAGACCGGGGTGTTCATCTCGGGGCGGGGCGTGGCCATCGACGCGGTGGTGGCCGACTTCATCTCCGGCGCCGTCGAGTGGATCGCGCCGGCCGCCGATCCGCGGCACTGGGACCTGATCGAGGGCCAGGGCTCGCTCTTCCATCCCTCGTTCGCGGGCGTGAGCCTCGGCCTCCTGCACGGGGCGCAGGCCGACGCCTTCGTGGTCTGCCACGAGCCGACCCGCACGACGATGCGCGGCGTCGGACACAGGCTGCCGACCATACAGGAGGTCATCGACCTCACGGTGCAGCTCGGCTGTCTCACGAATCCGGACATCCGCCCGGTGGGCATCGCCGTGAACACGCAGGCCCTCGGGGAAGCCGAGGCGCGCAAGCTTCTGGACGACCTCGCCGCCGAGCACGGCCTGCCGGCGACCGATCCGGTGCGCTTCGGCGTCGAGGGGCTGGTCGACCGGATCGTCGCCGAGTTCCCGGCCGCGAGCGTGGGCTGAGGACGGCGCCATGACCCGCCGCCTCACCGTCTCCGTCGAGCGCTTCCCGATCGCGGGCGCCTTCACCATCTCCCGCGGCAGCCGCACCGAGGCGGCCGTGGTCGTCGCCCGGGTCGCGGACGAGACCCTGCACGCGGCCGGCCAGGGCGAGTGCGTCCCCTACGCCCGCTACGGCGAGAGCGTGGAGAGCGTCGCGGCCCTGATCGAGGCGCAAGCAGAGGCGGTCGCCGCGGGGCTGACCCGGACCGAACTGCTCACCCGGCTGCCCGCGGGCGCGGCCCGCAACGCCCTCGATTGCGCGCTGCTCGACCTTGAGGCCAAGACGATCGGCCGGCCGGCCTGGGAGATCCTCGGCCTGTCGCCGCCGCAGGCCGCGGTCACCGCCTACACCCTCAGCCTCGGTACGCCGGAGAGCATGGAGGCGGCCGCCCGCGCGGCTTCCGCCCGGCCGCTCCTCAAGGTGAAGCTCGGCGGCGCGGGCGACCCCGAGCGCATCGCCGCCGTGCGCCGCGGCGCGCCGGATTCGCGCCTGATCGTCGATGCCAACGAGGCGTGGCGCCCGGAGACGCTCGAGGCCAACCTCGCGGCCTGCGCGACCGCCGGCGTCGGCCTGATCGAGCAGCCGCTGCCCGCGAGCGAGGACGCCCTGCTCGGGGAGATCGCGCGCAGCATCCCGATCTGCGCCGACGAGAGCCTGCACGACCGGGCCGGCCTCGACGCGCTCAGCGGCCGCTACGACGCGATCAACATCAAGCTCGACAAGACCGGCGGCCTCACCGAGGCGGTGATGCTCGCGCATGAGGCGCGGGCGCGCGGCCTCTCCCTGATGATCGGCTGCATGGTCGGCACCTCGCTCGCCATGGCGCCGGCCATGCTGCTCGCCCACCACGCCGACTATGTCGATCTCGATGGCCCGCTCCTGCTCGCCCGCGACCGCGAGCCGGCCCTGCATTTCGAGGGCAGCACGATTCATCCGCCCGAGCCGGCCCTGTGGGGGTGAGGCAGGCACTGGCATTGCGCGCGGTCCTGCACCATATTGGTGTCGTGCGGCCGTGACGGAGAAGCGGAAGCCGACCTACGATCTGGACGCGGTCCGGGCCTGGGCCCGGTCCTCGCGCTTCAGCATTACCGGATCCGCCCTGCGGAGCGCGGCTGCACTCGGATTCTCTTCGCCGGACGTCGTTACTGCAATCCAGACGATTGAGCGCAAGCACTTCGCGAAATCCATGACCTCGTATGCAGATCATCGCGAATGGCAGGATGTCTACCATGTACCCTCTGAAGCTGGGCTCCTCTACGTCAAGTTCCGAGCCGACCTCGTGACCGAGTTCCTGTTGCTCTCGTTCAAGGAGAAGTCGGATGGCTGATGCACCGCTCTGCCCGCTCAGCGGCCAGCCGATGCGGCGGGACGTCCGTCCTTTCACCATCACGTACAAGGGGCGCGGCCGAACGTTCGACATGCCGGGCTGGTACAGCGATGCCGGCGATGAGAGCGTCTTCACCCGGGCCGATCTCAAGGTCTCGGACCGCCACCTCGCGACGCTGAAGGCCGAGGTCGAGAACCTTGCCGGCCCGGACGAGGTCGCGCGCCTGCGCAGGCGGCTCCGACTCTCCCAGGCGGAGGCTGGCCGCCTTCTCGGTGGCGGGCCGCGCGCCTTTCAGAAGTACGAGAGCGGGGAGGTTGTCGCCAGCCGTGGCATGACGAACCTGCTGCGCCTGCTCGCGCGGCATCCCGAGGAGATGGCGCAGATCGCCGCGGAGGCGGCCGGCACTCTTCAGAACGCATCGCGCTGACCGCCGCTGCGCGCTACTCCGCCAGATCCAGGAAATGCCGCCCCGCGCGATCGTCGATCTCGATGATCCACAGATCCGAATCGAAGCGGATCTCCTTGGCGAGGCGCTCCTCCACGTCGAGCGGGCTGGCGCCCTGAAGCAGGGGGCTGAAGCGGCGCGCGCCGGAATCCTCCGCCTCGAACAGGGCCTGCGGGGCCGGCCCGTAGAGATCGGCGCTGCCGTCGAGGCGGTCGACCTTCACGAAGATCGCGCCGGCCTCGGCGGCGCCGCGGCGGCGCAGCGCCGCCGGGATGGTCGCATCGTTCAGGCGGCGCAGATGGGCCGAGACGAGGAAGTCGGAGCGCAGGCGCGGCATCGGTGTCTCCGGGGGAGCGATCCGCGGGCCCATGCGCGCATCCGCCGGCCGAGGCAAGGCGCGGGGCGCGGGCCCCGCCTTACCCGGCGCGGGCGGCGAGCTCCTTCAGCGTCCGGCCCGCGGCCTCGCCCTTCACGGGCAGCTTGCGGTCGCGCTCGAACTTCTCGATCGCGGCGCGGGTGCCCGGGCCGATCAGGCCGTCGGCCTTGAGGGGCCCGTAGCCGAGCTTGTTCAGGGCGCGCTGCGCCTGCAGCACGGACTTGTCGGCCTTGTCCCCCTTGTCCGTCTTCTCGGGCCGGTCCGCCTTCGGCGTCACCGAGGCGGTGGTCTCCTCCTGGCGGATCAGCGCGGCGATCGGGTCGCGGGTGGGCTTGGCGGCGGCCTCCTGCGGACGGTCCGGGGTACGCGGGGCGGCGCGGGCCTCGTCGGCCAGCTTCTCCACCGGCGGCACCTTCGCCTCGCGCGGCGCATCCTGGCGGACGGCGACCTTCGGCAGGATCGGCGCGGGATGGCGGCCGCTCTGCGAGCCGAGGGCGTTCAGGCAGACCACCACCACGGCGCCGAGCGCCGCCAGCGCCCCCAGGACCGTCGCGGGGCGGGCGCGGCCGTAGCGGGCGAGGCCGAGGCCCAGGCCGCGCCAGTCCACGGCCTGGACGGCGGCGGCCCGGCGCGGCGGGGCGCTCCGGCGTTGGGCCGGCTTGCGGGCGCCGCGATCCTCGCCGGCCACACTGATCTCGCGATAATCGGCCATCCTCGATCCTCTCAGGCGCTCCGCTTCAGCGGGACGGCGAGCCCGGTCTCGCCGTCGCCGTGCCCGGCCACGGGGCCGGCCTCGAACAGTCCCAGCGGCAGGCGCAGCAGCGGCGCGCCGGCCACCGCTGCCGCCGCAGCCGGGCGGCCGGCGCGCCGCACCGCCGTGGTGACCGGCGCGAGCGCGATCGGCGCGTCCGGCCGGCGGCAATCGAGCGGCAGGGTCACGGTCACGCTCGTCCCGGCCTCCGGCGCGCTCTCGATCGCGATGGCACCCCCGTGCAGCCCGACGAGGCCCTGCACCACCGAGAGGCCGAGGCCGGTGCCCTCGTGCATGCGCTTGTAGTCGCCGCTGCCGCTCTGGAAGAACGGTGTGCCGAGGCGGGGCAGGGCCGCCTCGCGGATGCCGCTGCCGGTATCGGCCACCGTGATGTCGAGGCCCGTGCGCGTCCGGCGCAGGCGGATCTCGACGCGGCCGCCGCGCGGCGTGAACTTCACCGCGTTCGAGAGCAGGTTGATCAGGATCTGGCGGCAGGCGCGCGCATCCGCCGTGATCTCGGTGCCGCCCTGCGCCGGCATCTGCACCAGGCTGATCCCGGCCGAGTCGGCGCGCAGCTTCATCAGGTCGCAGCAGGTGCGCACCAGCGCGTCGGCATCGATCACCTCGGGCGCGTAGTCGAAATTGCCGCTCTGGATCCGGCTCATGTCGAGGAGCGAGTTGACCACGTCGAGGAGGTGCCGGCCCGAGGCGCCGATGATGCCCGCATATTCGCGGGCGCGCTCCGGCCCGAGGGTAACCGCGCCCTCGCCGCCGAGCACCTCGGAGAAGCCGATGATGGCGTTGAGGGGGGTGCGCAGCTCGTGCGTGACGTTGGCGAGGAAGCGGCTCTTGATCTCGTCGGCGCGCTCGGCCTCGGTGCGGGCGCGCTCCAGCGCCTCGGCGTAGCGGCGGTGCTCGCTCACGTCGCGGGTCACGGCGACGACGCTGACGGGCCCCGAGCCGAACTGGCCGCGCTCGATCCGGTGCGCCCGCATCTCGGCATGGATCAGCCGGGCGCCGTCGGCGCGCTCGGCGCCGGGGTCGAGGTGGAGCCGGAACTGCAGGGTCGCCGGCTGGCCGTTGGCGGCGACGTTGCTGATCGCCTGCAGGAAGGCCGGCCGGTCGGCGACGTGGATGCGCTCCAAGAGCCCGTGGCCGCGCAGGCGGTCGGCCTGGACGCCGACGAAGCGCGCGGCGGAGCTCGCGGCCTCCAGAACCCGGCCGTTCGCGTCGTGCCAGGTCACGAGGTCGTCGATGGCCGACAGGAGCAGGCGGTCCCGGGCCTCGTTGTCCCGCATCCGGGCCTGCCACCGCTTCTCGGTGCGCAGATGCTCCAGGATCTGCGCCGCCACGTGGCCGATCGCGGTGATGACGAAGGCTGGCATCGCCACCGCCGCCGAGACGTCGACGATCCGCTGGCTGCCGAGCCAGGGCCCGGCACAGGCGACCACGAGCGCGCCGATGGCGGCGATGATCGCGGCCGCCACGGTCGCCCGGCGCGAGCCGGAGAACGCGGCCTCGAAGGGGATCGCCACCAGCCAGACCGCGGCGGCCGAGGCCGCCCCGCCGGTCATGCCGGCGAGGCAGACCACGAGACCGGTGAGGCCCGCCGAGGCGACGGCGTGGGCGAGCCAGAGGATGCCCGTGCGCGACAGGAGCGCCGCGCCCAGCAGCGGCAGCAGCAGACTCGCGACCGCCATGGCCTCGATGCCGGACGGCACGCCGCGCCAGAGCAGGTAGGGCGGCAGCGCCGCCATCATCACCGCCCCGGTGGCGAGCCGCGAGACCAGGAAGCGCTCGTGCCGGAAGCGCGTGCGCGGATCGGCCAGCGCGGAATCGTGCACGAGGCTCGCGAGACGCGCGTCGATCAGGGAAGGCAGAACATCGGGGATACGCAAGACAGGCACCGCAGCGCTGGGCCCAAAACGGGCCGTCGCGTCCCCCGCTCGACTTCGGAAGACGGGCCGAACCTCGCAAGCCCGGCTTAAACGAGTGTTGCGGCGCGAGGCTGATCGGTCCTGATGCTTTCCGCGAGGTAACCGGGCGGGCCGCCACTGCGGCGCTCCGGATTCACCATTCCGGAAGGTTTCCCGGGGGCGTTGACGGAGGCTTCAGGGCCGGCGCGGAAGGCTCGCGCGCGAAAGAAGGCGGAGTGGCTCCGATGGCCCTATCGTTCCTGCTGCGCGCGAGCCTCGTCATCGGCGCGCTCTCCTACCTCGCCCTCGAGCGCGGCCGGCAAGACCCGCGTGCCGCCGTCGAGGCGGCCGCGGGCGCGGTGTCGCATGCGGTGTCCCATGCCGTCACCGGCGCGGCGGGCGCGGCGCTGGCGCAGTCGGTCGCCGCGCTGCCGCCCGAGGCCTCATCCCGCGTCGCCCGCGAGGCCCTGGCGGGCCTCGTGCTCCGCGCCGGCCAGGCCGTGCCCGAGGTGCAGGACCCGCCCTCGCGCGACACCCTGCTCGCCGCCGACCGGGCGCCGCCCTGGCGCGGGGCGGATGCACCGCGCTGAGGCGGGCGCGCCGCAGCCGCGCGCGCCTGAGTGATGCTATAGGGCGAGCCCGAGCCGATCCCGCCGCGCTCCGAGGACCCTCCCCGTTGCCAACGACGACCCGCGCGCGCCGTCTCGGCCGACTCGCTCTGCTCGCGATCCTGCTCGCCGGTCCCGTCGACGCGCAGGCCGCCGACCCGAACCTGCTGCCGGCGGCGCCGGCCTATGCGCGGAACCCCGGTTGCGCGCCGGCGCGGATCGCCCTGCCGCCCGCCACCCACGCGCTGCCGGGCGGTGTCGCGATCTCGCCGCGGCCCGCCGACATCCCGGTGGGGCAGGGGGACAGCGCGATCTGCTTCGCCTACGCCACCGCCGACATGATCTCGCAGCGGGTCGGGCGCGCCATCTCGCCCCTCGACGTGGCGACGAAATTCTACTTCGCCGACCCCGCGCGGCTGGCGACGCTGAGGGACGGGCGCATCGCCGCGCATCTGCGGGCGCACCCGCACTACCTCGCCGACATCGCCTGGAGCCGCAACGCGGTCGATATCGCCAAGGAGCACAATCCGGGGCTGGAGCCGTATTTCGACAGGCTGGAGGGTGGCGAGGAGGATGCCGCCGCGCTCCTCTACAACCTCGACGGCCTCTGCGACGAGCGCGACCTGCCCTCGCACGAGGGCTACGCGCATTTCACCCGGTTCTTCCTGGCCGCCCGCTACGGCGCCGTGGTGCGCGCACCCCGGATGTGCTTCCGCAGCACCGGGGCGACCGTCGACAAGCTGCGCAGTCGCCGCGCCGACGCCGTGAACGACGCGTGGCTGCGGGAGGTCGCGAGGCGCTGCCGCCGCCGGCCGTCGCCGGTGCCGCTGCTGCCGGTCTCCTACCGGGTCGCCGCCAACCAGCTCGAATTCATGGATCTCCTGGAGGCCGGCACGCCGCCGGGCCGGGCCCAGCTCGACCGCATGCTCGCCATGGTGGACTACGCCCTCGACCATGGCCGGGCGCCGACCATCGGCTACAGCTGGTACATCCTGGAGGAGCGCGACCCGAAGGACCCGGATCTCGCCGCCGACCATTCGAGCACGGTGATCGCGCGGCGCAAGGTGGGCGGGCGCTGCCAGTACCGGGTGCAGGACAATACCGGCGAGTACTGCGCTCGCATGCGGCCCGGCATCCGCGAGCGCTGCGACAACGGCCGGATCTGGCTCACGGAAGCGGAGCTGCGGGCGACGCTCTACAGCGTGATCTACCTGCGCTGAACCGGAGCGCGCCCCGCCCCCGTGGAGGCCGGTTCGGCGGAGAGCGCTCTAGGCGACCGGCTGCGCCATGCGCGCGAGCCGCGGCGTCGCGCCGGAGGCCCGGCGCAGGGCGGTGACGGCCTGCTGCCTGCCCCCGGCCGCGATCGCGGGCGGGCGCTTCTGCGCCGGGGCGGGCAGGCGCACCAGAACGATGGTCCCGACATTGACCTCCGAGCGGAGCCGGAGGGAGCCGCCATGCAGCTCGGCCATGGAGCGGGCGATGGCGAGTCCGAGCCCCGAGCCCTTGTGGCTGCGGGTCATGTTGGTCTCGACCTGCACGAAGGGCTGGCCGAGGCGGGGCAGCACGGATTTCGGGATGCCGATGCCGGTATCCTCGACGAAGAGATGCGTGAAGCCGCCGGCCGTGCGGCCGCGGACGAGGACGCGCCCCTCGGGCGGCGTGAACTTCACGGCGTTCTGCAGCAGGTTGACGAGGACCTGATGCAGGGCGCGCTCGTCGGCGAGGAGGCGCAGGCCGGGCATGAGATCGATGCTGATCTCCAGGGATTTGGCGCGGGCCGCCTCGGCGACGAGCTTGAGCGCACCGCCGAGCGCCGCCTCGGCATCGATCTCGCGCGGGTTCAGCCGGACGCGATGCGCCTCGATGCGCGACATGTTCAGGATGTCGTCGATGACCGAGAGCAGGTAGTGCCCGCTCTCGCCGATGTCGCGGCAATACTCGGCGTAGCGCGGTGAGCCGAGGGGGCCGAACACCTCGTTGGCCATCACGTCGGCGAAGCCGATGACGGCGTTGAGCGGCGTGCGCAGCTCGTGGCTCATATTGGCGAGGAAGTCGGACTTGGCTTGGCTCGCGCTCTCGGCCGCGGCCTTCTGGTCGAGATAGCGCTCGGCGAGGTCGGCGAGCTGCTGCGTCTGCACCTCGAGGGTGCGGCGGGAGCGCTTGAGATCCTTGACCGTCTCGATCAGCTCGCGCTCGGAGGCGACGAGCTGCTCCTGATGGCGCTTCAGGCTGGTGATGTCGGTGCCGACCGAGACGTAGCCGCCATCCTTGGTCCGGCGCTCGCTGATCTGGAGCCAGCGCCCGTCGGCGAGCTCCGCCTCGAAGGTCCGGGCGGTGGCCGCACCGGTCTCGGGCAACTCGCGGCGGACCTGCGGGAGCACGCCCCGGCCCATCACCTCGGCGTAGCGGCGCCCCGGTTGCGCGTCCTCCGGATTGAGCGCGTGCAGGTGGCGGAACTTCGAATTGCACAGCACCAGGCGGTTGGTGGTGTCCCAGAGGACGAAGGCTTCCGAGATCGCCTCGATCGCGTCGCGCAGGCGCATGTCGGCGGTGGCGCTGCTCTCGGCGAGGTGATGCTGCTCGCTCACGTCGATGGCGATGCCGACGAGGTGATGGCCGCCATCGGTGGCGTCGGGCACCACCTCGGCGCGGGTCCGCAGCCAGACATAGGCGCCGTCGGCGCCGCGCATGCGGAAGGCGTGGTCGACGACGGTCTGGTTGGCGGCAAGCCCGCGGGCGAGGCTGTAGAGGTCGCCGTCATCCGGGTGGACGAGGGCGTTCACCTCGCCGAACGAGAGATATTCGTGCTCGCGCTGGTAGCCGAGCAGGGCGTACATCGAGTTCGACCAGTAGATCCGCCCGCGGGGGATGTCCCAGTCCCAGAGGCCGCAACCGCCGCGGCCGAGCGCGATGTCGAGGCGCTGGCGGATCTGCTCGCAGACCCGGTCGGCCCCCTCGGCGCGGCGGCTCTGCAGGCCGTAGGCGAGGCCCACGCCGACGATGACGAGGGCGGAGGCGCCGATCAGCACGATCTGGTCGCGGGTGCGCGTGTGCCAGCCCCTGAGCAGCGGCTCCAGGCTCTGCACCACCGCGATTCGCCGCCCGTCCGGCAGGCGGTGCATGGCGGCGATGAGCGGCTCGCCGTCGATCGGGGCGAGCTCGGTCGCGCCGAGGCGCTCGCCGAAGGTCGTGAGCGGCTCGCTCTCGCCGAGCAGGCGGGCGAGGCTCGTCCCGGCTTGATCCAGCGGCGGATGGGCCGCGAGGATCCGCTCCTCCGCGGAGATCAGGAGCAGGCGGCGGCCGTTACGGGCCGCGGCCTCGCTCGTCAGGCTGCGCAGGTCGCCCTGGTCGCCGGGCCGGGTCGCCGCGACGGCACGGGTGAAGGCCTCGATCTCGCTGGCCGCGGCGGCGACGATCTCGTCGCGCTGGCTGCGGATGTGCAGCGCCGCGATGCCGACGAGGCAGGCGAGGAAGGTCGAGAGCAGGGCCGGGATCGCGTAGCGCAGGGCCGCCTCGGCCCGGATCAGGCGGGCATTCCGTGCCCGCGCAGGCCAGTGGACACCGAGAATCGTGCCCGCACGCGCGGAGAAGGAAGCGGAAGCCGCCTCCGGCATGAGCGAACCTCAACCGTGGGAAGATTGCATCGCCGGGGGGCGCTCCGCGCCGCCCCGAATCTGGATGCAATATGAGCGGTCGCCGCGCTCCTTGTCCACGGGTTTTTCGGATTCGGCGTTGACTCTCGCAGCGTGTTGCGGAATCGCCCCGATTCGCGATTGTTCAAGGTTTACAATTGGTTAACCGGTGCAAGCGTCCGGGTGACGATGTCCGCCACGTCGCGGGACAGGCCCGGGATCGCCTTGATCCGGTTGAGCATTTCCTCCGCCTTTACAGCTCGCGATTTTTTCAACTTCCGCCAGGATCCGAAGGCTGTGAGCAGGCGCGCGGCGGCCTGCGGATTGGCCCCGTCGAGGGCCGCGACGGTGTCCGCGACGAGGGCGAAGCCGGTCCCGTCCTCCCGCGTGAACTGGGTCGGGTTGCCGAAGGCGAAGCTGCCGACGAGGGCGCGGACGCGGTTGGGATTCGTCAGCGCGTAGGCCGGATGCCGCTTCAGGCCCTCGATCCGCTCCGGCGTACCGGGCTCGGGGATGGTGGCCTGGAGGGCGAACCACTTGTCGAGCACCAGTGGCTCGTCGGCGTAGCGCGCGCCGAAGGCGGCGAGCGCCGCCTCGCGGGCGTCGCCGGGGATCAGAGCCAGGGTGCCGAGCGCGGCGAGCCGGTCGGTCATGTTGGTGGCCGCCTCCAGCCGCGCAGCGGCGCGGGCGGCGCCCGCTTGCGGGTCGCCCGCGGCGAGGAGGTCGAGGGCGGCGTTGCGCAGCGCCCGCCGCCCGGCCGCGGCGGCGTCGGGGCTGTAGGGCGTGCCCACGGGCTCGGCGAGCCGCGCCTCGATATCCTCCAGCCGGTCGCGCAGGGCGCGGCCGAGCGCGGCCCGGAGGGCCTTGCGGGCGCCGTGGATGGCGTCGGGGTCGACCTCCGCCTCGATCTCGTTGGCGACCTCGCCCTCGCCGGGCAGGCTGAGCATCAGGGCGGCGAAGGCCGGGTCGCGAGGGGCCTCGGCGTCGAGGAGGAGGCCGAGCGCCTCGGCGAAGGCCTCGGCGGGGCCCCCCGCCCGGATCAGCCGCAGGGCGAGGCTCTGGCCCGCCTGCCAGCGGTTGAACGGATCGGTGTCGCGCGCCAGCAGGACGAGATGGTCCGCCTCGGTGAGCGCGCCGTCGAGGCGCACCGGGGCCGAGAAGCCGCGCAGGAGCGAGGGCACCGGCCGTTCGGTGACACCCCGGAAGCGCAGCGTGGCCTCCCGATCCGTCAGGACGTAGACGCCGTCCGCGAGGTCGGGGCAGTCGGCGTCGAGCGCGCCGCCCGGGCCGACGAGGCCGAGCGCCACCGGCATCACCAGCGGCGGCCCGCCGTCGAGGCTCTGCGACAGGGTGAGGTCGCAGGTTCGCGCGGCCGGGTCGTAGGCGGTTCGGAAGGCGAGGCGCGGGGTGCCGGGCCGGGCGTACCACTGCGCGAAGGCCGCGAGGTCGCGCCCGCTGACGCTCGCGAAGGCGTCGAGGAAATCCTCGACGGTGGCGGCGCGGCCGTCATTCTCGGCGAAGTAGCGGTCCATGCCGGCGCGGAAGGCGTCGGGCCCGAGCAGGGTCTTCAGCATCCGCACGATCTCGGCGCCCTTCTCGTAGACGGTCGCCGTGTAGAAGTTGTTGATCTCGGCGTAGGCCGTCGGCCGCACCGGGTGCCTCAGCGGGCCGGCATCCTCCGGGAACTGGCGGGCGCGCAATTGGCGCACCTCCGCGATGCGGTGCACCGCGCGCGAGCGCATGTCGGAGGAGAATTCTTGGTCGCGGAAGACGGTGAGGCCTTCCTTGAGGCAGAGCTGGAACCAGTCGCGGCAGGTGACGCGGTTGCCCGACCAGTTGTGGAAATACTCGTGCGCGATGATCGCCTCGATCGCCGCGTAGTCGGCGTCGGTGGCCGTCTCCGGGCTCGCGAGCACGTATTTGTCGTTGAAGATGTTGAGGCCCTTGTTCTCCATCGCGCCCATGTTGAAGTCGGAGACGGCGACGACGTTGAACACGTCGAGGTCGTAGGGACGGCCGAAGGCCTCCTCGTCCCAGCGCATCGAGCGGACCACCGCATCGAGGGCATAGGCCGCGCGCGCCTCCTTGCCGGGCTCCACATGGACGGCGACGGCGACGTCCCGGCCCTCCATCGTCGTGAAGCGCGTGGCGACATGGCCGAGCCGCCCGCCGACCAGGGCGAAGAGGTAGGCGGGCTTCGGATGCGGGTCGTGCCAGACCGCGTAATGGCGGTTGCCGTCGAGGGCACCCGCCTCCACCGGGTTGCCGTTGCCGAGCAGCACCGGCGCCTCGTCCCGGTCCGCCTCGATACGGGTGGTGTAGACCGAGAGCACGTCCGGCCGGTCGAGGAAGTAGGTGATGCGCCGGAACCCGTCCGCCTCGCACTGGGTGCAGTAGACCGCGCCCGAGCGGTAGAGGCCCATCAGCTTGGTGTTGGCACCCGGATCGAGCTCGGTGACGATGGCGAGCGTGAAGGGCCGCCGCGGCGGCGCGGACAGGACGAGGCCGGAGGGGCTCACGGCATAGGCGTCCTCCGGCAGGGGCTGCCCGTCGAGCGCGAGGGCGACCAGGGCGAGCTCGTCGCCGTCAAGGCGCAGCGGCGCCGTCGGATCGCCCGCGGGGTTCGGGCGCAGGGCCAGCATGGCCGTCACCCGGGTCCGGCTCGGATGGAGCCGCACGTCGAGATCGACACGGTCGATCAGGAAGTCGCTCGGCCGGTACTCCGCGAGATGGATCAGCGGGGGCGTCTCGGTGCGCATCGTCGCGGGGCTCTCCGTTCGGGCTGCCGGGCCGGAAGGGAAGCCATGCCGGCTCCGCATCCCTGCCGCCTGTCCCGCCTGTCGGTCCTGCCCTGTCTAGAGCCGCGCCCGATCGCGTTGCAATCGGACGCGGCTCCGCCTGGTTGTCCCGACGCGCTCTCCTTCGCCGAACGGGGAGCCACGTCGGCTGAAGGGCGCTCCGAGGCGCAGTCCCGGCCCTGTCGCCAGGGCTTGCGCGGGCCCCGCCCCGCTGCGGGTCCACCGCCGGATCGGGCCGCTTGCTTGATTTCCCGGGCCGGATCGCGGAAAGGGTCTCACGGCAACGGGTTACCCGCGCACGGCCGGCTCACGCGTCCGCTGGCTCGGCTCACGGATCGAAGGCACGGATCAGGGTAGGCATGGCGAACGTCGTCGTTGTAGGCGCCCAGTGGGGCGACGAGGGCAAGGGCAAGATCGTCGACTGGCTCTCCGAGCAGGCCGACATCGTGGTGCGCTTCCAGGGCGGCCACAATGCGGGCCACACGCTCGTCATCGACGGCGTCACCTACAAGCTGGCGCTGCTGCCCTCTGGCGTGGTGCGCGGCGGCAAGCTCTCGGTGATCGGCAACGGCGTCGTGGTCGATCCCTGGCACCTCGTGGACGAGATCGCGCGGATCCAGGCGCAGGGCGTCGAGGTCTCCCCGCAATCCCTGCGCATCGCCGACAACGCGACGCTGATCCTGCCGCTGCACCGCGAGCTCGACCATTTCCGCGAGACCAGCAATGTCGGCCTGAAGATCGGCACGACGAAGCGCGGCATCGGCCCGGCCTACGAGGACAAGGTCGGCCGCCGCGCGATCCGCGTGGTGGACCTCGCCGATCCCGAGATGCTGCCGGCCAAGGTCGAGCGGCTGCTCGCCCACCACAATGCCCTGCGCCGCGGCCTCGGCATCGACGAGGTCGACGCGCAGGCCCTGCTCGGCGAACTGAAGGCCATCGCGCCGACCATCCTGCCCTATGCCGCCCCGGTCTGGTCGCTGCTCGACGAGGAGCGGCGTCAGGGCAAGCGCATCCTGTTCGAGGGCGCCCAGGGCGCGCTCCTCGACGTGGACCACGGCACCTATCCCTTCGTCACCTCCTCGAACATCGTGGCGGCCCAGGCGGCCACCGGCTCCGGCCTCGGGCCCGGCGCCATCGGCTACGTGCTCGGCATCGCCAAGGCCTACACCACCCGCGTCGGCGAGGGCCCGTTCCCGACCGAGCTGTTCGACGAGATCGGCGAGACGATCGGCCGGAAGGGCCGCGAGTTCGGCGTCAATACGGGCCGCAAGCGCCGCTGCGGCTGGTTCGACGCCGTGCTGGTGCGCCAGACCGTGCGCACCTCGGGCATCCACGGCATCGCGCTGACAAAGCTCGACATCCTCGATGGGTTCGAGACGATCGAGATCTGCACCGGCTACCGCCTCGACGGCCAGGTCATCGACCACCTGCCGGCGAGCCAGGCCGCGCAGGCCCGGGTCGAGCCGATCTACGAGACCATGCCGGGCTGGACGGAGACCACCGCCGGGGCGCGCTCCTTCGCGGAGCTGCCGGCGCAGGCGATCAAATATGTGCGTCGGATCGAGGAATTGATCGGCGCGCCGGTCTCGCTGCTCTCGACCTCGCCGGAGCGCGACGACACCATCCTGATGCACAACCCCTTCGAGGATTGAGCGCGTCTCGCAGGACGCCCGCTGCGCTGTCGCGGCTGGAGGGAGGACTTCCGGCGAGCGGGAGTTTTGTGAGGAGCACGTGGGGAGCCCGCGCGGAGGCGCGGGCTTCGAAGGGGATCGGACCGGGGCACGATGGCCGACTACTACCCGCTGCTGGCGCGTGCCTTGGAGGCTCTGCCCGACCGCACGCCGGCCATGCGCCGCGCCGTCTACGAGCGGGCCCGCAACGCCCTGGTGACGCAGCTCCGCTCAATCGAGCCGCCTCTCTCGGAGGGCGACATCGACGTGGAGCGCAAGGCGCTCGACGCGGCGATCGCCCGGTTGGAGGCGAGCTACGACGTCCCGGCCCCGGCCAACGACGCCGCGAGTCCGCCGCCCGCCCAACCGGCCGAGCCCGCCAGACCGCCGCAGGATTCCAAGCCGCCGGAGGCCTCGAAGCTGCCGCAGGCCTCGAAGCCGCCGGCGCCCGCGCCCCTGCCTGCGGAAGCCGAACGGATCGAGCCCGAGGCGCCTGAGCCCGTCTCCCGCGAGCCGAGGCCGTTCGAGCCGAGGGACCTGCAGACGCGGCGTCCCGAGCCTGCGGGGGCGCCCGACCCCGCCGCGCTGCCCGAACCGTTGCAGCCGGCGACGAAGCCTGAGCCGTTCCTGCCGCCGGCCCCACCGCCGCACTTCACCGCGGCGGAACCCGAGGCGCCGCGCGAGCCGGCAATCGCGATCGCCCCGCCGCGCACGGCCTCCGAACCCGCGCCCGCGGAGGCCGACGAGCCTGCCGCACCGGAGCCCGCCGCCGCGGCCGAGAGCCAGGCGCGCGGAGATCTGCCGGGCGTCCGGCAGCGGCCGCGCATCGACGTGGTCGCACCGCGCAGCCGCTCGCGGCTCCTGCGCAACGCTTTCGTCGGTGCCGTCCTCGCCGTGGTGATCGGCCTGATCGCGGTCGCGGCCTACTGGCTGCGCGACAAGCCGGCGGAGATCCAGGCCGGCGGCCAGACCGCCGCCGAGGGGCAGGCGTCCGAGAGCGCGGATGCCAAGTTCGCCGACCGGGTCGGGGGCGAGCCGGCCCCGGCCGAGCGTCCGACGCCGCAGCCGGCGCCCGAGGGATCGGGGCGCGCTGCCGCGCCGGCCCAGCCCGATCTCGCGGTGGCGCAGCGCGCCTCCCTGGCCGAGGAGGCGCAGGGCGGGGGGGATGCGCAGCCGGTCCTGAACCAGGGCCGCGTGCTCTGGCGGCTCGATTCCGTGAGCGGCGAGCAGGGCCAGCCTCTGCAGACCGCCGTGGTCGCGACGGTCACGATCCCCGATGCCGGCCTCACCCTGGTGATGACCCTGCAGCGCAACCTCGACGCGACGCTGCCGGCCTCCCACACGATCAGCCTCGCCTTCAGCGCGAGTGGACCCGACGCCGCCAAGCGCTCGGTGCAGGAGATCGGCCTGCTCCAGCCGAAGGAGGATGAGGCCGGGCGCGGCGCGCCGGTGGCCGGCCTGCCGGTGCGGGTGCGGGAGAACCTGTTCCTGATCGGCCTCTCGTCGCTGCGCGCCGATGTGGAGCGCAACACCGACCTGCTGCTCAACCGCAACTGGTTCGATCTCGGCCTGCGCTATGCCAGCGGCCAGCGCGCCGTCATCACCTTCGAGAAGGGTGGGGCCGGCGCCCAGGTGATGCAGCGCGCCTTCGAGCAGTGGCGATAGAAAGGTCCGGGATGCCGAAGGGATCATCCCTTCGGCGGGGTGTCGGGGCGGAGCCCTGACGGGAAATCCCGGGGCTCCGCCCCGGCCCCGCGAACGGGATGAGCCCTTTCGAAACCGGGGACGGTGCCCTCAGAGCATGCTCGGCAGGATGCGGTCCGGCGGCCGGTGCCCGTCCATGAAGGTCTTGATGTTGATGATGACCTTCTCGCCCATGTCGAGGCGGCTCTCATGGGTGGCCGAGCCCATATGCGGCAGCAGCACCACCTTGCCGGTGCGGGCGAGCTTGACGAGGCGCGGGCTCACCGCCGGCTCCTGCTCGAACACGTCGAGGCCGGCGGCCGAGACGTCGCCGGCCTCGATCAGGCGGGCGAGCGCGTTCTCGTCGATCACCTCGCCGCGGGCGGTGTTCACCACGATGGCCTCGCGCTTGAGCAGCTTGAGGCGGCGGGCCGAGAGCAGGTGGTAGGTGGCCGGCGTGTGCGGGCAGTTGACCGAGACGATGTCCACCCGTGCCAGCATCTGGTCGAGGGATTCCCAGTAGGTCGCGTCCAGCGCGCTCTCGGTGGCGGCCGGCACGCGGCGGCGGTTGTGGTAGTGGATCTGCAGGCCGAAGGCGCGGGCGCGGCGCGCGAGCGCCTGGCCGATGCGGCCCATGCCGACGATGCCGAGCCGCTTGCCGGTGATGCGGCGCCCGAGCATCCAGGTCGGCGACCAGCCGGTGTTCCACTCGTCGTCCGGAATGATGCGCGCACCCTCCGTCACCCGGCGGGCGACGGCGAGGATCAGCGCCATGGTCATGTCGGCGGTATCCTCGGTCAGCACGCCCGGCGTGTTGGTGACCGTGATGCCCCGCTCCAGGGCGGCGGCCACGTCGATATGATCGACGCCGTTGCCGAAATTGGCGATCAGCCGCAGGTTCGGGCCGGCCTGGGCGAGGATCCCGGAGTCGATCTCGTCGGTCACGGTGGGCACGAGCACGTCGGCCTCGCGCAGAGCCGCGGCGAGCGCGTCGGCCGACATCGGCCTGTCCTCGGCGTTGAGGCGCACGTCGAACAATTCGCGCATGCGCGTCTCGACGGCGTCCGGCAGACGCCGCGTCACCACAACGAGCGGCTTGCGCTTCGACATCGTTCCTCCCTCGCCCTGCGCCCGTTTCCGCAGGTTTCAGCCTCGGGCCCGTCGGCCGCATGCCTCAGGCGCGGCGCGTGCCGGGCTTCGGCACGGCGGCGCCTCAAACCTCCATTAACCGAACTCGGCCAGACAGGATCGGGCCGGGTCCGGAGCCGGCGACACGCAGGTTTCGGGCCTCCGGCCTCTCTATCAGAGCGAGGGCGGAACACAATCCGGCCCCTCGCCGGCGCCGGGCGCCTCCGGCTACGCCGCAGGCAGGATCGAGACGAGGAAGGATGGCGACGATGCGCGTGGCCCGGATTGCCCTGACGGTTGCCGCCCTGGCTCTGCCGCTGACGGCCGCGGGCGCGGCACCGGCCCCGCCCGCCGCGATGCCCGAGGCCGGGCTCGGCCCGGTCACGAAGCTGCCGCTGCCGCGCTATGCCAGCCTGAAGACCGACCGCGTGAATCTGCGCGAGGGGCCCTCCAAGGACCATCGCACGCTCTGGGTGTTCCAGCGCGCCGGCCTGCCGGTCGAGATCGTCGCCGAGTTCGAGACCTGGCGCCGGATCCGCGATTCCGAGGGGACGGAAGGCTGGGTCCTGCACTCGCTGCTGTCGGGCCGCCGCACGGCGATCGTCAATCCGCAGAAGGGCCCCGACAAGGGGGCGGTGCCGCTGCGCGCCAGCGCCGACGACGGTGCGCCGGACGAGGCGCGGCTGGAGGCGGGCGTGATCGGTAGCGTGAAGAGCTGCACCGGCTCGTGGTGCCGCCTCGTCGTGGCTTTGCCCTCCCGCCGTGGCGACGTGGACGGCTTTATCCGCCAGGACCGGCTGTGGGGCGTCTACCCGAACGAGAAGGTGCAGTGAGCGCGGGCGTGGAATGAAAAAGGCCCGGGCGCTGCCCGGGCCTTATTCATTGGCTTCGCGATGGCGCCGGGCCTCAGCCCTGGCGGCGGTTGCTGCCCCGGCGGCGCAGACGCACGATCACCTCGACGCCCGCGATCTCCATGCCCTCGGGCGCGTCGGGCAGCGAATCGACGGTGATGCCGCAATCGGGCATGTCGATCACCTGGCCCTCGTCCTCGAGGTAGAAGTGGTGGTGCTCGCTCGGGTTGGTGTCGAAATAGGCCTTCGACCCGTCGAGGGCGAGCTGGCGCAGCAGGCCGGCTTCCGTGAACTGGTGCAGGGTGTTGTAGACGGTCGCCAGCGAGACAGGCACCTTCGCCCGCATCGCCTCGTCGTAGAGCATCTCGGCCGTGAGGTGGCGGTCGCCGCGGCCGAACAGGAGCCAGCCGAGCGAGAGGCGCTGCCGGGTCGGCCGCAGGCCGGCGCGGCGCAGGCGGTCGCGCAGGTCCGAGAGCGGGCAGCCGCGGCGGCCGGCGGCGGACGCCTCCGCGGAGAGCGGGGCGATCCGGCCGTTCAGGACGGCCTGCAGGGGCAGCAGCTCGGACATTGAAGGACGGGACGCTCTTGCACGGACATGGGATTAATGCGGGAGTATACGAAACAGGCGTGGGCGTCGCAACCCAAGTTGGGCCCTGTAACCCCCTGCATCCCGCGCGAAGCTTTGAAGGCGCTCGGCCCCGTGCTAACGAGGCGCCGACTGAGGCGTCGGCCATGCTGGCGCCGCGCCCCGCGCCGCCTAGCGGCCGCGCCGAAGGCTCCGGCTCGGCACCGCCCGGCGGCCAAGCCTCCGGCGGCGATCCGAATCCAGGGAATCGAACCACCTCCATGTCCGCAGACGTCGACTCCACCGCGCAGACCGCACCCCGCGCGTCGAGCTATTCCTACGAGGAGCTACTCGCCTGCGGCCGCGGCGAGCTGTTCGGCGCCGGCAACGCCCAGCTTCCGCTGCCGCCGATGCTGATGTTCGACCGCATCGTGCAGATCACGAGCGAGGGCGGCGCCCATGGCAAGGGCCATGTCCGGGCCGAGTTCGACATCCGCCCCGACCTCTGGTTCTTCCCCTGCCACTTCAAGGGCGATCCGGTGATGCCCGGCTGCCTCGGCCTCGACGCCCTCTGGCAGCTCGTCGGCTTCTATCTCGGCTGGCTCGGCTCGCCGGGCCGTGGCCGGGCGCTCGGCGTCGGCGAGGTCAAGTTCACCGATCAGGTGCTGCCCACCGTCCGCCAAGTGGTCTACGGGGTCGACCTCAAGCGCGTGCGCCAGGGCAAGCTGGTCCTCGGCATCGCCGACGGCTGGCTGGAGGCCGACGGCAAGCGCATCTACGAGGCGCAGGATCTGCGCGTCGCCCTCTTCCAGAGCTGAATTTTCGCCCGTCGCGGGCGAGGGCTCGGCAACGGCTCTCGACCCGCGGCAGTTGAGATTGTGTCGGCTTCGTCCTAGCTGACCGGGAGCGCGGTGCGCAGCAGGCCTGCCGCCGCGGCGGAGACAAGTTCGTTCATGCGCCGTGTCGTCATCACCGGGATGGGTATCGTCTCGTCCATCGGCAACAACACGCAGGAAGTGCTCGCCTCCTTGCGCGAGGCGCGGTCGGGCATCGCCCGGGACGAGGCGCAGGCCGCCCACGGCTTCCGCAGCCAGGTCTCGGGCGCGCCGAGCCTCGATCCGGAGGGCGTGGTCGACCGGCGCGCCATGCGCTTCCACGGCGGCGGCACCGCCTGGAACCACGTGGCGATGGAGCAGGCGATCCGCGACGCGGGCCTCGAGGCCGGCGACGTCTCGAACGACCGCACCGGCATCATCATGGGCTCCGGCGGTCCCTCGACCCGCACCATCGTCGAATCGGCGGCGATCGCCACCGACAAGGGCCCCAAGCGCGTCGGGCCCTTCGCCGTGCCCAAGGCCATGTCCTCGACGGCCTCGGCCACGCTCGCGACCTGGTTCAAGATCCGCGGCGTGAACTACTCGATCTCCTCCGCCTGCGCGACCTCGAACCACTGCATCGGCAACGCCGCCGAGATCATCCAGGCGGGCCGCCAGGACATCATCTTCGCGGGCGGCTGCGAGGAGCTGGACTGGACGCTCTCCGTCCTGTTCGACGCCATGGGCGCGATGTCCTCCAAGTACAACGAGACGCCGGCCCGGGCGTCGCGCGCCTACGATGCGGGCCGCGACGGCTTCGTCATCGCCGGCGGCGCCGGCGTGCTGGTCTTGGAGGAATACGCGCATGCCAAGGCGCGCGGCGCCCGCATCTACGGCGAGGTCGCGGGCTACGGCGCGACTTCGGACGGGCACGACATGGTGGCCCCCTCCGGCGAGGGCGCGGTGCGCTGCATGCGCCAGGCGATCGAGGGCCTGAAGGGCGTCACGATCGACTACATCAACCCGCACGCCACCTCGACGCCTGTCGGCGACGACAAGGAGATCGAGGCGATCCGCGAGGTCTTCGGCCGCGGCGAGCACTGCCCGCCGATCGCGGCGACGAAATCGCTCACCGGCCACTCGCTCGGCGCCACAGGCGTGCAGGAGGCGATCTACGCGCTCCTGATGATGAACAACGGCTTCATCTGCGAGAGCGCTCATATCGACGAGCTCGACCCGGCCTTCGCCGACATGCCGATCCTGCGCGAGCGCCGGGACGGAGCCCGCCTCGGCCACGTGCTCTCGAACTCCTTCGGCTTCGGCGGCACCAACGCGACGCTGGTGCTCAAGCACCCCGACGCCTGAGGCCGGAACCTTGCCGCTGCACGGCTCATTGTCGTGCAGACGCGCAGGGAGAGAGACGTCGTGGTCCCGTTCATCGTCGGAACCTTGGCCGGGCTGGTCATCGCGGGCAGCGCGGCGGTGTTCGCCAAGCAGATGCTGCTCGAGGATGCCCGCGACCGCACCGGCGGATACTTCTGAGATCCCGACCCCGCGCGACCCCAGAGCCCCGTCCCCAGCGGGGCTTTCGCGTTTCCAGCCCCCTCTCAGCCCCGGATTGGACAGGCTCGCGACGGGCGGGCTATGGCTCGCCGCCTGGATCCGGTCCCAGCCGGGACCGCGCGGAGAGTGGGACGAACGATCGAATGACGGCATTGATGGCGGGCAAGCGCGGCCTGATCATGGGCGTTGCCAACGATCACTCGATCGCCTGGGGCATCGCCCGGATGCTCCACCGGCACGGCGCGCAACTCGCCTTCACCTATCAGGGCGAGGCGCTCGGCCGCCGGGTCGGTCCGCTTGCGGCCAAGCTCGATTCCGACGTGGTGATCCCCTGCGATGTGGAGGATCTCGCCTCGGTGGACGCCGCTTTCGACCGGCTCGATACGGCCTTCGACGGCCGGCTCGACTTCGTGGTCCACGCCATCGGCTTCTCGGACAAGGCGCAGCTCAAGGGCCGCTACGTCGAGGTCACCACGCGCGACAACTTCGTGCGCACCATGACGATCTCGTGCTTCTCCTTCACCGAGATCGCCCAGCGCGCCGCCAAGCGGATGAGCGAGGGCGGCTCGCTCCTCACGCTCACCTATGGCGGCTCGACCCGAGTCATGCCGAACTACAACGTGATGGGCGTGGCCAAGGCCGCCCTGGAGGCCTCGGTGCGCTACCTCGCCTCGGATCTCGGCCCGGCCGGCATCCGCGTCAACGCGCTCTCGGCCGGGCCGATGCGGACGCTGGCCGGCGCCGGCATCGCCGATGCCCGGTTGATGTTCAACCACCAGAAGGCGCATGCGCCGCTTCGGCGCACAGTGAGCCTCGACGATGTCGGTGGCTCGGCCCTCTACCTGCTCTCCGATCTCTCGGGCGGGGTCACCGGGGAGGTCCATTTCGTGGATTCGGGCTACAACATCATCTCGATGCCCCGGCCCGACGTGCTGCAGGCGCAGGACGCGGCCGGCGTCGTCGGCGACGAATGAGCGGCTGAGATCCGGGATTCCGAAGGGATCATCACTTCGGCGGGCTATCGGGGCGGAGCCCTGACGGAAGCCCCAGCGCTTCCGCCCTGGACCCGCCAAAGGCCTGAGGTCTTGGAAATTCAGGATTCGTCCTCAATCCGGGACCAGCCCCGGCGGCAGCGGGGCGAGTTCGGGCGGAGGTGGGGAACGGCGGATGCGCCGGGTGCGCACGATGCGGGGGTCGCGCCGCTCGACCACAACGGCTGGCGGCGGCTCGGACGGATAGTTCGAGGCGAAGGGGTTGGGCGGCACGCGCTCGACCTGCGCCTCGGCGGGAGCGGCGAGCCAGAGCGCGGCGACCGCCGCTGTGGCAAGGATCGGGCGCATGCGAGCCTCCTCGTGGGCCGGGCGCCCTGCCGCCGAGGGCGGCGTGCCCGCGCCGGCAGAGTTCGCCGGCCGGGCGTGCCGGGCAAGCCGGACCTCAAGCGAAGATAGGGCAGGGGCATGGAGCCGCATCGGTTCGAGAAGGGCGGCGCGACCTACGAGGTCCGCTTCGAGCGCGGGGAGGGCGGCTGGATCGCCCATATCCGCCGGGCCGAGGACGGCGCGGCGGTGAGCCTCGCCTTTCCCGACGGGGTCGGCTACGCGGCCGACGACGTGCGCGGCTCGCTGATCGCCGGTTGCGAGGCGGCGGCCGAGCGGCTCTCGGAACGGCCGCCGACCCGGCACTGAGCCGGTTCACCGGAACCGGTCCGCGTCCCGGACGGTTCGCGCTCAGCGATATCAGCGTCGAGGAGCGTCCATGTCCGAGGTCATCTACCACATCGTCGAGCACGACGGCGGCTTCGCCTACAAGGTCGGCGACGTGTTCTCCGAGACCTTCCCGAGCCGGGAGGAGGCCCTGCAGGCCGCTCAGGCCGCCGCAGCCGAGCAGCAGGTCCCCGGATCGACCGAGGGCATCCGCTACCAGGACAAGGCCGGAGCCTGGCACGACGAGACCGCCCGAGGTAACGATCGCCCGGTCGCCAAGGTCGAGGATTAGGGCCGGCGACGCTCTGGGGCTCGGTGCGGAGGTCGGACGACATGGCGGGCGCGCGGACCTCGAAGGCGGCGCGGCCTGAGCGGTCGAAGCTCGATCGTCCCAAACCCGATCGTCCCAAGGGCACACGCCGCACCACGCCCTCGCCGGAGACCCTGGCCGAGCTCGGGCCTGATCGCCTGATCGGTCTGATCCTCGGCGAGACCGCCCGCAATCCCGCCTTCAAGAAGCTCGTCAGCGCGGCGCTCGCCGCCCGCCAGGGGCCGGACGCCGTGGCTGCCATCGTCGACCGCCGGCTCGCCGCGCTGGAAGGCGCGCGCGGCTATATCGACTGGCAGAAGCGCCGCAGCTTCGCGATCGACCTCGACGCCACCGTCACGGTGATCCTGAACGAGCTGCGCCCCCTCGATCCGGAGGCCGCCCTCGACCGGCTCGTGCGCTTTCTCGGCGGCTCCGATGCGGTGCTGAACCGGGTCGATGACGGAAGCGGCCGGATCGGCGGGCTCTACGAGCGCGCCACGGACGCCGCCGTGGAGATCGCCGCGGCACTGCCGCTGGAGGCGGCGGCGCGGTTCGCACTCGGCCTCGTGCCCCGCATCATGGCCGATCCGGACGGGTTCCTCGGCACCCTGCTGCGGGACCTCGTGGCGCGGCTCGATCCGGACGCCCTCGGTGACCTCGACCGGGGTCTCGCCGAGGCGCTCGGCGCCCTGGGCGATGCTGCCAGCCAGGGCCGGCCGGATTGGGAGAGCCGGTTCCGCCGTGCGCTGATGCAGCGGGTGCGCCAGGACATCGCCGACCGGCGCGGCGATATCGACGCCTTCATCGCCCTGGAGGAGGCGCTGATGCCGGAGGCGCCGGACCAGGTGGCCATCGCCTCGCGTCTGGTCGAAGGGGGCCGAGCCGCCGAGGCTCTCGACTGGCTGCGCCGGCCGGCGCCGGCCGTCCGCACCACCACCCGTGCCGAGCTGATCGCTGGATTCGTGGAGGAGGCCCATCCGGACCGGGACCGCGTCGCCATCGAGATCCGGGCGCTCGAGGCCCTCGGCCGTGGGCAGGAGGCGCAGGACCTGCGCTGGGGGCGCTTCGCGGACCTGCTCGACGCCGCGATGCTGCGCGACTACCTCGCCAAGCTGCCGGATTTCGAGGACGACGAGGCGCTGGCGCGGGCCTTCGCCCATGCGGATTCCTTCCCCACCCGGCACCGGGCGCTCGCCTTCCTTGTCGGCTGGCCGAATCTGGAACGCGCCGCCCGCCTGGTCCTCGCCCATCCCGAGGCCTGGGACGGGACGCGCTACGCGATCCTCGCGCCCGCGGCGGAGGCGCTGGCGGACGACCATCCACGGGCGGCGACGCTGCTGTTCCGGTGCCTGCTCGACACCATCCTCGACAAGGGGCTGAGTGCCGCCTACCCCCACGCGGCCCGCTACTACCTCGAACTTGACGCGCTGGCCGAGCGGCTGGCGCCAGGCGCCGTCGCGCCGGAGCCGGACGTCTACAAGGCCGGCCTGCGCCGCAAGCACGGGCGCAAATACGGTTTCTGGGGTCTGATCGATGGGGCGAGCCTGTAGGAGGCCGGCCGAGGGCGCGTGTCCGGGGGAACCTGCTCGGGGCGGAACTTGGCCGGCGCTCCTCCGCCTTCCCGGGTAGAACCCGGAGATCTGTCCCATGACGCCATTCACGCGCACCGCCCTCGCCGCAGCCCTCCTCCTCGCCGCCATGCCCGCATCCGCGCAATCGATCGGCGAGAAGAGCGGGCTGAACTCCCTCGTCGGCCGTGCACCCGCGACGGCCGATTTCGTGACCGAGGCCGCGATCAGCGACATGTTCGAGCTGCAATCGAGCCAGCTCGCGGCCGAGCGCGGCGACGAGTCAGCCAAGGCCTTCGCCAAGCACATGATCGCCGACCACGAGAAGAGCTCGGGCGAGATGAAGCAGGTGATCCAGGACGGGAAGATCCAGGCGACGCTGCCCACCGCCCTCGACAGCACCCACCAGAAGAAGCTCGACACCCTGAAGGGCCTGCAGGGAGCCGCGTTCAACAAACAGTACCGCGAGGATCAGGTGAAGGCGCACAAGGATGCCGTCGACCTGTTCCAGCGCTATGGGAACGGCGGCGACAATGCGCCTCTCAAGGCCTTCGCGCGCAAGACCGAGCCCACCCTGGCCGAACACCTGAAGATGGCGCAGGATCTGCAGAAATAGGCCTCTCAGCCCTGCTCGATCGCGTCCACCCGTCCCGGATAGAAGGCGAGATGGCCGCGGATGGCGGCGACCGCCGGGAACGGGTCCTCGTAGCTCCAGGCGGCGTCCGCCCGCTCGGTCGCGCCGACCACGAGATCGAAATAGCTGGCGTCGCCCTTGTAGGGGCAATGGCTGCGCCGGGTCGAGCGGCGCACCACGCCCAGCACGTCCGCGCGCGGGATGTAGAGGACGGGCAGGTAGCCCGCCTCCTGCAAGCTCAACGCCGCGCGAGTCTCGGCGACGACGCTGCCCTCCACGATCACCCGGACGAGGCCCGGCTGCGGCAGGATCGTGATCGGATGGTCGGGGCCCGGCAGCTTCATGGCGCGCTCCTGTCCTTGCTCGGTCCTGAGGTCAGCCCCGCATGGAGTTCGGTGGTGCCCAGCGCGTCGGCGAGGCGGGTCTGCGCACTGCCTGGGCGCAGCGGCTTCTGCTGGCTCGCATGCGGCGCCCAGCCGGAGACCCAGAGCAGCTCGAAGGTGGCGCGCACGCGCCCGTCCGGATCCGCGAAACGCTCCTGATAGAGGGCCGCCGCGCGCATCAGGGTGTCGCGGCGCAGCGGCGTGCGGCGGCGCTCGGCGAGCACGTTGGTGAGGCCGAGCGCGCGCAAGTCGCGCATCAGGCGGAACGGGTCGGCGTAGCGCACGGTGACGGTCTCGGCATCGACCACCGGCAGGGCGAAGCCCGCCCGTTGCATCAGGCTGCCGAGCTCCCGCACCGCCGCGAAGGGCGCCACGCGGGGGCTCACCCCGCCCTCCACCTCGCTCTCGGCCTGGCCGAAGCTCTGGCGCAGCTCCGTCAGGGTCGCCCCACCGAGGAGGCAGCCGAGGAACAGCCCGTCCGGGCGCAGGGCCCGGCGGAGCTGGATCAAGGTGCCCGGCAGGTCGTTCACGCCCTGGAGCGCCAGGAGCGAGACGGCGAGATCGATGCTGGCTGGGCCGAGCGGCAGCGCCTCGGGATCGGCCACCGCCAGGGCGAAGCCGGACTCGGCCGGCTCGGGCAGCGGTGCGAGGCGCAGCGTCGTGGCAGCCTCCGGACGCCGCGCCAGCAGGCGGGCCGCTGCAGAGGCCGGCGTGCCGAGATCGACGGCGTCGGTGAAGCGCCGCAGCACCGCCGCGAGCCGATCCTCGAGATCCTCGGCGACGCGGGCGAGCAGGAAGTCGGCGTAGCCTGCGGCCCGGGCGCGGGCGAGGCGGCGGCGGGCGAGGGTGGTGTCGAACAGGGGAGCATCCATGGGGGGGCGAAGATGGCGTGTCCCCGCCGCCTGCGCCAGCGCCGCCCGCTCATGCCTCGGTGCCGTGCCCAGCATCGCGGCGCCGTCCGTCACGCTTGCGTGAGGCCGGAACGAGGGGGGCTGCGACTCCGTTCCCAGAGCCGAATTCAGGAGAGACTCCCATGATCCGCACCATCGCTGCGACCGCACTGGCGCTCGCCGCCCTGACCGCAGCCGGCACCGCCGAGGCCAAGGGCTGCCTGAAAGGCGCCGTCGTCGGCGGCATTGCCGGGCATTATGCCGGCCATCACGGTCTGGTCGGCGCTGCGGCGGGCTGTGCCATCGGCCGCCACCGGGCTAACAAGCAGGCCCGCCAGGACAGCCAGACGGCCCCGGCGCCCGCTCACTGAGGCGGCCGGCCGTAGCCCTCCGCCGCGCGAGCCTCTAGAAGGGCGGCGAATCCGCCCGGCGACGGGGCGGCGAGGGGGAACGCGATGCAGAGCTTCGTGCGGGCCAAGCTGCACGGCATCCGGGTGACGGGCGCCGACCTGAACTATCATGGCTCGATCACCATCGATTCCGACCTCTGCCGCGAGGCGGGGCTCGATCCGCTCGAATTCGTCGAGATCTGGAACAAGATGTCGGGCGCGCGGATCAGCACCTACGTGCTCTACGGCCCCGCCGGCTCGCGCTGCTGCATCCTGAACGGGGCCGCCGCGCGCACCTGCCAGGTCGGCGACGAGGTGATCATCGCCTCGGCGAGCTATGGCAGCGTGGACGACGTGATCGCCCACAAGCCGCGCGTGCTGATCTTCGGCGAAGGCAACGCTGTGGTGGACCGGGTGATCTACGACGTGTTCCGCGACGATCAGGGCCGCCTCGACATGCGCATCATCGAGGCGGATACCGGCGCCGAGGAGCCGCCGCGGATCGCGACGCAGATCCGGGTGGCGTGAGTGGGCAGCCTCGACCGGGCGATCAGGATTCCGATGGGCTGGCGCTTTCCAGAAGCCTGACGATGGTGGGCCGCAGGGCCGGCAAGGCTTCCGTCGCGACCTGCCAAACGATCAGATCATCGACGCGATTGTATTCGTGGCGCAGTTTGTTGCCGATCGCTGCGATTTCCGGCCAGGGTACCGCGGGAAAGCCGGCCTTATCCGTCGCGGAGATATGGCGGCTCGCCTCGGAGACGATCTCAACGCAGCGCTCGACAGCCAAGCGCAGCTTCAGGTCCTTGCGGTAGGTTCTGAGATCGACATTCTCGACCATCGCCGCGACGGCATCGATCATCTCGCGAATATCGACCAGGCGCGCGGCGGGCGTGCGCTTCATCACAGCACCCGGATCGCCTCACGCTCGATCGTTGGTCGAAGGTAGGGATGCAAGCCCTCGCGCGTGGTCAGGTCGACCGTGCGGCCGAGATCGCGTGCAAGTTGCTCCTCGACACGGATCAATTCGACGAAGCCGAAACGCGTGTAATCGGGATCCACGAACAGGTCGACATCGCTGGTATCTCGCGCCTCGTCACGGGCGACCGAGCCGAAGAGCCAAAGCTCCTGGACGCCGGATCGGCGCAGGTCACTCTCGGAGGCGCGCAGCCGCGCGATGACGTCGTCCCGCCGCATGGCACGACCCTAACACGTCCACGAAACGTGGACGAACCTCAATCGTCCATCTTCAGGGCGGCGATGAAGGCCTCCTGCGGGATCTCGACCCGCCCGAACTGGCGCATGCGCTTCTTGCCCTCCTTCTGTTTGTCGAGGAGCTTGCGCTTGCGCGAGATATCGCCGCCGTAGCACTTGGCGGTCACGTCCTTGGACAGCGCCCGGATGGTCTCGCGGGCGATGATCTTGCCGCCGATCGCCGCCTGGACGGGGATCTGGAACAGGTGGCGCGGGATCAGGTCCTTCAGCTTCTCGCACATCGCCCGGCCGCGGGATTCCGCCCGGGTGCGGTGGACCAGCATCGAGAGGGCGTCCACCGGCTCGGCGTTGACGAGGATCGACATCTTCACGAGGTCGCCCTCGCGGTAATCGGAGACGTGGTAGTCGAAGGAGGCGTAGCCCTTCGAGATCGACTTGAGGCGGTCGTAGAAGTCGAACACCACTTCGTTCAGCGGCAGGTCGTAGACCACCATGGCCCGCTTGCCGACGTAGTTGAGGTCGACCTGGATGCCGCGGCGGTCCTGGCAAAGCTTCAGCACGCCGCCGAGATATTCGTCGGGGGTGAGGATCGTGGCGCGGATCCAGGGCTCCTCGACGGTCTCGATCTTCATCGGATCGGGCATGTCGGCCGGGTTATGCAGCTCCTTGATCTCGCCGTCGCGCATGGCCAGGCGGTAGACCACGGAGGGCGCCGTCGAGATGAGGTCGAGGTTGAACTCGCGCTCCAGGCGCTCCTGGATGATCTCGAGATGCAGGAGCCCGAGGAAGCCGCAGCGGAAGCCGAAGCCGAGCGCGGCGGAGGTCTCCATCTCGTAGGAGAACGAGGCGTCGTTGAGCCGGAGCTTGCCCATGGCCGAGCGCAGGTTCTCGAACTCGGCCGCATCGACGGGGAAGAGGCCGCAGAAGACGACCGCCTGGACCTCCTTGAAGCCCGTCATCATCTCCGCGGTCTGGCGCTTGTCCTCGGTGATGGTGTCGCCGACGCGGGTGTCGGCCACCTCCTTGATCGAAGCGGTGAGGAAGCCGACCTCGCCGGGGCCGAGCTCGGCGATGTCGGCCATCTTCGGCCGGAACACGCCGATCTTGTCGACGCCGTAGACCGCGTCCGCGCCCATCATACGGATGGTCATGCCCTTCTTGAGCACGCCGTCCACGATGCGCACCAGCACGACCACGCCGAGATAGACGTCGTACCAGCTATCGACGAGCAGGGCCTTGAGCGGCGCGCTCCGGTCGCCTTTCGGCGGCGGCAGGCGCTTGACGATGGCCTCCAGAACCAGATCGATGTTGAGCCCGGTCTTGGCCGAGATCGGCACCGCGTCCGAGGCGTCGAGGCCGATCACCTCCTCGATCTGCTCCTTGACCCGGTCGGGCTCTGCCGCCGGCAGATCGACCTTGTTGAGGACGGGGACGATCTCGTGGTTGGCGTCGAGCGCCTGATAGACGTTGGCGAGCGTCTGCGCCTCGACGCCCTGGGAGGCGTCCACCACGAGGAGCGAGCCCTCGCAGGCGGCGAGCGAGCGCGAGACCTCGTAGGCGAAGTCCACGTGGCCAGGCGTGTCCATGAGGTTGAGGACGTAGTCGCGTCCGTCCTGCGCCTTGTATTCGAGGCGGACGGTGTTCGCCTTGATGGTGATGCCGCGCTCGCGCTCGATATCCATCGAGTCGAGCATCTGCTCGCTCATGTCGCGCGCGGCGACCGTGCCGGTGGCCTGGATCAGCCGGTCGGCGAGCGTCGACTTGCCGTGGTCGATATGCGCGACGATCGAGAAGTTGCGGATGTTGTCGATGGGCGCGGTGGTCATCGGCTCGATAATCTCCGGCGCGCGGCCTCGGGCCTTGGGGCCGAACTCGCTCTCGCCGTCAGGAACGGAAATCCATTTGGTGAGGCGCGGGATAGCAGGGGGGCGGCCTTGCGCCAAGCGATCCCGGCGAAGCGATCCCGGCCAGGCGACGCCGCATCCCGGAACGGAAACGGCGCGGACGGTCCGGGACCGCCCGCGCCGGGAAGCGCGTCCTACGCTTGCAGTGCGCTCAGCGGCCGCGGCCGCGGATGAGCCGCTCGATCTCGGCCTCACCGTGGGCGCGGGCCTTCGCCTCAGTCGGGTGCTTGCGGTCCGAGCGCTGGTGCAGCTTGCCGTTCTTGCGGATGCTCCACTGGAACAGGCTGCCGGACTCGCCGACCGGCTCGACGTCGAGGCTGAAGGGATAGGTATCGGACTGGATATCGTTCATCGGGCCTATATGGGGCGCCCGGCCGGGACTGCATAGGGGTCCGGACCCCTCCCTGCGATAGCGGCCGTGCTGCCCGGTGCAACCGCCGGTATCAGCCGCCCGCCCGCGCCGCGGCAGCCATGGCGACGAGGCTCTTGCGCAGGGCGCCCATGTCGGAGACCGGCTCGGGATAGGTGACCCGCGCCGTGCGCTCGCCTGCCATCAGGTCCAGGCCCTCCGGGTCGAGCCCGGTGAGGCGCCAGGGCCCGTCGCCCGCGCCGGCCGCATAGAGCGCGAGCGCGTCGGCATGGTCCGCGTTCATATGGGCGACGGCGCCGGCCTCGCCCGCCACCAAGGCCTCGGCGCCGGCGAGGTCGAGGAGCAGCTCCGCCCGCGTCAGGGTGGCGGCCTTGGCGAAGCCGCCGTTGAGGTGACCCGCGGCCGGCTCCAGGGCGAAGAAGCCGAAATCGGGGAAGTCGGCGTAGAGCTTGGCCTTGGGGTGGCGGGCCAGGAAGCGGGCGCGGACGCGGTCCTCCTGGGACGGCACCGCCCGCCCGACGACGGTGAGCCGGGGATGAGCGAGGGGGTCGCCCTTGCCGCCGGCCGAGAAGAGCAGCGAGCAGCGCGGATCGGCGAGCAGGTTGCGGGTATGCGCCGAGAGCCGCGACAGCAGCATCAGGGGCGTGCCGTCCGAATCGGTGGCGATCGTCACCAGGGAGGCGAAGGGCGTGCCGTCCGGCTCCAGGGTGGCGAGCGCGCCGGAACGCACGCTGCGCAGGAGCTCTCGCGCGAGGCCGATCGCGTCGAACCCGGCCTCCGCCGCCGGCAGGGGCCGTGCCGGCCCGGTGCCGGACGTCTGCGTCTCGCTCATCGCTCCTCCCCGAATCTGCCCGACAGATCATAGCGATCGGGCCCGCCCGGGCGAGGGGCGGCGATGCCGCGGCAGCCGGACGATACGGCCAAGCTACGCGCGGCGCTCGCTTTTTTCAAAGCTTCATACTAAAGCGACTGTCCCTTCGGTGCGAAGCGGGCCCGGACCGGCGTTCAGTCCAAGCCCCGTCTTCGCGCTCACGCCTGCCCCGGACCGGGGCCGGGCCCGCCGCTTCCGGCCCAGGCCCCGCCGCCGCCGTTTCAGTCAGGGAACGCGCATGCCGACCATCGCCCTCGTCGACGACGACCGCAACATTCTGACCTCCGTGTCGATCGCCCTCGAAACCGAAGGCTACCGCATCCAGACCTACACGGACGGCGCCTCCGCCCTCGACGGCCTGCGGCACTCGCCGCCGGACCTCGCGATCTTCGACATCAAGATGCCGCGCATGGACGGGATGGAGCTTCTCCGACGCCTGCGGCAGAAATCGGACCTTCCGGTGATCTTCCTCACCTCGAAGGACGAGGAGATCGACGAGCTGTTCGGCCTCAAGATGGGCGCCGACGACTTCATCCATAAGCCGTTCTCGCAGCGCCTCCTCGTGGAGCGGGTGAAGGCCGTGCTGCGCCGCTTCGCCCCCAAGGACGGCCCGAACGCCGCCCAGCGCGAGGCCGATGTCGCCGCCCGTTCTCTGGAGCGCGGCGCGCTGATGATGGACCCCGAGCGCCACACCTGCACCTGGAAGGGCGAGCCGGTCACGCTCACCGTCACCGAGTTCCTGATCCTGCAGGCGCTGGCCCAGCGCCCGGGCGTGGTGAAGAGCCGCAACGCCCTGATGGACGCGGCCTACGACGATCAGGTCTACGTGGACGACCGCACCATCGACAGCCACATCAAGCGGCTGCGCAAGAAGTTCAAGGTCACCGACCAGAACTTCGACATGATCGAGACCCTGTACGGCGTCGGCTACCGCTTCAAGGAGAACTGAGAGCCGACCGCAGCCGAAAAGACCGACCGCCGCACCGTGCCGTCCACAACCGACGAAGCCGCGCCCCGAACCCTGTTCGGCCGCCCTCTCACCTCGCCGCTCACCTGGCCCCGCGCCCTCTGGGACGCGATCGGGCAGCGGGCCTCCTCCAGCCTGACGCGCCGCATCGTCGTCCTGAACCTGTTCGGGCTGATCGCGCTGCTCGTGGGCTTCCTCTACCTGAACCAGTTCCGCCAGGGGCTGATCCAGGCCCGCGTGCAGAGCCTCGCCATCCAGGGCGAGATCATCGCGAGCGCCATCGCCTCCTCGGCCTCGGTCGACACGGACACGATCCGGATCGACCCGGACAAGCTCCTGCAGGACCAGGCCGGCGAATCCGGGCCCGAGGAGGAGGCCTCGCCGCTCGCCTTCTCGCTGAATCCGGAGCGGGTCGCGCCGCTGCTGTCGCGTCTCGTGACGCCGACCGGCAACCGTGCCCGCGTCTACGACCGTGAGGGCGGCCTGCTGTTCGACACCCGCTCGCTGTTCAACCGCGACAGCAGCCGCGGCGACGCGGCCGGCGCGCACAAGCCGAACGTGCTGGAGCGGGCCTTTACCTGGATCCAGGCCCGGGTCGGGAACCTGTTCGGCACCCGCGCCGCCCCGCCGGAGGAGGTCGGGCCGACGAACGGCCACTCCCTGCGCGAGGTTCAGACGGCGCTGGCCGGCGCCCGCGGCAGTCTGGTGCGCCGCAACACCGTCGGCGAGACGGCAGTTTCGGTGGCGGTGCCGATCCACAAGGCCGGACAGGTGCGCGGCGCCCTGCTGATCTCGACGCAGGGCGACGCGATCGACCGGGTGATCGCCTCCGAGCGCTTCGGCCTGTTCCAGGTCTTCCTCGTCGCCTCGCTGATCATGGTGGTGCTCTCGATCCTGCTCGCGGGCGCCATCGCGGGGCCGGTGCGGCGGCTCGCCGAGGCCGCCGAGAAGGTGCGCATGGGCATCAAGACCCGCGAGGAGATCCCGGACTTCACCGACCGCACCGACGAGATCGGCCATCTCTCCGGCGCGCTGCGCGACATGACCCAGGCGCTCTACCGGCGCATCGACGCGATCGAGAGCTTCGCGGCCGATGTCAGCCACGAGCTGAAGAACCCGCTGACCTCGCTGCGCAGCGCCGTCGAGACCTTGCCGCTCGCCAAGACGGACGAATCGCGCGGGCGCCTGATGGCGATCATTCAGCACGACGTGAAGCGCCTCGACCGGCTGATCAGCGACATCGCTGACGCCTCGCGCCTCGACGCCGAACTCGCCCGTGCCGAGGCACGTCGGGTCGACATGAAGCGGCTCCTGACCACGGTGATCTCGGTGGCCAACGAGCGCCGCCGCGCGAAGGACTGCGTCATCCTGCTCGACATCGAGACACCGCCCGGCGACCAGGAGCAGCCCTTCGCGATCATCGGTCACGACAGCCGTCTCGGTCAGGTCGTCAACAACCTGATCGACAACGCACGCTCCTTCTCGCCCTCGGACGCCAAGGTGCGGGTCGCGCTGCGGCGGGTGCGCGGCGAGGTCGAGATGATCTGCGAGGACGAGGGCCCGGGCATCCCTGAGCACGCCCTCGAGCGGATCTTCGAGCGTTTCTACACCGATCGACCCGAGCAGGGCTTCGGCCAGAATTCCGGCCTCGGCCTGTCGATCTCGCGCCAGATCGTCCAGGCGCATCGTGGCATGATCCGCGCGGAGAACCGGCCGGGACCGGCCAATGAGGATGGCGAGCCGACCGTGCGTGGCGCCCGCTTCGTGGTGCGCCTGCCGGCCGCGCCGCGTCAGCTCGCGCACGGTTGAGTGCATCCTCCATGCCTGAGCGATCCGCTCCCGAGCCCGTCGGTGCCTGAGGCGCAGGCCCTGACCGTCCACGCCGCCTGCCTGGTGCTCGGCGAGGCGGGGGTGCTGATTCGCGGCGAATCGGGGACCGGCAAGTCGAGCCTCGCCCTCGGCCTGATCGAGGCGGCCTCCGCTCGCGGCCTGTTCGCGGCTCTGGTGGCCGACGACCGGGTGCGAATCACGCGGGCCCATGGCCGGCTCGTGGCCCGGCCGCACCCGGCGATCGCCGGGCGAATCGAGGTGCGCGGCCTCGGTCTCATCGCCCTTCCGGCGGAGGAGGCCTGCGTGCTGGCCCGCGTCGTCGATCTCGTCGAGGCCGCGCCGCGCTTCCCTGAGGCGGGGGCCGAGCGCGCCGAGATCCTCGGACTCGGCCTGGACCGCCTCTGCCTCGATCGATCCCTGCGCGCCGCCGGGCTGGGGCCCGCCGCCGTGCTCGCGGCCTGCGGCGTGGCTTCGCAGCCGCACAATCCGATCGCGCGCAGCCTCCGCGGAATCGCCCCGTAGCGCAGGGGCACCGGGCATGGCATGATGATGACGTTCGTTTGAGCAAAACGTCGCGACTGCCTTGTGCGCGTCGGGTGCGATGCACAACATGGCGGCTCGGATAACAGGACGTCGGAACACGCGTCGATGATTGGCATGGTGCTTGTCACCCACGGCTTACTCGCGACCGAGTTCAAGGCCGCTTTGGAGCACGTGGTCGGCCCTCAGGAGCAGATCGAGACCATTACGATCGGCCCGGAAGACGACATGGAGCTGCGGCGGCGGGACATCATGTCCGCGGTCGGCCGCGTCAACACCGGTACGGGCGTGGTGGTGCTCACCGACATGTTCGGCGGCACGCCCTCGAACCTCGCCCTGTCCTGTATGAACGGCGGCGCCGTCGAGGTGGTCGCCGGGATCAATCTGCCGATGCTGATCAAGCTCGCCAGCGTCCGCGACGAGGAATCCCTCGGCGACGCGGTGCTTCACGCTCAGGAAGCGGGCCGCAAATACATCAACGTTGCCTCGCGCGTGCTGGCCGGCAAGTAGCCCCGAAGTAGCCTTGCCCGTGAGGTCGCCCCGGCGCATCGACCCCGGGATCCGCAAAAGACTTCCGTCTCAGCCTCGAAACCGCTACGCACGTTCCAGGACGGCCGAGATCCGTCTGCCGAGGCGGGACGAGCCCTGCCCGGCAAGCTAACGAGCGAGACGCCGCCTGCCGATGGACGATCTCTTCGAGACGGACGACGATCCGCCGGTCCCCGAAGGCGGCTTCCTGCGAACCCTGCCGATCATCAACCGACGCGGCCTGCACGCGCGGGCCTCGGCGAAATTCGTTCAGACCGTCGAGCGCTTCGACGCTGCCGTGACCGTGACCCGGGCTGGCGAGACGGTTGGCGGGCGCTCGATCATGGGCCTGCTCACGCTCGGCGCGGCCCAGGGTACCTCGGTCGCCGTCACCGCCGCCGGGACCGATGCCGAGGCCTGCCTCGATGCGATCGAGGCGCTCCTCGCCAACCGGTTCGGCGAGGACGAGTAGGCGTCCCCGCCGGGCGTTTCAGTCGGCCGCGTGGCGCCACGCCACGGCGCGGGGGCCGCTGCCGAGATGCAGGGTGCCCGCCACCACCGTGCCCCCGCTGCGCGCCAGTTCGACGCTGATCTGCCGCCGCCGCGCGAACAGGCGCGAGACCACCCGCACCATCGCGGCCTCCGCCGGATCGGCGATGATCGGCCGCCGCGCCGTGCGCGCGTCGAGGGCGAGGAAGGTCTCGACGGCGTCGCGCACCTGTGCCGGGTCGCGGACATGCTCGACGCGCGGCGGCCGGTAGCCGTCCGGGCGAATGCCGAGCAGGCTGGCCGGCGGGATGCCGCGGCGCCGGATGGCGTGGCCGCCGGCCTGCGCCGGAGGACGGTCCTGGCGCAATAGGGCCGGGTCCCCATCGAGCTCGACCGGGCGGGCGAGCGCGCCGAGGCGGATCCGCACCGCCGCCACGATCGCGCCCGCGCGCTCCGGCTCGATGAGGGGTGCCGGGCCCGGCAGGCCGGGTGGGCGCCAGAGATGGGCGCGATCCCGGGCGAGCAGAGGCCTCGCGATCCGCAGGGGCAGCATGCCGTGCAGGGTGTTCGGGCCGCTGGCCGGCCGGTGCCAGACCAGGGCGAAGGCGATCTGCTGCCCGGCGGATTGATGCTGCGCCGCCGTGAGCAGAAAGTCGGGATCCTGGAACGGGTCGCCGCTCCCGGTCCGGGTCATCAGGGCTCGCCAGGCCGCGACCGCCTCACCGTCGACGGCCAGCGCGCCCCGCAGGTCGACGGCGAGCGGTGCCCTCGGTGCCTCGGCGGCCGGGTTCAGGGAGGGCGGCTCCGAGAGTCCACCCTGGATCAGTGTGAAGCGTCGCGCCATCGCCCCGTCCAAACTCTGCTCGCCCTGTCCGGTTCGTGTCCCGTTCCGGGACAGTCGGGCGTCCGAGCGCGCTCCGCAGGGCCAGCGTTTCAAGGACGATGCCGAGGGTCAGTCCTGCCGCACGAGGCGCTCCGCCCCTTGGCCGTGCAGGCTGCGGCTGATCCGCTGGAACGGTCGCTCGATGCCCCGGAACATGAGGAGCGCCGCCATGGCGGTCAGCGGCAGCCCGATGGCGGCGTTGACGAGGAGCGCGGAAGGCAGCGGCATCGCGCCGAAGGTGCGGGCGACGCCGGCTGCCGTGACGTGCAGGATCTGGAGATGGACCAGATAGGCCGAGTAGGACACCAAACCGATCTGCACCAGGATCGGCGCGGTGCAGGCCGCGCGGAACGAGCCGCGCCCGCTGGCGAGCGAGGCGAACATCAGGGCGATCAGCAGCATGCGCAGTGCGGTCTCGCTGCCTTGGCCGTCCACGAAGGGCTGGAGCAGCACGAAGGCGGCCAGCGCCGGCCAGCCGAGGGCGGCGGTGACGGGGGAGCGTGGCAGCCATCCCGATCCGCGCACCGCGTGGGCGAGGATGCCGAGCAGGAACAGCGGTGCGTACGGCAGGATCGACTGGTGCAGGTTGTCGATGCCCGAGGCCAGAGCCGCGAGCGCCAGCATCCCGCTCGCCCCGAGGGCGAATGCCGTGGTCGCCCCAAGTCCGAACCGGGTGCCGGCCCGCCAAACCGCGAGGCAGAAGAGCGGCGCCAGCAGGTAGAACTGCATCTCCACCTCCAGCGTCCAGCCCGGCGGGAACAGGCGCGGGAAGGTGCCGTAGAGGAGCCCATGCAGGTAGGTGAGGCTCGCCGCCAAACTCTCCCCGAGGGCATGCGGCCGGTTCGCGAACAGGTTGAGCCGGGGCGGCTCCAGACCGGCCGCGGCGACCAGCAGAAACGTCACCAGCAGCACGATGCAGTAGGGCGGCGCGATCCGCACCACCCGGCGTGCCAGGAAGCGTAGCGGGACGTGACCTCCGCCCCAGGGCCGCTCCGCGGCGAGCGCACGGGCGATCAGGTAGCCGCTGATCGCGAAGAAGAGGTAGACCCCCGCCGCCGGGGCGGCGAAGGCCTCCAGCACCATTGACCGGCCCTCGGGCGTGGCCTGCGGGTTGAAGCGGTCGACCCGCTGCACGAAATGGCCGGAGACCACGATTAGCAGAGCGAAGGCGCGCAGGCCGGAGAGTTCCGGCTCGGCGGGTAGGCGGCTGGATAGGGCAGGGCTGGTCACGGCAGGCTCCGGGCGAGCAATATCTCTCGGCCAGCCCGCGAAGCGACTTGAATCCCGGCGGCCCTACGCCGAACGCAACATGGCGCCCGCGTATTCGCGAAGCATGGATCGGGCCAATTCTGTGTGAATAGAGTTTTCGAACTTCAGGGATTGTATTTAATCATATGCCGTCGAATATTTTCTGGCAAAGTGCGATATGTATTCCCGGGAATTCAGTCATCGCGTGGGCATCTCGGCCGAAGTCGCTCGCGCACGGCTGCGTATCATCCTGGCGCCAGGATTCGCGGCCCCGAGCCGTGTCGGCCCCGCACCAGACTGGTGGGCCCGTCTACGGGACTGCGCCTTAACCTCCCGGGATCGCGAGCGGGTTGTCGGTGAGCGCTGCCGCGTCGGGCGCGTCGGGACGGGGCCGCCCGAGGAAGGCGTCCCACAGGCGGGCTACGAAGGACGGGTCGAGGTCGCGCACGATCAAGACGAGGCGCGAGGTCCGGTCCGCATCCGGCCAAGCGGGCAGGGTGACGGGGGCGTGAACCACGTGCTGGACGCCGTGTACCACCACTGGCCGGTCGGGATCCTCGGCAAGTGCCACGAGGCCCTTGAGACGCAGCAGCTTCGGCCCGTGATTGGCGCGCAGGAGATCGAGGAACATCTCGAAGGTCGCCCGCGGCACCGGCCGCTCGCTCGCCAGCGCGAAGGCGCGGATCGCCGCGTCGTGCCGGTTCGGGTCGTGGCCCGGCGCGGGCTCGTCCTCGTTCACGGCGCCGAGCCAGGTGCGCACATCCGCCGCCTTGCCATCGAGGCCGAACAGGCCGCCGAGCAGCGTGTCGGCCGGCGCCTCCGGCGGCTCGATCGCGGCGGCTGGGTTCAGGCCGGCGAGGCGGGCGCGCAGGGGCGCCGTATCCCCAGCGAGGTCTTGCTTGGCGAGGACGATCCGGTCTGCGACCGCGACTTGCCGCACGGCTTCCGCATGCGCGTCGAGGGTTAGGGCGCCGTTCACCGCATCGACGACGGTCACCACCGCCTGCAGGCGATAGCGCAGCACGAGATAGGGATGGTAGATCAGCGCGTGCAGGATCGGCGCCGGATCGGCGAGGCCGGTGGTCTCGATCACCACGCGGCGGAAGGGCGCGATGCGGCCGTTGTCGCGCTTGCGCAGCAGGTCTTCCAGGGTCGCGATCAGGTCGCCGCGCACGGTGCAGCACAGGCAGCCGGCGCCGAGCAGGACCATGTCCTCGTCCACGCGCTCGATCAGCAGGTGGTCGAGGCCGATCTCGCCGAACTCGTTGACGATCACCACCGTGTCGGCGAGCGCCGGGTCGGCGAGCAGGCGGTTCAGCAGCGTGGTCTTGCCGGCGCCGAGGAAGCCGGTGAGCACGGTGAGCGGGATCGGCTCCGGGCGGGCGGAAGGGGAAGCGGACGCGTCGGCCATGGCGCTGGCCTAGCGCGCCCCCGCGCCCGGCTCAACCGGCCGGATCGGTTCAGGGCCGGTCGAGGAAGTCGAGCAGCGCCCGGTTGAAGCGCTCGGTGCGGGTGATGCTGTGGGCGTGGCCGCCCTCGGCGGTCAGGTCGAGCCGGCCATGCGGCAGGGCGCGGGCGAGGCGCTCCGAGACGGTGGCCGGCACGAGCACGTCGTCGCGCGCGGCCATCACCAGGGTCTCGTGCGGGATCGCCCCGATCCAGCCCGACGCGTCGAAGGCCTCGGCCGCCGCGATCCGGGCGAGCACGGTCCCGGCGCCGGGGAAATGGGCCAGCGCGTGCGCCTCGTCGGCGGCGAGCCGGTCGCCGTTCTGCGAGATCCAGGGCGCGGGGTAGAGGAAGATCGCCTGCGCGCGGATGAAGGCCTCGGCACCGACCGCGGTGAGGAGGGCCTTGCGCGCGGAAAAGCAGCGGCGGGTCGCCGGGTCCATGGCGTCCCAGGCATTCACGAGGACGAGGCGCCCGACGCGCTCCGGATGGTCGTGGGCGAGCTGCAGGCCGATCAGGCCGCCGATGGCGTGGCCCACGATATCGGCCTGCGCGATGCCGTGCGCGTCGAGCACTGCGAGCGCGTCGCGAGCCATGGCGGCGATGTCGTGGCCGGGCTCCAGGACGCCTCCGGAACGGCCGGTGCCGCGATGGTCGTAGAGAAGGGTGCGGAAGCGCGGCTCCAGCACCGGCAGCTGCGGCGCGAAATAGCCGGCGGAGCCTCCGAGGCCCGGCGAGAGCAGGACGGCGCGGGCGCCGGTCCCCCGGACCTCGTGGAAGAGGCCCATCAGACGCTGCTGCCGATGTTCAGCGCGCCGACCGGCTTGCCCACATGCGCCACCGAGGCGATCTCGACGAGGGCGTCGGGCTTCACGAGGCCGCACTGGATGCAGTAGCGCGCCGGCTTGTCGCCCGGGAAATATTCCGCATAGACGCCATTGATGGCGCCGTAATCGGCCCAATCCTTGAGGAAGACGTGGTTGAAGGTCACGTCGTCCATCGTGCCGCCTGCGGCCTCGACGACGCCCTTGATGGTCTCGAGCACGTGCCGGGTCTGCGCGGCGGCGTCGCCCGCATGCACGACATTCGCCTCGGCATCGAGAGGCAGCGTGCCGGAGACGTAGAGGATGCCGTCGGCCAGCGTGCCGGGCACGTAGGGCGCCAGCGGCTTGCCGGTGCCGGGCGGGATCACGACGGATTTGGGCATGGGTCTCAGGACTCGCGGTGAGGGATGGGGTTCAGCGGGGCGCGAGCGCGGCCTCGAAGGCGGCCACGTCCGAGACCCAGCCGAAGAAGGTCTCGATGTTGAGGAGCGCGCCCTCCTGCAGGCTCGGCGGGCCGGCCTGATGGGTGGCGTCGGCGAGGACGATCCCGAAATATTCGAGGAAGAAGCCGTCGCGCAGGGTCGATTCCACGCAGACATTGGTGGCGATGCCGGTGAAGACGAGGGTGCGGATGCCCCGCGCCCGCAGCGTGGAATCGAGCGGCGTGTTGTAGAAGCCGGAATAGCGCGGCTTGCCCATCACGATGTCGCCGGGCGCCGGCTTCAGCGCGTCGACGAGGGCGTAGTCCCAGGTGCCGCGGGCGAGCAGGCGCTCGTTCCTCTCCGGCTGGCGGCGCATGGTCTTGAGGGCGTTCGACTTGTACCAGTTCGGCGAGCCGGGCCCGCCCGCCTCCACATAATCCGGGTCCCAGCCGTTCTGGAACCACAGCACGGTGATCCCGGCCGCCCGCGCCGCCGCGACCGCGCGGCCGATCTGCGCGATCACCGGGCCGGTCCGCGAGACGTCGAAGCCGGCGCGGTCGAGATAGCCGCCCGCCGTCGCGTAGGCGTTCTGCATGTCCACCACGATCAGCGCCGTGGCCGCGGGATCGAAGGCGATCGGCTCGGGCCGCGCCGGCAGCGTCACGGCGCCGTGGCGCCCCTGCGCGTCGCGGTGGCCGGCGGGCCCGTCCGTTGCGAGAGCCGTCATCACGCCACCTGTGCGACCGGGGCCGCGACGTGGCGGCGCGTTTCCATCAGCGGCTGGATGCGGGTGCCGAAATCCTCCACCCCCGTGACGAAGTCGTCGAAGGTGAGCAGCACGCCGCCGGTGCCGGGCACGGTCATCACCGCGTCGAGCATCGCGGCGACGCTGGCGAAGGAGCCGACCAGCGTGCCCATATTGATGTTCACCGCCGAGGTCGGGTCGGCCATCTGGCGCACGTTGGTGTCGCTGCCGGACCGGGTGTCGGCCGCGCTCTGCAGCCCCAGCCAGGCGATCGCGGCCTCATCGGCGCCGGCCTTGTAGTGCTCCCACTTGGCGTGGGCCGCCGCGTCGGTCTCGTCGGCGATGATCATGAACAGCACGTAGGAGGAGACCTCGCGACCCGTCTTCGCCTTGGCCTCGGCGAGACGCGCCACGGTCGGCGCGAAGGCGGTCGGCGTGTTCACGCCCTTGCCGAAGCAGAAATTGTAGTCGGCATAGCGCGCGGTGAAGTCCATGCCGGCCCCGCTCTGGCCGGCGCAGATCAGCTTCATCGGCGCCTGCGGCCGCGGGCTCAGGCGGCAATCGTCCATCTGGAAGAATTCGCCCTTCAGGTCGGAGCGGCCGGTCTCCCAGAGCTCGCGCAGGATCTGCGCATATTCGGACAGGTACTCGTAGCGGCGGGCGAAATAGGCCTCGCCCGGCCAGAGGCCCATCTGGGAATATTCCGGCTTCTGCCAGCCGGTGATCAGGTTGAGTCCGAAGCGCCCGTCCGAGATCGAATCGATGGTCGAGGCCATGCGCGCGGCGATGGCGGGCGGGATGCAGAGCGTGGGCGCCGTGGCGTAGAGCTTGATCCGGCTCGTCACCGCCGCGAGGCCCGCCATCAGGGTGAACGATTCGAGATTGTGGTCCCAGAACTCGGTCTTGCCGCCGAAGCCGCGCAGCTTGATCATCGACAGGACGAAGTCGAGCCCGTACGCCTCGGCCTTGAGGGTGATCGCCTTGTTGAGCGCGAAGCTCGGCTTATATTGCGGCGCGTTCTCCGAGATGAGCCAGCCGTTGTTGCCGATCGGAATGAACACCCCGACATTCATCGGTTCGGTCATCGCCACCTCGCTCACGCCGGCAGGCCCTTCGGGCCGCCGGACACGAGGGTAGCCATCGGCGCCCGGCGGTCAAACCTGGCGCAGGACTTGACGGCCCGTCTGCACAAAAGGTCCGCGCATTGCCGTGAGGTCGGGCGGGACTTGCATAGCGCAGGAGCAGTCCCGGTGCGGCCACTGCGGGATCGGAAGCGGCTTTCCCGACTGCCGCGTCCCATCCACGACCTCACGGCCGGATCGCCGCCTGGCGAGCGGACGAGCCCGCGCGACCGGGCTCTCAGCCGCGCGGCAGGCGCAGGGACTGCATCAGGCGCGGCAGCAGGCGCGGGCGCGCGTCGCGGCCCTCGGGATCCTCGCCCATGCCGAGATCGCTCACGTCGAAGGAATCCCGGCCGTCCGCCCCGTCCCGCGGCCCGGTCTCCGCCCCGTCCTCGCCCTCGTCGTCCCCTTGGGTGGCGCGTGTGAGCACGTCGACGACGAGGTCCGGCACGGGCTGGTCGTAGTCCTGCAGCAGCAGCGCCGCCTTGCCGAGCGCGGTCAGCTTGGTCATCGACGTCTCGCCGATCATGCTCTCGCGCAGAACCTGATCCGCCAGGACGTCCGCGAGCCTGGACACCTCAGAGAGACGCTCGCCGTCCACCTCACCCTCCATCATCGTCGTCACGCACCCCGAAGCATGGATATCCCGGCGCTCAAAGTCGGCCCGAGATCAACATTTGTTACGATTAAGACTGGACTCGTTATTGCTCAACGGGCCGAGAATACGCGCCGGAAAACGGAGTTTCAATCCTGTCAATCACTTGGGGCCTGGCTTCCGCACAGGCGCCTGTTCGGTGCGGGTGCTTAACCCTCCGTTGACCCTGATCCGCGAGGGTGCCGGCCCGGATCAGCCAAGGAGTGAGCATGTCCGACACGACCGACACCGTGGGCGTCGCAGGCGACCGCATCCGCTCCATCATCGAGCGCATCGAGCGCCTCGACGAGGAGATCAAGGACCTGATGGAGACCAAGAAGGAGATCTTCGCCGAGGCGAAGGGCGAGGGTCTCGACGTGAAGGTGCTCAAGGAGATCCTGAAGCTGCGCAAGCAGGACAAGGACGAGCGCGACGAGCAGGAGACGCTGCTCGACCTCTATCTCCGCGCCATGGACGCGCCGAGCCCCGCGCCGGTCGCCCATCCGGTCGCGCAGGCCGCCTGAGCAAGCCGCCTGACCGAGGCGCCTGAGTCAGGCGTCTGAGCGAAAATCCGGGGACAGCTCCGCGGAAGGCGGAGCCGGATGCGGGCTCGCGGGTTCTCGAAGCAGACCCCTTTCGGGGCGTCCGCCGCAGGCGAGCGGCGGACGCCCCGTGCGAGCGTGATCCCAAGATCCCCCATGGCCAAGCGCAGAGCGAGTGCGGACCGGACCCCCGAGACGGAGGCGCCGCTGGTGCCGACCGGCGCCCTGGCGGTGGCCTTGCTGGGGCTCGCCGAACGGAGCCGCCCCCTCGTCCACATCGCCCGCGACGAGCACCGGCTGGAGGCCATCGCCGCGATCCTGCGGGCCCTCGATCCCGCCCTGACCGTCGCCGTCTTCCCGGCCTGGGACTGCCTGCCCTTCGATCGTGCCTCGCCCTCGCGCGGCGTCATGGGCGCACGGGCCGGCGTGCTGCGCTGGCTGACCGACCGGGACAATCTGCCCGGCATCCTGCTCACCACGGCGCCGGCCCTGATCCAGCGCGTGCCGCCGCCGGAGACCTGGGCCGACGCCCGCGTCGAGATCCGCGTCGGCGACCGGATCGAGGCCGAGGCCATGAGCGCGGCGCTCACCCGCCTCGGCTACATCCTCGACGACCGGGTAGACGAGCCCGGCGAATTCGCGATCCGCGGGCGCACCCTCGACGTCTTTCCCGCCGCCGCGCCGCTGCCCTGCCGGGTCGAGCACGAGGGGGGACGGGTCGCCAGCATCCGCGCCTACGATCCGGTCTCGCAGCGCTCGCGCGACGAGACCGACCATCTGGTGATCGATCCCGCCACCGAGATCATCCTCGCGCCGGGCTCCGAGGAGCGCCTGCGGCCCTTCACCGGCCAGGAGCACCGGCTCGCGCGGTTCTACCCGACCCTGACGGCTCTGCTCGACTGCATCCCGGATGGCCGCCTCGTCGTCGAGGCCGGCGTCGAGGCTCGCGCCCAGGCCTTCTTCGAGCAGATCGCCGACGGGCGCGAGAGCGGCGGCGCCCCGCACGAGCCGGACGGGCTCTATCTCGACCCGAAGGCGTGGGCGAAGGCCGTGAAGGCCCGCCGCCTCGCCGCGGCGACGGAGGCGGACGGGGCGGATCTCGTGCTGCCGGCCTTCGTCCGTCAGAGCCGACCGAACGCGGCGTTCGGCAAGGTGCTGCGCGAGCGCCTGAAGGCCGGCGAGCGCGTGGTTCTGGCCGGTCCCGAGCGCGCCCTGCGCCGCCTTGCCCGGCAGGCCGAGCGCGCCGCCGAGCGCCGGGTTCGGCCGATCGGCCGGTGGGCGGAGGCCGAGGGCGCCAAGCCTGGCGAGATCGTCGCCCTCGCCGCACCGATCGAGGCGGGCTTCCGGGTGCCGGAGCAGGGCCTCGCCGTCTTCGCCGCGGCCGACCTCTACGGGCAGCACGCGGGCGCCGCCGAGGCGCGGGGGCCGGCCCTGCCCCTCGGCGAGGTGGAGTTGCGCACCGGCGACGTGGCCGTCGACCGCGACAACGGCCTGTGCGTCTTCGAGGGTCTGGAGCCGGTCGGCTCGGGACCGGGCTCGGAGGCCGGGGAGGCGCTGCGCCTGCGCTTTGCCAACGACGACGTCCTGATGCTGCCCGTCGCCCAGGCCGACCGGGTCTGGCGCTACGGCTCGGATCCGGAGGCGGTCGGCCTCGACCGTCTCGCGAGCGCCTCCTGGACGCGGCGCCACAGCGAGGCGGAGGCGATGATCGCCCGCACCGCCCGCGCCATGGTGGCGCTCGCCGAGAGCCGTGCCGGGGCGAGCGCGCCGGCGATCACGGCGTCCGACCGCGACATGGAGCGCTTCGCCGCCGGCTTCGGTTTCACCCTGACGCCGGACCAGGCCGCCGCGACCGAGGCGGTCCTCGCCGATCTCGGCTCGGGCCGGCCGATGGACCGGCTGGTCTGCGGCGATGTCGGCTTCGGCAAGACCGAGGTGGCGTTGCGCGCCATCGCCGCCGCCCTGTTCGCGGGCCGGCAGGTGGCGCTGGTGGCACCGACCACGGTGCTCGTGCGCCAGCACGTCCAGACCCTGGAGCGGCGTCTCGCCCGGTTCGGCTTCGCGGTGGGCCAGCTCTCGCGCCTCGTCGGGCCGGCGGAGGCCAAGCGCGTGAAGGCCGGGCTCGCCGACGGCTCGATCCGCGTCGTGGTCGGCACGCATGCGCTCGCCGGCAAGGGCGTGCGCTTCGCCGATCTCGGGCTGACCGTGATCGACGAGGAGCAGCGCTTCGGTGCCAAGATCAAGGACGAGGTCCGCGCGCTCGCGGGCGGTGGCCACGTGCTGACGCTGACCGCGACGCCGATCCCGCGCACCCTGCAATCGGCGCTGGTGGGCCTGCGCGCGCTCAGCGTCATCGCCACGCCGCCGGCCGTGCGCCAGCCGATCCGCACGGTGATCGCCCCCTTCGAGACGGAGACCGTGCGCGCGGCCCTGATGCGCGAGCACCGCCGCGGCGGCCAGAGCTTCGTGGTCTGCCCGCGCATCGAGGATCTGGAGCCGATGGCCGCGCGCCTCGGCAAGGCGGTGCCGGAACTCTCGGTCACCCTGGCCCACGGCGCGATGACGCCCGCCGCCATGGACGAGGCGATGATCCGCTTCGCGGACGGGGCGGGCGACGTGCTGCTGGCCACCAGCATCATCGAGAGCGGGCTCGACGTGCCGCGGGCCAACACCATGCTGGTCTGGAACGCCGAGCGCTTCGGCCTCGCCCAGCTCCACCAGCTGCGCGGGCGCGTCGGCCGCGGCCAGCGGCGGGGCGTCGCCTACCTGCTCAACGATCCCGACCGGCCCCTGTCGCCCGGGGCCGAGAAGCGCCTGCGCACCCTGGAGGCCCTCGACCGGCTCGGGGCGGGCTTCACCATCTCGGCGCGCGACCTCGACCATCGCGGCGCGGGCGACCTCGTCGGCGATGCCCAGGCCGGCCATGTCAAGCTGATCGGGCTCGGCCTCTACCAGCACATCCTGCAGCTGGCGCTGCGTGCCGCCAAGGGCGAGCCGGCCGAGGATTGGCGGCCCGAGATCCGTCTCGGCCTCGCCGGTTCGATTCCCGTGGACTACATGCCCGAGCCCGAGGTGCGGCTCGGCCTCTACACCCGCCTGCTGCGGCTGACGGGCACGGCCGAGATCGACGCCCTCTGCGCCGAGACGGACGACCGCTTCGGACGCATGCCGGAGGCCGTCGAGACCCTGGTGACCCTGGCCCGCCTCCGCGTGCAGTGCCAAGCGCTCGGCATCGCCCGGCTCAGCGGCGGCCCGCAGGGCGTGGCCGCGGATTTCCATCCGGGCCGCCGCCCGCGCCGGCTCGCCCTCGGCGACGGGCTGACGCTGCGCGACGACCGGGTGATCCTGAAGCGCGAGGCCGCCGACGCCGCCGCCCGCGGGCAGCTCGCCGCCGACCTCCTCGACCGCATCGCCGAGGCCTGCGAGGTGGCGGGATAGGGGCGGGCGCTGGCCCTCAGGCCGCCCCGCTCGCCGGCAGGCGGCCCTCGATCGGGTAGGCCGGGTCGTTGTAGCCCGGCGTCGAGGGGTGGCCGATCGCGACGAGGCCGTCCACCAGCGCCTCGTCCTCGGGCGTGAAGCGGTAGGCGAGCGCGCCGAGATAGTCCTGCCACTGCGCCTCCGTGCGGGGCCCCGCGATCACCGCGGTGATCAGGCGGTTGTTCAGCACCCAGGCGCTCGCGAACTGCCCGGCGGTGATGCCGCGCGCCTCCGCATGGGCTTTCAACGTCCGCGCGATGCGCAGGGATTCCGGCCGCCACTCGGTCTGCATCATGCGGGCATCCTGCCGCCCCGCGCGGGTATCGGCGGGCGGGGGGGCGTCGGGATCGTACTTGGCGGTGAGCACGCCGCGGGCGAGGGGCGAGTAGGGCACCACGCCGAGGCCGAAATGGGCGCAGGCCGGCAGGTGCTCGGTCTCGGGCATGCGGTTGAGGGCGTTGTAATAGGGCTGGCTCACCACCGGCCGGTCGATGCCGAGGGCGTCGCAGATCCGGCAGATCTCGGCGACGCGCCAGGCCCGGTGGTTCGAGACGCCGAAATGCCGGATCTTGCCCTGGCGCACGAGGTCGCCCATGGCGCGCACCGTCTCCTCGAGCGGCGTGCCGTGATCCTCCTTGTGCAGGTAGTAGATGTCGATCGCCTCGGTGCCGAGGCGGCGCAGGCTGGCCTCGGCCGCGCGCATCACGTGCACGCGCGACAGGCCGCGGTCGTTCGGGCCGGGCCCCATGGGGTTGGCGACCTTGGTGGCCAGCACCCAGGCGTCGCGGTCTGCGGCGATCGCGCGGCCGGTGACCTCCTCCGAGCGGCCCTCGTTGTAGACGTCGGCCGTGTCGATGAAATTGATGCCGGCCTCGCGGGCGCTGGCGATGATGCGGGCGCTCGTCGGCTCGTCGGTGGCGCCTCCGAACATCATCGTGCCGAGGCAGATCGGCGAGACCTTCAGGCCGGAGCGGCCGAGGGAACGGTACTGCATGGGATGTCTGCTGCCCGGTTCTGTCGCGGCGCCCGTGCCGGGCGCGACCGCGACAGGTGTGCGTCCGCGATGCCCCGGCCCGCAAGCCCGGATCGTGCAATTCTGGCGTGTACGACGCCCGGGTCGGCGGCGCTACCAGGCCTGGGACAGGATCGCCAGCCGCTCGATCGCCGAATCGTAGCGGCGCGTCGGCGGGTCGATCCGCAGATGGATCCCGTGGTCGCTGACGGCGACGACCTGCGCCCGAACCGGGCCGATCATCGCTGCCGCGATCTCCAGCGCCGTGTCGCGCACCACCGAGAGCCCGCTCGCCGGGGCGAGCAGCATGCCGCCTGCGCTCACGTCCAGAACCTCGGTCCGGTAGACGCGCTCCGCTGCCACGACCTGGGCCGACAGCGTGACGAGATAGCGGGGGGCCCTGCGCCGCTCGGCGGAGACGGACATCCGGACCTCGTCCACGGCTGACGGGCTTTCCTCAGGAGCGGTCGGGCCGGGGCGGAGTCCCGCCGATCCCGCGGCGATGCAAGACCCGAGCATCTTCAACAACTTTAAGTGGTAAATCGCCGTATTGGGCGAGGGAAATCGGCGTCTGGACATTCATTGCATTCAGTTTTAGGCGTCACGCAAGATAAAATTCGATCCATCGCTGGTTCAGCTTCGCGCGATTAGGGGTCGGGTGATGCTTCGCCTGCCTCTCCCCCCGCGATCGCGGACAGGATCCATCCTCTCTGCCGTCCGAGCCCGGTCCGGTGCGCCGGAGCGGCTCCGCGACCGCCCGCCCATCCCGTAGAGCGCCCGATGCTCCCGTCCGCCATGACCGGTGCGCCCGAATCCGACGATCTCGCCGCCGTGCTCGACGCGGTGGCCGGGCTGGTGCTGCGCATCGACCGCGCAGGATTGACGACCTTCGCGTCGGCGGGCGCCCATGATCTGCTGGGTCGTGCGCCGGCCGATCTCGTCGGGCGCCCCTTCCTGTCCCTGCTCCGTCCCGGCGACGGGGAGGCTATCGCCCAATCCCTGGCGCGCGGCGCCGCCGGCCCGCTGCCCCTGAACCTCCTCGACGCCCGCGGCGCCCTCGTCACGGCCGAGGCCTCCTTCCGCCCGCTCCCGGAGGGCGGCCGGGTCGCGACGATCCGCCCGGTGCCGGAGGGCGATGCCACGCTCGCCGGCCTGCGCCGGGGCGCAGAGCCCGGCGCCGGGCTCGTCGGCGCGGGCGACCGGACGCTCGCCGACACGCTGCCGCAACTCGTCTGGATGGAGGGCGCCGAGACCGGGGAGACCCTCTACGCCAACCGCGCCTTCGAGGCCTATTGCGGTCCGATCGGCGCCACGCGCGCGGCTCGGACCGGCCGCTTCCACCCGGAGGACGGCCCGCGGATCGCGGCGGCCTGCCTCGCCGCGCGGGAGCAGGCGCGGCCGTGCGAGGTCCAGGCCCGCATCCGCGGCCAGGCCTGCGGCTATCGCTGGCACCAGCTCGTGTTCCGGCCCTTGCGCCGGGACGGGCGCTGGCTCGGCTGGCTGGGCTCGGCCCTCGACATCGACGAGATCGTGACCGCCCGCAAGGCGCTGGAGCAGACCGGGGACCTGCTGCGCCTCGCCCAGGAGGCGGCCGCCGCCGGCCTGTTCGACGTCACGCTCGGCACGCGCCACATCATCCTCTCGCCGGAGAGCGCGCGCCGCCACGGACTGCCGGGGGACCGGCCGGCGGTGATCGGGCTCGCGGACTGGATGCGGCGCATCCTGCCCGCCGACCGGGCGCCGGTGCTGCGCGCGGTGCGCGAGGCCGTCTCGGCGCGCCGGACCTTCGACGTGGCCTTCCGCGTGCCGACCGGCGCGGGTCCCCCGCGCTGGATCCAGGCGATCGGCCGGCCCACGCGCGATGCGGACGACGCGGTGGCCCGCGTCACCGGCCTCACCTTCGATATCACCGCCCGCAAGGACACCGAGCAGGCGCTGGTGGAGGCCAAGGCCGCCGCCGAGGCCGCCAAGGCCGCCGCCGAGGCCGCCCGCGCCCAGGCCGAGCAGGCCAACGCCGCCAAGACCGATTTCCTCTCGGCCATGAGCCACGAGATCCGCACGCCGCTCAACGCCGTGATCGGCTTCGCCAGCCTGCTCGCCGGGTCGGGCCGGCTCGATCCCGACCTGCGCCGCTACGCCGACCTCGCCCAGGTGGCCGGCGAGAGCCTGCGCACCGTGGTCGACGACATCCTCGACTTCGCCGCCGTCGAGGCCGGGACGGTCAATCTGTGCCCGGAGCCCGTCGCGGTGCGAGACCTGGCGGCCACCTGCCTCGGCATCGTCGGTGCCGCCGCCGCCGAGAAGGGGCTTGAGACCGTCCTCGAGGTCGACCCGGCGATCCCCGAGATTCTGGTCGCCGATCCGGGCCGCCTGCGGCAGGTCCTGCTCAACCTGCTCAACAATGCCGTGAAGTTCACGCCGCGCGGCACCGTCCGCCTCCATCTCGGCCACGCGGGGCGCTCGCCGCAAGGCGAGCGGATCCGCATCGCGGTGAGCGATACCGGCATCGGCATCGCGCCGGCGCAGCAGGCGCGGCTGTTCGAGCGCTTCGCCCAGGCGGACAGCTCGATCCGCCGCGATTTCGGCGGCACGGGGCTGGGCCTCGCGATCAGCCGCCGGCTGGTGGAACGGATGGGCGGCACGATCGATCTCGTCTCCGAGGCCGGCCGCGGCGCGACCTTCACGGTCAGCCTGACCCTTCCCGCACCGCCGGGTGGGCAAGGGGCGCGGCCGCGGCCGGTCCCGCGGAGTTCGGTCCCGGCCCCGGAGCCGGCATCGTCCGGGCGGATCCTCGTGGTCGAGGACGCTGCGATCAACCGCGAGCTTGCCGCCACCGTGCTGCGCGCCGCCGGCCACGCGGTCGAGGTCGCCGAGGACGGCTTCGGCGCCGTGCGCGCCGCCGAGACCCTGGACCTCGATCTCGTCCTGATGGACATCCAGATGCCGGGCCTCGACGGCATGATGGCCACGCGCCTGATCCGCAGCCTGCCGGGCCGGGCGGCCACGGTGCCGGTGATCGCCATGACAGCCAACGTGCTGCCGGACCAGATCGGCGCCTTCGCGGCGGCCGGCATGGACGACCATTTCGCCAAGCCCTTCCGGCCGACCGAACTGCGCGCGCGCGTCGACCGCTGGCTTGCCCTGCCGCGGCGGGAGCCTGCCGCGGTGCCGGCCTCGACGCTCGATCGTCGGCGCTACGCGGAGAGCGCGGCCCGCCTGCCGCCCGACACCCTGAGGCGGCTGCTGCGGCACTTCCAGGCCGAGGCGGAGGCCGCCTTCGCGGAGGGGGAGGCCGCGCCGGTCCTGCGGGCGCAGGCGCACATGCTGGCGACCGCGGCGGGCCAGATCGGCTTCACCGCCCTCGGCAAGGCCTGCCTGGCCCTGGAGGCGTCCGGCGAGACCGTGTTCGTCGACGCGCTCGGTGCCGTCCGGCGCCTTGCCCGCGCTGCTGCGGCGGAGACCGGCGGCCTGATCCGCGAGACCGACGCGGCCTCCGACCCTGGCCGGCTGTCCTGAGCCAGCGTCCGGAGCGATGGATCGCGGTCCGGTACGCCGGCTGGGGACAGGACCCAACGCATGACGCCGCGCCCGGTCCTGTCGGGACCGGGCGCGGCGTCACGAAACCCGGACGGGTCCGCCGCGGCGGACCCGTCCGGGGCCGGCCTTACTTGTTCAGGCCGACGCTGCCGGAGACGCCACCGACCACGCCGCCCACGGCACCGAGCAGGCCGCCCACGAGGCCGCCTACGAGGCCACCGACCTGATCGACCAAACCCGACACGGCTCCGAGTTCCTGGCTGGCATCGAGGTGCACGCCGACCCCCACGCCGAGATCGAGGCCACCGCCGACCTGATCGAGCTCGGCAGCATCGAGCTCGCGGATCGTATCGAAGTTCTGCGACATAAATGTTCTCCTAGATTGCATGACTGTAGAACAGGTTATCCTGCTCTGCAGATGAAGCGCTCTAAGCAACGCTTCTGCATTCAAGGGACCACAGCACGGCACCCGCATCAAGATCTTCGAATTGTGCATGGCAATACGGCGATCGATTGGGTGCATACGCCGCGGACGGCATGGAACCGCTCAGGACGAGAGGCAAAACCTTCGGAGAGCGGCCCTTTTCCGGATCCGATGCCATCGCCGGAACCCACAATGTGGCGGCAGCGTGGCGGAGGGCTCCGCCGAACGGTGCCGCGCAAGCGGCCGTCCCCACGAGACAAATCCGGATGCCTGCGGTCGGATGACGCAGTCCGGATGAAAGCCTGCCGTGGGTGGGCCCGCGATCGCCCGGCCAGCCGGCTAAGACTTCGGCCTAAGCCTTTGAGATGATACGGATATAGGACTTTAAGCCTCGCGCCGTCCGCGCCGTGTCGCCCGCATCCGGCCGCGTCTGGAATTGTGCGGCGCAACATGGCGGATCGTGGCCACGATGCGGCGGAATCCGCTGGATCCGTCGGCGGATTCCGCGCCGCGGCGAGGCGCGGAACAGTCCCGGGCGCCGTTGACCCTTGATCTTCCCCCGCCCGAGCGGCCAGAAGGCCCCGATGACGTCGCCGCTCTTTCGCCGCGAGGTCGCCGAGGCGCGCCGGGACGCGTGGCTCGGCGAAGCGCAAATCGTTCAGCCCCTGCCCATCCGCCTGACCGCCTGCGTCTGCGCGGCCCTGGTGATGGCCGTCCTGCTCTTCGCGGTGCTCGGCAGCTACACCCGGCGCATCCACGCGCAGGGCTTGCTGACTCCGAATGTCGGGCTGATCACCCTGACGAGCCCGGTCGCCGGCCGCATCGGCAGCGCGGGCGTGCGCGAGGGTGCCCGCGTCGAGCGCGGCCAGCTCCTCTACACGGTCGACCTCGATGCCATCTCGGCGAGCGGCCCGACCCAGACCCGGATCATCGAGGAGCTGGGACGCCAGCGCGACAGCGTCGCCCGCCAGCGTTCCTTGCGCGCCGCCACCGCCGAGACCGAGAAGCGTGCGCTCGCCGAGCAGATCGACAATCTCGACGCGCAGGCGCGCCAGCTCACGGAGCAGATCGACCTGCAGGAGAAGCTGGTCCAGCCCCTGCGCGAGCGGGTGGACGTGCTCGCGAAGGCCGTCACCAACGGGCTCGCCCGCGCCGCCGACCTGCAGAGCCAGAACTACCTCTACATGCAGGCGAGCACGCAACTCGCCCAGTTCCGGCAGACCAGCCTCCAGCTCGCCGGCCGCATCGGCGACCTCAAATCGCAGCTCGCCACCTTCGACGACCGCCTCGCCCGCGACCTCGCCGACCTCGACCGCAGCGCCGCGCAGCTCGAGCAGCAACGCGCCGAGAGCGAGGCCCGCCGGGCCATCGAGGTGCGCGCGCCGGAATCCGGCATCCTCACCTCGATCCGCGCCCAGGCCGGCCAGGGCGTGGCGGCGGGCGCGACGCTCCTCACCCTGCTGCCGAGCGAGGGCCGGCTCCAGGCCAACCTCTACGTGGATTCCGCCTCGATCGGCTTCATCGAGGCCGGAGCCGCGGTGATGCTGCGCTACGCCGCCTTCCCCTTCCAGCGCTTCGGCCTCTACCGCGGAATCGTCACGGAGGTGACGCGCGCGCCCCTCGAAGGGGACGACGTGCCCGTGGCGAAGGACGGCGCGCGGGGCCGCCCCGGCGGCATCTACCGCGTCATCGTGCGGCCCGACGCGGACGGCGTGATGGCCTATGGCGAGCGGCGGCGGCTGGAGGCCGGCATGCGCGTCGAGGCCGATATCGCCCTGGAGACGCGTCCGCTCTACCGCTGGCTCCTCGACCCGCTCTACCGCGTCAAGCGCAGCGTCGATCTGGTCACCGAGGGCGGTTGAGCGTGGCCTTTCGCGACACCCTCCAGTTCGGCTTCGGCCGGCGCCTGCCGGTCGTGCTCCAGGCCGAGGCCGCGGAATGCGGCATGGCCTGCCTCGCCATGGTGCTCGGCTATCACGGGCGCCACGTCGATCTCGGCGCGCTGCGCCGCCGCCACGCCCTGTCGCTCAAGGGCATGACGCTACGCAACCTCATCGACCTCGCCGGCACGATGGGGCTCGCGACGCGAGCCCTGCGGATCGAGCTGACGGACCTCGCGCGGCTCAAGACCCCGTGCATCCTGCACTGGGGCCTCAACCATTTCGTGGTGCTCGCCGCGGTGCGGGCCAAGGGGATCGTGGTGCACGACCCGGCCCGCGGCCGGCGCACCCTGAGCTTCGCCGAGGCCTCGCGCGACTTCACCGGCGTGGCGCTGGAGGTCACGCCCACGACGACCTTCGTGCGCGAGGCCCCCGCGCGGGGCTTCCGCCTGCGCGACCTGTTCCGCAACGTCGGCGGCCTGCGCCGGGCGCTCGGGCAGATCCTCGTCCTGTCGCTCGGGATCGAGCTCGTCGCCATCCTGATGCCGATCGCCTCGCAGATCGTCATCGACGAGGTCATCGTGAACGCCGACCTCGACCTGCTCCTGGTGGTCGCGGTCGGCGTCGTGCTGATGCTGCTGATGCAACTGGCGCTCGCGGTCGCCCGCACCTGGGCGATCATGCTCGCCGGCTCGACCCTGAACTACCAATGGTCGGGCGGCCTGTTCGACCATCTCTCGCGCCTGCCGCTCGACTATTTCGAGAAGCGGCATGTGGGCGACGTGATCTCGCGCTTCGGCTCGCTCGCGACCATCCAGAAGGGGCTCACCACCGACCTCGTCCAGGCGGTGCTCGACGGCATCATGGCGGTCGGCATGCTGATCATGCTCGCCGTCTACGGCGGCTGGCTCGCCCTCGTCGTCGTCGCCTCCACCGTGCTGACGGGTGTCCTGCGGGTCGTCGCCTTCAACGCCTATCGCGAGGGCAGCGAGGAGGCGATCGTGGCCGAGGCGCGCCAGCAGACGCACTTCATCGAGACGGTGCGCGGCATGGCGAGCGTGAAGCTGCTGGGGCTCCGCGAGCGCCGCCGCGGCGCCTGGATGAACCAGTTCGTCACCGCGCTCAACGCGCGGCTGCGCCTGCAGCGGCTCGACCTCATCTTCGGGCGGGCCAACGAGCTGATGTTCGGGGCCGACCGGCTGATCCTGCTGGTGCTCGGCGCCCGCGCGGTGATCGACCAGTCGATGACGCTCGGCATGCTGGTGGCCTTCCTGAGCTACCGCGACCAGTTCTCCGGCCGGATCGGCAACCTGCTCGATGCCGGGTTCAAGCTGCGCATGCTCGGCGTGCAGACCGACCGGCTCTCGGACATCGTGCTGACCGAGCCCGAGGAGCGGCCGGACGCGGCCCGGCCCGAGATCGCCACCCCCGCGATCATCCGGCCCGGCGCCAAGCGCGGCGCGCTCGCCGCGAGCGGGCTGGCGCTCCGCTACGGCGCCGACGAGCCCTGGATCTTCCGCGGCCTGTCCTTCTCGGTGGAGGCGGGATCGAGCCTCGCCATCACCGGCCCGTCGGGCTGCGGCAAGACCACCATGATGAAGATCATGATGGGCCTGATCCCGGCGAGCGAGGGGCGGGTGCTGGTCGACGGGCAGGACATCCGCGCCATCGGCCCCGATGCCTATCGCGGCCGGATCGCGGGCGTGATGCAGAGCGACGGCCTGTTCGCGGGCTCGATCGCCGAGAACATCTCCTGCTTCGATGAGCGGCCCGATCCCGCCTGGATCGAGGAATGCGCGGCGCGCGCCGCGATCCTCGCCGACATCCGCCGCACGCCGATGGGCTTCGAGACGCTGGTCGGCGACATGGGCTCGACCCTCTCCGGCGGGCAGAAGCAGCGCGTCATCCTGGCCCGCGCCCTCTACCGGCGGCCCGAGATCCTGTTCCTCGACGAGGCGACGAGCCATCTCGACGAGCCGACCGAGGCCGCCATCGCCGCCTCCCTGCGCGACTTCGCCATGACGCGGATCATCGTGGCCCACCGTCCGGCCACCATCGCCCATGCCGATCAGGTGCTCGCCTTCGAGCAGCCCGACGCCGCGAGCCCCCTCAAGGCGCTCGCAGGCTGAAGGTCCGGGTTTCCAAAGGGATCATCCCTTTGGCGGGATATCGGGGCGGAGCCCTGATCTTCGATGACCAGGGCTTTGCCCTGGACCCACGAGAGGGGTTACCCCTCTCGACACCCGGATCAGGCGGCCGTGCGCCAGGCCGGGAAGGGATCGGGCAGGCCGCGATAGGGGGCCGGGTCGAAGGGCGCCGCATCCGTGCCCGTCTCCACGAGGCAGGCGTCGAGCGCCGCGGTGATCGCCGCTTGGTCCATGTCGCGGCCGATGAAGACGAGCTCCTGGCGCCGGTCGCCCCAGACCTCGCTCCAGACCCCGTCCAGCCGCGTGCGGAACTCGTCCTCCTCCGGCCAGCGCCGGCGCGGCACCGCCGCCCACCAGAAGCCCATCGCCGAGACCCGCGCCACCGCGCCGGCGATCGAGACGTCGCCGACCCAGTCCGGCCGGGTCGCCAGCCAGAAATGCCCCTTGGCCCGGATCAGCCCCGGCCAGGTCCGGTTGATGAAGGCGTCGAAACGCTCCGGCGCGAAGGGACGCCGCGCCCGGTAGACGAAGGAGCTGATCCCGTATTCCTCGGTCTCCGGCACGTGGTCCTGCGCGCCGTAGAGTTCCTTGAACCAGAGCGGGTGGGTCTGCGCCGTCTCCTCCGAGAACAGGCCGGTGTCGAGCACGTCGGACAGGGCCACGCGGCCGTGGCCGGCCTCCACGATGCGCGCGTCGCCGTTCAGCCCGCGCACCACGGAGCGCACCAGGGAGAGGCGCTCCGGGGTCACGTCAGACGCCTTGTTGATCACCACCACGTCGGCGAACTCGATCTGCTCCACGAGCAGGTCGGCCAGCGTCCGGGTGTCCTCCGCCCCGGCCGTCTCGCCGCGCTGGTGCAGGAACTCGGCCGAGGCGTAATCCTTCAAGAGGTTCACAGCGTCGACCACGGTGACCATGGTGTCGAGGCGCGCCACGTCGGAGAGGGCCCGGCCGTCGGCGTCGCGGAACGAGAAGGTCGCCGCGACCGGCAGCGGCTCGGCGATGCCGGTGCCCTCGATCAGCAGATAGTCGAAGCGGCCGTCCTCGGCGAGGCGGCGCACCTCGGAGAGCAGGTCGTCGCGCAACGTGCAGCAGATGCAGCCATTGGTCATCTCCACCAGCCGCTCGTCGGTGCGCGAGAGATCCGCGCCGCCCGCGCGCACCAGGGCGGCGTCGATATTCACCTCGCTCATGTCGTTGACGATCACCGCGACGCGCCGGCCCTCGCGGTTGTTCAGGACGTGGTTGAGCAGCGTGGTCTTCCCGGCGCCGAGGAAGCCGGAGAGCACGGTGACGGGAAGGCGAGGATCGGGCTGGGTCATGGCCTATGATCAGATGTTATAATGTTACAAATCAAAGCCTGACCGCAGCCCGCCTGTCAATCCGCACGTGCCGTGTTGCAATAACGTTACGCTGGGACGCCTAAGCGCTGTAGGCCGAAGCGAGGCTGTTGCGCCGCATCGTCCGGATCGGCGATGTTACAGTGTAACATTCCCGAGCTGGTTCATGCGTCCGACCCTTCCCTTCCGCTCCGGTGCCGCCCTGGCGGTGCTGGCGAGCCCGTTTCTCGTCCCCGGCATGGCCGCCGCGCAGGGTGCGCAGGTCACGCTGGAGGAGATCAGCGTCACCAGCCCGAGCCCGGTCCAGCCCGCGCGCGTGCCGGGTCCCGGCTCCGCCGCCGCGCCGACCGGCGTGGCCGCGCCGAGCCTCGGCCTGCTCCCCGTCGTCACCGACACCTTCTCCCCGGTCACCGTGGTGACGCGGGACCAGATCGCCCGCGACCAGCCGCGGACGCTCGGCGACGCCCTGCTCGACCGGCCGGGTATCGCGGCCTCGACCTACGCGCCGGGTGCCGCCTCGCGGCCGATCATCCGCGGCCTCGACAATGCCCGGGTGCGCATCCAGGAGAACGGCATCGTCAATGGCGGCGTGTCGGATCTCGGCGAGGATCACGCGGTGCCGGTGAACCCGCTGGTCGCCGACCGGCTGGAGGTGATCCGCGGCCCCGCCACCCTGCGCTACGGCTCGGGCGCCATCGGCGGCGTGGTCTCGGCCGAGAACAACCGGGTGCCGACTTACATCCCGGCCAAGGGCTATTCGGGCCAGGTCACCACGGGCTATTCCAGCGTCGACAACGGCCGGCTCGGTGCCGCGACGGTGGATGCGGGTCGGGACGGCATCGCCGTCCACGCCGACGGCTTCAAGACGGCGACCGACAGCTACGCCATTCCGGGCGGCATCCAGCGCAACTCCTACACCGAGTCGCAGGGCGGCTCGGTCGGCCTCTCGGCGATCGGCGACCGCGGCTTCATCGGCGCGGCCTTCACCCATTATGACGCCCTCTACGCCATCCCGGGCGGTGAGGCGGAGCAGGCCCGCACGCGTCTGACCCCGAACCAGGACCGGTTCCTGTCGCGCGGCGAGTACCGGCCCCTCGACGGGCCGATCGAGGTGATCCGCTACTGGGCGGGCTACTCGGTCTACCGCCACGACGAGATCGGCATCGGCGAGGACGGGTTCGAGGGGCGGCAGGCCACCTTCAAGAACCGCGAGGGCGAGATCCGCGTCGAGGCGCAGCACGTCCCCGTCTTCACGAGCTTCGGCAAGCTCACCGGCGCGCTCGGCGTCCAGGCCGACCGCCGGGTGATCAACACGCAGCTCGAAGGCTTCCTGCCGAAGACCGATTCGCGGGCCGGTGCCGTCTACCTGTTCGAGGAGCTGGAGGTGGTGCCGGGCACCCGCCTGCAGGCGGCGGGCCGCATCGAGGGCGACCGCCTGCGCAGCACCGCCGTGCGCTTCCCCGGCGACTACCTGCCGGTCGAGGGCGAGGACCCGTTGCGCTACGCGCTGACCCGCCGCTTCGCCCCGAAGAGCGCGAGCTTCGGCGTGCTGCAGGACCTGCCCTACGGCTTCGTCGCGAGCCTCAACGGCTCCTATGTGGAGCGGGCGCCGACCGGCTACGAGCTGTTCTCGCAGGGGCCGCACGATGCCACCGCCACCTTCGAGATCGGCGACCCGACCCTCAAGCTGGAGCGCGCCCGCACGGTCGAGGCCAGCATCCGCCACGGCGTGGGCCCGCTGCGCTTCGAGGCGACCGGCTTCTACACGCGCTACACGGGCTTCATCTATAAGCGCCTGACCGGAAACCTCTGCGACGACGATTTCGCGAGCTGCGGCACCGGCGACGAGCTGCGCCAGATCGTCTACTCGCAGCAGAACGCGACCTTCTACGGTGCCGAGCTGATCGGCCAGTACGACGCGCTGCCGGTGGGCAACGGCTTCCTCGGCGTCGAGGGCCAGTTCGACTTCGTCCGCGCCAAGTTCGACGACGGCACCAACGTGCCGCGCATCCCGCCCTACCGGGTCGGCGGCGGCGTCTACCTGCGCGCCGACGGCTGGTTCGCCCGGGTGAACCTGCTGCACGCCTTCGCCCACACCCAGATCGCGCCCTTCGAGACCACCACGGCCGGCTACGACGACCTGCGGGCGGAGCTGAGTTACACCAAGGCTCTCGATCCGGCCGTCTATGGCGCCAGCGAGGTCACCCTCGGCCTCCAGGGCCGCAACCTGCTCGATGCCGATATCCGCAACTCCGCCTCGTTCAAGAAGGACGAGATCCTGCTGCCGGGGCGCAATGTCCGGCTGTTCCTGACGGCCCGCTTCTGAGGTCCGCGAGGCCCGGGCCGTCCTCTTGAGTTACGGTGTGGCCCGGGTCTGATTTCGCCGTGAAAAAGACAAAATCGGCCGTGCGTTTCTAGTGATAAAGCACTATATGTACGGGAAGTGTTGGCTGTGATATAAATATCCCCGCGCCTTCTGTTGGCATGAAGTCAGCGTAAGCCAATGAAGAGGGGATGCGATGCGTAAATATGTTCTTTTCGCGGCAGCTCTCTCCTGTGTTGCCTCGATCCAGACGGCGGAAGCGCGCCGTCACGACCGCGCCGGGGCGCATTGCCGCCTGGGGAAGATCTACAGGCCATCCCTCGGGATCTGTGAATCGCGCGGGGCCTTTCGGAGCGCCATGCGCGACCTCGCCCCGGCCGCCGGCCCGACCCGCCGCGAGCTTCGGCGCATGGCGCGCCAGGAGCGGCGTCAGCATCGTCGGGCGATGCGGGAGGCGGCACGCCAGGAGGCTCGGGACCGTGCCGCCCGGCTGCTGCCGACGCGACCCTATCCGCAGAGGGACGAGGCGGAGGCCGTGGCCGAGGGACCCGCGACCACGTCCGCCCTGCCGTCGCCGGGCGCCGAGGCTCTCGCCTGCTCCGCGACGCCCGCGGCCGGGTTCTCGGCGATCCCCTGGACGCCCAGCGGGCCGTTCTCCCTGAACCCGCTGCCGCGCTACGCCCGGGCCGATCTCGACTGGCGGCGCTGAGGGCGCCCGAGGTGCCCGTGTCGGCGGGCCTCGGAGGCTCCCTCTCCCGGCTCCTTCCGGCACCACCGTCTCCCGCAGAGGCGAGAAAGCAGGGCCGGCCTTGCGGGATGCCCGCTCACCCGTGGCAGGTCTCACCCGTGGCAGGTGCAGCCCGCGTGCTCGCAGCCGGCATGGTCCGGATGCCCGCTCGCGCATTCGTCGCAGCAGAAGGCCTTGCCGTCCCGCTCGACCGCCTTGGCGACCGGGATCACGCAGACGCAGTCCGGACAGGCGCATTTCACCATCTCGACGTCGACGCTCGCCATCATTCCTCTCCTTAAGACGGTTTTCCCGAGGTCAGTCTCCCACGCTTTGCGCCGCCGCGCCATGGCCCGCGACAACACAGGTCTGATCCGCGGCGGCCCTCGCGCGTTCAATCTCGGTGGCCCCGCCTCCTGACCGCGGCGCCGGCGTGGAGAAGCGTGCGATGGAAGGCGAGAAGATCCAGGCCTATACCGGGCCTGCCGGCGGATGGGGCTCGGCCAGCTCGCTCGCCGAGATCCTGACCCGCGAGCAGATCCCGGCCTCGGGCGCCGCGATGCTGATGAAGCAGAACAAGCCCGACGGCTACATGTGCGTGTCCTGCGCCTGGGCGAAGCCCGCCAAGCCGCTAGCCTTCGAGTATTGCGAGAACGGCGCCAAGGCGACCGCCTGGGAGCAGACCCGCAAGCGTACGACGCCCGAGTTCTTCGCCGAGCACAGCGTCACCGAACTCCTGTCCTGGCCGGATTACGACCTGGAGGAGCAGGGCCGGCTCACCCACCCGATGCGCTACGATGCCGGCACGGACCGCTACGTGCCCGTCGACTGGGCCGAGGCCTTCGCCGAGATCGGGGCGGAGCTGAAGGCGCTCGATCCGAAATCGGTGGTCTTCTACGCTTCGGGACGGGCCTCGCTCGAGACCAGCTACATGTATGCGCTGCTCGCGCGGATGTACGGCAACAACAACCTGCCCGATTCCTCGAACATGTGCCACGAATCGACCTCGGTGGCCCTGCCGCAATCGATCGGCGTGCCGGTGGGCACCGTGCGGCTCGAGGATTTCGAGACCACCGACCTGATCCTGTTCTTCGGCCAGAATGTCGGCTCGAACGCGCCGCGGATGCTGCACCCGCTCCAGCATGCCCGGCGCCGGGGCGTGCCGATCATCACCTTCAACCCCCTGCGCGAGCGCGGGCTGGAGCGCTTCACCAACCCGCAATCGCCGGTCGAGATGCTGACCGGCGCCTCGACGCAGATCTCGACGCAGTACCATCAGGTGAAGGCGGGCGGCGATCTCGCGGCACTCACCGGGATGTGCAAGGCCGTGCTCGCCGCCGACCGCGACGCGGCGCAGGCCGGCCGGCCGCGCGTCCTCGACCTGGCCTTCATCGAGGAGCACACCCACGGCCTGAAGGATTTCGTGCGCTTCTGCGAGGCGCAGGACTGGGCCGTCCTGGAGAGCCGCTCGGGCCTGAAGCGCGAGGCGCTGGAGGCGGCCGCCGCCGTCTACATGCGGGCGCAGAACGTCATCGGCATCTACGGGATGGGCCTGACCCAGCATCGCAAGGGCACCGAGACGGTGCAGATGCTGGTCAACCTGCTCCTGCTGCGCGGCCATATCGGCCGGCCGGGCGCCGGCATCTGCCCGGTGCGCGGCCACTCGAACGTGCAGGGCCAGCGCACGGTGGGCATCTCCGAGAAGCCGGAGCTCGTCCCCCTCGACCGTCTGAAGGAGCAGTACGGGTTCGAGCCGCCGCGGGACAAGGGACTGAACACGGTCGAGGCCTGCACCGGCATCCTGAAGGGCGATGTGCGCGCCTTCATCGGGCTCGGCGGCAACTTCGTGCGCGCCGTGCCCGAGACCCGGCTGATGGAGGAGGCGTGGCGGTCCCTGCGCCTCTCGGTGCAGGTCTCGACCAAGCTGAACCGCGCGCATCTCGTGCGCGGCGAGATCGCCTACATCCTGCCCTGCCTCGGCCGGCTCGAGATCGACCGGCAGGCGAGCGGCCCCCAGGCGGTGTCGATCGAGGATTCCTGCGCGGCCTTCCACGGTTCGCGCGGCGTCTCGGAGCCGGTGAGTCCGCATGTCCGCTCCGAGCCCTGGATCGTCGCCGGGATCGCCAAGGCGACGCTGCCGCCGAATCCGAAGCTCGACTGGGACGCTTGGGTCGGCGACTACGCCAGGGTGCGCGACGCCATCGAGGCGACCTATCCGGACGTGTTCACGGACTTCAACGCGCGGATGTTCGAGCCGGGCGGCTTCCACAAGCCGCTCGCCGCCCGCGACCGCCGGTGGGAGACGAAGACCGGCAAGGCCAACTTCATCGTGCCTGCCGGGCTCGAGGCCGATCCCGACATGCCCCGCTCCGACCGCTCGGTGCTCGACCTGATCACGCTGCGCTCGAACGACCAGTTCAACACCACGGTCTACGGCTACGACGACCGCTTCCGCGGCGTGAAGGGCACCCGCCAGATCCTCCTGATGAACGCGGACGATCTCGCGCGCCTCGGTCTCGCCGACGGGGACATCGTCGATGTGGCCACCGACGCCGATGACGGGGTCGACCGGCGCGTGCGGGGCCTGCGCGTCGTCCGCTACGAGATCCCGGCGGGCAATTGCGGCGGCTACTATCCGGAGATGAACGTCCTCGTGCCGCTCTGGCACCACGACGAGCAGGCCAAGACCCCCGCGGCCAAGGCGATCCCGGTCCGCGTCACCCCGGCGACCGCGCCGCCGCCGGCCTGAGCGCCCGTTCGGGTCGGATGGGCTGACGGCCCGAACAGGCTCCACAAGGGGCGATGGACGCAGCGCACCGGGCAGGGCAAGGAAGGCTCGCGCCCCTGAACGCGGAGCCGGCATGGCCTATCTCTACCTCGCCGCCGTGCTGGTCGGCGTCGCCAACGCGATCCAGCCGGGGATGACGGAGGCGCTCGCCCGCGCCTTCGGGCAGCCGATCCTGGCCGCGCTCATCTCCATGCTCACCGGCGTCACCCTCTACCTGACCTTCGGTCTCGCCACGGGCCGGCTGCGGGCGCCCCGGCTGGAGGAGGCCGCCGCGGCGCCCTGGTGGGCTTGGGCGGGCGGCGTCCTCGGCGCGCTCCTCGTCCTCTCGCACGTCTTCGTCGCCCCGCGCATCGGTGCCGGCCGCTATATCGGCCTCAGCGTCACCGCCGCCATCCTCACCTCGATCACCCTCGACCATTTCGGCCTGCTCGGCTTCCAGCAGCACCCGGCCGGGCTGTGGCGCCTCCTCGGCGGCGTCCTGATGGTGGCGGGCGTCACCCTGGTCGCGGTGTTCTGATGGACGCCCGCGCCCCGACGCCCGAAGCGGATCCCGCCGCGCTCCTGGAGCGCGTCGCCGCGCACGCCGCCGGCGCCCCCCTCGACCTCGCCCACGCGAAGGCGAGCCGCGAGGCGCTGGCCGCGCTGATCGATCCCGCCGCCGCCGTGCCGGACTGGTGGGATGCCGCCTGGCGCGGCCTCGACCTCGCCGGCCGCGACCTCACGGGCGCCCGGCTCGAAGGCGCCGATTTCGGCGCGGCGAACCTCGCCCGGGCCCGGCTCGTCGGCGTGATCGGCCGCGCCGCCCGCTTCGACGGGGCGAACCTCGAGGAGGCCGATTGCCGCGAGGCCGATCTCAGCGGGGCGGGCTTCGCCGGGATCGTGGCGGGCCAGGTCCGCCTCGGCGACGCGATGCTGGAGGATGCCCGCTTCACCGAGGCGGCCATGCGCTTCGCGGATCTGCGCGGCGCGCTCCTCGACGGGGCCGACTTCTCGCAGGCCGACCTCTGGGGCGCCGATTTCCAGGGGGCGGATGCCGACGACACCCGCTTCCGCAACGCCCGGCTCGACGAGGCGAACCTCTCGGACTGCAACCTGACCCACGCCGATTTCGAGGGGGCGAGCCTCACCAAGGCCCGGCTCGCCGGAGCCCGCCTCCGCGGCGCGAGCTTCGCGGGCGCGAAGCTCGACGGCGCGGATCTCACCGGCGCCGATCTCTCGGAGACGAGCCTCGTGCGGCTCAACCTCGCCACCTGCCGGCTCACCCATGCGCGCTTCGCGGGCGCCTGGCTCAACGGCACCCGGATGCGGGCCGAGCAGCTCGGCGGCATGGTCGGCGAGGAGGCGGCGGGCGATTACGACGCGGCCCAGGCGAGCTACCTCGCCCTGGAGCAGAACTGGAAGAGCATCGGCAGCCAGGACGCGGCGAGCTGGGCCTACAAGCGCGGGCGCCGTATGGGCCGCCTGCATGCGGGCGCGCTGGCGCGGGCCGCCTGGCGCGGCCGCGACGGCCGGGGGCTGGCCCGCCACGGCTACCGCTGGATCGCCGACCGCTTCGTGGAATGGCTCTGCGACTACGGCGAGAGCCTGTCGCGGATCGCCCGCGCCTTCGCCCTCGCCATCCTGCTCTTCGCCGTCCTCTACGGCGCGACCGGCGGCCTGCTCGTGGAGGCGGAGGGGCTTCGCGCCACCTACAACCCCCTCGACCTCGTGAGCTACAGCGCCCTCAACATGATGACGGCCAATCCCCCCGAGATCGGCATCAAGCCGACGGGGCGCGTCACCAACCTCCTCGTCGGCATCCAGGGCGCGGCCGGCATCATCCTGATGGGCCTGTTCGGCTTCGTCCTCGGCAACCGGCTGCGGCGCTGACCGGCGCGGGCCACCGGATCGGGCGTCCCATCCGGGCTTTCCTTGTCCGGAGACCGGACCATATGGCGGGCTTCGCGATCGAGGGCCCGCCATCGGCGGGGCCCGCGCCGGATGTGGGAGGTGGAGCCGGGTGCCAGGCTGGATCGAGACCGCTCTGTGGTGGCACGTCTACCCCCTCGGCTTCGTCGGGGCCGAGCCCGCGCTCGATCCCGCGCAGCCGCCCGCCCACCGGCTGCGCCGGCTCGAGGCCTGGCTCGACTACGCGGCCGATCTCGGCGCCACCGGGCTGATGCTCGGGCCCGTCTTCGCCGCCTCGACCCACGGCTACGATACGATCGATCCGTTCCGCATCGATCCGCGGCTCGGCGACGAGGCCGATTTCGACCGGCTCGTCGCGGCGGCGAAGGCGCGCGGCCTGTGCATCCTGCTCGACGGCGTGTTCAACCATGTCGGGCGCGACTTTCCCGCGTTCCGGCAGGCGCTTGCCGAGGGGGAGGGGAGCGCGGCGGCGCGCTGGTTCCGCCTGCACTGGAAGCGGGGACCGGGCGCCGAGCCGGACTACGCCTGTTTCGAGGGCCATCGCCAACTGGTCACGCTGAACCACGCCGTGCCGGAGGTCGCCGAGCACGTGGTGCGGGTGATGACCCACTGGCTCGGCCGCGGCATCGACGGCTGGCGCCTCGACGCCGCCTATGCGGTGCCGCCCACCTTCTGGGCCCGGGTCCTGCCGCGGGTGCGGGCGGCGTTTCCGGAGGCCTATATCGTGGGCGAGGTCATCCACGGCGATTACGGCGCCATCGTCGCCGAGACGGGTATGGATGCCGTCACCCAGTACGAGCTGTGGAAGGCGATCTGGAGCGCGCTGAACGACCGCAACCTGTTCGAGCTGGCCCACGCCCTCGACCGGCATAACGGCTTCCTCGACCGCTTCGTGCCCTTGACCTTCGTCGGCAACCACGACGTGACTCGGATCGCGAGCCGGCTCGCCGACCGGCGGCACCTGCCGCACGCGCTCGCCGTCCTGTTCACGGTCGGCGGCACGCCGGCACTCTATGCCGGCGACGAGCAGGGCTTTCAGGGGATCAAGGAGGAGCGGGCCGGCGGGGACGACGCGATCCGCCCCGAATTCCCGCCCCTGCCGGACGGCCTCCCGCCCGATGGCTGGCCGCTCCACCGCCTGCACCGGGACCTCGCCGCCCTGCGCCGGGCCCATCCCTGGCTGCACCGGGCCCGCGCGCGGACCGCGCATCTCGCCAATCGCCAGATGGTCCTGGTGCTGGAGGGCGACGGGCAGGATCTCGTTCTCGCCCTCAATCTCGACGATGCGCCCGCGGCCCTGCCCGCGCCCCAGGCGATCAGTGTCGAGGCGGGCGACGGTCAGGTGATCGATCCGGGCGCGGCCGGCGCGCGCGCGCTCCTGCCGCCGCATGGCTGGGCGATCCTGTCCCGCGCCGGATGAGGCGGCGCCCGATCCGAAAAGTCCGGGATCCCGAAGGGATCATCCCTTCGGCGGGGCGAGGGGGCAAAGCCCCGTCATACCCAATCCGGTTGATCCCTTCGGGATGGCGGATCTGGGCTTCGCTCGGACGCGTCGCGGGCTTGGTGATACGGAGCCCGCCCTGATCAAGCGGAGTCCGTAACACACGTTCACTCGGTCTCGCCGAGCCGCTCGATCAGGTGGTTGAGGTCGGCCCGCAGGGCCCGCACCTCGGGCTCGCTCAAGGCGAGCTGGCACATCACGCTCTCGCGCACCTGTACGGCCTCCGACCGGAGGGCGCCGCCGCGTGGGGTCAGCGCGATCTCGACCTCGCGCTCGTCGGACTGGCGCCGGCTGCGCAGGAGCAGCCCGGCCGCCTCGAGGCGCTTGAGCACGGGGGTGAGGGTGCCCGAATCGAGGCGGAGCCTCCGTCCGATATCGGAGACGGTGACCCGGTCCTGCTCCCAGAGCACGAGCAGGACGAGATATTGCGGATAGGTCAGGCCGATGCGCTCCAGGAGCGGCCGGTAGGCCTTCGTCATCCGGTGCGCCGCTGCGTAGAGGGCGTAGCAGAGCTGGTTGTCGAGCAGCAGCGGATCCCCGGCGGGATCGGCCTCCTCCTGTCTCAGGTCTCCGACAAGCACCATGACATCCGCTCGCGACGGCCCCGGATCCTGCGCGTTCGCGCCGGCTCCGTCCAGAGGGCACGATACAAGAGGACGCGTCACGCGCCAGAGGCGAAATTCTTCCGGGCCTTTCAGCACATACGATAATGTGTTGATTCAGAAGGCGAGCGCATCGAGGCTCGCCAGGAATCCGGGCTCGTCCTCCAGGGTGCGCAGGTCGAGCAGGACCGCACCGTCGGCGATCCGGCCGATCACCGGGACCGGCAGGGCGCGCAGCGCCGCGGCGAGCCGCCGGCTCCAGCCCCCGGCCTTGCGGCCCGTCGACCCGTCCGGCGCGGACAGGACCAGCGCGGCGCTCGGCAGGCTCTCCACCGGCAGCGCGCCGGATCCGATCTGACTCGAACAGGGGGCCGTGCCCACCTGAGCCCGGCCCGCGAGGCGCCGCGCCACCTCCGGAGCGAGCCGTTCGGCCTGGGCGGCGATGTCGCCCTGTGGACGCGTCAGCAGGCGCAGGGTCGGCAGATCCGCGGCGAGGCGCTCGGGATGGAGGTAGAGCCGCAGCGTCGCCTCGAGGGCGGCATAAGTCATCTTGTCCACGCGCAAAGCCCGCTTCAGCGGGCTCTTGCGGATGCGCGCCACGAGGTCGGCGCGCCCGGCGATGACGCCGCACTGGACGGCGCCGAGCAGCTTGTCGCCGCTGAAGGTGACGAGATCGGCCGCGGCGAGCGCCGTGCGGACGGTGGGCTCCGGGGGCAGGCCGTGGCGCGCCAGATCGACGAGGCTGCCGCTGCCGAGATCGAGCGCCAGCGGCACGCCGCGCTCGCGGCAGAGGGCGTGCAGCTCGGCCTCGCCAGGCTGCGCCGTGAAGCCCCGGATCTCGTAATTGCTCGGGTGGACCTTCATCACCAGGCCCGTGCGCGGCCCGATCGCGTCGGCGAAATCGCGCAGATGCGTGCGGTTGGTGGTGCCGACCTCGCGCAGCCGGCAACCGGCCCGGGCCATCACGTCGGGCACGCGGAACGAGCCGCCGATCTCCACGAGCTCGCCCCGCGAGACGACCACCTCCTTGCGCATGGCGAGCGCGTTGAGGAGCAGGAAGACCGCCGCCGCGTTGTTGTTCACGACGAGCGCGGCCTCGGCGCCGGTCAGCCGGCAGAGCAGCGCCTCGACATGGCTGTCGCGCTCGCCGCGCGCGCCGCTGGCGAGGTCGAATTCGAGGTTGCAGGCCCCGGCCATCACCGCGGCCACGGCCGCCACCGCCTGCCGCGGCAGCAGCGCCCGGCCGAGATTGGTGTGCAGCACGGTGCCGGTGAGGTTGAAGACCGGGCGCAGCGAGGGCTGCCGCTCCGCCGCGAGGCGACGCCCGGCCGCAACGAGGATCGTGGCCTCCTCCGGCGCGGCCGGATCCGCGCCGCTCCGGATGCCGTCGAGCACCGCGCGCAGAGCCTCCACCAGGGCCGTCCGGCCATGCATCTCGGCGAGAGGCGCTGCCTCCGGCCGCGCCAGCAGGCGCTCCACGGAGGGGATGCGCCGATGTCCCGTTGCGGAGCCGGCCGTCGCGAGGGCTGAGGTCATGGTCCGGGAAGATACCCCGCTCCGCCCGATCCTCCAGCCCTCCGGCGATCTTCTCCGCATCCCGGCCAATTCAGGGCTTGCCAAGCCCGAAGCGACCCTCTAGACACCCCCTCGTCGCCGGGGCGGCACACCGCTCCCCCGACCAGGCAGGCGCCCGTAGCTCAGCTGGATAGAGCACCAGACTACGAATCTGGGGGTCAGAGGTTCGAATCCTTTCGGGCGCGCCACCTTACTTCTTCTCACCGAGGCCATCTGACCGTTCGATGCTTCTGGCATCGGCGATGCGGCTTGCAGATCTGGTCCGGCGTGTTTTCCTGATTCAGGATCATTCGCCCGTCAGCGTGCGATGTCGCGCTCGACGGTCGGTGTCTGCCGTCCGGCCGCGACCGAGGCGGCGATCCGGCTGAGACCGACCTCGGCCGTGGCCTCGTCCTGAATCTGGGCGCAGCGCGGCTTCTGAGGCGCGAGCGGTCTTGGTGTCCCGCACCGGCGGCCGAGGTTCGCTGCCTCTTGGCCGGAGAGGGGTCGGCCATTGCGGGTGCCGTCGCCCGGCGTGAGCGTGATCGCCGGCCCAGCATGGCGTGATCGGAGCCGCCGCACGATGCCTCCGATGGGCCAAGCGATGCGCGGGCTACCTGCTTGAAGGCGACGATGGCGCATGCCCGATCGGACAACCGGCGGCAGGACTTCAATCACTGAGTAACGAAAACCGATATTATCCAAACCTTGGAAAGGATTGTTCACCTGGGCGCCCGATGGTCCCGGTCGTCGCTTCAGTCTCCTCTCCGAAGCGGCCGACAAGGAACTTTCGATGCAGATTCTGTCACGCGTTGAGTGCGAAGATCGTCGGTCAGGAGCCCGGGGAGCCTCGCCGCGGCGCTCCGTCGGAGGCCTTGCGAACCTCGCTCTGGTGGGGGCCTGTGCGCTGACGCTGTCGGCCTGCGTGACGCCGCAGGAGCAGCGGGCCATGGATCGGACCACCTGCGCCGAGTTCGGTTTCGAGCCGGGTACCGATGCGTTCGCGCAGTGCATGATGGATGTGACCCAGCAGCGCGAGATGCTTCGGCACGAAGAGCGCCTGGCACAGCAGGCGCGGATCAGCGCCCAGAACCGCGAGGACGACCGTCGGCGGGAACTCTACCGCGCTCTGAGCGTGCAGCGCTCGGGCGACAAGACGTTCCCGGTCTGCGGTGCCGGGAGCGGCGGTGGCATCGACGTCCGAAGCGGCACCTGGTTCGGGCCGAACTGTCGCGCACGATAGGCGGGGAGATCGAGGATGCCATCGACCAGCTATGCCGGACCGAAACATCCGGTCGGCCTCATTCTGCTGATCTCCGTCGTGATCGCGGCGGCGGCCGGATTGCCGAACCGGAACATGGGGTTGTTCATGCTGGTGCTGTTCGGCTGCCTCGCCGGCCTGGTCGGGCTCTACATGGCCGTCCGGCGCCGCCTCGGATGGCGGCCTCTGGACGACGACGCCCTGGCCAGCCTGTCCTTCCTTCCCTGGATGTAGGCATCGCCGGGGCGGCTGACCGGCCTCCGGAGGGATGTCGCGGCCCTCGCTCGTTCCTGGGCTGGCCTCCGGGCAGTCCGACCTCCGCGCGCCCTGTGCGGTCCGCATCCGCCCGAACCGGGATCCGCCTCGGCGGAGCGCACGCCCGGATCGAATGCGGCGCGTCCACGTTAACGGAATGGGAGGACACGCTCATGACGCTCTCTCCATTCGCGCTGCTCGATCTGGTTCGGTTGCCTGACGGACGTGTCGGGGCGGTCGTCGGTGTCTGGAACCAGGGCGAAGCCTACGAGGTCGATGTCGGCGACGTTCGCGAGACCTGGTCCGCCGACGATCTCACGCCGACCGCGTAGGCGTGGCCCGGCCGGCTCCGTCCGGAGGTTGGTCCGGACCCGTCGCATCCAGGGCACGCCGGGTTCTTCGGATGGCTTGGTCGAGGGCGCCGAGAAAGGCGGATCGGTCCTTGGCCGAGAAGGGCCTGGGTCCGCCTGTGACGACGCCGGCCTCGCGCAGGTCCTGCATCAGGTTGCGCGTCGCCAGCGCCATGCCGATCGAGGCGTCGGAGAACGGCTTGCCGGCCGGCGACAGCACGGTCGCGCCGGCCTTCACGCAGCGGCTCGCCAGAGGGACGTCCGCGGTGACCACGACGCTGCCGCGGCCGGCCCGTTCCGCGATCCAGTCGTCGGCGGCATCGAGACGGTCGCCGACGATGACGCGCTCGATCCAGGGCTCCCGCGGAACGTTGAGAAAGCTGTTCGCCACCACGAATACGTGCAGGCCGTACCGGGCGGCCACCCGGTAGACCTCGTCCTTCACCGGGCAGGCGTCGGCATCGACGTAGATCGCGATTCGGTCCTGCGGTGCCATCCGGGTCCTCGGTCGGGCCATGCGCGCGGCGCCAGTCTGCCGGCATTGCCGGGCGGCGTGAAGGTGGAGCGAGCGCCCGAGCCTACAGAGTCCGCGAGAGCACGAGCGGCCCGCTGCGCGGGCTGCGTCCGTAGGGCGAGGGCGCGACCGAGGGCGCGCCGTAGACGGTCGGGGTCGAGGCCTTGCCCATCTCGGCGGCGAGCGCCTTGATCAGCCCCTCGGTGACGCTGCGCGCGGTGCCGAGCACCGCCTGGTTCGCCTCGACCGCCTCCATGAAGCGCCGGTGCTCAGCGCGCAGCCGCTCGACGCCCTGCGGCGCGAAGCGGGCGAGCGCCACCGCGTTGGCCTTCACCCGCTCCAGCTCCTGCATGTAGGTAGCCGTGAGCGCGCCCTTGCGCTCGGGCTCGGCGAGACCCTGGCGCAGATGGCCCGCGCGGACCGCCTCGCTCTCGGCGGCGAGCACCGTCTCGAGCGCCCGCATCGCGGCGCCGACCTCGGCGACGAGCGCCTCGGCGCCCGCCCTGTCGGCGATCGGGGTCCGGACCGGCTCAGCCATTGCCGCCTCCGCTCGCGCCCTGCAGCTTCATCATCTCGCGGAAGACCTGATCGGCGATGCCGACGCCGCCGCTCTTCACGATCTGCTGGGCGTATTCCTTGGTCAGCATCGAGCGCCAGACGCCGCCGCCGGTGCCGTTCTCGCCGAGCGGCCCCTCGGTGCCCTCGGACTGGGTCATCCGGTCGAGGGAGGATTCGAGGAACATCGATTCGAAGTCGGTGGCGGTCTTGCGCAGCTTGGCCGCGTTTGGGCCGGAGGCGGCGGCCCCGGGCTTGGCCAGGGACTCGGTGACCGAGCCGGCGATGGATTTGCCGACGCCGATGGCGGCGGTGGCGGCGAAGGTGGCGAGCGGCAGCACGGTCAGGCCCTCCCGGCTTGGACAATCGGGTTCATCACATCAGCTCGATATCGGCCTGCAGGGCGCCTGCCGCCTTGATGGCCTGGAGGATCGAGATCAGGTCGCGCGGGCCGACGCCGAGGGCGTTGAGCCCATCCACCAGCTCGCGCAGGGTCACGCCCTCCTTGACGAGGGCGAGCTTGTTGCCGTCCCCCGTATCGACCTTCACGCCGGTGCGCGGCACCACCACGGTCTGGCCGTTCGAGAGCGGGTTCGGCTGGCTCACCTGCGGCTGCTCGGTGATGGTGACCGTGAGATTCCCCTGGGCGATCGCAACGGTGGAGACGCGCACGTCGCGGCCCATCACGATGATGCCGGAGCGTTCGTCCACCACCACCCGCGCGGTCTGGTCCGGCTCGACCTTGAGCTGCTCCACCTCGGTGATGAGGCGGATCATGTTGCCGTTGTAGCGGGCCGGGATCTGGATGGTGACGGTGGCCGGGTCCGCCGGCTCGGCCGTGTCGGAGCCCATGAAGTCGTTGATCGCGGCGGCGATCCGCTTCGAGGTGGTGAAGTCGGGATTCCGGAGCGAGAGCCGCAGGGAGCGCGCGTCGTTGAGCTTGAAGGCGATCTCGCGCTCGATATTGGCGCCGTTCGAAATGCGCCCGTTGGTCGGCACGCCGCGGGTGATCTTGGCCGCGTCGCCCTCCGCCGCGAAGCCGGCGATGGCCACGGAGCCCTGCGCCAGCGCGTAGACCTCGCCGTCGGCGCCCAGAAGCGGCGTGACGAGGAGCGTGCCGCCCTGGAGCGACTTGGCGTCGCCGAGCGAGGAGACGGTGACGTCGATGCGCGTGCCCTGCGCCGCGAAGGGCGGCAGGCTCGCCGTCACCATCACCGCGGCGAGGTTCTGCGTGCGCATGGTGGCGCCGCGGGTGTTCACGCCGAGCCGCTCCAGCATCGCCTGCAGGGACTGCTTGGTGAAGGGGATGTTGTTGAGCGTGTCGCCGGTGCCGTTCAGGCCGACCACGATGCCGTAGCCGACGAGCTGGTTCTGGCGCACGCCCTCGATCGAGGCGAGGTCCTTCACCCGCGACAGGGCCGAGGCCGGGCCCGCCGCGAACAGGAGGAGCGCGACGAGGCCGAGGAGGGAGATCAGACGGGTCGGGACGGACGGCATGTCGGGCTTCGCGGACGGACCATGGCCGACCCCTTGCCAGCCGCGTGCCAGGGCCGGTCTTGTCCTCAAACCCTTGGCCCGGCTCGCATTTGCTCGGAAGGACGGGGCCGGCGCGGTCGATCGCGTCCGCGCAGTTCGTGCCGCCCCGGCAGGTTCTGCCGGGTCGTTTACCCGCGGTTAACCCTGTCGCCGCGACTGTCCCGACGGGGCGCCGTGCGCGTCCGGAGCGGTGCAACCATGCGTGTCGACAATCGAGTGACGCCCCAGGCGGCCACCGTCGCGGGGACGCGCCGGGCTGAGGGCGGCCAGAGCTTCAGCCTCGGCGGCTCCGGCGCCACGGCTCAGGCCGGCGCCGCCGGCTCGGCGCCGGCTGCCGCGACGCTCGCGGGCCTCGACGCGGTGCTCCTCCTCCAGAACGAGGCCGACACGCCCCAGGAGCGGCGCCGCCGCCTCGCCCGGCGCGGCCACGACCTCCTCGACGGGCTCGACCGGCTGAAGGCGGCGCTGCTCGCCGGCCGCGTCGCCGTCCAGGATCTCTCGGCCATCGCCGGCCGCCTCGCCGAGCGGGCCGGCTCCTCGGGCGATCCGCGCCTCGATGCCCTCATCGCCGATATCGAGCTGCGCGCCGCCGTGGAACTCGCCAAGCTCGAGGCGCGCCGGGGCGTCTGAACCGGGCTTCCAAAGGCCTCGAGGCCTTTGGAAACCCGGACCGAACGGCCTCAGGTCGAGGCCGCGCGCGGCGGCCCCGCCGGCCGCACCGTCACCCGCGCGGGGAAGTCGTCCGCCTCGGCGGCGCTGCCCACCACCGCGATCAGGCTCGCGCCCGGCATCTCCGCGACCATCGCTTCCGCGGGGGCGGCGAGGCCGCAATCCCGCAGCGCGCTCCAGCCGTCCACGACCAGGATCTCGGGCCGGCGCAGCAACGCCCGCGCCAGCCCCACCGCGGCCTGCTGGCGTGCATCGAGGAGGCGGCCGCGATTGCCCACCTGGAACTCCAGTCCCCGCCGGCGGATGCCGTCCTCCAGGCCGAAGGTGCGCACCGCGGCGCGGACCTGGGCCCGGATCTCGGCCTCGCCGCGCATGCGCGCGGTGTCGATGCGGCCGAACAGGAGGTTGTCGAGGATGGAGCTGCGCGGATTGATCCGGCTTGGATCGTAGGGCTCGATGCCGCGGCCGTTCCGGCCTGCCAGCGCCGCCTGCACGAAGCCGCGGGCTCCGACGATGCGCGCCTTCAGGGCGGGCGTGAGCAGGCCGAGCCTCTGGCGGGGCTCGACATAGGGGAGGGCGAGTTCCAGGAAGGTCGCCTCGTCGGCGCGCGCGGGCCTGTCGCCGAGGCCGATCCCGGCGAGCCGCCGTTCCAGTTCCGGCAGCGCCTCGGGATCGACCAGGGAGAAGCGCCGCATCAGGCCGTGGCCCGGGGGCAGGCCGCGGAAGATCTCGGTGAGGGTGCGCGCGATGCGCACGCCCATCTGCGCGAGATCGTCGTAGAGGCCCGCCCGGATCAGGGCGACGCGCAGGCGCGCGTCCCGGGCGAGCGCCGGCCCCAGCAGCGCGGGATCGTCCGGCACGCCGAAGAGCAGGTTCTCGGCGACGCTCGCCTGCGCGTTGTAGCTGCCCCGCGCGAAGGGAATGACGAGGCCCTGGAGCCCGGCCTCCGCGAAATGCTCGCGCAGATAGGCACGCGCCTCGATCATGCGCTGCCCGGCCGGCGTCTCATGGGTGACGGAGCTGAGGGCGCCGAGGCCGAAGCGGTAGAGGTCGTCCTCCATCCCGAGCCGGCCGAGGAGATGGAGCAGCCGCTGGTCGAGATCGGCGGCGTCGGTCAGCCCCAGAGCGGCGTAGTCGATCCAATCCTGATCCACCGTCTCGGCGGGATTGCCGGTGCGCAGGGCCTCGGCCCGGCGGGCCTCCGTCGGACGGCGCTCGGATCCCGGGCGCCAGCGCAGGCCGTAGAGCAGGTTGTCGCGCAGGGAGCCCGGGAACAGCACTGGCTGCGCGTCGAGATAGGCGATGCGCTGCGCGAGCGCCGTGGTGGAGAGGGCGGCGAGGTCGGTGGTGCCGATCCGGATGCTGCCCGCGACCGGCCGCTGCAGGCCGACGATCGCGACGGCGAGCTGCCGGGCCAGCGCGCTGCCGGGCGAGGTCAGCGCGAGGCGGGCGGGCAGCGCCGCGGTGAAGCCCTCGATCTCGACGCTGCGGCCGTCATGCGGATCGCGCAGCGTCACGCCCTCCACGCGCAGCGGGCTGCCGAGCTGCGGCGGCGCGGGCGCGTCCGGCTCGGGCGGGCGCAGGCGGTGGGCGGCGAAATGGGCCGCGACGGTCTCGTACTTCACCTCCACGTCGAGGCGCTGCTGGTCCCAGTCGATCAGCTCCTTGAGAGGCGGGGGCAGGTCGCGATAGGCGGCGAGCACCGCCACGAGCTGGCCGATATCGAGCTGCCCCTTCAGGGCGAACAGGCCGCCGATCGCGTAGAACAGGAACGGCGTGATCTGGGCGAGCAGGTTGTTCAGATATTTGACCGCGAATTTGCGCCGGTAGATGCGCAGGCGCAGGTCGTAGAGCCCGTGAAGGCGCCCCCCGATCTCGGCCTGTTCCCACCGTCCCGCGCCGTTGGCCGTGACCGCGTCGAGCCCCTCCAGCACCTCGCCGATCCGGCCGGCGAGGTTGCGCGAGGCGAGCTGCCGGCGGCGGCTCAGGCGGATGATCTCCCGCCTCAGGCGCGGGATGACGATCATCTGCACGCCGACCATGCCGCCGGCCACGAGGCCGAGCCAGACGTTCTGCATCAGGATGAAGGTCAGCGCCGTCGCGGCCTGGGTGCCGAGGAAGGCCGGCACCACGAAGGCGTCGCCGATGAAGGTGCCGATCGGCTCGACCTCGTCGCGGATGATGGTGGCGGTCTCCGAGGCCTTCACCTCGCCCTGGGCCTCGGGGGTGAAGCGCAGCATCAGCGAGAAGAGCTGGAAGCGCAGGCGGCGCAGCATGCGCTCGCCGAGCACGCCCTTCTGCAGGTTGATCCAGAACTTGAACGCCCCGTTGATCAGGACGAGCGTGAGGAACAGGCTGGACAGGCCGAGCAGCAGCTCCAGCCGCCCGACCGAGAAACCGGAGAAGAGCTGCGTCGCCCCGCCGCCGAGCCAGGCCGGCCAGTGCACGGTGATGTCGAGGAACGAGGTGGTGGTGTTGCCCTTCTCGAAGGCCTTGCCGGTGATCGCGTCGTTGACGATGCGCCGCGGCAGGTCGAGAGATGCGAAGTAGAAGGGTAGGGAGGCGAGGACGACGAGGCAGATCGCGACCTGATCGCGCCGGGAGTAGCGCCAGATGTATCCGAACAATGTCGGTTCGAGATCGCGCATCGGGACCTTGGAATGCCTGGAGCGCACGCTCCCGGACTGGCTGCCGGTTCGGCGGGGACGGGCGCGTCGAGACGGAGACACGGAATCCGGCCCGGTCGCGACGCGGCCGGACCTGAATCGCGGCGCGGCGGGCTTCGCCTTCGTTCTACGATTGGTCGGTGCATCGGCGCGACGGGAATGTCGCGCCGCGCACAGCCGGGCTACGCCCGCCCTGTGGCGGAGCGGCCCGGGTTATGCAACACGGGGCCGTGCTCCGGCTGCGGAGAAGGCCCGTTGACCGCCTTGCGCCCATCGCCTCCCGGCCCCGGCGAGCCCTGCCGCATCCTGATCTACAGCCACGACACCTTCGGGCTCGGCCATCTGCGCCGCTCCAGGACCCTCGCCAACGCCGTGGCCCGGGCGCTCGGCGCCCGCGTGGTCGTGGTCTCGGGCTCGCCCGTGGCGGACCGGTTCGCCTTCGCGCCCGGCGTCTCGGCCGTGCGGATCCCGGCCGTCACCAAGCGGGTCGACGGCGGCTATGCCAGCCTGGAGCCCGGCCGGGCGCTCTCCGAGACCGTGGCCGCGCGCGCCGCGCTCATCGCGCGCACCGCCGAGAGCGTCCGGCCGCACCTCGTCATCGTGGACAAGGAGCCGACCGGCTTCCAGGGCGAGATCCTGGGCATGCTGGAACGGGCGGCGGCGGAGGGCGCCCGCCTCGTCCTCGGCCTGCGCGACGTCCTCGACGATCCCGTGCTCCTCGCACCCGAATGGGCGCGGAAGGGGGCGGGCGAGGCGCTGGCGCGGCTCTATCACGAGGTCTGGGTCTACGGCGTGGCCCGCATCCACCGGCCGCTCGAAGGGCTCGATCTCGACCCGGGCATCGCGGACCGGCTGATCTATACCGGCTACCTGCGCCGCGACCTGCCGCCACCGAGCCCCGGCCGGGCCTGGCCGCCGCTCGCCGAGGCGCCCTTCCTGCTGGTCACGCCCGGCGGGGGCGGGGACGGCGCGGCGCTGATCGACTGGGTCGTCGCGGCCTACGAGGCGGATCCGGGCATCCCGCTGCCCGCCCTCATCGCCTTCGGCCCGTTCCTCGACGTGGAGACGCGGACCGCCTTCCTCGCCCGGATCGCGCGGCTTCCGGGGCGCCTCTCGGCCATCACCTTCGACAGCGAGATCGAGCGGCTGATGCAGCGCGCCGCGGGCATCGTCGCCATGGGCGGCTACAACACGTTCTGCGAGATTCTCTCCTTCGACAAGCGCGCGGTGCTGGTGCCGCGCACCGAGCCGCGGCGCGAGCAGGAGATCCGGGCGCGGGCCGCCGAGGCACTGGGGCTGGTGCGCGTGCTGAGCGAGGCCGGGGGCCGCGCGCCGGAGCGCATGGCGGCGGCTTTGCGCGCCCTGCCGGTGCAGCCCGAGCCCTCGCGCATGGTGGTGCCGGGCCTCCTCGACGGGCTCGACGCGATCGTGGCGCGGGTGCGGGCGCTGGTCGGGCCAAGCGGCGCGCGCCTGCCCGATGCGGTCGCGGAAGCCGTCCCGGAGCCTCTTCCGGAGGCCGTGTCATGAGCGCGCCCCGCATCGCCGTGGTGATGAAGGGCTATCCGCGCCTGTCCGAGACCTTCATCGCGCAGGAGCTCCTGGCGCTGGAGGCGCGGGGGCTGCCCCTCGCGATCTGGTCGCTGCGGCATCCCACCGACGATGCACGCCATCCGATGCACGCGGCGATCCGCGCGCCGGTGACCTACCTGCCCGAATACCTGCGCGACGCGCCGCTCCGGGTGCTGGCGGGGCTCGGCGGCGCCCTGCGGCGACGGCGCTTCCCGAGCCTGCTCGGCCTGTTCGCCCGCGACCTGCTGCGCGATCCGAGCGCCTCGCGCCTGCGCCGCCTCGGCCAGGCCCTGGTGCTCGCCCGCGAGCTGCCGGAGGCGGTGACGCATATCCACGTCCACTTCCTGCACACGCCCGCGAGCGTCGCCCGCTACGCGGCGCATCTGACCGGCCGCGCCTGGAGCTTCTCGGCCCACGCCAAGGACATCTGGACCACCCCGGATTGGGAGCTTCGGGAGAAGCTCGCCGACGCCGCCTGGGGCGTGACCTGCACGCGGGACGGGCTCGCGCGCCTGGAGGGGCTGTCGACCCATGCGCCCCTCAGCGAGCGGGGGGCGACGGTTTCAGACGAGGCGCAGGTCTCCTCTCCCGTTCGGGAGAGGGACAGGGTGAGGGTCGAGAACTCGACGGACGGAGCGGAGCCGGAACCGCGTCACCGTCGCGACCCTTCCGAAAACGTCTCATCCCTCACCCCAGCCCTCTCCCGAACGGGAGAGGGGGCCTGTCGCGGTTCGCAGGCGAACCCTGATGGCGGGCTTCCGTCCCCGGTGAATGACGAAGGCAGGAGCCGCCTCTTCCTCGCCTATCACGGCCTCGACCTTGCCCGCTTCCCCGCGCCGCCGCCCGTCCGCCCGGCCCGGGATGGAAGCGACCCGGCCGATCCGCTGCGCCTCGTCTGCGTCGGCCGGCTCGTCGCCAAGAAAGGGCACGACGACCTGCTCGATGCCCTGGCGCGGCTGCCGGACCTGCACTGGCAGCTCACCCTGATCGGCGGCGGCGCGCTGCGCGCCGATCTCGAAGCCCGGGCGGCGCGTCTCGGCCTCGGCGCACGCGTGCGGTTCCAGGGCGCGCTCGCCCAGCCGGCGGTGATCGCGGCGATGCGGGCGGCCGACCTGTTCGTGCTGCCGACCAAATCCGCCCCGGGCGGCGACCGCGACGGGTTGCCCAACGTCCTGATGGAGGCGGCGAGCCAGGACTTGCCGATCCTCGCCACGGCCTTTGCCGGCACGCCCGAATTCATCGCCTCGGGGACGCACGGCCTGCTCGTGCCGCCGGGCGACCCCGCGGCCCTGGCGCAGGCCCTGCGGGATCTCGCGGGCGATCCCGGGCTGCGGCGGCGCCTCGCGCTGGCCGCCCGCGCCCGGCTCGTGCGCGATTTCGCGATGGCGGCCGGCATCGACGCCATCGCCGCGCGGCTCGCCGCGAGCGCCGGGATCGTCCCGGTCCAGCCATCCATCCCGACGGAGGAGGTGCGCGCGTGCGCGTGCTGATCGCCGTCACGCATCTCCTCGGGGCGGGCCATCTCACCCGCGCGGCGGCGCTCGCCCGCGCGCTGGCGGCGGAGGGCCACGCGGTGATGCTGGCGAGCGGGGGCAATCCGTCGCCCCTGGTGCGGCTCGACGGCGTGCGCCTCCTCCAGCTCGAGCCGCTGCACATCCGCGGCACCGCCTTCTCCGATCTGCTCGACAGCGCCGGGCGCCCGGCCGATGCGGCGCTGCTGGCGCGCCGGCGCGAGGCCCTGCTCGGTGCCCTCGCCGACATCGCGCCGGACGCGGTCGTCACCGAGCTGTTCCCCTTCGGCCGGCGGGCGCTGGCGGGCGAGTTCCTGGCCCTCGTCGAGGCCGCGCGGGCGCGCCGGCCCCGGCCCCTGATCCTCGCCTCCCTGCGCGACATCCTGGTGCCGCCGGACCGGCCCGCGAAGGCGGCCGAGGCCCATGCGCGGGTGGCCGATCTCTACGACGGCGTGCTCGTCCACGGCGATCCGGCGCTCGCCGCCCTCGACGCCTCCTGGCCGGTCGATGACGGCCTCGCCCCGCGGCTCGCCTATACCGGCTACGTGGACGAGGGCGGGCCGCGGCCCGAGGCGGGGCCGCGCGCGGGGATCGTCGTCGCGGCGGGTTCCAGCGCGGCCGGTCTCGGGCTGCTCGCCGCGGCGGCGGAGGCGGCGCGGCGGCGGCCCGATCTC